>NZ_FSRM01000001.1:3202098-3842518 GCF_900141745.1 Paraburkholderia phenazinium | reverse complement strand
CCTTTGGGTGACAGGAGATTATTTGTCTGTTGAAAAATAAGCACCGTCAAGCCAAAGGCACTCACGAAACTGAGTGCCTTTTTTTATTTCCGCGCGCTTTTCATCAAGGCAGAAGACCATGAGGACCTTAGTTGAAGACCTGAAGCACCATGTGGGTGAAGTCGTCACGCTGTATCTCACGCTGGATGTGCTGAGGGACCAGAAAAACCTGCAGTTCCTGCTTGCTCATGATGTGACCGGGAAGATTCAGCTTGTCGTCGACAAGTCGTCTGTCGCGGAGCATCCGCAAGTGGGGCAGTTGTTGGTGGGTTCGACTTTCGCCACGACGGGACGGATCGTTGCTGCCACGCAGAGCAAGACTTACGGCGTGGAAATTCAGGTACAGTCCGTGGAGATTTTTTCCAAGGCGCAGCCTTATCCGGTTACCGAGGCGAGCAGTGTCGATCTGCGCTTCAACTTTCGTGTGGTGGACCTGAAGGCGCCGAAGTGGCAACTGATGCTGCGCTTGCGCAGCGCGTTCGAATTCGCGTGCCGCGAGTTCGCCCTGAGCCACGGCTTTACCGAGTTGCACACGCCGAAGCTGATGGGCAACGCCAGCGAGAGCGGTGCCCAGGTGTTTCGTGTCGACTACTTCGAGACGCAGGCGTTTCTCGCTCAATCGCCGCAGTTCTATAAGCAGATGGGGATTGCGTCGGGTCTCGAAGGCGTCTTCGAGATCGGTCCCGTGTTCCGCGCGGAGGAGAGCCGCAGCAGCCGCCATATGACCGAGTTCACCGGCCTCGATGTCGAATTCGCGTGGGCTTTCGAAACAGCTCAGGTCATGGCGTTCGAGGAGCAGATGCTGAGTTATGCGTTTGCGAAACTCGAACCGTTTTCTGAAGACGTCAAAGCGCTGTTCGGCGTCGACTTGCCGCTTGCGCCGAGTGTCAGGTATCTCACGCTGAGCGAAGCCAAGGAGATCCTCTCGGCCCACGGTATGAGTCTCGGTCCCGCGCAAGACCTGCCGGATGAAGGCGAGAGCATGCTGCACAAGCTGCTGGGTAGCGACCTCATCTTCGTGAGCGACTATCCGATCGCCAGGCGCCCTTTCTATCATGCGTGGGACCGCGAGCAAAACACCACGAAGAGCTTTGATCTGATTTTCAAAGGGATTGAGATTACGACCGGAGCGGTGCGCGAGCATCGGTACGAGGTCTTATGTGAGCAGGCTACTGAGAAGGGTGTCGAACTGGCTTCCATCACGCATTATCTCGACAACTTTCGCTACGGTTGTCCGCCGCACGGTGGCTTTGGCCTGGGCGTCGACCGGGTGATCGCCAGATTGCTGGGGTTGTCGAACGTGAAGGAAGCGGCGTTTGTGCCGCGAGATCCGGAACGGCTCGTGCCGTAACAGCAGTGCGGAGCATAGGTTCCCCGTTCGGATATATGCTTCGTTATGCGAATGGATTGATGATGTTGCGCGGCCGCGCATAAAACGGATCGCAGAGGCTGTACGAACGGCGCGGACGACGCCTTGGCGGAGTCGTTCCACGTCATTGCGCGTTGGCGGGCAAGGCATCCTTGAAAAACGCAAGCGCCCGTTCGACTGTCTGTGCATGGACGGCGTCACGGTCTACCCCCGGCCCGTCGTTGCAGATTGCAGCGGCCTGATCAGCCAGCGCCGGTATGCAGGTATCCAGGAAGGTGTTATGCAAGGCACCCGGCACCATGCTGACTTTCGCATTTGGCATGAGGCTGGCGATACGCTGAATGTTGGTCGCAATCGGGGCGATCGGATCATTGGTGCCCGCCGTCAGCGAGATGGGGATGTCGACGCCTGCGAAGGCGTCCGTGCCGAAAGCCTCGCCCAGGGCGGGAGCGATCGCAAACACGGCCTTGATGCGAGCGTCGCGATACGAGTCGCCGGAGCGTGCCATGGATGCGATTGTCGCGGGCGAGAAGCTCGCCGGTTTCACTGGGCCGTCAGGAAGACGCTTCATTTCGGGCGGATGGCAGATGGCGTCGGCAGCGGGCGACGCGCAGAAGTCCTGGAATCGTTTGAGGTCCGTTCGTGCGCCGGCCAGTTCGAGCACGGTATAGCCGCCGAGCGAAAAGCCCACCGCGCCGATGCGGGTCGTGTCGATACGGGCACCCAGTACCGGATCGTCGAGCATGCCGTCGAGCACTTCGCTCAGGTCGGTGGCTCGCTCCCACCACAGCAGAAAGCCATCCAGGGTCACCGGTTCAAGTGCGTTATTGCCCGGATGATTGACGCCAGCCACGATATAGCCGTTTGCGGCAAGCGCGGAGGCGAGCCAGTCGAGCGTTTCGGCGGTCCCGCCAGTGCCGTGCGACAACACCAGAAGCGGGTATCGGGCGTGAGCGGGCGACAGCGGCGCGCCGCTCGCAAAAGGGTGCGCCTGGAAGGGTGAATCACCCATCGCATGAGGCGTTTCAGGTATGGCAGGGTCGACCGGATACCAGATTCTTGTCACGAGCGCTTCGGTGTGCGCACCACGCCAGTTGCGCGCAACGTCAGGGTGAAAGACACGCACGGCGGCGCCGACGTGATAGGGCACAGCGTTGCCGCTATCTGCGGCGAGAGCGGCGGCGCTTTCGCATGCAGCGACGAGTGCAACGAACTTGAGGGCGCAGAGAAACAGGCGAAGCATGGTCACTCCTTGCGGATAGGAATCATGAGGTCGGTGACGTATTCGTGCTGCCTGTCGGGCGAGGGCCGGCTGCGATAGAACTCGAGAGCGGGCCGGTCGTCGGGTTCGTAGCCGCTGCGTGGCAGCCAGCCGCCGAACAGTGCCCGAAAGGTCGGTGCGATCAGCGCATAAGGACCCACGAGCCGGTGGGCCGCATACAGACCGCCTTCGATCCGCACGGCTTCGACTTGGCCGCTCGCCTCCATTGCCGCAGCCGGAACGACGCCGGCGAGGTAGCGGAAATCGCCATCCTCCTCGGGGTCACCGGTACTCATGCCGATCGTGCCTTGAGCCAGCGCCCAGTCGGCGCTGCAGCCCAGCATTTGCCATAGCGTCCTGAAGGTCTGGCTGATGGTGGCGGCGGGACCCTCGTGCCGCAGACAAAGCAGATCGAGCGGCGCGAGTTCTACGAGTTCGACGAGCTCGTAGAACGTTACGTCGGCATGCGTCGCAGATGCATCGTCGTCTGCGGCTTCAGATCCGTCTGCCGGCGATACAGTCAGGCGTCGCTGGCGCGTCTGGAATGCGCTGGGGCTGACACCCGTGAAGCCGCGGAAAGCTCTCGCGAACGCTTGCGGGCTGTCGTAGCCCACGGCCCCCGCGACGGTGGTCACCGAATCGTCTGCCACGGTCAGGCGGTGGGCCGCCCGCGCGAGCCGCACCCGCTGAACGGTCTCGACGATGCTTTCGCCGGTCAGGGCACGGTAGATCCGGTGGAAGTGGTACGGCGACAGATGCGCGAGCGCGGCGAGGCTCTCCACGTTGTGGGGCGCGCCTGGGTCTGCCAGGATCGCCTCGATGACGCGGGCGATCCGCCGGTGGTAATCGCGTTCGGTGCTGGGCTTCATGATGGCCGTAGCATAGTCCGTCCGCTGCCTGATGGCGGTGCAGAGCTTGCTGAATTTTGTCCACACAAACCGTTCATAAGGCTGTGGACAATTCGCGGGCAAGCGGCGCAAGTGGCTGAAACGATGGGCTTTGTGCGGCGCGCAACCGGAGTGTGCAGCTGAGCGTCCGGTTGCTTCAGCCAGGACAGACGATGTCCGGCTCGCGCGCGACCCCTTCGTCCACCATGCCGGCGGGCGCCTCGGGCAGCGCGGACGGAGCCTCGGACAATGCGTACCGGGGCAACTCCATGAACAGCGTCACGCGCTGCACGATCTGCCAGAAGACCTTTTCGAACGACCGGGCGCGCTCCTCTGGCGTCATTCCTTCCGCCAGAGGGTCCGCAAACTCCCAGCTGACAAATAGGGGTTTGCCCGGAAACACCGGCGCATGGTGTTCGGCGACCCGCTCGTCCAGCGCGACGATCAGATCCATGTGCGGCGCCCATTCGCCGGTGAATTCGAGCCAGCTCTTGGGATTGAGCAGGCCGAGCTCGGAGATACCCGGGCGCAGTTGCGCAATCGCCAGCGCATGAACCCGTGCAGCGGGATCGGATCCCGCGCTGAATACCTCGAACCGATGGCCCGCCAGCTCGCGCAGCAGAGCCTCTGCAATGATGCTGCGTGCTGAGTTCTCACGACAGAGAAACAGCACCTTATATTTTCTGGTCACCCTCTTTGCCCCGTTGCCTGTATTTTCATTGTGACCGGGATTCTGCCAATCGAGTCTTGCACTTATGTGACACTACAATGACTGGTAAGGCAGGCTCGCTTCGACTGGCGCTGCATCGAAACTGTCATCCCGGATTTGCTGTTTTTTCTGCTGTTCCGCTCTCGTGGTTCATTCGAGCCGCTTCTCCGGGCGCGGGCAGCAGCCCGCTAACGCTCGGAAAGCACTTAAAACGTGTTCGGTGAACCATCCCATGCCTGACATCCCGGCAAAACCGGCTCGCCCGCCGGAGGCGATCGAAAACGATTTCACGGACCTCATGGCCTCGAGGTTACCCATTACCGTAGCACGAGAAAAATTCGAACGGCTATGGGATGAAGCGAATTCCATTGCCGCGCGACTCGTTTCCACGGAGCAAGGCAAACCGTATCTCGTGCTGCTCAGGCGCATGCACGAGGCTTTCGAAAATCACTATCGCGGCGTGCCGCAGCGCAATCCGTCGGGCGGGCGGCTTCATTGAGCGGCTGGCGGGTCTGGCTGGCTTCTGGGTGTTGTCTGGCGGAGGAGAGCAAAACGGGTGAGGTCGTACTGCGTCGATCCTAAGGGTTACTAAGGTTTCGCATCCGGAGGGCTACGGCTACCTACGACTACGGCTACGACGCTCTTGACCCTAAGCGTATTCCCGTTGCGGCACACGTTGCTCACCGTCGGGAACGAACACGTAGCCGCGACCACGGACAGTTTGAATCAGGCGTGGCGAGGACGGATTGGTTTCGAGAATCTGCCGCAGACGCCAGACCTGCACGTCGACGCCGCGATCGGTATGTTCGTCTTCGGGACCGTACAGCAGGTCGATCAGGCGCTCGCGGGTGAGCGTGCGCATTGCATGATTGATGAAAACCTTGAGCATGGCGAATTCGGTGGCCGACAGGATCTGCGAGCGGTCTGCGGCTTTCAGGGTGCGAGACTCGAAATCGAGCGTGAAGCGTCCAAAGCGGAATGGTTCGCGGTGTTCCAGCGCAGTGGGTGACAACGCCACGCGACGCCGCCGCAAGATGGCTTCTACGCGTGCGATCAGTTCACGCGGGTTAAACGGCTTGCCGATGTAATCGTCCGCACCCATTTCAAGTCCGACGATCCGGTCGATGTCATCGGAACGTCCGGTCAGCAGGATCACGGGGATATCGTCGCCTGAGGCACGCAGGCGCCCCAGCGCGGTTAGCCCATCCACGCCCGGCATCAGCACGTCGAGGACGATCACGTCCGGCCGGTCTCTTTCGAGCCAGTGTTGCAGCGCACCCGCGTCGTGCAGCGTCGAGATTTCGATGCCCTGGCGTCCCAGGTAGTCGCATAGCAGGGTGCGCAGTTCTGGATCGTCATCAACGAGAAGAATTCGAATGGTCATGGCGTTTGAGCTCGTACGGAGTGGGCTGGCGCGTCGACTTGCAGGAGTGCCTTTGATGCTTAAACGGCTGGGAGCGTGGAATCCGTCGCTGCGAGGAGATTTTTTTGCGCAGCGCACGGGCGGGGATTCTCGCGAACGAGGCGGCACTTTCTGACAAGAAGCTTTCTTCCCGGTCGGAGCGCCTGAGATCGTGCCTCGGTGCCTTGCTGGGCATTGTCGAGGAGCGACTCACCGGGATGATTACGGTGGCGGATCCGATTGCGGGCCTAAGTATCACAAAGTGATATAATTTGGTTTTTGCATTTTCCTTCGGGACTCCGATGAAAACACTCGCGCGCGGTTTGACCAAGACGAACTTCGAGCAACTGTCCGAGTTTCGCTACCAGATGCGCCGCTTCGAGCGATTTTCCGAGCAGGCCGCGCAGGGCGAAGGCATCACCCCTTTGCAGTACCTGTTGCTGCTGCATATCAAGGGCTATCCGGAGCGCGACTGGGCGACCATCGGCGAACTCGCGGAACGGCTCCAGTCGCAGCACCACGGCGTGGTCGCCCTGGTGTCCCGTTGTGAGGCGCTCGATCTCGTCCGGCGCAAGATCAGCGACACCGATCGCCGCCAGGTCGAGGTTCATCTGCTGAAAGCGGGCGAGCAGGTGCTCTCCCGTCTGGCGGAAATGCATCGTGCCGAATTGAAATCCCTCAAGGGCGCCTTCAAGGTTCCCCAGATCGACGTTGAGTAACCATGAACCACAATACGCATAAGCGCGACTTCTCATCCAACGCGCGGCTTCCTGGAATTTCCCTGCTAGCGGCCGCAATTGGCGCGCTCAGCACGCTCGCGGCGTTTGTGCTGCTGAGCCTGATTCACCTGTTCACGAATCTGTTTTTCTTCGGTGCGTTCTCTTTCGCGGATCGATCGCCGGCACTGAACACGCTCGGTGGCTGGGTAATCGCGATACCGGTGGTGGGTGGCCTGATCGTGGGTCTCATGGCGCGCTACGGTTCGGAGAAAATCCGCGGCCACGGTATTCCGGAAGCAATCGAAGCCATCCTGTTCGGCAAGAGCCGCATGTCACCGAAAGTCGCGATTCTCAAGCCGCTGTCGTCCGGCATCGTGATCGGCAGCGGCGGCCCGTTTGGTGCCGAAGGCCCGATCATCATGACAGGCGGTGCACTCGGTTCGCTGATCGCGCAGTGCGTGAAGGTGACGTCGGCGGAACGCAAAACGCTGCTGGTGGCCGGTGCGGCTGCCGGTATGACAGCAGTCTTCGGGACGCCCGTGGCCGCCGTGCTGCTGGCGGTTGAACTGCTGTTGTTCGAATGGCGGCCGCGCAGCTTCTTGCCGGTTGCACTGGCGTGTGCAGTCGCGGGCTTTGCGCGTGCGGCATTCTTCGGTACAGGTCCGCTGTTTCCCCTCGAAACGGCGCCTCCTGGCGCGCTCTCGCTCGTGTCATGCGTGATTGCCGGCCTGTTGAGCGGGGCGCTAGCCTCCGGCCTGTCCGCTGCTTTGTACAAGACCGAAGACCTGTTCGGCAAGCTGCCTGTTCACTGGATGTGGTGGCCCGCGCTCGGCGGCCTTGTGGTGGGGATCGGCGGATTTCTCGAACCTCGCGCGCTTGGCGTGGGCTACGACGTGATCGGAGACCTGCTGCATCAGCATGTCGTGCTGCAGGTCGCTATCGCCATTCTGGTTGTGAAGGCCATTATCTGGGTGGTTGCGCTGGGCTCCGGCACGTCGGGCGGGGTACTCGCTCCGCTGCTCATGTTGGGTGCAGGACTTGGCACCGTGCTTGGCCACGTGCTGCCAGGCGGCGAACCAGCGCTGTGGCCGCTCGTTTGCATGGCAGCGACACTCGGTGCAACGCTTGGTGCGCCGCTCACGGCAATCGTGTTTGCGTTTGGCCTGACGCACGATAGCAACGCGTTGTTGCCGCTCCTCGCCGCTACGCTCGTGGCACACGGCTTTGCGACCGCGGTCATGCGGCGCTCCATCATGACGGAGAAGATCGCTCGCCGCGGATACCACATCTACCGGGAATATGGTGTCGATCCGCTCGAACGCCACTACGTCGATGAGGTGATGTCCCGGTCCGTCGAGACGATCGACGCCAACCTGTCGGTGAGCGAGGCGCTGACGACATTCTTCGGCACCACGCAAACGCATCGAGCCTATCCGGCGCTCAAGGACGGTGTAGTGACCGGCATGGTAGATCGCGCGGCGCTAGAGCGGTTTCGTGACAAGGGGACCGCAGGGGCCGCCCAGGCGTCCGATGCGCGCCTTGCCGATCTGTTGAGCGCAAACGCGCCGATTGTTGCGTTGCCCGATGAAACCTGCAGGCTGGTCGCGACGCGGCTCGCAGTCCATGGTCTCGAACGTTTGCCCGTAGTTGCCGACAGGCAGACGCTCCGTCTGGTCGGGATCGTCTCGCGAAGCGATCTGATCAAGCCGTCTCTCGCGCATTTCGAAGACGAACACAAGAGAGAGCGGTTCCGCCGCGTGATGTTTAACCGCAGTGCGAAGCGTTTTCCGCCAGTGCGGCGGACGGGATGAATTGAAACTTCTGGAATATGAACTACTTTGAACTACATCAGCACAATGTCGTACTGCTCCTGGCTCAAATTCGACTCCACCTGCAGCGACACCGGCTTGCCGATGAAATCGATCAGCATCGCCAAATGTTGCGACTCCTCCTCGAGGAATAGATCAATCACCTGCTGCGAAGCCACCACGCGAAACTCACGCGGATTGAACTGTCGCGACTCACGCAGAATCTCGCGCAGCACGTCGTAGCAAACGGTCCGTGCGGTCTTGACCTGCCCCTTACCCTGACACACCGGACACGGTTCGCAAAGCACATGCGCCAGCGACTCGCGAGTTCGCTTACGCGTCATCTCCACGAGCCCAAGCTGCGAAAACCCGTTGACCGTCACCCGCGTGCGATCGCGCGACAGCGCCTTCTTCAGTTCACCCAACACCTGGTCGCGATGCTCGACGTTCTCCATGTCGATGAAGTCGATGATGATCACGCCGCCCAGATTGCGCAGGCGCAATTGCCGCGCGATCGTATGCGCAGCTTCGAGGTTGGTTTTGAAAATCGTATCGTCGAAGTTACGCGCGCCGACGTAGCCACCGGTGTTCACGTCGATGGTCGTCATTGCTTCAGTTTGATCGATGACGAGATACCCGCCCGACTTCAGATCCACGCGCCGCGACAATGCCCGTTGAATTTCGGTCTCGATGTTGTAGAGATCGTAGAGCGGCCGTTCGCCCGCGTAGTGATGCAGCTTCGATGACACCGCAGGCGTAAATTCCGCCGCGAAATCGGAGAGCATCTGGAACGTCTCGCGCGAATCGACCTGAATACGCGAGGTCTCGTCGTTTACAAAATCGCGCAGCACGCGTTGAGCCAGATTCAGATCCTGATACAGCAGGCTCGTCGGCGGCATCCGCTGACCCTGCGAGAGAATCGTCGTCCACGTCTTGCGCAGATATGCCACGTCGCTGGCCAGTTCCTCGCTGGTGGAGTCCTCGGCGATCGTGCGCACGATGTAGCCGCCTTTCTCGTCAGCGGGCAACACGGCAGTCAGCCGGGCGCGAATCGCTTCGCGTTCTGCTTCGCTTTCGATCTTCTGCGAAATCCCGATATGCGGTTCCTGCGGCAGATAAACGAGTGTGCGCCCCGCGATACTGACCTGCGTGGACAGCCGCGCGCCCTTGGTGCCAATCGGATCTTTGACGACCTGGACCATCAAGGTCTGACCTTCGAAGACGATCTTTTCGATCGGCTGATGCGGCGCCTGATGCTGAGGTTCGCCCGCGAGGCGCGGATGCCAGATGTCCGCCACGTGCAGGAACGCTGCGCGCTCGAGGCCTATATCGATAAAAGCGGATTGCATGCCCGGCAACACGCGAACGACCTTGCCGAGATAGACGTTGCCGACGCGTCCGCGCGACAGTGTGCGTTCGACGTGAAGTTCCTGGACGGCGCCTTGCTGGACCAGCGCGACGCGCGTTTCCTGCGGCGTGACATTGATCAGGATTTCTTCATTCATGGTGTTGTTCTAGAAGTCGATGCGCGCCGCACGCAGGAGTGCAGCGGTTTCAAAAAGAGGCAAACCCATGATACCTGAATAGGACCCTTCGATACGTTCGATAAACTCCGCGGCACGCCCCTGTACGCCGTACGCTCCTGCCTTGCCGAACGGCTCGCCGCTGTCCACATAGTGTTGCAGGGCGCCCGCCTGCACTGCAGCAAAACGCACGCGCGATACCGACAACGCAGCCGGCAGCAGCGCCCCGTTCGCATCGACGACGGCCAGCGCCGTCAGCACCTCGTGTTCGCGTCCGGCGAGGCGCGTGAGCATGGCGAGCGCGTCGTCGGCATCGGTGGGCTTGCCGAGAATCGCGTCATCGATCGTGACGGTTGTGTCCGCAACGAGGATCGGCGCAGACACATGAGCACCCGCGACCAGGCGCGCACGTGCCGCTTGCGCTTTCGCCTGGCACACGCGCACTACGTAGTCGTGTGCAAGCTCGCCGGGCAACTCGGCTTCGAGCGCTTCGGCGTCTTCGTCGGGGCGGGGCAGCAGCAGCTCGTAGCGCACGCCTAGCTGTTGCAGCAGCTCCTGACGGCGCGGACTTTGGGAGGCGAGATAGACGAACGAATGGAGTGCAGCAGCGGGCGTTGCCATAAAGGGTCTCAGTTGGGCATGGGTGTTGAGGTCGCGCGTGAACAGCGTACGGCATACGCGAATGGCGCGCATTTACCGGGCACATCAAAGGCACATTCGGAAAAGCGCGTATGACCGCGGCGCGCAGGTGGCATATACGCAAGACGCAAGCGACTAAACAAAAGGCGCGCCGGAATGTCCGGACAGCCGTAGGCGCTTACCTCAGCCGCTCACACGCGGTGATAGGGGTGATTTTGCGTGATGGTCCACGCGCGGTAAAGCTGTTCGGCAAGCAGCACACGCACCATGGCGTGCGGCAGCGTCAGGCTGGAGACGCGCAACAGCATGTCGGCGCGCGCCTTGAGATCGGGGTCGAGTCCATCGGCGCCGCCGATCAGGAACGCCACGTCGCGTCCGTCCTGCTGCCAGCCGGGCAGCGCGGCGGCGAACTGCATGGTGGTCCAGTCCTTGCCGCGTTCGTCGAGCGCGACAATGCGCGCGTTCTTCGGCAACGCGGCTTCGATCTTCAACCGCTCCGCCGCCATCACGCTCTCGGCGGGACGCCCCGACGATCGCTGTTCGGGCTTGATCTCGCGCAACTCGATACGCAGCTCGGGCGGTATGCGCTTCGCGTACTCGTCGAAGCCGGTGGCGATCCAGTCCGGCATCTTGTGGCCGACGGCGAGGATGTGCAGTTTCATTACGGATGTGATTGCGGACGCACTCGCGGATGTAATCGCTGACGGACGGTCAACGTTACGTACAGCAAACCGCTCTCGTGCTCATCCACGTACTTATCGACGGCGCGCCGGCGTCTTGCGAGCCGGCTTGGCGGCCGGTTCGTCCTCTTCGTCTTCATCGAGCGGCTCGCTGGCGCTGGCGCCGCCGAACGGGCTCGAGCTCGTCAGCTTGATGCGCACGGGCTTGTCGCCCCAGATTTCTTCGAGGTTGTAGTACTGGCGCAGCGCCGGTTGCAGGATGTGCACGACCGCGTCGCCGCAATCGACCAGCACCCATTCGCCCACGTCTTCACCTTCCGTGCTGATGATTTCACCGCCGTTTTCCTTGACCTTTTCACGCACGCTGGAGGCGAGCGCCTTGGTCTGACGGTTCGAGGTGCCGGAGGCGACGATCACGCGGTCGAACAGTCCGGTCAGATGGCTGGTGTTGAACACCTTGATGTCTTGCGCTTTCACGTCTTCAAGGGCGTCGACGATCGTGCGTTGTAGTTTGCGAATATCCATGGGGTTACCGGTGGTACAGATGGTGTTGAAGAATATAGTCCCACACCGCGGTGGGGACATGGCTCGCGGCCTCGTTCTGTTGCTGGCCGCCGGCATGCTGAGCTAGACGTTCGCGCAGATGCGCGCGGATATCGGTGGCCGAAACGTCGAAGGCCAGCGTGGTATCGATCAGCAGATGACCACTGGGTGTTGCTTGCAGCACGCTGGCGTCAGCCTGGCGTGCGGCGATTTCGGCGGTGACCGGCGGCGGGATCGAGGCGAGCTCGAAGCCGGGGCGGGTCGACGCGCAGATATGCGCGAACTCGAACAAACGGTGCCACTCGCGCCAGGTATCGAGCCGCACGAGCTGGTCGGCGCCGATCAGCAGCGACAGCGATGCCTGCGAACCTTCCTTCTCGCGCCAGCGTTGCAGCGTCTCCACCGTGTAGGTGGGGCCGTCGTGTTCGATCTCGTCGGTGGCGACGCTCACCTTTACGCCCGGTAGCTCCAGCGAGCCGGCTGCGGCTCGGGTCATCGCCAGGCGGTCGGCGGCCGGCGAGACGTCCGGCTTCTGCCAGGGCTGGCCGGCTGGCAGCAGCACCAGCTCGGTGAGCTGCAGCACCTCGGCGAAGCGGCGCGCAAGCGCCAGATGGCCGTCGTGAATCGGGTCGAAGGTGCCGCCCAGCAGGCCGATCCGGCGGGGCAGGGCAACAGGGTGAGCGTTCGCGTTCAGGTGAGAATCCTTTGTCGTGACGGCGCCAGCGGGCGGCGAGGCCGGCGGGTAGCCCAGGCCTTCAGTGGCCCTTGGTGCGCATCGATGCGTTCAGTGCTCTTCAGACCCACTCGCGCGGCACGAGGAAATCGCTGTAAAGGCGTGCTTCGGGCGTGCCGGGCTCCGGCTGCCAGTTGTAGCGCCAGTTCACCACAGGCGGCATCGACATCAGGATCGACTCGGTGCGTCCGCCGCTCTGTAGCCCAAACAGTGTGCCACGGTCGAAGACCAGGTTGAACTCAACATAGCGGCCACGCCGGTATGCCTGGAATTCGCGTTCGGCCTCGCCGTACGGAATGTTGCGGCGCTTTTCGATGATCGGCAGGTACGCTTTGAGGAACCCGTCACCCACGCTTTTCAGCATCGCGAACGATTGTTCGAAGCCCGGCTCCGAGAAATCGTCGAAGAAAATCCCGCCGATACCACGCGCTTCGTTGCGGTGCTTGAGGAAGAAATACTCGTCGCACCAGAGCTTGAAGCGCGGATACAGCTCGGTGCCATAAGGCTGCAGCGCGTCGCGGCAGACGCCGTGGAAATGCTGTGCATCTTCCTCGAAGCCATAGTACGGCGTCAGATCCATGCCGCCGCCGAACCAGAACACCGGTGCTTCGCCTGCCTTGGTGGCGATCAGCAGGCGCACGTTCATATGCACGGTCGGGCAGTACGGATTGTGCGGGTGCAGCACGAGCGACACGCCCATCGCTTCGAAACCGCGTCCGGCGAGCTGCGGGCGGGCGGCGCTTGCCGAGCCCGGCAGTGCGTCGCCGGCGACGTCGGAGAAGCCGATTCCGGCGCGCTCGAAGAACTGGCCGCCTTCCAGAATCCGCGTGATGCCGCCCCCGCGCAGCTTCTCGCCGGGGGCGCGCTGCCATGCGTCGGTGGCGAACGGGGTGCCGTCGAACGCGCCGAGCGTCTCGGCGATGTGCGTCTGCAGGCCTTGCAGCCAGCTACGTACAGCCTGTACGTCGTAGTTCGAATCCGTCATGAATGCAGGTGCTGGGGCGGCGCGCAGGGCGCGCCGCGGGTTCGTCGGGTTGCGCTGTGGCTCAGCTATGTTTGCGGTTCAGCGCACGATAGCCGATGTCGTGACGATATTGCATGCCGTCGAACGAAATCTGGTTGATCGTCTCGTAGGCCACAGATTGCGCGCTGCGCACCGAATCCGCCAGCCCCACCACGCACAGCACCCGGCCGCCCGAGGTGGTCAGCTTGCCGTCGGCCAGCGTGGTGCCGGCGTGGAACGTTACCGAATCGTCGGTCTCGGCCGGAATATCGCTGATCCGGTCGCCCTTGCGCGGGCTGTCCGGATAGTTGTGCGCAGCCAACACCACGCCGAGCGCGGTGCGGCGATCCCATTCCAGTTCGACCGTGTCGAGCGTGCCGGCGATCGCCTGCTCCACCACCTTCGAGTAGTCGCCCTTCAGACGCGCCATGATCGGCTGTGTTTCGGGGTCGCCCATGCGGCAGTTGAATTCGAGCGTCTTCGGGTTGCCGTGGGCGTCGATCATCAGGCCCGCATACAGGAAACCGGTGAAGCGGATGCCTTCCTTCTCCATGCCCTGCACGGTCGGCAGAATGATTTCGCGCATCACGCGGGCATGCAGTTGCGGCGTGACGATCGGCGCGGGCGAATAGGCGCCCATGCCGCCCGTATTCGGGCCCTGATCGCCGTCGAGCAGCCGCTTGTGGTCCTGGCTCGAGGCGAGCGGCAGCACATGCTTGCCGTCCACCATCACGATGAAACTCGCCTCTTCGCCAGCGAGGAATTCTTCGATCACGACGCGTGCGCCGGCATCGCCAAGCTTGTTGTCCGACAGCATCATGTCGACCGCGGCGTGCGCTTCTTCGAGCGTCAGCGCGACCACCACGCCCTTGCCGGCGGCGAGGCCGTCGGCCTTGATGACGATCGGCGCACCCTTGGTGTCGAGGTAGGCGTGGGCGGCAGCGACATCTGCGAAGGTTTCGTATTCGGCCGTCGGGATCGCATGACGCTTCATGAACGCCTTGGCGAAGTCTTTCGAGCTTTCGAGCTGCGCAGCTTCCTTCGTGGGCCCGAAAATCTTCAGGCCGCGCGAGCGGAACAGATTGACGATGCCCGCTGCGAGCGGCCCTTCCGGCCCCACCAGCGTGAAGGCGATCTGTTCCTTCTCGACGAAATCGGCGAGCGCAGCCGGCTCGGTGATGTCGACGTTGCGCAGACGCTCGTCCTGGGCGGTGCCGCCGTTGCCAGGTGCCACGTAGACGAGCTGGACTCGCGGCGATTGCGCGAGCTTCCATGCGAGCGCATGTTCGCGACCGCCGGACCCGACGACGAGTAACTTCATGTGATTCCCCGAAGACTTAAAAACCATGAACGACCGGCGCATTGGCGGCGCCGACCGTGAATAACCACAAGGTTCGCACAAGGCGAACGGCTAACCTGTGACGCCGGCACAAAAAGACGCCTGACGTGCAGCTGGTTTGCAAAAAACGTTGGCAAAGCAAAGACGGCAGACAGCGGGACTCAGCGACCGACAGCACCGGCAAAGGACTTCATGCAAGACGCGTGCTACGCGCCGCGACAGCCTGCGGGCGCCACGCATGGCGCGCCCGCGCGGCGCTCATTCGCCGGCGATGGCAGCGTTTGTATAGACTTCCTGCACGTCGTCCAGATTTTCGAGTGCGTCGAGCAGCTTTTGCATCTTCACCGCGTCGTCGCCGGTGAACTCCACTTCCGTCTGAGGTTTCATCGTCACCTCAGCCAGTTCCGCCTTGAAGCCGGCGGCTTCGAGCGCAGTCTTCACCTTCGGGAAATCGTTCGGCGGGCACAGCACTTCGATACTGCCGTCCTCGTTCGTCACCACGTCGTCGGCGCCGGCTTCAAGGGCTGCTTCCATCAGCTTGTCTTCGGGCGTGCCCGGCGCGAACAGGAACTGGCCGACGTGATCGAACATGAACGCCACCGAGCCGTCCGTGCCCATATTGCCGCCGTTCTTGGAGAACGCGTGACGCACTTCCGCGACGGTGCGGATGCGGTTGTCCGTCATGGTGTCGACGATCACTGCCGCGCCGCCGATGCCGTAGCCTTCGTAGCGGATTTCTTCGTAGCTTGCGCCGTCGACGCCGCCAACGCCACGCTGGATGGCGCGATTGACGTTGTCTTTCGGCATGTTGGCGTCATACGCCTTTTCGACGGCGAGCCGCAGACGCGGGTTCGTGTCGATTTCGCCTCCGCCCATGCGGGCAGCGACTTGAATTTCCTTGATGAGCCGCGTCCAGATCTTGCCGCGCTTGGCATCGGTCGCTGCTTTTTTATGCTTGATGTTGGCCCATTTCGAATGACCCGCCATACCTTTCTCCGTCGCGCGCGCCTGCGGGGCGCACGCATAGTGCAATTGTCGTTGCGATGTCGGGCGCTTGGGAAGGCGCGCCTCGATGTCAAACCGCGCTGCCGGACCGCGATGTCCGACCCATTTCATCTTGAACCTGAAGCGCCCGGCAATCGGACCGGACCGGTCTGAACTGGGTCCCGCGGACCCCGCAAAGGCGTGATGCGCCGGGCGATTGTGCAAGTTGAGCCGCTTGATGAGCGGATGCGAATTTTATCATGCCGCGGGGGTGCGGCAGAGGGGTGGCGACGCGAAAGAGCGTGCCTGTTGGGGTTGCGGCGCCAATTTAGCGCCGCTGCGACTCTTTCAAACTCAGTTCTTCGTCCCAAACAGCCGGTCACCCGCATCGCCCAGCCCCGGCACGATATACGCGTGTTCGTTCAGATGCGAATCGAGCGACGCTACGTAAAGTTTCACGTCCGCGTGCGCGTCCTGGAACACCTGCACGCCTTCCGGCGCGGCCACCAGCGCGAGGAACATGATGTTTTCGCCCGGCACGCCACGGCGCTTGAGCACATCCACGGCATGCACCGCCGAGTAGCCGGTCGCCACCATCGGATCGCACAGGATGAAAATCCGGTCTTCCAGATCCGGCAGCCGCACCAGATACTCGACCGGCCGGTGGTCGTCCGCCCGGTACACGCCGATATGGCCGACGCGGGCCGACGGAATCAGCTCCAGCAGGCCGTCGGACATGCCGACGCCGGCCCGCAGCACCGGCACGATCGCCAGTTTCTTGCCAGCGATCACCGGTGCATCGATCTCGAGCAGCGGGGTGGTGACGCGTCGCGTGGTCATAGGCAGGTTGCGGGTGATCTCATAGCCCATCAGCAGCGTGATCTCGCGCAGCAACTCGCGGAAGGTGCGCGTCGAGGTGTCCCGGTCGCGCATATGCGACAGCTTGTGCTGGATCAGCGGGTGATCGAGGATGAAAAGATTGGGGAAACGGCTGTCCTGTGTCATGGCGGGAGCGCTAGCGGCGGCAAGAGGAATCGGTCGGCGGCCCGTTTAACCGGCAAAACCGGCAGGCGGGCTCGCCACGCGCTGCAAGTTTACCGAAACTGCTGTCCGAAGATACCGGAGATTGCGGGGGCCACCGGCAGTCAGGCACCGTTTCTTCTAGAATCGGGGGAAACCGTCCGCTCGGGCGCAAGCGGCAGTCGTGGCGTTGCCCTTTCTGAGGCTCCGCCGCGCCGTCATAGGATCAGGAAGAGATAGAGGAGGATGGGCAGATGGACATGGGAATCGCAGGACGCACCGCGCTGGTCTGCGCGGCAAGCAAGGGGCTCGGCCGCGGCTGCGCGGAAGCGCTGGCCGCCGAGGGCGTGAATCTGGTGATCGTCGCCCGCACGGCGGAGACGCTCGAGGCCACCGCCGCCGAAATCCGCGCCAAAACCGGCGTCAAGGTCAAGACCGTGGCGTGCGACATCACCACGCCGGAAGGGCACGCGGCTGCGCTCGCCGCCTGTCCGGAGCCGGACATCCTCGTGAACAACGCAGGTGGGCCGCCGCCCGGCGACTTCCGTAACTTCACGCACGACGACTGGATCCGCGCGCTCGAATCGAACATGCTGACGCCGATCGAACTGATCCGCGCTACCATCGATCCGATGATCGCGCGCGGCTTCGGCCGGATCGTCAACATCACGAGTTCGGCGGTGAAGGCGCCGATCGACGTGCTGGGCCTCTCGAACGGCGCCCGCTCGGGTCTGACCGGTTTCGTCGCCGGCCTCGCGCGCAAGGTGGCGCGCGACGGCGTGACGGTCAACAACCTCCTGCCGGGACTGTTCGACACCGACCGCATTGCCACGACCATCAACGCTCAGGCGAAGGCACAACACCTGTCCGTCGAAGAAACACGTAAGCAGCGCATGGCGTCGATTCCGGCGGGCCGTTTCGGCAATCGCGATGAATTCGGCCGCGCCTGCGCGTTTCTGTGCAGCGTGCATGCCGGCTACATCACCGGGCAGAACTGGCTGCTGGATGGAGGCGCCTATCCGGGCACCTTCTGAGCGGTCGCTGTTTCAGCGCCACACCCCGAAATCACAACCACAACAACACATCTGGATCTGGAGATTGAGTCCCTCATGACGACCCGCATCGCGCTGATTGCGCACGACCACAAAAAGGACGCCATCGTCCAGCTTGCCGGCGAATACGTCGACACGCTACGGCGTTGCGACATTGTTGCAACGGGCACGACCGGCTCGCGAATCGCGGACACGCATGGGCTGAACGTCGAGCGAATGCTGTCCGGCCCGCACGGCGGCGATCTGCAGATCGGTGCGCAACTCGCCGAAGGTCGCGTCGATATGGTGATCTTCCTGCGCGATCCGATGACGCCGCAGCCTCACGAACCGGATATCAACGCGCTGGTGCGTGCCTGCGACGTCCACAACGTGCCGTGTGCGACCAACATTTCGACGGCGCGGATGATTCTTGACGTTCTGACCTTGCGGCTCGCGGAGAAGGTCTGAGATTCGCACCTCGAATTCACTCATCGCAGATAACTTGTACGTCGACAGGAAACATCATGGTCAAGGCAATTCGTTTCGATAAGACAGGCGGCCCCGAGGTGATGAAGTGGGTCGATGTCGAGGTAGGGGAACCGGGTAATGGCGAGATCCGCATCAGGCAGCATGCGGTCGGCCTGAACTATATCGACGTCTATTTCCGTACCGGTTTGTACCCCTTGCCGCTGCCGGGCGGTCTCGGCATGGAAGCGGCCGGCGAGATCACGGCGGTGGGCGCCGGTGTGACGGGTCTGAAGACCGGCGACCGGGTCGCGTATGTGGCGCGTCCGCCGGGCGCCTATGCCCAGGAGCGCGTGTTGCCCGCGGTTCAGGTCGTCAAGCTGCCGGATGCGCTGAGCTACGAGCAGGCCGCCTCGGTGATGCTGCAGGGCTTGACCGCGCAGTATCTGTTGCGGCGGACCTATCCGGTTAAGGCAGGTGACACGATCCTGATCCAGGCGGCTGCTGGCGGCGTCGGCCTGCTGGCGTGCCAATGGGCAAAGGCGCTGGGCGCGACGGTGATCGGCACGGTCGGCTCGGACGAAAAGGCGGAGATCGCTAAAGCGCATGGCTGCGACCACCCCATCGTCTACACGCGCGAGAACTTCACCAAGCGCGTGCGCGAGATCACCAACGGCGCGGGCGTGCCGGTTGTCTACGACTCGATCGGCAAGGACACGTTTACCGCCTCGCTCGACTGCCTCGCACCACTCGGCCTGTTCGTGAGCTTCGGCAATGCGTCGGGTCCGCTGCCGCCGATCGATTCCTCCGAGTTCGCCGGACGCGGGTCGCTCTTCTTCACCCGGCCAACCCTGTTTACGTACATCGGTAAGCGGAGCGATTACGAGGCGATGTCGGCGGAGCTGTTCGACGTATTGGTGTCGGGCAAGGTCAAGACCAGCATCAACCAGCGCTATCCGCTGTCCGAAGTCGGGAAGGCGCACACCGAACTGGAAAGCCGCCGCACCACCGGTTCGACGGTGCTGCTGCCGTAGCCGCAGTCCGCATCAAGGTGTAATAGCGGCGCCATAAAAATTCCGCGCCGCACCACGCTCCGCACGAGCATGGTCTCTCCGCCGTAAAAGCCAGCCCCCACGCGCGCCAGGCCGTTCCAGCCACACCGGAACGGCCTTTTTCGTTTACACATTTTTTACATCGCCCCTGCCATCTTTGACCAGGACTTTACGCCGATCGGCATAACGTTCTACCCATCCAAAGTCCGCTACTGGAGAACACAAATGGATGTGCTGTATGTCGGGGGGATGGTGCTATTTGCAGCGCTGACCTTTGCTTTGATTGCCGGCTGCGAGAAGTTGATGCAGTTCCGGCGTGGCCAGGGAGCACGCTCATGACCTGGATTCTGTGGTTATCGGGCGCTGCCACTGCGCTGCTTTTCATATACCTGGTCTATGCGCTGCTGCGCGCGGAGGACATTGAATGAACTCGAACAATGTCCTTCAAACGGTCATTTATCTGGTCGTGCTGCTTGCACTCGCCGTACCGGTCTCGCGCTATATCACGCGCGTGATGGATGGCACCTCCCGCGTGGTCCGCTTCGGCGGTCCGCTCGAGCGCGTGCTGTATCGCATCGCCGGCGTCGATTCGTCGGCCGAGATGAGCTGGAAGCATTATGCGATCGCCACCATCGCGTTGAATGCGCTCGGCACGCTATTCCTGTACCTGATATTGCGCGTGCAGGGCTGGCTCCCAGGCAACCCGCAGCAGTTCGGTCCGATGTCGGTCGACAGCGCCTTCAATACGGCTGTCAGCTTCGTCACCAACACCAACTGGCAGGATTACACGCCTGAGCAGACCACCGGCTATCTGACGCAGATGCTTGGCTTCACGGTGCAGAACTTCCTGTCCGCAGCCACAGCCATCGCCGTGGTGATCGCGCTGATTCGTGGCTTTGCCCGGCACACGGCGCAGACCATCGGTAACTTCTGGGTCGACATCACACGGGCAACGCTGTACGTGCTTATGCCGATGGCGGCCATCATCGCCGCGTTGCTGATGAGCCAGGGCGTGATCCAGAACTTCAAGGCATATCAGGACGTGCCGACCCTGCAGACCACTACCTATGCCGCGCCGAAGCTCGACGCACAAGGTAACCCGGTGAAGGATGCGAAGGGCAATGCGGTGACGGTCGACACCAAGCTGACGACGCAGACTATCGCGATGGGCCCGGTGGCATCGCAGGAAGCGATCAAGATGCTCGGCACCAACGGTGGCGGCTTCTTCAACGCGAACTCGGCGCATCCGTATGAAAATCCGACGCCGTTCAGCAACTTCCTGCAGATCGTCGCGATCCTTATCATTCCCGCGGCGCTGGCTCTGGTGTTCGGACGGATGATCGCGGACCGCAGGCAGGGTATCGCCGTACTTGCCGTGATGACGATTGCCTTCACCGCCTGTGTGGTGGGTGAAATCAGCGCCGAGCAGGCAGGCAACCCGGCCTTTACCGCACTGAATGTCGATCAGTCCGCCAATGCGCTGCAGTCGGGCGGCAACATGGAAGGCAAGGAAACGCGCTTCGGCATCGCGCAGTCGGGCATCTTTACGGTCGCCACGACGGCGGCGTCGTGCGGTGCAGTCGACAACACGCATGACTCGCTGACCCCGCTCGGTGGCCTCTACCCGATGTTGCTGATCCAGTTGGGCGAAGTGATCTTCGGCGGTGTGGGCTCCGGTATGTACGGGATGCTCGTGTTCGCGCTGCTCGCCGTGTTCGTCGCAGGCCTGATGATCGGTCGTACGCCTGAATATGTCGGCAAGAAGATTGAAGCGTATGAGATGAAGATGGTGTCGATCGTCGTGCTGCTCACGCCGCTGCTGGTGCTCGTGGGGACCTCGATCGCAGTGCTGAGCGATGCGGGCAAGGCCGGTATCGCCAACCCCGGTCCGCACGGCTTCTCGGAAATTCTCTACGCGTTCAGCTCGGCTGCAAACAACAACGGTAGCGCGTTCGCGGGACTGTCGGTGAATACGCCGTTCTACAACTGGCTGACGGCGATCGCGATGTGGTTTGGCCGCTTCGGCACGATCGTGCCGGTGCTGGCGATTGCCGGCTCGCTGGCAGCCAAGAAACGCCTGGCTGTCACCGGCGGCACGCTGCCTACGCATGGTCCGCTGTTTGTGGTGCTGCTGCTTGGCACCGTGCTGCTCGTCGGCGCACTGACGTACGTGCCTGCGCTCGCTCTTGGCCCAGGCGTCGAACATCTGTTGATGATCGCCGGCCATTGATCCGGGCAACCAGGAAAAAACGAGGCTTCAATGACTGAACATAATGCAACGCGGTCCATGTTCGATCCGGCGCTAGTGCGTCCGGCGATCGTGGACTCATTCAAGAAACTCACGCCACGCACCCAGTTTCGCAACCCGGTGATGTTTTGCGTGTATGTCGGCAGCATTCTGACGACGATCCTCTGGATCGCCGCGCTGGGCGGCCAGGCCGAAGCGCCCGCGGGGTTCATCCTCGCGGTGTCGCTGTGGCTGTGGTTCACGGTGCTCTTTGCCAACTTCGCGGAAGCGCTCGCTGAAGGCCGTTCCAAGGCCCAGGCTGCGTCGCTGCGCAGTGCGAAGAAAGACGTGATGGCCAAAAAGCTCAACGAGCCGCATCCGAAGTCGCCGATCCGCATCATGACGGCTTCCGATCTGCGCAAGGGCGACGTCGTACTGGTGGAAACCAACGACGTGATCCCGGCTGACGGCGAAGTGATCGAAGGTGTGGCATCGGTGGACGAGTCGGCAATTACCGGCGAATCCGCACCGGTGATCCGCGAATCGGGCGGCGACTTTTCGTCGGTAACGGGCGGCACGCGCGTGCTGTCCGACTGGATCGTCGTGCGCGTCACGGCGAATCCGGGCGAAGCCTTCCTCGACCGCATGATTGCGATGGTCGAAGGCGCGAAGCGTCAAAAGACGCCGAACGAAATCGCGCTGACGATTCTGCTGGTCGCGCTGACGATCGTGATGCTGCTCGCTACCGCGACGCTGCTGCCGTTCTCGATCTTCTCCGTCGAAGCCGCCAAGGCTGGCCAGGTGGTGAGCGTCACCGCGCTCGTGGCACTGCTGGTGTGTCTGATTCCGACCACGATCGGCGGCCTGCTGTCCGCCATCGGTGTGGCCGGTATGAGCCGCATGATGCAGGCCAACGTGATCGCGACGTCGGGCCGTGCGGTGGAAGCGGCCGGTGACGTCGACGTGCTGCTGCTCGACAAGACCGGCACGATCACGCTCGGTAACCGTCAGGCTTCGGCCTTCGTGCCGGCGCCGGGCGTGACCGAAGAAGCGCTTGCCGATGCTGCGCAACTCTCGTCGTTGTCTGACGAAACGCCGGAAGGCCGCAGTATTGTCGTGCTCGCCAAGCAGCGCTTCAACATCCGCGCCCGCGACATGGCTTCGTTGCAGGCAACTTTCCTCGCCTTCACCGCGCAAACGCGGATGAGCGGTGTGGATCTGCCTGGCCGCGAGATCCGCAAGGGCGCGGCCGACGCCGTCAAGACCTACGTCGAAGCAAACGGTGGCCGCTATCCGGCTGAAGTGAACAACGCGGTGGCCGAAGTGGCACGGCGCGGCAGCACGCCGCTGGTGGTGGCCGAGAAGGGTGAGCACGGTGCACGCGTCCTTGGCGTGATCGAGCTGAAGGACATCGTCAAGGGTGGCATCAAGGAACGTTTCGCCGAGCTGCGCAAGATGGGGATCAAGACCGTCATGGTGACGGGCGACAACCGTCTGACGGCAGCCGCGATTGCAGCCGAAGCAGGCGTGGATGACTTCCTGGCGGAAGCCACCCCGGAAGCCAAGCTGACGACGATCCGCGCGCACCAGGCCGAAGGCAAGCTGGTGGCGATGACCGGTGACGGTACCAACGACGCCCCGGCGCTGGCGCAAGCCGACGTCGCAGTGGCGATGAATACCGGCACGCAGGCGGCGAAGGAAGCCGGCAACATGGTCGACCTCGATTCGAACCCGACCAAGCTGATCGAGATCGTCGAAATCGGCAAGCAGATGCTGATGACGCGCGGCTCGCTGACGACGTTCTCGATTGCCAACGACGTCGCCAAATACTTCGCCATCATTCCAGCTGCGTTCGCTACGACGTATCCGGCGCTGAACGCGCTGAACGTGATGCATCTGGCGACGCCGGCCTCGGCGATCATGTCGGCGGTGATTTTTAACGCGCTGATCATCGTGCTGCTGATTCCGCTGGCACTGAAGGGCGTGAAGTACCGGCCGCTCGGTGCTTCGATCCTGCTGCGCCGCAATCTGCTGATATATGGCCTCGGCGGGATCATCGTGCCGTTTATCGGCATCAAGCTGATCGACATGGTACTGGCCGCGTTCGGCTGGGTTTAACAGGCAGCGGCCGGCGGCGTGGGCTGCCGGCTGCGTCTAAAAGGATTGCCAATCATGAAACTTTTTCGTCCGCTTATCGTGATCTTTGTCGTGCTGGCGGCGATCACGGGACTCGCTTACCCCGCTGTAATGACGGCCGTGGGCCAGGCTGCGTTCCACGATCAGGCCAACGGCAGCATGATCGAGCAGAACGGCAAGGTGGTCGGCTCGAAGCTGATCGGCCAGCAGTTCGATGCGCCGCAGTACTTCTGGGGCCGTCTGTCGGCCATTAGTCCGAAACCGTATGACCCGACGAGTTCGGGTGGCTCGAACATCGGACCGACCAACCCGGCTTTGTCGGATGAAGTCAAAGGCCGTCTCGACGCGTTGAAGGCGGCGGGTACCGATATGTCGAAGCCGGTCCCGGTCGACCTCGTGACCTCGTCGGGTAGCGGCCTTGATCCGGAAATCAGCCCGGCTGCGGCGGCTTACCAGATCGACCGCGTCGCGAAGGCGCGCAAGATGTCGCCGAACGACGTGCAGGCGCTGGTCGACCGCTACACCAGCGGCCGTCAGTTCGGCGTGCTCGGTGAAGCACGCGTCAACGTGCTGGAGCTCAATCTCGCACTCGACGCTGCGCATCAAGGCTAAGTCTGTAGTCGTGACAAGGACGGCGGCTGGTTTGGCGCCGTCTTTGGCTTTTGTAGAGCGCGCTGTATGATCGAACAGAACAGAACCATAACTAACCACACCGCATGAACCGACCCGATCCAGACGAGTTGCTCGACAAGCTGCAACGCGACGAAGAAAAACGCCAGCGCGGCAAGCTGAAGATATTCTTCGGTGCGTCGGCGGGTGTGGGCAAAACGTATGCGATGTTGCAGGCCGCAAAGCGGCGCAGCGACGAAGGCGTGGATGTGCTGGTCGGCATCGCCGAAACGCATGGCCGTGGTGAGACCGCGGCGCTGCTCGAGGGGCTCGAGGTTTTGCCGCTCGCGCATATCGAATACCGCGGCCGCAAGCTCGGAGAATTCGATCTCGATGCCGCGCTCGCCCGCAAGCCGCAACTGATTCTCGTCGACGAACTCGCGCATTCGAACGTGCAGGGCGCACGCCATCTGAAGCGCTGGCAGGACGTCTACGAACTGCTCGATGCGGGCATCGACGTCTACACGACGGTCAACGTTCAACACCTCGAAAGCCTCAATGACGTGGTCGGACAGATCACCGGCATCCGCGTATGGGAGACGGTGCCTGACCGCGTGTTCGACCGTGCCGACGAAGTCACGCTGGTCGACTTGCCGGCCGAGGAACTGCTCGACCGGATGCGCGACGGCAAGGTTTATCTGGCGCAGCAGGCCGAGCGCGCGGTGCGCAACTTCTTTCGCAAGGGTAACCTGATCGCGCTGCGTGAACTGGCGCTGCGCCGCACGGCGGACCGGGTCGACGCGCAGATGCGTGAGTACCGCGCCGATCGTTCGATTCAACGTATCTGGCAGGCGCGCGACCGGCTGCTGGTGTGCGTGGGCCCAGGTCCTGAAGCGCCGATTCTGGTGCGCGCCGCGGCCCGTCTTGCCTCCAGTCTGAAAGCCGACTGGCTGGCCGTGTATGTCGAGACACCGAAGCTGCAACGGCTGCCGGAAGCGCGTCGTGAGCGCACGCTTAACGCGTTGCGGCTTGCCGCCGAACTCGGCGCGGAAACCGCCACGCTCGCGGGCGCCGATGCGGTCTCCGCATTAATCAGTTATGCGCGCGTGCGCAACGTCTCGAAGCTGGTAGCAGGAGCGTCCGCGCGTATCGGTGTAGCGCGCTTGCTGCGCCGCCCGCTTGGCGATCGCATCGCGGAGAAGGCCGGCGATCTCGACTTGACCTTGATTCGCGCGTCGTCGGAACGCGACGGCCTCGAGCGTCGTACGATCGCCGACGAAGGCGTGAACGCGTGGCGCGAGGCGCTTTCCGCAGCTCGCGAACGGCGTTCGCCGCCGGGTGCATACGGCTGGGCACTTGCGATCTGCGCGGGCATCACCGCAGTGGCCAGCCAGCTGTTCGCCCATATCGACCTGACCAATCTCGTGATGCTGTACCTGCTCGGGGTGATCTTCACCGCGGTCAAACTGGGACGCGGGCCGGGCGTGGTGCAGTCGTTTGTCAGCGTGGCGGCGTTCGATTACTTTTTCGTGCCGCCGCGCATGTCGTTCTCGGTGTCCGACACCCAGTATCTGCTGACCTTCTTCGGCATGCTGCTGACCTCGCTGGTGATCAGCCACCTGACGTCGAGCCTGCGCCGCGAGGCGAGCGTCGCGCGGCGTCGCGAACAGCGCACTGGCGCGATGTACGCGATGGCGCGCGAGCTGGCCGCGGCGCTGACGATGGAGCAGATCGTCGGCATCGGCAGCCGTCACGTGAGCGAAGTGTTCGGCGCGCGCGTCGCGATCCTGTTGCCGGATAGCGCGGATCAGGTGAAGCAGAAGATCGAAGATCCGGATGCAGCGATCACGCTCGAAGGCGAATCGCTCGATATCGACGTCGGACAGTGGGTGTATGACCAGCAGAAGCCGGCCGGTCATGGCACCGATACGCTGCCGGCCGCCACTGCACTGTATTTGCCGCTGAAGGCGCCGATGCGCACGCGCGGCGTGCTGGCGGTGGTGATGCGCGACGAGCGTGAGCTTGCCGTACCGGAGCAGCAGCGCATGCTCGACGCGTTTGCCGCGCAGATTGCGCTCGCCGTGGAGCGGGTGCACTACGTCGACATCGCGCGCGACGCGCTCGTCAACATGGAGTCGGAGCGCTTGCGCAATTCGTTGCTGTCGGCCATTTCGCACGATCTGCGTACGCCGCTGACGACGATTGTCGGCTTCTCGTCGATGCTCGCGCAGACCCGCGAAGGCCAGGCGGTCAAGCAGCCTGGCGACGAACTCGTGGAAGCGATCCACGAGGAGGCGCTGCGCATGACCGGCATCGTCACCAATCTGCTCGACATGGCGCGTTTGCAGGCGGGCGGTTTGCAACTGAACCGCCAGTGGTCGCTGCTCGAAGAAACCGTGGGCGCCGCGCTGCGCGCATGCCGCCGCGTGCTTGCGAAACACCCGGTGCAGGTGAAACTGGCGCCGGACCTGCCGCTGCTGCAACTCGACGCAGTGCTGATGGAGCGGCTCTTCTCGAACCTGTTCGAGAACGCAGCGAAGTACACGCCGGCCGATACTCCGCTCACGATCGGCGCGGACATCATCGACGAGGACGGCAAGCCGTTCGTCCGCGTGACCGTCGACGATACCGGCCCAGGGCTGCCCGTCGGCATGGAAGCGCGCGTGTTCGAGAAATTTACCCGCGGCGAGAAAGAGTCGGCCAAGCCTGGTATCGGTTTGGGCCTGGCGATTTGCCGGGCCATTGTCGAAGCACATGGCGGTACTATCGGCGCAATGAACCGGGTGGCGCGCGACGGCCATGTCGAAGGCGCGCGCTTCTGGTTCAATCTGCCCGTGGAGACGCCCCCGCCTGCGCCCGACGTGCAGGAAGATAACGACGAGGGGATGTCCCCCGAGCCGTACCCCAAGCAGACTTCAAAGCCTACCCATGAGTGACCCGAGCATCACCGTCGTCCTGATCGAAGACGAAAAACAGATTCGCCGTTTCGTGCGTGCCTCGCTGGAAGGCGAGGGTATCGTTGTCCATGACGCCGAGACCGGCAAGCAAGGGCTCGTGGAAGCCGCGACGCGCAAGCCCGACCTCGTGATCGTCGATCTCGGCTTGCCCGATACCGACGGGCTCGACGTGATCCGCGAACTGCGCGGCTGGAGCGACCTGCCGGTGATCGTGCTGTCGGCGCGAACCCAGGAGACCGAAAAGGTGGCCGCGCTCGACGCCGGTGCCGACGACTATCTGACCAAACCGTTTGGCGTGTCGGAGTTGCTGGCGCGGATTCGCGCCCATATGCGCCGGCGCAACCAGGGCGGCGCCAATGAATCACCGCAGGTGCATTTCGGGGCGGTGACGGTCGACCTGGCGTTGCGGCAGGTGAGCCGCGACGGCGCTGCGATCCATCTGACGCCGATCGAATACCGGCTCCTTGCCACATTGGTGCGGCATGCCGGCCGGGTGCTGACGCACCGCCAGTTGCTGCGCGATGTGTGGGGACCGTCGCATGTGGAGAGCCATCACTATCTGCGCATCTATATGGCCCATTTGCGGCAGAAGCTCGAGCGCGACCCGGCGCAGCCGGAACATATCGTCACCGAGACGGGGGTCGGATACCGGCTGGTTGGGGCCGCATAGGAGCGCCCAATCTTGATATAATTACAGATCGTAAGGACGACCTTGCGCATCTGCATCGAACGGGGACGGCCCCATCTGAATCATGGAGTCGTTTCATGTCCTGGTTTCTTCTGCTGATTGCCGGTTTGCTCGAAGTCGCTTGGGCGGCCGGTCTCAAGACCTCCGAAGGCTTTACCAAGCTGTGGCCGTCTGTGTTCACGGTCGTGACTTCCCTCGGCAGCTTTGCGCTGCTCGCCATCGCCATGCGCCAGTTGCCGCTCGGCACCGCCTACGCGGTGTGGACCGGAATCGGCGCGGTGGGCGCGTTTATTTTTGGCATCGTCATAATGGGCGAAGCGTTGACGGTGGCGCGGGTGGCCAGCGCGTCCCTGATTGTGATCGGCCTGATCGGACTCAAACTCTCCTCCGGCCATTAAAACGGCCCCCTGACTGCTCGTTTTGCAGTCTATAGCCGGTTTTCGCGGATATTGGAGCCTGAAATTGCAGTCTGCTCTGCGGTCTGCGAATTAACGTGGCTATAATGAAGTCGATCTCAATTTAATCTGTCCCGCGTCCGGCTTGGCGCGGGTCTGACAGCTTCGCTGCAGCGGGTGTCCGCAGTGGCAGAAGCGCCCGGCACGCGCAACGTGCCTGGAGGCTGCCATGCTTGAACCTCTCTCGCTAGCGGCGGGCCTGTCCTGGGGCAGTGGCCTCCGTCTCTATCTGACCGTCCTGTTAGCCGGCGTGTTTGCGCGCCTCGGTCTCGTCCATCTTCCCGATACCTTGTCCGTGCTGGCCTCGCCATGGGTGATCGGGGTGGCGGCTGTGCTGACGGTCACCGAGTTTCTGGCCGACAAGATTCCTGCTTTCGATTCCCTCTGGGACGCGATTCACACCTTTATCCGGATTCCCGCCGGTGCCGTGCTGGCTGCCGGCGCGCTCGGTCATGCCGATCCGGCGCTGCTGACCGTGGCGGCGCTCGCCGGCGGCACGTTGGCCGGTACCGCGCATCTGGCGAAGGCTGGTACGCGCGCGCTGATCAACCTCTCGCCTGAGCCGGTTTCGAACATCGTGACCTCGACCGCCGAGGATGGGCTCGTGTTCGGCGGTTTGTTGCTGGCGCTCTTCGTCCCGGTGCTGTTCCTGTTGCTGATGGTCGGCTTTCTGATGCTGGCGGCCTGGGTGTTGCCGCGTCTGTGGCGCGGCGTGCAGGGCGGCTTTCGCGGCATGGCGACCCATATGGTGTCGCGCTTCGCCAGGAGTCGGCACGATTGAGCGATTCGGCACGAGTATCGCCGGCGCCGCCAGCGGCCGTCGTCCGCGCCGCGCCGGGGCGTCGTTTTAGCGCGGGCGATCTGGTGCGGCAGGCCGTGCGGATGACCGCCCGCGACTGGCGCGCAGGCGAGTTGACGATGCTGCTGCTGGCGCTGGTGCTGGCCGTGGCGGCCCTCTCGAGCGTCGGCTTTCTCGCCGACCGATTACATCTGGGGCTTGAGCGCGATGCGCGGCGAATGATCGGCGCCGACTTCATCGTGCGCTCCGATCATCCCGTCGATCCGCAATTCAGCACCGAGGCCAAATCGCTTGGCCTGCAGATGGCGAACACCGCCATTTTCCCCAGCATGATCAGTACGATGGGCGCCCAGCCGGTCTCGCGGCTGGCGGCGCTCAAAGCCGTTACATCGGCGTATCCGCTGCGTGGCGCGCTGCGCATTACGACTGCGCCGAACGCGCCCGATCACGAGGCGCGAGGGATTCCCGCGCCCGGCACGGTGTGGGTCGATCAGGCGCTGCTCGACGCGTTGAAGGTGCATGTCGGCGATACGGTGAGGGTCGGCAACCGCACGTTCACGATCGCCGCGATCATCACGCGTGAACTGGACCGCGGCTTCGGCTTTGTCAATTTTTCGCCGCGGTTGATGCTGCGTGACGATGAACTCAAATCCACTGGTTTGATCGTGTTCGGCAGCCGCGTGACGTACCGGTTGCTGGTAGCGGGTGCGCGCCCGGCGGTGGAGAAGTTTGCGGCTTTTTCTCATGCTCGCGTCGACGACGGCAAGATGCGCGGCGTCGCGCTCGAATCGCTGAAGGACGGTCAGCCGCAGGTGCGCGAAACGCTCGATCGCGCGGGACATTTTCTGACCCTGGTGTCGCTGCTCACCGCGATGCTGGCGGCGGTCGCGATTGCGATGGCCTCGCACCGCTACATGCGGCGCCATCTCGATGGCTGCGCGGCGATGCGCTGTCTCGGTGTCAGTCAGCGCACGCTGCGTTCGCTGTTTCTGCTGGAGTTTCTCGGACTCGGCCTGCTTGGCGGAGCAATCGGCGTGCTGCTTGGCTATGCGGGACATCTGGCGTTGCTGAGCTGGCTGGGCACGTTGATCGACGTAGTGCTGCCGTATCCGGGCGCGTGGCCCGCGGTCGAAGGGATTGCGGCGGGTCTCGTGCTGCTGCTCGGCTTCGCGTTGCCGCCGTTGTTGCCGTTGACGCGTGTGCCGCCGGTGCGCGTGCTGCGCCGCGAATGGGGCGAGGAGGCGCGCACGGCATGGGCCGCGTATGCCTTGGGTATCGTGCTGTTCGCTGCACTGCTGATCGTGGCGGCCGGCGAAGTGAAGCTGGGAGGGATCGTCGCTGGCGGCTTTGCCGGCGGCCTGCTGGTTTTTGCCTTGATCGCCCGTCTCGCGTTGTGGGGCGCCGCGCGCATCGTGCGTAGCGAACGCGTCAATGCCGGCATTGGCTGGCGCTATGCGCTGGCCTCGCTCGAGCGGCGCAGCAGCTCCAGCGCCTTGCAGATCACGGCACTCGGTATCGGCCTCATGTGTCTGCTGTTGATTGCAATGACACGCAACGATCTGGTGGACGGCTGGCGCAAATCGACGCCGCCCGACGCACCCAACCAGTTCATCATCGACATCCAGCCCGACCAGCGTGCAGGGGTGACGCAGTACCTCAAGAGCCACGACGTGCCCGATGCGGCGCTCTCGCCGATGGTGCGCGGGCGGCTGATTGCGATCAACGGCAAGCCCATCAATCCGGACCAGTACAAGAGCGATGATGCCAAGCGCCTCGTCGACCGCGAATTCAACCTGTCGTACACGACGAGTCTGCCCGACGACAATCGGATCGTTGGGGGTAAGTGGTACGGCGACACGAAGGCGCCGCAGATTTCGATCGAGGAAGGGCTCGCGAAAACGATCCACGTGAAGACCGGCGACACGCTGCGCTTCGACGTGACCGGTTTGCAGATCGATGCGCCGGTGACGAGCATCCGCAAGCTCGACTGGGGTTCGTTCAAGGTCAACTTTTTCGTGTTGATGCCGCCTGCTGCGTTGCAGGATTTCCCGGCCAGCTTCATCACGAGTTTCCACTTGCCGCCTGAGAAGAGCGCGACGATCGATGGTCTGATCGGTGCGTATCCGAATCTCACGGCCATCGATGTGGGCCCGATTCTCGCGCAGATGCAACGCATGCTGGAGCAGGTGATCGGCGCGGTGCAGTTCCTGTTTGCCTTCACGCTCGCCGCGGGTGTGCTGGTGCTGTACGCGGCGCTCGCGGGCACGCGCGACGAGCGTATGCGAGAATCCGCGCTGCTGCGCGCGCTCGGTGCGTCGCATCGGCAGGTGCGCGCCGTGCAGGTGGCGGAGTTCGTCGCGGTAGGGGCGCTGGCCGGGCTGATGGCGGCGGCAGGCGCTGAAGTGGTGGGTTGGCAACTCGCGACGCGGGTGTTTTTCTTCTACCTGAACTTCGACCCATGGCTGCTGCCTGCCGGTATCGCAGCAGGCATCGCTTGCGCGGGTGTCGGCGGCTGGTTGAGCCTGCGTCATGTGCTGGCCCGTCCCGCGTTGCAATCGCTGCGTGATGCGTGATACCTGAGCGGCAGTAACCGGGCAGTTCTTTCTTCGATTCCTTTTGCAGATAGCAGTTGACCGTATGACCGATCCGATCAACGAAGCGCCGGCGCAACCGACGGCCTTCGAACTGGTGGGCGGCGAGACGCGCGTGCGCGAACTCATCGACCGTTTCTACGACCTGATGGACCTCGAGCCCGAATTCGCGGGGATCCGCGCGCTGCATCCGCCGACCCTCGACGGCTCGCGCGACAAGTTCTTCTGGTTCCTGTGCGGCTGGCTCGGTGGCCCGGACCACTACATCAGCCGCTTCGGCCATCCGCGTCTGCGTGCCCGGCATCTGCCGTTTGCGATTGCTTCGAGTGAGCGCGATCAGTGGCTGCGGTGTATGGCGTGGGCGATGCAGGACGTGGGACTGGACGAGCCGCTGCGTGAGCGCCTGCTGCACTCGTTCTTTGATACCGCTGACTGGATGCGGAATCGGCCGGATTGATGGGGAAGGGGAGACACGTCAGATGAGCGGGCTGTCTGGTTCCGTCGACTATGACGCCGCAGCCGATTACGCCGCGCTCGACGAGCGGGCGCGAGTGGTGCTCGATTGCTGGTTCGGTGCGCCGGATTCCGCTACCTATGGGCTAGATAGAAAGCTGTGGTTCAAGCGCGATGCCGCGTTCGACGCCATGCTGCGTGAGCGCTTCGGTGAACTGCTCGAGCTCGCTGCGCAGGGGGGCCTGGACGCGTGGGCTGTTACACCGCTCGGGGGTCTTGCGCTCGTTATCGTGCTCGATCAGTTCTCACGCAATCTATATCGCGGAACAGCGCGAGCATTCGCTGGCGATGCGCATGCGCTGAGGATTGCCAGGCAAATGATCGCAGACGGTGCGGACCAGCTTTTGCCGACCCTGCTTCATCGTGCCTTTGCTTATTTGCCGTTCGAGCACGACGAGTCGCTTGCCGGTCAGCGTGAATCGCTGCGGCTGTTCAAACCGTTCGAAGCGCAGCCGCAGAGAATCGCAAGTTACTACCAGGCCGCAGTCAGACACGCGGCGGTCATCGAACGGTTTGGGCGGTTTCCACATCGAAACGCGGCGTTGGGACGTGTGTCTACCGAAGAAGAGCAGGATTTCCTGCGCAAACCGGGATCGTCGTTCTGAGGCGCGCGTGCTGTGCCCAGCTTATCGAGCGCGGCAGACGAACGAAAAATCAGCGTCCGCCGGCTATATCAAGCACTGCGCCGGTCACATACGAAGCCGCATCGCTCAGCAGCCAGACGATGCCTTCCGCGACTTCATCGGCGCTACCGGGACGACCCAGCGGCGTCTGCGAGCCAAGCACCGCGGCGCGGTCCGGACGCCCACCGCTGGCATGGATCTCGGTATCGATCAGACCGGGCCGCACCGCGTTCACGCGTATCCCTTGCGGGCCGAGTTCCTTGGAGAGGCCAATCGTCATCGTGTCGATGGCGCCTTTCGAGCCCGCGTAATCGACGTACTCGTTCGGCGCCCCGAGACGCGCGGCGGCCGAAGAGAGATTGACGATCACACCACCTTGGCCGCCGCGGTCCTTCGACATCCGGCGGGCAGCTTCCCGGGCGCATAGATAAGCACCGAGAACGTTGACGTCGAACATGCGCTGCAGGCGTGCCACATCCATATCGGCCAGCGGCATGCCGGGCGCGACGATGCCCGCGTTGTTCACCAGTGCATCGATCCGGCCAAATGCCTCAACGACCGCATCGAACATTCCAATCACGTCTGCTTCGCTCGCCACGTCGCCTTTGATCACGCGGGCATGGCCGCCAGCCCGCACGACCTCCGCCGCGGTTTCCTGCGCGGCGTTTTCGTTGCTAGCGTAGTTCACACCGACCGACCAGCCGCGTGCGCCCAGCAAACGCGCTGTCGCGCGGCCGATGCCGCGGCTTGCGCCCGTGATCAGAACGACCTTCGTCATGAATGACTACCCCTGTAAGCGGTAAGCGGTAAGCGTCGTGCGGCCTGCGGCGCTTAAACTGCGTCGCGGTTATCGGCCCATTTGTCTTTCGGCGGCGACTGATAACCGCGTAGCCTGGCGATCAACGCTGCCGGGTCTGAATCGACCTGCAGGATGTCGTGATAGGTCTGGCGCATGAAGCCTTCCTGCACCGTATGCTCGAGCATCGCGATCAGCGGATCGTAGTAGCCGTCTATGTTGAGCAGTGCCACCGGCTTCTGGTGATAGCCGAGTTGCGCCCACGTATAGGCTTCGAACAGTTCTTCGAGCGTCCCCACGCCGCCGGGCATCGCAACGAACGCATCCGACAGGTCCGCCATCATCTTCTTGCGCTGGTGCATGTCGGGCACCACGTGCAATTCGGTCAGACCGTTGTGGCCGACTTCCTTGTTGACGAGCAGCTCTGGAATCACGCCGATGGCGCGGCCGCCGGCCTCCATCACCGCGTCGGCAATCGTGCCCATCAGGCCGACCTTGCCACCGCCATAGACGAGCGCCAGGTCCGCAGCGACCAGAGCCCGGCCGAAGCTGCGGGCGGCCTCGGCGTAGAGGGGTTTGGCTCCGTTAGAAGAGCCGCAGTACACACATACCGCCTTCATGTTCAAACGTCCTTCGGTTCGTTGCGCGGCGTGGCGCCTTCTTTTTGCGGCAGGTAGTCGTAGAACTCGCGCTTGGGCAGTTTGCCCGAAATCAGGTCGTCGAACAGTTGCCGCGAGCGGCCACGCAGATACGGCGCCATCAGCGAAACGATCTGCACGCTGACCTGATGCAATTCAGCGCGAATCGCTTCCTGCTCGTTGTATTTGCGCGGGTTCATCACGAACTGGTACGACAGCCAATAAGTGCCGATTACGCCGACGTTGGTGGCGATCACGTTCAGTTCATCCGGCGTCGCCACCATTTCGCCGTCTGCGACGAGTTGATCGCAGAACTGGCTGGCAAAGCGCACCTTATGGCTGATGATCTGCTTGAAGTGCGTCTCGAGCGTGCGGTTGCGCGCCAGCAGATCGTTGAGGTCGCGATACAGGAAGCGATAGCGCCATGTGAAATCGACCATGTACTGCAGATAGGACCACATCTCGTCGATCGTCGCGCGGTGATCGTCCGGAAAGCGCAGACGCTTTTCGATCTCCTGCTCGAACTGGCTGAAGATGCTGTTGATGATGTCGTCTTTGTTGCGGAAGTGGTAGTACAGATTGCCCGGACTGATTTCCATTTCCTCGGCGATCGTCGTCGTGGTGACGTTCGGCTCGCCGATTTCGTTGAATAGCTTCAACGACAGTTCGAGAATCCGTTCGCGGGTGCGGCGGGGAGGTTTTGCTTCCATGTCGTCCGGCCCTGGTAGCGCCGGGCCGGCCGCGCAGCGCTGTGCCGCTGCTGCCTGCTAACCCTGACGCGGTTGGTATATTTCGAGACTATCGAACGATTATAAACCGACCGTTCTGATACCCAAGCCAAAGTCAGGGTTTTCACGCCGTGGCCGCATGCGCAGCGCGAGGCTAGAGCCAAGCGCCGATCCAATGCACCAATAATGGGCCGACAATCAGCACCCACGTCATCAGACACATACCGAGCGCCACCATCACGGCCGCGCTGCCGAGATCCTTGGCGCGCCGCGACAACTCGTGCCGTTCGAGCGAGATACGGTCAATAGCGGCCTCGACGCTCGAATTCAGCAGTTCGACGATCAGCACCAGCAGCACCGAGCCGAGCAGCAGCACGCGGCTCACCGGATCGACGGGGACGATCACGCCGCAGGGCACGAGGATGGCTGCCAGCGTCAGTTCCTGGCGGAACGCGCTTTCTTCGCGGATTGCGACCTGAAAGCCGGCCAGCGAGTTTTTCATCGCGTGCCATGCACGCGTCACGCCGCGATTGCCTTTGTACGGGTTGAACGGCAATGGCGCGAGGGGATCGTCCGGACCGAGCGGCTCATGGGCTTCAGCGTGCGCGTCGTGAGCAGCGCCTGTCGCGGCAGCGGACTGTCGTGCTTGGCCACGGGTCTGCGCGTCGTTTGCAGAATGTGAATTCGGTTGCAGCGAAGGGCCAGGCCCGCGGCGCAGCGATGCGCCGTCCGTCGCTTGCGGTGCGCTCGCTTCGTGGACGTCGTCGAACGGATCGATGCCGTTCTGATCCGTTTCGACGGAATGCAGCGTGTCGTGCGGGGCACGACGGACGCTGGAGGGGCTTGCTCGCATGGGGGGCTTGGCGGAGCGCGTCACGCGGCCGCGCTCTCCTCGCTGAACGTAGGCCGCGGCAGCGGCTTCAGATGCGCGGCGAACTGCTCGGAAGCGGCGGTCCACGAAAAGCGCTCGGCCCATGCGCGAGCATGATTGCGGTCGATTTTCAGCGCTTCGAGGCAGGCTTCGCGCAGATCTTCGTTCATCGCGCCGGCGCCGCCGTCGCCAAGCACGTCGATCGGGCCGGTGACCGGGTAAGCGGCGACCGGCGTGCCGCAGGCGAGCGCTTCGAGCAGCACGAGGCCGAACGTATCGGTGCGGCTCGGGAACACGAACACGTCAGCCGCGGCGTACACCTTGGCGAGTTCCGCCTGGGTCAGCACGCCCAGATAGTTCACCGTCGGATAGCGCGACTTCAGTTCGGCGAGCGCCGGGCCTTCGCCGGCCACCCACTTCGAACCCGGCAGATCGAGCTTGAGAAACGCTTCGACGTTCTTCTCGACGGCTACGCGGCCGACGTACAGAAAGATCGGCCGTGCCGTATTCAGCACCTTCGAATCCATCTGATGAAAGATGTCGAGGTCGACGCCGCGCGTCCACAGCACTACGTTCGTGAAGCCGAATTTTTCGAGGTCGGTCTTGACGACCGGTGTCGGCGCCATCACGGCCAGCGACGCCTTGTGGAACCAGTGCAGGAACTTGTAGGTTGCGGCGAGCGGAATGCCGAAACGGGCCTGCACATATTCCGGAAAGCGCGTGTGATACGCCGTCGTGAAGGGCAGCTTATGCTTGATCGCGTAAGCGCGCGCGGCCATACCCAACGGGCCTTCGGTGGCAATGTGCAGCGCGTCCGGGGCGAACCCGTCGATGCGTTCGTGGAGCTTGCGCTTCGGGAACAGCGAGAGGCGGATTTCAGGGTACGTCGGACACGGGATCGTCTTGAATTCGAGCGGCGTCAACAGGTCGACACGGTGGCCAAGCGCGGTGAGTTCGCGGGTCGTGTTCTTCAGCGTGCGTACCACGCCGTTGACCTGCGGCTCCCATGCATCGGTGACGATCATGATCTTCATCGGTTTTGGCCCAGTAGAAGTTAAAAGTGATGACGCGGGGGGCTGCTAATTGGCCACTAGGCGGTCGCGCGGGCCTTTTGCGGACGCACTTCCGGCGCACGCATCACGGTCCAGTAGATCACCTTGAGTTCACCTTCGAAGGTCTCGACGAGCGCCGACAGGCTTTCGACCCAGTCACCGTCGTTGCAATACAGCACGCCGTCGATATCGCGAATCTCCGCCTTGTGGATGTGTCCGCAGACCACGCCGTCGCAACCGCGGCGACGCGCTTCATCGGTCATCACACGTTCGAACGAGGAGATGAAATTCACCGCGTTCTTTACCTGATGCTTGAGGTACTGCGACAGCGACCAGTACTGGAAGCCGAGACGGCTGCGGATCCGGTTGAACCAGCGGTTCAGCACCAGGATCACCGTGTAGAGCGTGTCGCCGAGATAGGCGAGCCACTTCGCATGCTGGATCACGCCGTCGAACAGGTCGCCATGCACGATCCACAGGCGCTTGCCGGCGAGCGTGGTGTGAAACGCTTCGCCGCGCACATGGATGTCGCCGAACGCGAGGTCGCAGAACTGGCGCGCGGCTTCGTCGTGATTGCCGGGGATGTAGACGACCTGGGTGCCTTTACGGGCTTTACGCAGGATTTTCTGCACGACGTCGTTGTGCGCCTGCGGCCAGTACCAGCCTTTTTTCAACTGCCAGCCGTCGATGATGTCGCCGACCAGGTACAGGTACTCCGAGTCGTTGTGACGCAGAAAGTCGAGCAGATACGACGCCTGGCAACCACTCGAACCCAGATGGATATCGGACAGCCAGATCGTGCGGTAGCGGTGCGGCTCCTCATGGTCATCGTCCTGATGGCCAGGTTGCGGTTCCGAGGAGAGCGGTGGCAGTGGGATCGGCAGGCCGGCACCGAAGGAGGCAGAGTCCGGCCGGAAAGCGACGGGGTCGACGCTCGGGCCAGTCTGGCGGAACAAGGAAGTCGCGGACGTTTTGGGGTCCATGGCTCACGCGTCGAGTTGCAGTGCCCGTATTGCGCCATCCGCGTGTGACTGTGCCGTGACAGTCACGAGAACTTCTTATTACGCGGAAGGCATGGCGGCAACGACGATGCGTGTACCTGCGAGCCGGTCGTGCAGAAACTGGCGGCTCGCGCCGAGGCGCCCGGTGGCGGCCCACAGGACGAACCAGACCGTGGCAACCATCAGCGTGTGCGGCAGCGAGAGGCCGAGCAGGGGATGCAGCGCAAGCGGGGGCAGAAACCACAGCCAGGCCAGCAGATAGCGCAGGACGGCCCGTGGCGCGGACAGCGGCGAGCCATTGGCGGCGACTACGCGCAGCCGCCAGGTTTTCATGGGTAGGGTTTGTCCGCTGTGGGTCCAAAACCACACAAAGTACAGACCGACCACGAAACCGATCCATGCGGCCATGATGTTGTGATGGGTCAGGCCGTTGCGTTGCTGCGTCAATGTGCTGAAAAGATATCCGGCGATGAACACCACACCGAACAGGATGACGCCCTCATAGAGCATCGTTGCGAGCCGGCGGCGCACGGACGGCGTGGCCGGTAACGGAGCCGCGGGCGGTAGGGGCGTGGCAAGCGGATCGGACACGTTGGGCGCGGTGGGCACGTTCATATGTGGGAGACAGGAGCCGAGGCCGGATCGGGCGCGCCGTGCTCAGGAGCCGCCGTTGTAAATCGACGGTGTTTCGCGTGGCATGATCGGCGCCGGAGTCGGCGCGGGCACCGGCGGGACAAGGCTGCCGGAGGGCGGCAGCGCAGGCGCGACCGGCAGTGCGCCGCCGGTAGCCGATGCGCTGGCCGTGGCCACTACACCGCTCGCGGCCCGTTCGCGGCCGTTGACGAGGCGTTCGATGTCTTTTAGCTCACTTTTACCGGTGGGCGGAGCGCTCACGACCGTTGGCCGCCGCTTACGCTCGCTCGCCGCGAGCCGCTCTTTCTGCTCTTCAGGTAACTGCTGATACGCCTTCCAGGCCTTCTGGCGGGCTTCCCGCGGCAGTTCCTTCGAAACCTGATAGTTTTCCCGCGCGACGCGGCGCTGGTCCGGCGTCAGACGGACCCATTCGGTCATACGGTCGTGTAAGCCTTTTTGTTGTTCAGGTGTCAACTTCGAGTAACGTGAGGCGATCTTGATCCATTTTCGCTTACGTTCGACGCTGAAGGTATCCCACACGTCGGCAAACGGCGCCAGGGCAACGTGCTCGGCATCGGAGAGACGCGACCATGACAGCGGACTGCTGTTGCTGGCCAGTCCCGGAATTTCAACGCCCAATGCCGGGGTAGCAGGCTTGGCGGGCGAACCGCCAGCAGCCGTCGGCGCCGCAACAGTCGAGGCGCTCGGGTAGAAGCGCGGATAAGTGGCGGCAAATGACACGAGGGCCGCAATGGCACACCCGAAAACAACGGCGAGGCCGCGCTTGTAACTCACCCGAAGAGTCTCCCGCTTAGTGCGCGCGCGACAGATACGCGTTGAAGCCGTGATCGAGGTATGCGTTGAGCGGCAGATCGTCACTCAGCATTGCGGCGTCAATATCGGCGAGTTCAGCGGTGCGTTGCTGGTCTTCCCAGTAGGCGATCGCCACGAGGCTGACCACGAGCGCCGCCAGCGGCCAGGCAAGCGCGAAGCGGCGCAGCGGCGAACGGCGGCGGTGCGGGGCTTCGGCCTGCGGCATGCCGGACAGCGCACCGGCAGCGCCGGCGAAGGCGGGCACGAACACGGGCGCGCTCACTGGCTCGGGCTTCTTGCGGGCGAGCGCAGCGCGGCGCGCCACGGCGAGCCGGTCAACGGCGGCGGGGGAAATACTGGCGGCGTTTTCGTCGAGCGCGCGGCGTACTTGCCGCGCGAATTCGAGTTCTTTTGTATCGAGAGAGGAGCTCATAGCGTGATTCCTTTGGCCTTGAGCGCTTGTGCCAGCGTATGCGTGGCTCGCGAACAGTGTGTTTTTACACTGCCCTCGGAGCAGCCCATCGCAGCAGCAGTCTCGGCGACATCCATATCTTCCCAATAACGCATGAGAAACGCCTCCCGTTGACGTGCCGGTAATTTTTGGATCTCGTCGTCAATCAACTGTAAGACTTGTTCGCGCTCGAGCTTCTGTTCATTGCTCTCGGCGCCGACGGAGCCCTCTTGTGCTTCGAATGTCTCCAGCGGGTCGAATTCGTCATCCTCGGAGTTCCCGAGCGACGAGAAGAGACTGACCCAAGTATTGCGCACTTTCTGCCGACGAAAAAAGTCGTGCATCGCATTCTGCAGAATACGCTGAAACAGCAGCGGAAGTTCAGCTGCTGGTCGGTCGCCGTATTTTTCGGCGAGCTTGATCATCGCGTCTTGCACGATGTCGAGCGAGGCGTCGTCGTCCCGCACGGCGTAGACCGTCTGCTTGAACGCGCGCCTTTCGACGCCCGCCAGAAAATCGGCGAGTTCCTTGTCTGATGCCATCCGTTGGGGGTCGGCGCAGCGAGCGTGCGCGTAATCGATCGAAATTGTCGTAAAACTGGCGGATGCTAACAAACTTTCGCCCCGCTGGGGAAAAACACGAAGCCCTATCGATGCCTGCGACAGCCTTTTGTCCTGTTTTGACCATCCTGGGACGGATGGCGCGGAAATATTTTCTTGACCATCTCGCCGTCAGCAGATATCTTCGACGGTTCGCAACATAAGTGACTTGTCTCATTTGAGGTGTGGCCCAAGAAGCTCACCTGCCAAAGTGGACGCGCCGCTTGAACCCGAGCCACAAGCCCGGCAGAGAGCACCCGATCAATTTTTTGCCGAAAATTCGAAAGGTGATTGTGATGAATATGCCCAGCGCGGAATTCTCCACGTCGGATACGACTCCCCATCGCGAAACTGACTCCTCGATTGGCGCCACCGTGCTCATGCGCGCATTGGCCGACGAAGACGTCGAGTTTGTCTGGGGCTATCCTGGCGGCTCGGTACTCTACATCTACGACGAGCTGTACAAGCAGGACAAATTCCAGCACATCCTCGTGCGCCACGAACAAGCCGCTGTCCATGCCGCAGACGCGTATTCGCGTTCCACGGGCAAGGTCGGCGTGTGTCTCGTGACCTCCGGCCCCGGCGTCACCAATGCGGTGACCGGCATCGCGACCGCCTACATGGATTCGATTCCTCTGGTGGTGATCAGCGGCCAGGTGCCTACAGCCGCCATCGGCCAGGATGCGTTCCAGGAGTGCGATACGGTCGGCATCACGCGTCCGTGCGTGAAGCACAACTTCCTCGTGAAGGACGTGCGCGATCTCGCCGCCGTCGTCAAGAAAGCGTTCTACATCGCCCGTACCGGCCGGCCTGGCCCGGTGCTGATCGACATTCCGAAAGACGTGTCGAAAGCGCCTTGCCAGTACGAACCGCTGAAGAGCGTGTCGCTGCGCTCGTATAACCCGGTGACGAAGGGTCACTCGGGCCAGATCCGCAAGGCCGTGTCCTTGCTGCTCGGCGCGAAGCGTCCGTATATCTACACCGGTGGCGGCATTATCCTGGCGGATGCGTCGCGCGAGCTGAACCAGTTCGCCGATCTGCTCGGCTACCCTGTCACCAACACGTTGATGGGTCTGGGCGGCTATCGCGCGAGCGACAGGAAATTCCTCGGTATGCTCGGCATGCACGGTACCTACGAAGCCAACATGGCCATGCAGAACTGCGACGTTCTGATCGCCATCGGTGCGCGCTTCGACGACCGTGTGATCGGCGACCCGGCGCATTTTTCGTCGGTGCCGCGCAAGATCATCCATATCGACATCGATCCTTCCTCCATCTCCAAGCGCGTCAAGGTCGACATTCCGATCGTGGGCGACGTCAAGGAAGTGCTGAAGGAACTGATCGAGCAGTTGCAGACGGCCGAGCATGGCCCGGACACCGCGGCGCTCGCCTCCTGGTGGAAGGACATCGAAGCCTGGCGCGCCAAAGACTGTCTGAAGTTCGACCGCAAGAGCGACATCATCAAGCCGCAGTACGTGGTGGAAAAGGCGTATGAACTCACCGACGGCAATGCCTTCGTGTGTTCGGACGTCGGCCAGCACCAGATGTGGGCGGCACAGTTCTATCGCTTCAACAAGCCGCGCCGCTGGATCAATTCCGGTGGTCTCGGCACGATGGGCTTCGGCCTGCCGGCTGCGATGGGCGTGAAGATGGCGCATCCGGACGACGACGTGCTCTGTATCACGGGCGAAGGCTCGATCCAGATGTGCATCCAGGAACTCTCGACCTGCAAGCAGTACGAAACGCCGATCAAGATCATTTCGCTGAACAACCGCTATCTGGGCATGGTGCGCCAGTGGCAGCAGATCGAATACAGCAAGCGCTATTCGCATTCGTACATGGATGCGCTGCCGGATTTCGTGAAGCTCGCCGAAGCATACGGCCATGTCGGCATGCGGATTGAGAGGACAGCGGATGTCGAGCCAGCGCTGAAGGAAGCGCTGCGCCTGAAGGATCGCACCGTGTTTCTCGACTTCCAGACCGATCCGACCGAAAACGTCTGGCCGATGGTTCAGGCCGGCAAGGGCATCACTGAGATGCTGCTCGGGGCGGAAGATCTATAACGACGGTTCTGTAGCGCCGGCTTCTTTCTGCGCGCCTCCACAAAAGGCGAGGGCGAACGAAGCGGCGCGAACCGGCTCGCATACGTCGACAAAACATCTGGAAGAAGCGAAATCATGAGACATATTATTTCCGTCCTGCTGGAAAACGAACCGGGCGCGCTCTCGCGCGTGGTCGGCCTCTTTTCCGCACGCGGGTACAACATTGAAACCTTGACGGTGGCCCCGACCGAAGACCATTCGCTGTCGCGCATGACCATCGTTTCCATTGGCTCGGATGACGTGATCGAACAGATCACGAAGCATTTGAACCGCCTGATCGAGGTGGTGAAAGTGGTCGACCTGACCGAGGGCGCCCATATCGAGCGCGAGCTGATGTTGATCAAGGTAAGGGCGGTCGGCAAGGAACGTGAAGAGATGAAACGGATGTCGGATATTTTCCGCGGCCGCATCATCGACGTCACCGAAAAGACCTATACGATCGAACTGACGGGCGCGAGCAACAAGCTCGATGCCTTCATTGAAGGGCTCGACGCCACCGCGATTCTCGAAACGGTCCGCACGGGCAGCTCGGGGATCGGTCGCGGCGAACGCATTCTGAAGGTTTGACGCCGGCTTGTATCGATCGAGGCCGGGCAGTGCCTGCACCCACCCGGCCATGCAATACATTCGCACTATTTGAATTTCACCGATTTCACTGAATTTAGCCAAGGAACAGACATGAAAGTTTTCTACGACAAAGACGCTGACCTTTCCCTCATCAAGGGCAAGCAAGTCACCATCATCGGCTACGGCTCGCAAGGCCATGCTCACGCGCTGAACCTGAAGGAAAGCGGCGTGAAGATCACGGTCGGTCTGCGCAAGGGCGGCGCATCGTGGAGCAAGGCGGAGAACGCCGGCCTGCAGGTCAAGGAAGTGGCGGAAGCCGTGAAGGGCGCAGACGTCGTCATGATGCTGCTGCCGGACGAGCAGATCGCCGAAGTCTATGCCAAGGAAGTGCACGCCAACATCAAGGAAGGCGCAGCGCTGGCCTTCGCACACGGCTTTAACGTGCATTACGGCCAGGTGATCCCGCGTGCGGATCTGGACGTCATCATGATCGCGCCGAAGGCTCCGGGCCACACGGTGCGCAGCACCTACTCGCAAGGTGGCGGCGTGCCCCACCTGATCGCGGTTGCGCAGAACAAGTCGGGCGCAGCACGTGACATCGCGCTGTCGTACGCAGCAGCGAACGGCGGCGGCCGTGCCGGCGTCATCGAAACGAACTTCCGCGAAGAAACCGAAACCGACCTGTTCGGCGAACAGGCGGTTCTGTGCGGCGGTACGGTCGACCTGATCAAGGCTGGCTTCGAAACGCTGGTGGAAGCGGGCTACGCGCCGGAAATGGCGTACTTCGAATGCCTGCACGAACTGAAGCTGATCGTCGACCTGATCTATGAAGGCGGCATCGCCAACATGAACTACTCGATCTCGAACAACGCCGAATACGGCGAGTACGTGACGGGTCCGAAGATCGTGACGGCTGAAACGAAGAAGGCCATGAAGCAGGTGCTGACCGACATTCAGACGGGCGAGTACGCCAAGAGCTTCATCATCGAAAACAAGGCTGGCGCACCGACGCTGCAATCGCGCCGCCGTCTGACGGCTGAACACCAGATCGAAACGGTCGGTGCAAAGCTGCGTTCGATGATGCCGTGGATCGCCGCGAACAAGCTGGTCGACCAGTCGAAGAACTAAGCTAGCTGTCGTTCCTGACCGGCGCGGCGCTTTTACGAAAGGCGCCGGTCATGCAAAAAGCCGCCCAAGGGTGCTGAACCCTGGGCGGCTTTTGCTATCCTACGGTTTTACAAAAATACAGAAGCCAATCCATGAATTACCCTCATCCGATCATCGCGCGCGAAGGCTGGCCATTTATTGCCATCGCGGCCGTCGTTGCGTTGTTGATCCAAGCCTTCGCGGGATTCGGCTTTGCCTGGCTGTTCTGGCTGCTGCTCATCTTCGTCGTGCAGTTCTTCCGCGATCCGGCTCGTCCTATCCCCACGCAACCCAATGCCGTGCTGTGCCCGGCTGACGGACGCATCGTTGCAGTCGAAACGACGCACGATCCGTATGCGAACCGTGAAGCGCTGAAAATCAGCGTGTTCATGAACGTGTTCAATGTGCACTCGCAACGCTCCCCGGTGGACGGTGCGATTTCGAAGGTCGAATATTTCCCGGGCGCCTACCTGAATGCCGCGGTGGACAAGGCTTCGACCGAAAACGAACGCAACGCGCTGGTAATCGAAACGGCCAGCGGCCATACCGTGACCTCGGTGCAGATCGCGGGTCTCATCGCTCGCCGTATTCTTTGCTATGTGCGCTCCGGCGAGCCGCTCACGCGCGGTCAACGTTACGGGTTTATCCGCTTCGGCTCGCGTGTCGACGTGTATCTGCCGGTGGGCAGCCGTCCGCGGGTGTCGATTGGCGAGAAGGTTTCGGCATCGTCGACCATTCTTGCCGAACTCGAACTATAAAGCGGCACAAGGGAGGTTTTTCCGATGGCCGCATTCAAGCGTCGTCCCCGTAACACGGCTGCACCGCAGCCGCGGCCGTTCCGCCGTAACAAGCCGATGGTGCAGGACGCAGTGCCGATCGACAGCCGCCGCGCAGCGCGCCAGCAGTTTCTGAGAAAGCGCGGCATTTACCTGCTGCCTAATGCGTTCACCACCGCGGCGCTGTTCTGCGGCTTCTTCGCAGTCGTGCAGGCCATGAACGTGCGCTTCGAAGTCGCCGCGATTGCGATTTTCGTCGCCATGGTGCTCGACGGCATGGACGGCCGCGTCGCACGGATGACGCATACGCAAAGCGCCTTCGGCGAACAGTTCGATAGCCTCTCGGACATGGTGTCGTTCGGCGTCGCGCCGGCGCTCGTCATGTACGAATGGGTGCTGAAGGACCTGGGGCGCTGGGGTTGGCTCGCGGCGTTCGTCTACTGCTCGGGCGCAGCGCTGCGTCTGGCGCGGTTCAACACCAACATCGGCGTGGTCGACAAACGCTTCTTCCAGGGCATGCCGAGCCCAGCAGCGGCGGCGCTGATCGCGGGTTTCGTGTGGCTCGCCACCGATAACCGCGTGCCCGTCAAGCTGGTCTGGCTGCCGTGGGTCGCCTTCGTGCTAACCATCTATGCCGGCGTGACGATGGTGTCGAACGCGCCGTTCTACAGCGGCAAGGCGCTCGACGTGAGGCACCGTGTGCCGTTCGGCGTGATCCTGCTGGTGGTGATGGCCTTCGTGCTGGTGTCGTCCGACCCGCCGCTGATGCTGTTTGGACTGTTTGTGCTGTATGGCCTGTCGGGTTATGTGTTCTGGGGCTACCAGGCGTTGCGGGGCAGGGCCAATCCGGCTCGCTCGGTGCAGCGCGAGCGCTGACAGAACTCCGACACTTGCGCTGACGTGCCAAGTGAGCGCGGCTTGGTTGCAAGCCTGCGCCCGGTTCAGCGCGGTGCTTTCTGCGTCCTGTTACGATCGAAACGGTGGCCTTCCGGCTGCCGTTTTTCTTTGGCGGACACGCTGTGCGGCAGACGCCCCGCCAGGCGCGGACGCCGCCGCAGCATCAGGTTCCGAGCCAATTGCACGATTTTCCGAATGCCGCTATAGTCTACGGATGGTTACCCCACAGTTCTCCTTCCAGTCTCTTCAAGCCGGTGCGCTTCTATGCGTGCTAGCGCTAGCGCGTCTACCGCGCTGATCGTTTTCGCCCTCCGTCTGCCTCGTTCGTTGTTTGGCGTCGCCTGCGGTGGCGCAAACACCCGAATTTCGTTTTCCGACTCCCTATTTGACCGAATCCTCCCAGGAGACCCGAGATGGCAGACAAACTGATCATTTTCGACACGACGTTGCGCGATGGCGAGCAATCGCCCGGTGCGTCGATGACGAAGGAAGAAAAAATCCGCATCGCCAAGCAGTTGGAGCGCATGAAGGTGGACGTCATCGAAGCCGGCTTTGCGGCCAGCTCGAACGGCGACTTCGATGCGATCCAGACGATCGCTTCGATGATCAAGGACAGCACGGTCTGCTCGCTCGCCCGCGCCAACGACAAGGATATTCAGCGCGCTGCCGATGCGCTGAAACCCGCCGATCACTTCCGCATCCACACGTTCATTGCAACGTCGCCGCTGCATATGGAAAAGAAGCTGCGCATGACGCCTGACCAGGTGTTCGAGCAGGCAAAGCTGGCGGTGCGTTTTGCGCGCAAGTTCACCAATGACGTGGAATTCTCGCCGGAAGACGGCAGCCGCTCGGACATGGATTTCCTGTGCCGGGTGCTGGAAGCAGTGATTGCAGAAGGCGCCACCACGATCAATATCGCGGATACGGTGGGTTACGGCGTGCCGGAACTGTACGGCCAGCTCGTCAAGACGCTGCGCGAACGGATTCCGAATTCGGACAAGGCGGTGTTCTCCGTGCATTGTCATAACGACCTCGGCATGGCCGTGGCGAATTCGCTGGCGGGTGTTCAGATTGGCGGCGCGCGTCAGGTGGAATGCACGATCAACGGTCTCGGCGAGCGCGCGGGCAACACCTCGCTCGAAGAAATCGTGATGGCCGTGAAGACCCGCAAGGATTATTTCGGCCTCGAACTCGGCATCGACACGACGCAGATCGTGCCGGCCTCGAAGCTGGTGTCGCAGATTACCGGTTTCGTGGTGCAGCCGAACAAGGCTGTGGTTGGTGCGAATGCATTTGCGCACGCGTCGGGCATCCACCAGGACGGCGTGCTGAAGGCGCGCGACACCTACGAAATCATGCGTGCCGAAGATGTGGGCTGGAGCGCGAACAAGATCGTGCTCGGCAAGCTCTCGGGCCGCAATGCGTTCAAGCAGCGTCTGCAGGAACTGGGCGTTTCGCTGGAGAGCGAAGGCGAGTTGAATACGGCATTCGCGCGTTTCAAGGAACTCGCCGATCGCAAGTCGGAGATTTTCGACGAAGACATTATCTCGATCGTCACCGAAGAATCGGCCGAGGCGCAGCAGAAAGAGCACTACCAGTTCCTGTCGCTGTCGCAGCATTCGGAAACGGGCGAGCAGCCGCATGCGCGTATCGTGTTCACTGTCGAAGGCAAGGAAGTGACCGGCGAAGCGCGCGGCAACGGCCCCGTGGACGCCACGCTCAACGCGATCGAAACGGAAGTCGGCAGCGGCTCCGAGCTATTGCTGTATTCGGTGAACGCGATTACGACCGGTACCCAGGCGCAAGGCGAAGTGACCGTGCGACTGTCGAAGAGCGGACGCATCGTGAACGGCGTGGGCACCGATCCGGATATCGTCGCGGCATCTGCGAAAGCCTATATCTCGGCGCTCAACAAACTGTATTCGAACGTCGACAAGCTCAATCCGCAGCGTTCGGAAGGCGTGTAAGGCCGGCGGCGCGACCCGCACCACGGCTCACAAAAAAGGCCCTCGCCGCACAATGGCGAGGGCCTTGTTGCATCTGGCTTGTGGTTCAGGCTTTAGGCTTCTGTGCGTGAGCCACGTGCTCAGAAGAAACTGCGGCGATCCGGATCGTGCAGCGGATCAGGCGATTTCTGCGTGGTCCTCAAGATGCCCTGATCGTCGAAATAGAAGCTGTACATCATGTACCAGACGTTGTCTTCCAGGTAGCGATAGGTCCAGACCTCGCGTTTCATCAACGGGTAGTACGACGTTTCTTCCGGACGACCGAAATTCACCAGCACGTCGCTCTTGGTCCACTTGCCGATGTCGGCCTTGTAGAACTCGTTGGGCTGCAGGACCTGGCGCACGCTGACGATCTTGCCGGAGCCGTCGATATCCGCGGCGGTGGTGGTTTCACCCATCGGCTGGGTGGGCCACATCAGACGTTTGCCGCCGTTGGGCAGATCGTAGACTTCGCGCGGTGGGCCGAGCTTGGCGACGATGGTGGATTCGTCCGCTCCCTGCTGGAATTGCTGCCACGGCTGCACGCAGCCCGCGAGCAGCAGCGCGCCGAGGCTGGCGAGCGCCGCGCGCCGCAGATGCCCGTGCCGCTGCCGTGCCGACCCGATGGTCGAGGCGAACGCGGATGTGAGGCGGGTAAGCATGAATTCCTCCGATAGCATTGGATGGCGGTTTTTATTCTCGATACGCAATATTTTGACACGCCCGCAGTTCCTCGACGTATCAAGGCGGTGAAGCCGCACTGCAGTTATCCCTGCAGTTATCCCGTTAACGAGCGGCCGCACTTGCTTATTCCACGCCGTGCGCCCTATGATCCGCGCTTCGGACGATTCAGAGGAGCGCTGCGCATGACGGCGAAGTGGGGGCGCGTCGCAGCGGCGGCGCTGGCGGCGGTAGTGATGACAGCGGCGCAGGCGGCCGTGCAGGTTGCCAATGCGCCAGGAGCACAGTCGAGCCCGGCGCCGGGCGGCACGCCGATCCAGCTCGCGCTGATCGAAGGGATGTCCGGTCCGTTCGCGAACGCCGGGGCCGCGGTCGAGCACAATCTGCGCTTCGGCGTCGAAACGGTTAATGCGCATGGCGGCGTCAAACTGGCCGACGGCGCGCATCCGCTCGAACTCGTCGTGCTGGACAGCAAGGGCAGTCCCGAGGAGGCGCTGCTGCAGCTTCGCGCGGCCGCGGACCGCCATATCGGCTATATTCTGCAGGGCAACAGTTCGGCGGTGGCGGCGGCGCTGATCGGCGCGATCGACAAGCAGAACAGCCGCGAGCCCGGCAACCGTGAGCTGTTTCTCAACTACTCCGCCGACGATCCCGCGCTAACCAACGCGGCTTGCAGTTTCTGGCACTTCCGTTTCGACGCGCACGCGGGTATGCGCATGGATGCGCTCGCCGATGTGATTCAGCGCGACCCGTCGGTCAAGAAGGTCTACCTGCTGAACCAGGACTACAGTTTTGGGCACGATGTCAGCGCGCTCGCCCGTTCATCGCTGGCGGCGAGACGCCCGGATATTGCGATTGTCGGCGACGAATTCCACCCGATTGGCCGCGTGAAGGATTTCGCGCCGTATATCTCCAAGATCCGCGCCAGCGGGGCCGATGCGGTTGTGACGGGGAACTGGGGCAACGATCTGACGCTGCTCGTCAAAGCGGCCCGCGAGCAGGGTCTCGATACCAAGTTCTATACCTTCTACGGCAACAGCCTCGGTGCGCCGGCCGCGCTCGGCGACGCTGGCGTCAAGCGCGTGATCGCGGTGGCCGACTGGCACCCGAACGCGGGCGGTGACGCCTCAGATGCCTGGTACAAGGCCTTCCGCGCCCGCTACCCGGCCGCGCAGGACGACTACCCGGTGTTACGCATGGAACTGCTGGTCGAAATCCTCGCCGCGGCAATGAATAAAGCCGGCAGCGCACAGCCTGAGAAGGTCGCGAAGGCTCTGGAGGGGATGAAGTTCGATAACGGCTTCCACCCGTCGTGGATGCGCGCCGACGATCATCAAATGATCCAGCCCCTTTACGTGATGGAAATGGACAAGGCCGGCACGCCCGGTGTGCGCTTTGACAACGAGGGTTCGGGTTATGGCTTTCGCACGGTGCTGGCGCTGCCGCCCGAGCGCACCGTCCCACCGACCTCCTGCCGGATGACGCGGCCATAGGTAGGCCGTTGAGCGCGTGTCTGAACTGACACCCGCGCAACCGACCCGCCGCTGGCCTGGATCAGGCCCGGATCCGGCAAGCTCGCGGCCAGAATTTCGCCCATAAGACCGGGCTGGCGGCCTGTACAGGCTGTGCTACAATACGCCCCTCGTTGTAAGCCACGGCACGGCCTTTCTTCCGTGACCGCCTGTTTAGTTCTCAAGGAAAATTTGATATGACCGCAGTTGAAACAAGCAAGAAGTCCGAAGTCGTTGCGCAATTTGCACGCGCTGCTAACGACACCGGCTCCCCCGAAGTTCAGGTCGCTCTGCTGACCACCCGTATCAACGAACTGACCGTTCACTTCAAGGCTCACACGAAAGATCACCACAGCCGCCGCGGTCTGCTGCGCATGGTGAGCCGTCGTCGTAAGCTACTCGACTACCTGAAGGGTAAGGACGCGGACCGTTACCGCGCACTGATCGAGAAGCTGGGTCTGCGTAAGTAATTGGGCGCGCGGTAAGGCGCTCTCAGCAAGATGCCTGTGTCAGTTTCACTGATACAGGCATTTTGTTTTTGAACGGTGCGCTTCATGTGAGGTGCACCGGTGGTTGTCCGCGGTAGCGTGACGGTTCATGCGGCGGGCAACACTCAACACAGCCGGGCTTCAGGGTAGAGCTTTGTGTCATTCCAGCGGTTCGCGCACGTACTCCGCGTAGGGCGTGGTTCTCTGGAATGGCATAAATAACACTCCTCTTCCCATGTAGCGCCGGTCCTTGCGTTGCCGCGCCGCTTCTGGTCCGCGCGGCATAACGATGGAGTGAAAAAATGACTATGTTCAATAAAATCGTCAAAGAATTTAAGTGGGGGCAACATAATGTTCGCCTCGAAACGGGCGAAATCGCTCGTCAGGCTAGCGGTGCTGTGATTGTCGATGTCGAAGATACCGTTGTGCTCGCAACCGTAGTCGGCGCCAAGACCGCCAAGCCGGGTCAGGACTTCTTTCCCCTGACCGTCGATTACCTCGAAAAGACCTACGCCGCCGGCAAGATCCCGGGTGGCTTTTTCCGTCGTGAAGGCCGTCCTTCGGAGGGCGAAACGCTGATCTCGCGCCTGATCGACCGTCCGCTGCGCCCGCTGTTCCCGGAAGGCTTCTACAACGAAGTTCAGGTCGTGATCCACGTCCTGTCGCTGAACCCGGAAACCCCCGCTGACATCCCCGCGCTGATCGGCGCGTCGGCGGCGCTCGCTGTGTCTGGCCTGCCGTTCAACGGCCCGGTCGGCGCTGCACGCGTGGCCTACATCAACAACGAATACGTGTTGAACCCGACGCGTCCGCAAATGAAGGAATCGGCGCTTGATCTCGTGGTCGCCGGTACGGAACGCGCGGTGCTGATGGTGGAATCGGAAGCGCAGCAACTGAGCGAAGAAGTGATGCTCGGCGCTGTCGTGTTCGGCCATGAGCAAATGCAGATCGCGATCGACGCGATCCATGAACTGGTCCGCGAAGGCGGCAAGCCGGAGTGGGATTGGCAACCGGCCGCGAAGAACGAGCCGCTGATTGCTCGCGTGGCGGAACTGGCGCAAGCCGATCTGCTCGCCGCGTATCAGATCCGCGACAAGCAGGCGCGTTCGACCAAGCTGAAGGAAGTTTGCGCAGCGACGTCGGCCAGGCTGGAAGAAGACGCTGCAGCAAGCGGCACGGTTGCAGCCGACAAGGCTACGGTCGGCAACGTGCTGTTCGACATCGAAGCGAAGATCGTCCGTTCGCAGATCCTGAACGGCGAGCCGCGTATTGACGGCCGCGACACGCGTACCGTGCGTCCGATTGAGATCCGCACCGGCGTGCTGCCGCGTACGCACGGCTCGGCGCTGTTCACGCGTGGTGAAACTCAGGCACTCGTGGTGGCAACGCTCGGCACGAAGGGCGACGAGCAGAACATCGACGCGCTGGAAGGCGAATACCGCGAACGCTTCATGCTCCACTACAACATGCCTCCGTTCGCGACCGGCGAAACGGGCCGCGTCGGTTCGCCGAAGCGCCGTGAAATCGGTCACGGCCGTCTGGCCAAGCGTGCGCTGGCTGCATGCCTGCCGAGCGCCGACGAATTCGGCTACTCGATTCGCGTGGTATCGGAAATCACCGAATCGAACGGTTCGTCGTCGATGGCTTCGGTGTGCGGCGGCTGCCTCGCACTGATGGACGCCGGCGTGCCGATGAAGGCGCACGTTGCCGGCATCGCCATGGGCCTGATTCTCGAAGACAACAAGTTTGCTGTCCTCTCCGACATCCTCGGCGACGAAGATCACCTCGGCGACATGGACTTCAAGGTGGCGGGTACCGAAAACGGCGTGACCGCGCTGCAGATGGACATCAAGATTCAGGGCATCACCAAGGAAATCATGCAGGTCGCCCTCGCGCAAGCGAAGGAAGGCCGTCTGCATATCCTCGGCAAGATGACCTCGGCTGTGTCGGGCGCCAACACGCAACTGTCGGAATTCGCACCGCGCATGATCACCATCAAGATCAATCCGGAAAAGATCCGCGACGTGATCGGCAAGGGTGGTTCGGTGATCCGCGCGCTGACCGAAGAAACCGGCACGACGATCGATATTTCGGACGACGGCATCGTCACCATCGCCAGCACCAGCAGCGAAGGCATGGCCGAAGCGAAGAAGCGTATCGAGAACATCACGCTGGAAGTCGAAGTGGGCCAAGTCTACGAAGGCACCGTGCTCAAGCTGCTCGATTTCGGCGCGATCGTGAACATCCTGCCGGGCAAGGATGGTCTGCTGCACATCTCCGAGATCGCCAACGAGCGCATCAAGGACATCAACGACTATCTGAAAGACGGCCAGCAGGTGAAGGTCAAGGTCATCCAGACGGACGAGAAGGGCCGCGTGCGCCTTTCGGCCAAGGCGTTGCTGAACGACGCCGGGTCGGGTGCACCGCAAGGCGAACCGACTCCGCAGTAATGCAGTAAGGTAGTGGACGGCCGGCAGCGTGAATGCGCGCCGGCCGTTTTTCATGCAGGGTGGATCGCATTGCAAACTGGGCTAAGGTCGGGTTTGCAGTCCAATCCAAACCTTGGAGGTGACGCAGATGAAAGCGATCGAAATTACCGAATTCGGCGCGCCGGACGTCTTGAAGCTCGCCGAGCGGCCCACGCCGCAACCGAAAGCGGGTGAGGTGCTGATCAAGGTCTCGGCCTCGGGCGTAAATCGTCCGGACGTGTTCCAGCGCAAGGGTGGTTATGCGCCGCCGCCGGGGGCGTCGGACCTGCCGGGGTTGGAAGTGGCGGGCGAAATTGTCGGCGGGACGCTCGACGAAAAGCACAACCCGTTCGGTCTGAAGATTGGCGATCGCGTGTGTGCGTTGCTGGCTGGCGGTGGTTACGCCGAATATGCCGCCGCGCCGCTCGCTCAATGTCTGCCGGCGCCCAAGGGGCTCTCGGATATCGAAGCGGCGTCGCTGCCGGAAACCTTCTTTACCGTTTGGAGCAATGTGTTCGAACGCGGGCATCTGGGCGCGGGCGAGGGCGGAGCGAACGAAACGTTGCTGGTGCAGGGCGGTTCGAGCGGCATTGGCGTGACGGCCATCCAGATCGCGCATGCGCTGGGTTTTCGCGTGTTCGCCACCGCGGGGTCCGATGACAAGTGCCGCGCCTGCGAGCAGCTCGGTGCCGAGCGTGGCATCAACTATAAAACTGAGGATTTCGTCGAAGTCCTCAAGTCGCTGACGAACGACCGCGGCGTGGATGTGATCCTCGACATGGTTGCCGGCAGTTACGTGCCGCGCGAACTGACGGCGTTGGCCGACGGCGGCCGGATCGTGTTGATCGCGACGCTGGGTGGCGCGAAGGCGGAGCTGAATTTGCCCGAGATCATGCGCCGCCGCTTGACGGTGACCGGTTCGACGCTGCGTCCGCGTCCGGTGGAGTTCAAGGCGAAGATCGCGGCCCAGCTGAAGGAAAAGGTGTGGCCCCATATCGAGGACGGCCACATCAAGCCGGTGATCTACAAGGTGTTTCCGGCCGCGCAGGCCGCCGAGGCACACGCGTTGATGGAAAGTAGCACGCATGTCGGCAAGATCATGCTGGATTGGACTGCCTGAGCGGTAGCCGAGGCCGCTGGCCGAGCGTGAGAAGGGCGGTTTGCGGGCGCGCAGTTTGACCCAATCCGCTTGCTCACAGTAAAATTGCGTGTTTTGCGTGCGCCGCGTGATTCCGACGGGCGGCCAACGAGGTGCAAACCGGGTCCGCCGCCGCAGCAAGACGAAACGACTAGACGAGACGATGTCGAAACAACGAGCGAAGCTGGTAGTCGGTAACTGGAAGATGCACGGGCGGCTCGCCGAGAACGCGGTTCTGCTCGAAGCTGTCGCGCGAGGCGCCGGAGAACTGCCGGAGAGCGTGCGGGTTGGCGTGTGCGTGCCAGGCCTGTATCTCGCCCAGGCGCAGGCGCTGCTGGACGGTAGCCGCGTCGTGTGGGGCGTGCAGGACGTTTCTGCCTTCACGCAGGGTGCCTACACTGGTGAAGTGGCTGCGCCGATGGCCGTGGATTTCGCTGCGTCGCTGGCGATCGTCGGGCACTCGGAGCGTCGGGCCTATCATCGCGAAAGTTCGGAGCTGGTGGCTGTCAAAGCACAGCGTGTGCTCGAAGCCGGTTTGACCCCTATCGTCTGTGTTGGCGAAACGCTCGAAGAGCGCAATGCGGGCAAGACCGAGCAGGTGGTCGGCACGCAACTGGATGCGGTGCTGGCGAAGTTGTCGCCGCAAGAGGCGGCGCGTATCGTCGTCGCGTACGAGCCCGTCTGGGCGATCGGTAGCGGCAAGAGCGCCACAGCGCAGCAGGCACAGGACGTTCATGCATTTCTGCGTGCGCGTCTCGTAGCGAAAAGTGCCGCGGCTGCTGATGTACCACTGTTGTATGGCGGTAGCGTGAAGCCAGGCAATGCGGAAGAGTTGTTCCGTCAGCCGGATATCGACGGTGGCCTGATTGGCGGCGCGTCGTTGAAGGACCAGGATTTCCTGGCAATCTGCAAGGCGGCCGGCGCGGTGAGCGTCACGCAATAAGCAGGTTGCCCGGGTGCAGTAGACCCATTGAGTGCGGCGCACCTTGTGCCGCGCGATTAAATAAAGACTCAGGTGAGTGTGATGCTGGTTTTGAAAACATTGATTATCGTCGTTCAGTTGATGTCGGCGCTTGGGGTCATTGGCCTCGTGTTGCTGCAGCACGGTAAGGGCGCCGATATGGGTGCCGCATTCGGCAGCGGCGCGTCGGGCAGTCTGTTCGGCGCGACGGGTTCGGCGAACTTTCTGTCGCGTACCACGGCAGTGCTCGCAGCGATCTTTTTTGTCAGCACTTTGGCGCTGACGTATCTCGGCTCGTATCACGCCAAGCCTTCTGCAGGCTTGCTTGGCGCGGTAGCGACCGCTCCGGTTGCAGCGTCGTCAGCAGCTGCTCCGGCTGGTTCGTCGGCTGCTCTTCCGGCCGCTCCGTCGTCGGCTCCGGGCCAGGATGTGCCGAAATAAATTTTCGGCAAAAGTGCCTGTGGTGCGTTGAACAAACTGTTTAAACCAGTTACAATTCAAGTCTTGAAGCGATTCGCGGGTTTTATTGGTTTATTTCCCGGATTGCATACAGTGCCGACGTGGTGAAATTGGTAGACACGCTATCTTGAGGGGGTAGTGGCGAAAGCTGTGCGAGTTCGAGTCTCGCCGTCGGCACCAATGTTATCTTAATGCCAGCCGCTTGCTTCGCTTCGGCTGGCATTGTCGCTTCTGGCTTGGTGTTTGCGTTAAGCTTGCAACGTCAAGCACGCCGAAGTGATTTCGTGCTGGGTGTTTGTCTCCCCCAGCTGCACTCAGAACCAACCGATTGAGGACAGTCTTGAACCTCGCAGCCTATTACCCCGTCTTGTTGTTCCTCCTGGTGGGCACTGGTTTAGGCGTAGCACTGGTCAGTATTGGCAAGATCCTCGGTCCCAACAGGCCCGATACCGAGAAGAACGCACCATACGAGTGCGGCTTCGAAGCATTCGAAGATGCGCGCATGAAATTTGATGTGCGCTACTATCTCGTCGCCATTCTCTTCATCATTTTCGACCTTGAAACCGCGTTCCTGTTTCCGTGGGGTGTAGCCCTGCGCGACATCGGCTGGCCCGGCTTCATGGCAATGATGATTTTCCTGCTCGAGTTCCTGCTGGGCTTCGCCTACATCTGGAAGAAGGGCGGTCTTGACTGGGAATGATGGATTAATCGCCGGTTTGCGTGGGCGGCCAAGGCTAGCCGCCCCGTCTGGAGTGGAAAGCACATGAGTATCGAAGGGGTCTTGAAGGAAGGGTTTGTCACCACCACGGCTGACAAGCTGATCAACTGGACGCGCACCGGCTCGTTGTGGCCGATGACGTTCGGTCTTGCGTGTTGCGCGGTCGAGATGATGCATGCGGGTGCTGCCCGTTATGACCTCGACCGTTTCGGCGTCGTGTTTCGTCCGAGTCCGCGTCAGTCGGACGTGATGATCGTCGCCGGCACGCTGTGCAACAAGATGGCGCCCGCTCTGCGCAAGGTCTACGATCAGATGGCCGAGCCGCGCTGGGTGATCTCCATGGGCTCGTGCGCGAACGGCGGCGGCTACTACCACTATTCGTATTCGGTGGTGCGTGGCTGTGACCGGATCGTGCCGGTCGACGTCTATGTGCCGGGTTGTCCGCCGACCGCGGAAGCGCTGGTCTACGGCGTGATCCAGCTACAAGCGAAGATCCGCCGTACCAACACCATCGCACGTCAATAAGGCCAGAGCTCCCCACAATATGGCAAGCAAACTCGAGACCCTGAAAGCGAACCTCGAGGCGGCCTTTAGCGGCCGCCTGCTGAGCGTCACCGAAGCGATCGGCGAGCTCACGATTGTCGTGAGTGCCAAAGAATATCAAGATATAGCGACGCGTCTCCGCGACGATTCGTCGCTGCGCTTCGAGCAAGTGGTCGACCTGTGTGGCGTCGACTACCAGACCTACGGCGACGGTGCGTACGACGGTCCGCGTTTCGCGGCGGTGCTGCATTTGTTGTCGGTGACGAACAACTGGCGTCTGCGCGTGCGCGTGTTCGCGCAGGACGACGATGTGCCGCTGATCCCGTCCGTGGTCGATATCTGGAGTTCGGCCAACTGGTACGAGCGCGAAGCGTTTGACCTGTACGGCATCGTCTTCGAAGGTCACCCGGACCTGCGCCGTATCCTGACCGACTATGGTTTCATCGGTCACCCGTTCCGCAAGGATTTCCCGATTTCCGGCTACGTCGAAATGCGTTACGACCCGGAAGAGAAGCGCGTCGTCTATCAGCCTGTGACGATCGAGCCGCGGGAAATCACGCCGCGCGTGATCCGCGAGGATCGCTATGGCGGTCTGAAACACTAAGAGAACGCCATGGCAGAGATCAAAAACTACACGCTCAACTTCGGCCCGCAGCACCCGGCCGCGCACGGTGTGCTGCGCCTCGTGCTCGAACTCGACGGCGAAGTGATCCAGCGCGCCGACCCGCACATCGGCCTTCTGCACCGCGCCACTGAAAAGCTCGCGGAAACCAAGACCTTCATCCAGTCCGTGCCGTACATGGACCGTCTCGACTACGTGTCGATGATGGTCAACGAGCACGGCTACGTGATGGCGATCGAAAAGCTGCTGGGCATCGACGTGCCCGTGCGTGCAAAGTACATCCGCGTGCTGTTCGACGAAATCACACGCGTGCTGAACCACCTGATGTGGATCGGCTCGCACGCGCTCGACGTTGGCGCGATGGCCGTGTTTCTGTACGCGTTCCGCGAACGCGAAGACCTGATGGACGTGTACGAAGCGGTGTCCGGCGCCCGGATGCACGCGGCGTACTACCGTCCGGGTGGCGTGTACCGTGATCTGCCGGAAGCCATGCCGCAGTACAAGGCATCGAAGATTCGCAATGCGAAGGCTTTGTCGAAGATGAACGAGACCCGCCAGGGTTCGTTGCTCGACTTCATCGACGACTTCTTTACCCGTTTCCCGCATTGTGTCGACGAATACGAAACGCTGCTCACCGACAACCGGATCTGGAAGCAACGTCTGGTCGGTATTGGCGTGGTCAGCCCGGAGCGTGCGCTGCAACTCGGCATGACGGGTGCCATGCTGCGCGGTTCGGGTATCGAGTGGGATTTGCGCAAGAAGCAACCGTATGAAGTCTATGACAAGCTGGACTTCGATATTCCAGTTGGCGTGAACGGCGATTGTTACGACCGCTACCTGGTACGCGTCGAAGAAATGCGTCAATCAACTCGAATCGCGAAACAGTGCATTGAATGGTTGCGGAAGAATCCGGGCCCCGTAATGATCGACAATCACAAGATTGCGCCGCCGTCGCGCGTCGGCATGAAGTCGAACATGGAAGAGCTGATTCACCATTTCAAGCTCTTCACGGAAGGCTTCCATGTGCCCGAAGGCGAAGCGTATGCCGCTGTCGAACATCCGAAGGGCGAGTTCGGCATCTATCTGATCTCGGATGGCGCGAACAAGCCGTATCGCCTGAAGATTCGCGCGCCGGGTTATGCGCATTTGTCCGCGCTCGACGAAATGGCGCGCGGTCACATGATCGCCGACGCCGTGACGATCATCGGCACGCAAGACATCGTGTTTGGCGAAATCGATCGTTAAGAGCGATTTTCATCGTGGCGTGTGCGTCGAAGTTGCAGCAGGCGCACGTCAAGCAAAGGAACGCCGGGTCTGTCGCAACAGGTAGCACGCGACAGGTTTTCGTTCGGTAGGAATTGAAAGAGTCGTGTCTGAAAATGATCTCAGCTGAAGGCCTGAAAGAAATCGATCGCGCGTTGACGAAGTATCCCGCCGATCAGAAACAGTCCGCCGTGATGTCAGCGTTGGCCGTTGCTCAGGAAGAGCATGGCTGGCTGTCGCCCGAACTCATGCAGTTCGTCGCGGACTATCTTGGCATGCCGGCGGTCGCCGTGCAGGAGGTCGCGACCTTCTACACGATGTACGAGACGTCGCCGGTCGGCAAGTACAAGATCACGCTCTGCACGAACCTGCCGTGCCAGCTCGGTCCGGATGGCGGCTCGGAAAGCGCTGCCGAATATCTGAAGCAGAAGCTCGGCATCGACTTCGGCGAAACCACGGCAGACGGCAAGTTCACCTTGAAAGAAGGCGAGTGCATGGGCTCGTGCGGCGATGCACCGGTGATGCTGGTGAACAACCATCGCATGTGCAGCTTCATGAGCCGCGCGAAGATCGATCAGCTGCTCGAGGAGCTCTCGAAATGACGTCTCTCCACGATCGTCACATCAAACCGCTGATTCTCGCTGGCCTGAACGGCGACAACTGGCATCTCGAAGACTATGTGTCGCGCGGCGGTTACGTCCAGTTGCGCCGTATTCTGGAAGAGAAGATTCCGCCCGAGCAGGTGATTGCCGAAGTCAAGGCGTCGGGTCTGCGCGGTCGCGGCGGTGCTGGGTTTCCGACCGGCCTGAAGTGGAGCTTCATGCCGCGTCAGTTTCCGGGACAGAAGTACCTCGTCTGCAATTCGGACGAAGGCGAACCGGGCACGTTCAAGGATCGCGACATCCTGCGCTGGAACCCGCATGCGCTGATCGAAGGCATGGCCATCGGTGCGTACGCCATGGGCATCACGGTGGGCTACAACTATATCCACGGTGAAATCTTCGCTGAGTATCGACGCTTCGAAGAAGCGCTGGAAGAAGCGCGCCGCGCCGGTTATCTCGGCGACAACATCATGGGCTCGGGCTTCTCGTTCCAGTTGCACGCGCACCACGGTTACGGCGCGTATATCTGCGGCGAAGAAACTGCGCTGCTCGAGTCGCTGGAAGGCAAGAAAGGTCAGCCGCGCTTCAAGCCGCCATTCCCGGCGAGCTTCGGCGTGTACGGCAAGCCGACCACGATCAACAACACCGAAACGTTCGCAGCCGTGCCGTTCCTGCTGACGGTCGGTCCGCAGACTTACCTCGAACTCGGCAAGCCGAATAACGGCGGCACCAAGATTTTCTCGGTGTCGGGCGACGTCGAGCTGCCGGGCAATTACGAAGTGCCGCTCGGCACGCCGTTCGCGAAGCTGCTGGAACTCGCCGGCGGCATGCGTGGCGGCAAGAAGATCAAGGCCGTGATTCCGGGCGGCTCGTCTGCACCGGTTATCCCGGGCGAGATGATGATGAATACCGACATGGACTATGACTCGATCGCCAAGGCGGGGTCGATGCTCGGTTCAGGCGCGGTCATCGTGATGGACGAGACCCGCTGCATGGTCCGTTCGCTGCTGCGTCTGTCGTACTTCTATTACGAAGAGTCCTGCGGTCAGTGCACGCCGTGCCGCGAAGGTACGGGCTGGCTGTATCGCGTCGTGCATCGTATCGAGCACGGCCTTGGCCGCCAGGAAGATCTGGATCTGCTGAACTCAGTGGCTGAAAACATCATGGGCCGCACGATTTGCGCGCTCGGCGATGCAGCGGCCATGCCGGTGCGCGGCATGCTCAAGCACTACTGGGACGAATTCGAATATCACGTCGCCCACAAGCATTGCCTCGTGGACGGACATGCCGGCGCAGCAACGGCTTCGGAAACGGTGGCCGCCTAAGGCGGGTCACTGGAAGCGTCAACCGCGGGGGTCATCGCCAAGTGGCGGTGAACGGGCGAACGATTGAGCGGTAACAGGTTAAGGAAGATTGACCATCATGGTTGAACTTGAAATAGACGGCAAGAAGGTAGAGGTGCCCGAAGGCAGCATGGTCATCCAGGCTGCGCATAAGGTCGACACGTACATTCCTCACTTCTGCTATCACAAGAAGCTGTCGATTGCGGCCAACTGCCGGATGTGTCTGGTCGATGTCGAGAAGATGCCGAAGGCCGTGCCTGCATGCGCCACGCCGGTGTCGGCGGGCATGATCGTGCGGACGAAGTCCGACAAGGCCGTGAAGGGTCAGCAAGCTGTGATGGAATTCCTGCTGATCAACCACCCGCTCGATTGCCCGATCTGCGACCAGGGCGGCGAATGCCAGTTGCAGGATCTGGCGGTGGGCTACGGCAAGTCCGCCTCGCGCTACAGCGAAGAAAAGCGCGTGGTGTTTCACAAGAACGTCGGCCCGCTGATCTCGATGGAAGAAATGACGCGCTGCATTCACTGCACGCGTTGTGTCCGCTTCGGCCAGGAAGTGGCCGGCGTGATGGAACTGGGCATGCTGGGCCGCGGTGAGCACTCGGAAATCACCTCGTTCGTCGGCAAGACGGTCGACTCCGAACTGTCGGGCAACATGATCGATCTGTGCCCGGTTGGCGCACTCACCAGCAAGCCGTTCCGCTACAGCGCCCGTACGTGGGAACTGTCGCGCCGCAAGTCGGTGAGCCCGCACGATTCCGTCGGCGCGAACCTCGTGGTGCAGGTCAAGAACAACCGCGTGATGCGCGTGCTGCCGTTCGAGAACGAAGCCATCAACGAATGCTGGATCTCGGACAAGGACCGTTTCTCGTACGAAGGCCTGAACAGCCCGGAACGCCTCACGCAGCCGATGCTCAAGCAAGGCGGCAAGTGGGTCGAGACCGACTGGCAGACCGCGCTCGAGTACGTCGTCAAGGGCCTGAAGGGCATCAAGGACGACCACGGCGCAGAAGCGCTCGCTGCACTGGCCAGCCCGCATAGCACCGTCGAAGAACTGTTCCTCGTCAAGCAACTCGCGCAAGCGGTCGGCACGCCTAACGTCGACTTCCGGCTGCGTCAGTCGGATTTCTCGGCGCCTGTGAATGGCACGCCGTGGCTCGGCACGAAGATCGCCGATCTGTCGAACGTCGACGCGGCGATCGTCATCGGCTCGGATCTGCGTCGCGATCACCCGCTGTTTGCTGCGCGCCTGCGCCAGGCCGCCAAGAATGGTGCCGCGCTGACGCTCGTGCAGGCCACGAACGACGATGCGCTGATTCCGCAAGCCCAACGCGTGGTGGCTGCACCGTCCGCATGGCTCGATGAAATCGCCGGCATCGCTGCCGCGGTTTCGGAAGCACGCGGCGTCGCGCTGCCGGAAGCGTTCTCGGGCACGCAAGCGAACGATGCGCACAAGCAGGTTGCAACGTCGCTCGCAGCGGGCGAGTTGCGTCTCGTGCTGCTCGGCAACGGCGCGGTCCGTCATCCGGACTTCGCCCGTATCCACGCCGCGGCTCAATGGATTGCAGACACCACCGGCGCCAAGCTCGGCTTCCTCACGGAAGCGGCCAACACGGTTGGCGCTCACCTCGTCGGCGCGCTGCCGGGCGCGGGTGGCCTGAACGCTCGCGAAGTGTTCGAACAGCCGCGCAAGGGTTACGTGCTGCTGAACGTCGAACCGGAGTTCGACACGGTCAATCCGGCGCAGGCACTGGCCGCGCTGAACCAGGCTGAAATGGTCGTCGTGCTTTCGCCGTTCCAGACCGGCGCCGAATACGCCGACGTGCTGTTGCCGATCTCCCCGTTCACGGAAACGGCCGGTACGTTCGTCAGCGCTGAAGGCACGGTACAAAGCTTCAACGGCGTAGTGCGCCCGCTTGGCGACACGCGTCCGGCATGGAAGGTGTTGCGCGTGCTGGGCAGCCTGCTCGGCGTGCCGGGTTTCGAATTCGATACGTCGGAAGAAGTACGCGCAGCGGCACTCGGCGACGGCGATCTGAGCGCGCGCCTGTCGAACAAGACGGGTGTTGCGATCGCACGCGGTGCAGCGCCGAAGGCGGCTGAAGGCGCCTTTGAACGCATCGCCGATGTGCCGATCTATCACGCCGATCCGCTGGTGCGTCGTGCGGAATCGCTGCATCTGACGGCAGCCGCACGCGCGGCGAAGTCGGTCGGTTTGCCGGCTGCGCTGTTCGACAAGCTGGGTTTGAAAGACGGCGACGCAGTGCGCGTACGCCAGGGTGAGCACTCGGTGCAATTGCCGGCCGTGCGCGATGCAAATCTTGCGGAGACAGTCGTCCGCGTATCGGCGGCCACGCCTGCCGGTGCAGCGCTGGGCAGCCTGTTCGGTGAACTGCTGGTGGAGAAGGCGTAAATGTTCGAATCGATCAACTCGGGCGGCACTCAACTTCTCGGTGCGGCATGGCCCACGGTGTGGGCACTGGTGCGCATCCTGGTGGTAGCCGTCGTGATCCTGCTGTGCGTGGCTTACCTGATCCTCTGGGAACGTAAGCTGATCGGCTGGATGCACGTGCGTCTCGGTCCGAACCGCGTGGGCCCGGCAGGTTTGCTGCAGCCGATCGCCGACGTTCTCAAACTGCTGCTCAAAGAAGTGATTCAGCCGGCCCAGGCGAGCCGCTGGACTTATCTGATCGCGCCGATCATGGTGGTGGTGCCGGCCTTCGCGGTCTGGGCGGTGATTCCGTTCCAGGCGGGCGCGGTGCTTGGCGACATCAACGCGGGTCTGCTGTATGCGATGGCGATTTCGTCGATCGGCGTGTACGGCGTGATTCTCGCCGGCTGGGCGTCGAACTCGAAGTACGCATTCCTCGGTGCGATGCGCGCCGCGGCGCAGATGGTCTCGTACGAAATCTCGATGGGCTTCGCGCTCGTCGTCGTGCTGATGACTTCGGGCAGCCTGAACCTGTCGGACATCGTCGGGTCGCAGGAGCGCGGTATGTTCGCGAGCTATGGCCTGAACTTCCTGTCGTGGAACTGGTTGCCGTTGCTGCCGATGTTCGTCGTCTACTTCATCTCGGGCATCGCCGAAACGAACCGCCACCCGTTCGACGTGGTGGAAGGGGAGTCGGAAATCGTCGCAGGCCACATGATCGATTACTCGGGGATGGCGTTCGCGCTGTTCTTCCTCGCCGAGTACATCAACATGATCGTGATCTCGGCGCTCGCATCGACCCTGTTCCTGGGCGGCTGGAGTGCCCCGTTCGGCTTCCTGTCGTTTATTCCGGGCATTTTCTGGCTGGTCCTGAAAGTGTTCTTGCTGTTGTCGGTATTCATCTGGGCACGCGCCACGTTCCCGCGCTACCGTTATGACCAGATCATGCGTCTGGGCTGGAAAGTGTTCATTCCGGTCTGCGTGGTGTGGCTGATCGTAGTCGGCTTCTGGATCATGTCGCCGTTGAATATCTGGAAATAAAGGGCGGATGAACCTATGACCGCAATCCAAAACTTCTTCAAGACCTTCTTCCTCACGGAATTGCTCAAAGGTCTCGCGCTGACCGGACGTTATACGTTCCAGCGCAAGATCACGGTGCAGTTCCCGGAAGAGAAGACCCCGATTTCGCCGCGTTTCCGCGGTCTGCACGCACTGCGCCGGTATGAGAACGGCGAAGAGCGCTGCATCGCCTGCAAGCTCTGTGAAGCGGTGTGCCCGGCGCTCGCCATCACGATCGAATCGGAAACGCGCGCGGACAACACCCGTCGCACCACGCGTTACGACATCGACCTGACCAAGTGCATCTTCTGCGGTTTCTGTGAAGAAAGCTGCCCGGTCGATTCGATCGTCGAAACGCACATTCTCGAGTATCACGGCGAGAAGCGCGGTGACCTGTATTTCACGAAGGACATGTTGCTGGCCGTGGGCGACCGCTACGAAGCGGAGATCGCGGCAAACAAGGCAGCGGATGCGCCGTATCGTTGATTGACTGAAACGCTTTTGTTTGACGTATCACGTTGTACCGGCCTGCAGTCAGGCCGTAGGCTGCTGCTTGACCGCTGTAGCGTGGCGCGCTTGTGCCAAAGAACAACGCCTGACGATGGCCTAACGATGAACCGGTAATCATGGAATTCACGACCGTACTGTTCTACATCTTCGCTCTGCTCCTGGTGGTGTCCGGGCTGAAGGTGATCACCTCGCGCAACCCGGTGGCGTCCGCGCTGTTCCTGGTGCTCGCGTTCTTCAACGCGGCGGCCATCTGGATGCTTCTGCAGGCAGAGTTTCTCGCGATCCTGCTGGTGCTCGTGTATGTCGGCGCGGTGATGGTGCTGTTCCTGTTCGTGGTGATGATGCTGGACATCAACCTCGACGTGCTGCGCCGCGACTTCAAACGCTTCGTGCCGGTGGCGACTGTCGTGGGGGCGATCATCGTGATCGAAACCGCGCTGATCCTGTGGCACGGCTTTGGCGCCACGGTCACGCCGCTGCGCGATACGACGGTGGCGGCTGGCAGCGCAATGGCTGACTGGTCGAATACGCGCCTGATCGGTAAAGTCATCTACACCGACTACATCTTCGCGTTCGAAGTCGCCGGTCTGGTACTGCTGGTGGCGATTATCGCCGCGATCGCACTGACCACGCGTCACGCGAAGGACAGCAAGCGCCAGCGCGTGAGCGATCAGGTCAAGGTGCGGGCGCAAGACCGCGTGCGGGTGGTGAAGATGCCGTCGGAAAAGACCGCAGCCACTATCGCAGCAGAAGACGCGGCAGCCGCTGCGGCCGCCGCAGCCGCGGCTGCTGCAACGGCCACGGCCGCAGCCAAGAATAGCTGAGAGGAGACAGGAGAAAAATTATGCTGACCCTTGCTCATTACCTGGTGCTCGGCGCGATCCTGTTTGCGATCAGCGTCGTAGGTATCTTCCTGAACCGCCGCAACGTCATCATTATCCTGATGGCGATCGAGCTGATGCTGCTGGCGGTGAACACCAATTTCGTCGCGTTTTCGCATTACCTCGGCGACGTCCATGGCCAGATCTTCGTCTTCTTCGTGCTGACGGTTGCAGCGGCAGAAGCGGCGATCGGGCTGGCGATTCTGGTGACCCTGTTCCGTAGTCTCGACACGATCAATGTCGAGGATCTCGATCAGCTCAAAGGTTAATCTCGAGGCAAGACTGTTATGTCAACCACACTCAACGAAAACCTGTTGCTGGCGGTACCGCTTGCACCGCTGGCCGGCTCTCTGATTGCCGGGCTGTTCGGCAAGGCGGTGGGGCGCGCAGGGGCCCACACGGTCACGATCCTCGGTGTTGCGATCGCCTTCGTGCTTTCGGCCATCGTCTTCTTCGACGTAATGAACGGCGCGAGCTTCAACGCGACGATCTACGAGTGGATGTCGGTCGGCAAGCTGAAGTTCGAAGTCGGTTTCCTCGTCGATTCGCTCACGGCGATGATGATGTGTGTCGTGACCTTCGTGTCGCTGATGGTGCACATCTACACGATCGGCTACATGGCCGACGACGACGGCTACCAGCGCTTCTTCTCGTACATCGCGCTGTTCACGTTCTCGATGCTGATGCTCGTGATGAGCAACAACCTGCTGCAGCTGTTCTTCGGCTGGGAAGCGGTGGGTCTGGTGTCGTACCTGCTGATCGGCTTCTACTTCACGCGTGAAAGCGCGATCTACGCGAACATGAAAGCGTTTATCGTGAACCGCGTGGGTGACTTCGGTTTTCTGTTGGGCATTGGCCTGCTGCTGGCGTTTGGCGGCTCGCTGAACTACGGCGACATCTTCGCGAAGAGCCATGAGCTCGCGTCGCTGACGTTCCCGGGCACCAGCTGGGGCCTGTTGACGGTTGCCTGTATTTGCCTCTTCATCGGCGCAATGGGTAAGTCGGCGCAGTTCCCGCTGCACGTCTGGCTGCCGGATTCGATGGAAGGCCCGACGCCGATCTCCGCACTGATTCACGCGGCAACCATGGTGACGGCCGGTATCTTCATGGTCACGCGCATGTCGCCGCTGTTCGAACTGTCGGATACGGCGTTGTCGTTCGTGACGGTCATCGGCGCGATTACTGCGCTGTTCATGGGCTTCCTCGGGATTGTCCAGAACGACATCAAGCGTGTGGTGGCTTACTCCACGCTGTCGCAGCTCGGTTACATGACGGTGGCGCTGGGTGTCTCGGCTTATCCGGTCGCCATGTTCCATCTGATGACGCACGCGTTCTTCAAGGCGCTGCTGTTCCTCGGCGCGGGTTCGGTGATCATCGGCATGCACCACGATCAGGACATGCGCAACATGGGCGGCCTGCGCAAGTACATGCCGATCACGTGGATCACGTCGCTGATCGGTTCGCTGGCGCTGATCGGCACGCCGTTCTTCTCGGGCTTCTACTCGAAAGACTCGATCATCGACGCAGTGAAGCTGTCGCATCTGCCGGGTTCGGGTTTCGCGTACTTCGCGGTGGTGGCGAGCGTGTTCGTCACGGCGCTGTACTCGTTCCGTATGTACTTCCTGGTGTTCCACGGTGAAGAGCGCTTCCGCAAGCCGAAGCATCCGGATTCGCCGATGGGTATCGAAGCCGCCGCTCACGCTGCGCACGGTCATGACGACCATGGCCACGGCCACGATGCGCACGGGCACGGCCACGACGATCACGGCCACGCGCACGAGCCGCATGAAAGCCCGTGGGTGGTATGGGTGCCGCTGGTGCTGCTGGCCATTCCGTCGGTCATCATCGGTGCGATCGCGGTCGGCCCGCTCCTGTTCGGCGATTTCTTCGCGCACGGCGTGGTGTTCGACAAGGTCATCTACATCGGCGCGAACCATCCCGCGGTGTCCGAGATGGCGGAAGAGTTCCAGGGCTGGGTGCTGATGGGCCTGCACTCGGTGTCGGGGCTGCCGGTCTGGCTGGCGCTCGCCGGTGTGGTCGTCTCATGGTTCCTGTACCTGAAGCGTCCGGATCTGCCGCCGGTTATCCGCCGCGCCTTTGGCCCGATCTATACGCTGCTCGATAACAAGTACTACCTCGACAAGATTAACGAAGTCGTGTTTGCGCGCGGCGCCGTGGCGATCGGCCGGGGCCTTTGGAAAGAAGGCGACGTGGTGGTCATCGACGGTATCGTCAATGGCAGCGCGCGCTTTATCGGCTGGTTTGCCGGAGTGATCCGCTTCCTCCAGTCGGGCTACATCTACCATTACGCGTTTGCCATGATCATCGGCATGCTGGGGCTCCTGACCCTGTTTGTAACGCTTGGCGGCAAATAAGAGAAGGCGAGGGGACACCACACAATGCACACGTATCCGATTTTAAGTATCGCGATCTGGTTGCCGATCCTGTTCGGCCTCCTGGTCCTTGCTATCGGCTCTGACAAGAATCCTGGTCCGGCGCGCTGGCTCGCGCTGGTTGGTTCGGTTCTCAGCTTCATCGTCACGATTCCGCTGTTCACCAGCTTCGATTCGAGCACGGCGGATCTGCAGTTCGTTGAAAATGTGCATTGGATCGAGCGCTTCAACATTGCCTATCATCTCGGGGTAGACGGCATCTCGATGTGGTTCGTGGTGTTGACCGCGTTGATCACCGTGATCGTCGTGATTGCCGGGTGGCAGGTCATTACGAAGAACGTGGGCCAGTATTTCGCCTCGTTCCTGATCTTGTCCGGCATCATGGTCGGCGTGTTCAGCGCAGCGGACGGGATGCTGTTTTACGTGTTCTTCGAAGCAACGCTGATCCCGATGTACATCATCATCGGCGTGTGGGGCGGACCGAACCGCGTGTATGCGGCGTTCAAGTTCTTCCTGTACACGCTGATGGGTTCGCTGCTGATGCTGGTCGCGCTGCTCTACCTGTACACGCAGACGGGCACCTTCGATCTGGCGACTTGGCAGACCACGAAGATCGCCATGACGCCGCAGATATTGCTGTTCATAGCGTTCTTCCTTGCCTTCGCTGTGAAGGTGCCGATGTGGCCGGTCCACACGTGGTTGCCTGACGCCCACGTGGAAGCGCCGACGGGCGGCTCGGTCGTGCTGGCCGCCATCATGCTGAAGCTGGGCGCGTACGGGTTCCTGCGCTTCTCGCTGCCGGTCACGCCGGACGCCAGCCACTTCCTGGCGCCAGTCGTCATCACGCTGTCGCTGATCGCGGTTATCTACATTGGTCTGGTTGCGATGGTGCAGGCGGACATGAAGAAGCTGGTGGCGTATTCGTCGATTGCGCACATGGGCTTCGTCACGCTCGGCTTCTTCATCTTCAATCAGCTCGGTGCGGAAGGCGCGATCGTGCAGATGATCTCGCACGGTTTCGTCTCGGGCGCGATGTTCCTGTGTATCGGCGTGCTGTATGACCGCCTGCACTCGCGCCAGATTGCCGATTACGGCGGTGTCGTCAACGTGATGCCGAAGTTCGCGGCGCTGGTGATGCTGTTTTCGATGGCCAATTGCGGCCTGCCGGGCACTTCCGGGTTTGTCGGCGAGTTTATGGTGATTCTGGCTGCGGTCCAGTACAACTTCTGGATTGCAGGCGGCGCCGCAGTCACGCTGATTCTCGGCGCGGCCTACACGCTGTGGATGTACAAGCGCGTGTATTTTGGCGCGGTGGCGAACGACCACGTGAAGAAGCTGCTCGATATCAACAATCGCGAGTTTTTCATGCTGATCGTGCTGGCCGTATTGACGCTGTTCATGGGCCTGTATCCGAAGCCCTTTACCGATGTGATGCACGTATCCGTGGAAAACCTCCTCTCCCACGTTGCGCAGTCGAAACTGCCGTTGCCACAGTAACGCAGAGCGGAGGAATTTAAACACCATGCAAAACGCACCTATGACTGCCCTGTTGCCCGACGGCCTGTTGATGCTCGCCGTAGTTCTCGCGTGGCTCAACGACACGTTCTTCGGCCAGGCGGCGCGACGGACCACGTACTTCATCGCCCTGTTCTCGACGCTGATAGCGGGCATCTGGTTCGGCGTGAACGCTTTCGACCCGCACGTGTATTACTTCTTCGGGCACATGTACGTGGTCGACGCCTTCGGCAGCGTGATGAAGGCGGTGGTGTCGCTCGGTTACACGGTGTCGATCATCTACTCGCGCAGGTATCTTGAAGACCGCGAACTGTACCGCGGCGACTTCTTCCTGCTGGGCATGTTCTCGCTGCTCGGTCAGCTGGTAATGATCTCGGGCAACAACTTCCTGACGCTGTACCTCGGTCTGGAACTGATGTCGCTGTCGCTGTATGCGGTGATCGCGCTGCGCCGCGATGCTGCGCAGTCGAACGAAGCGGCGATGAAGTACTACGTGCTGGGTGCACTGGCATCCGGTTTCCTGCTGTATGGCATCTCGATGCTGTACGGCGCAACCGGTTCGCTGGACATCAACGAAGTGTTCAAGGCCGTGGCTTCGGGCCGTATCAACGACGTGGTGCTGCTGTTCGGCGTGATTTTCGTGGTGGCCGGCGTGGCGTTCAAAATGGGCGCGGTGCCGTTCCACATGTGGGTGCCTGACGTGTATCAGGGCGCACCGACCGCCATGACGCTGCTGACGGGCGGTGGCCCGAAGGTGGCCGCCTTCGCGTGGGGCCTGCGCTTCCTCGTGATGGGTCTGCTGCCGCTGGCGGTCGACTGGCAGGAAATGCTGGTGATCCTCGCGGCGCTGTCGCTGATCGTGGGGAATATCACCGGTATCGTCCAGCGCAACATCAAGCGGATGCTCGCCTACTCGGCCATCTCGAACATGGGCTTCGTGCTGCTGGGCCTGCTGGCTGGTGTGGTGGACGGCAAGACGAGCGGGGCGGCAAGCGCATACGGCTCGGCGATGTTCTATAGCATTGTCTACCTGGTGACGACGCTCGGCACATTCGGCATCGTCATGCTGCTGGCGCGCCGCGACTTCGAAGCCGAGACGCTCGACGACTTCAAGGGTCTCAATCAGCGCAGTCCGGTGTTCGCGTTCGTGATGATGATCATGATGTTCTCGCTCGCGGGTGTTCCGCCCGCAGTCGGCTTCTACGCGAAGCTCGCCGTGCTGCAAGCGACGATGAACGCCGGTCTGACGTGGCTCGCCGTGCTGGCCGTGATCACCTCGCTGTTTGGCGCGTTCTACTACCTGCGTATCGTCAAGCTGATGTACTTCGACGATCCGCTCGACACCACGCCGATCCAGGCCGATACCTGCAACCGTGCGTTGCTGGCGCTTAACGGTTTGGCTGTGCTAGTGCTCGGTATCGTGCCGGATCCGCTGCTGAAGGTTTGCCTGCAAGCGATCACCCACACCCTGACATTCTGATGTCAGCTGCTGGCTGGTTTATTGTGTTGTTGGCGCTCGCGGGCGCCAACCTGCCGTTCGTGAATCAACGCCTCTTCGCCTTCGTGCCGCTCAAGGCGGCAAGGAAGAGCGCCTGGCTGCGGATCGGCGAGCTGATCGTGCTTTATTTTGTCGTGGGCGCGTTCGGCTTTATGCTCGAAGCGCGGGCGGGTAACCGCTTCGAGCAGGGCTGGCAGTTCTACGCGATCACCTTCAGTCTGTTTCTGGTGTTTGCGTTCCCCGGCTTCACCTTCCAGTATCTCGTCAAACGGCGCTGACGGCATGAGCCGTCGCGCACCACGCTGTCCTGAGGTCGCACATGGCTGAACTTCCCGATCACGACGCTACGCTTACCGAGACCTGTCTTGAGAGCAAGACGCTCCATCAAGGTCCATTCCTGACTCTGAAGTGCGACACCGTCCGTTTGCCGGACGGCAAGAGCGCGACTCGCGAGTACGTCAAACATCCGGGCGCCGTGATGGTGATCCCGCTGTTCGACGATGGCCGCGTGCTGATGGAATGCCAGTATCGCTATCCGATCGGCAAGGTGATGCACGAGTATCCGGCTGGAAAACTGGATCCGAGCGAAGGCTCGCTTGCTTGCGCGAAGCGTGAGCTGCAGGAAGAGACCGGCTACACGGCGCGCGAATACGTCTACCTGGCGCGCATCCATCCGATCATTTCGTACTCGACCGAATTTATCGATATCTTCCTCGCACGCGGCCTGACTGCCGGCGATCGCAAACTCGACGAGGGAGAGTTTCTCGAACTCTTCACTGCGACGGTGCCTGAGGTGTTGGAGTGGGTGCGGACCGGCAAGATCACCGACGTCAAGACGATTATCGGCACGTTCTGGCTGGAGAAGGTGTTGTCGGGCACGTGGGTTTCGCCGGAGCCTGAACCTGACTGACCGGCGATCACATGGGTTGACCGCGTGCGGCCGCTTCGAGCGGCGCGGCGCGAGGCGAGCACCCACGAGTCACGAGATCAAATAAACGGCAGCCCACAAGGCTGCCGTTGTTGTTGGTAGCCCCGTTAGCAGCCCCGTTTTATGGCGTGTCGGCGGGCATTGGCGCAAAGCGTTAGAATCGCGCACGCACACTCGATTGCTCCCGGGCACGGAAATGTGTCAAAGCCGAGTGCCGAAGTCGCCCAAGCAAAATTTACGAACGACCGTTCACAAATTTCTATTTTGCGCTAAACTCATACGCAAGCCCTGATTCCACATGAAGGTCCTCGATCTACAGTGCCCGCATGGCCATCGGTTTGAAGGCTGGTTTGCCTCCGCCGAAGACTTTGAGTCGCAGTTGTCCCGCAAGCTTGTCGAATGTCCTATTTGCGGCGCGACCGAAGTGAGCCGTTTGCCGTCGGCGCCCCGGCTGAATCTGTCGGGTGCGAGCGCGGCGGCGCAAGCCCCTGCGGGCACGGAAGAGCAGCAGGCGCGTGTAATGCGCGCGTTGCGCGAGGTACTGGAAAAGACTGAGAACGTGGGTGACCGCTTCGCCGAGGAAGCACGGCGCATTCACTACAATGAAGCGCCTGCACGCAGCATTCGCGGTGTTACGACACCGGAAGATGCCAAAGCCTTGGTTGAAGAAGGCATTGAAGTGATGTCGCTGCCGATCCCGGCCGCTCTGAAGGAACCGTTGCAATAGCGCAGCGGCTCACTGGCGGCGGGACAGCCGCGGCCAGGAGACACTGCGCATGAATCTGGATTATTCCCCCGCTGACGACGCGTTCCGCGCCGACATCCGCGCCTGGCTCGAAGCGAATTTGCCTCACGAGCTGAGCGACAAAGTACTCAATCACAAGCGTCTGAATCGCGAAGACTTCGCGAACTGGCACAAGCTGCTCGGCACGCGCGGCTGGTCGGTGATCGCCTGGCCGACCGAATACGGCGGCCCGGGGTGGGATGCTACACAACGGCACATCTGGGACGAAGAGTGCGCCCGTATCGGTGCGCCCTCGGTGTTGCCGTTCGGTGTGTCGATGGTTGCGCCCGTTTTGATGAAATACGGCAGCGAGGCGCAAAAGCGTCACTACTTGCCACGGATTCTGGACGGCTCGGACTGGTGGTGTCAGGGCTACTCGGAACCCGGTTCGGGCTCGGATCTCGCTTCGCTGCGCACGCGCGCCGAGCGGGTTGGCGATCACTACGTCGTAAACGGTCAGAAGACGTGGACCACGCTCGGCCAGCACGCCGACATGATGTTCTGCCTCGTGCGTACCGACAGCGGCGCGAAAAAGCAGGAGGGCATCTCGTTCCTGCTGATCGATATGAAGACGCCGGGCATCACCGTGCGCCCGATCATCACGCTCGATGAAGATCATGAAGTCAACGAAGTGTTCTTCGAAGACGTGAAGGTGCCGGTCGAGAATCTGGTCGGCGACGAAAATCGCGGTTGGACCTACGCTAAATATCTGCTGGGCCATGAGCGTACGGGGATTGCGCGCGTCGGTCAGTCGAAGCGCGAACTTGTGTTCCTGAAGCGCCTCGCGCTCGACCAGAAGAAGAACGGCAAGCCGCTTCTGCTCGACCCGGTGTTCGCCGCAAAAGTCGCGAGTCTGGAAATCGAATTGATGGCGCTTGAAGTCACGGTGCAACGCGTCGTTGCCAATGAAGCAGGCGGGCGCGGGCCGGGACCGGAAGCGTCGATGCTGAAGATCAAGGGCACTGAGGTCCAGCAGGGCCTCACCGAACTGATGTTTGAAGCCATCGGCCCACTGGCCGCGCCGTTCGACGTGTCGTTCCTCGAAGGCGAACGCGCCCACAGCATTGCCGGCGACGATGACGCCGCGCCGCTGGCCGCGTACTACTTCAACTTCCGCAAGACGTCGATCTACGGCGGCTCGAACGAAATTCAAAAGAACATCATCGCGCAGATGATTCTCGGACTCTGAGGAGCGGCGCATGGACTTCAATTTTACCGACGAACAGCAGCAATTCGCCGATGCACTGCGCCGTTACCTCGACAAGAACTACGGCTTCGAAGCGCGTCAGGCTATTGTTTATTCGGACGCGGGCGCATCGGATACGCATTGGGCGGCGTTCACGGAACTTGGCTTGACGGCGTTGCCTGTGCCGGAAGAGCAGGGCGGCTTCAATGGCAGTCCTGTGGATATGCTGGTCGTGATGCAGGAGCTGGGCCGCGCCCTGGTGGTCGAGCCGTATTGGGCGACGGCTGTGGGCATCGAGGCATTGCGCGTTGCAGGTTCGGCGCAGGGCGAAGATGCCGCGCTGCTCGAACGCGCGGCGCAAGGTGAGATCAAGCTCGCGGTCGCCTTTCACGAGCCGCATGCCCGCTACGATCTGTTCGCCGTCGATACCACGGCGACGCAGCAAGGCGAGCATTACGCGCTGAGCGGTAAGAAATCGGTCGTGCTGCATGGCGCTCAGGCGGATCACTGGATCGTGCCTGCACGCCTGAACGGCGAGATCGCTCTGTTCGTGGTCGCACGCGAGGCAGCCGGTACGCAGATCACGGATTACCGCACCATCGACGGGCAACGCGCTGCTTCGTTGTCGTTCGAAAGCACGGCCGCGCGTCGCCTCAGTGGTCAGCATGCCGGAGCCGCGGCGCTCGAGCAGATCGCCGACTACGGCACCGTGCTGTTGTGCGCGGAAGCGGTGGGCGCGCTCGATGCGCTAAACCGCGCCACGGTTGAATACACGAAAACGCGTCAGCAGTTCGGCCAGCCAATCGCACGTTTTCAGGCCTTGCAGCACCGCATGGTCGAGATGCTGATTCACGCGGAGCAGGCGCGCTCGGTGACCTATCTGGCGGCGGGACGTTACGCCAGCACCGATGCCGATGAACGGCGCCGTGTCGTCTCCGCAGCGAAGGTGCGTGTGGGCCAAGCGGCGCGTTTCGTAGGCCAGCAGGCGGTGCAGTTGCACGGCGGCATGGGTGTGACGAACGAAGTGGCGGCGGCCCATCTGTTCAAGCGCCTCGCGATTATCGAAACCACGCTGGGCGACGTCGACCATCATCTTGCGCGGTTCGCCGCGCTACCTGGTTTTGCCACCGCCGAAGTTTGAGGGGGGTGGCCGGTCCTAACGAGTGAGGTGTCACCATGGGATTGAGTTTCGAAGATATGGAAGTCGGTAAGGTCATCGAATGCGGCGAACACACGTTCACGCGTGAGGAGATCGTGGAGTTTGCCGAAAAGTTCGATCCGCAGCCGTTTCACATCGACGACGACGCGGCTGCCGCGTCGCCCTTCGGCGGATTGATCGCGAGCGGCTGGCATACCTGCTCGGTGATGATGGGATTGCTGGTGCGCAACGCGTTTGCCGGGTCCACGTCGATGGGCTCGCCCGGCATCGATGAAATCCGTTGGCTCAAGCCGGTGCGCGTCGGCGACACGATCCGCATGACGAATCTGGTTCTGGACAAACGTGTTTCGTCGAGCAAGCCGGACCGCGGCCTCGTCTCCACCGAATGGCAGGGTATCAACCAGCACGGCGAGACGGTGATCACCGTTCGCTCGAAGGGGCTGTTCGGCTTGCGTCATCCGGGAGCGGCCGCATGAAGCGAGATTCGGTAGGACTCGACGCGCAGGCGCTGCGTTCGCTAGTGGGTGGCGAGCCGCTCATCAGCGAATGGCTGACGGTCGATCAGGCAAGCGTGAACGGCTTTGCCACAGCCACGGGCGATCACCAATGGATTCACGTCGATCCTGAGCGGGCGCGGCGCGAATCTCCGTTCGGCGGGCCGATTGCGCATGGCTTTCTGACCTTGTCGCTGATCCCTGCTTTGCTGCAACAGACTGTGGTGCTCAAGCAGCGCATGGGCGTCAACTATGGTCTGAACCGCGTGCGTTTCACTGCGCCGGTGCCTGTCGACTCGCAGGTGCGCGGGCGTTTTTCCGTAGCAAGCGTGGACGAGGTGGATGACGCCGGAGTGCAGGTCGTGTGGAACGTGACACTGGAGCGCCAGGGCAATGAACGGCCGGTGTGCGTGGCGGAATTCATCACACGGCATTACTTCTAGCGCTGGCTGGACGAGTGACGGCTTTTAGCGGCACGCAACGAGCCGTCGAGGTGTGATGTGTGCGTATGACGGCGTCGTAGCGCCGCCTGCGCGTTACAGAAGACGAAAAGGCGTGAGCGGCTCTATGCGGCTCACGCCCTCTCCAAATCTCCGCATCAAATCACGAACGCGTGATCGGCATCTCCACGCGCGACGCAGCGTCGACATCCATATGACGTGCCAGTTCGAGCTTCGCGATGGCGTTGCGATGCACTTCATCCGGACCGTCGGCAAAGCGCAGCGTACGCGCTGAAGTGTAGGCATAGGCGAGCGGGAAGTCGTCGCTGAGTCCGCCCGCGCCATGCGCCTGAATGGCCCAGTCGATCACCTGGCACGCCATATTCGGCGCCACGACCTTGATCATCGCGATCTCACCACGCGCGCCCTTGTTGCCGACCGTGTCCATCATATATGCGGTCTTGAGCGTCAACAGCCGCGCCTGTTCGATCATGCAGCGAGCCTCGGCGATGCGCTCCTGCGTGACGCCTTGCGCCGCGACCGGCTTGCCGAACGCGACGCGCTGCAGCGAGCGCTTCGCCATCAACTCGAGCGCGCGTTCCGCAAGGCCAATGAGCCGCATACAGTGGTGGATACGTCCCGGTCCTAGCCGGCCTTGCGCGATCTCGAAGCCGCGTCCTTCGCCGAGCAGCATGTTCGACGCCGGAACGCGCACGTTCTCGAGCGTGATCTCCATGTGGCCATGCGGCGCATCGTCATAGCCGAACACCGTCAACGGACGATGCACCGTGACGCCGGTCGCGTCGGCAGGAACGAGGATCATCGATTGCTGCTGATGGCGTGGCGCTTCCGGATCCGTCTTGCCCATCACGATATACACCTTGCAGCGCGGATCTCCCGCGCCCGACGACCACCACTTGTGACCGTTGATCACATAATCGTCGCCATCGCGCGTGATGCTCGTCTGGATATTGGTGGCATCGGACGATGCCACTTCTGGTTCCGTCATCAGGAACGCTGAGCGGATCTGACCTTGCAACAGCGGTTCGAGCCACTGGCGCTTGTTGTCCGGGCTGCCGTAGCGCTCGATGGTTTCCATGTTGCCGGTGTCGGGCGCGTTGCAATTGAACACCTCCGGCGCCCAGGGCACGCGACCCATAATCTCGCATAGCGGCGCGTATTCGAGGTTGGTCAGACCCGCGCCGCGTTCCGAGTTGGGCAGGAACAGATTCCACAAACCGGCGTCGCGTGCTTTCTGCTTCAGTTGTTCGATCAGTTCGGTTGGCAACCAGGCGTTGCCGTTGGCGCGGTTGCGTCCAATCTCTTCGGCAAAGGCCCGTTCGTTCGGGTAAATGTGTTCGTCGAAGAAGGCGAGCAGTTTCTCGCGCAGTGCCTGAACCTTCGGGGTGTAATCGAAATTCATGTAAGACCTCGCGGATGACGGGGGTTTCGGTTAGCGCACTTTCTGTGCGTAGCGCCAGGCGAGCTCTGCCATGGGCTTTGCGCGCCGGCCTGCGTCGAGCGCTTGCGCGCTCGCCGCGGTGCCGTCGACGACGCGTTTCATAATGCCTTGCAGGATCGCGGCAATCCGGAACATGTTGTAGGCCAGATAGAAATTCCAGTCGCCGTGAATCTCGAAGCCGGTACGCTCGCAATAGCGTTGCACGTACTGCGCTTCGTCGGGGATGCCAAGCGCGGCCCAGTCGAGCCCTGCGATGCCGCGGAACTGCGCTGGGTCGACGTGCCATGCCATGCAGTGATAGGCGAAATCGGCGAGCGGGTCGCCGAGCGTCGACAGTTCCCAGTCGAGCACGGCGAGCACACGCGGCTCGTCCGGATGGAAGATCAGATTGTCGAGCCGGTAGTCGCCATGCACGATCGAGACGCGCGCACCGGTCTCCTCCGGCATATGCTGCGGCAGCCATTCGATCAGGCGGGTCATGGCTTCGATCGGCTCGGTTTCGGAGGCGATGTATTGCTTGCTCCAGCGGCCGATCTGTCGTGCGAAGTAGTTGCCGGGCTTGCCGTAATCGGCGAGCCCGATTGCGGCGACATCGACGCTATGCAATGCCGAGATCACGCGGTTCATCTCGTCGTAGATGGCGCTGCGCTCAGCGGGCGTCATGCCTGGTAGCGACTGATCCCACAGCACGCGACCTTCGACGAACTCCATCACATAGAACGCTCGGCCGATCACGCTTTCGTCCTCGCACAGCGCGAGCATCTGCGCGACCGGCACGTCGGTGCCGGCGAGCGCATGCATGACGCGGTACTCGCGTTCCACCGCGTGCGCGGACGGCAGCAGTTTCGCCGAGGGCCCGGGTTTTGCGCGCATGACGTAGGTGCGCGACGGCGTGATCAGCTTGAAGGTGGGATTCGACTGGCCGCCGGCGAACTGTTCGACCGTCAATGGCGCGGCGAAGCCGTCGACATGCTGCGCGAGCCATGCAGCGAGCGCGTCGTTGTCGAAGCGTTGCCGCTCGTTGACTGGACGTGTTCCCTCGAATGCTGAGTAATCGGACTTGTGTTCAGGTTCGCCCGTCTTCGTGGCTTCGCCCATTGTCTCCTCCAGTAGAGAGTTCGCTACGCTTCGCGCCTGTATTGGATGAACTGGGCGTAGAGCATTTCCATGGTCGTATTCCGCACGTCGCGATGCAGCGGCGACGGCGGCGAGTAGTTGAGCATGCGCACCACCCAGTCGCGCGGCGTGGCGCCGACGTCCAGTGCATTGATGCAGCCGGTGGCTTGCGACAGATGGCCGAAGAATGTGCGCCCGCCCGCGGTGATGGCGTGCGACAGGATGGCGCGATTGACGCCGCCGTGCAGGACCAGCAGCACGGTGTCCCACGAGGTGTCGTCGCGCAGTGCCGCAACTGCCGGCAGCACGCGGTCGAACAGTTCGCCGATCGTCTCGCCACCCAGAAAACGCGTGCTCTCGGGGACAACGCCGTCGAACACGCCGAGGAATGCGGCTTCGATATCGGCCGCCGGAATGTTGCTCAGCCTGTCGCCGCGAATTTCCTGCAGTGCGGGCTCGATTTCGAGTTCGATGTGCTGATGAGTTTCGGCGAGCACGCGTTGAGCGGTTTCGATGGTGCGCGGCAAGCCGCTGACGATCACCCGGTCGAAGCGAATCTGTTGCGCGGCGAAGGCATGGCCAGCCGCGCTGGCCTGGTCGCGACCGCTCGCATTCAACGGCACCGTTTCAGGATCGATCGCGCGGCCGGTGGCGTCGAAGTACGTCACGTCGCCGTGACGCATCAGGTAAATGCGGCGCCGCTTCGGCAGTTGATAGTCAGGCATGACGGGCTCGCTGGTTCACTGGCTTATCCGCGGGGTCAGGGGGCTCATTTGTACTTCGGGGCGCGCTTTTCGAGGAACGCGGTGATGCCTTCGAGCGCGTCGCCGTGGTGCAGCGAAGCGACGAAGTTGTCGCGTTCGGCTATCAGATGTTCGGCGAGGGGTTGCGCACCCGCGGCAGCGATCAGCGTCTTGATGCGCGCCGTGGCGTTGGGCGAAATCTTGCCGAGATCCTCGGCCCAGGCGATGGCGGCATCGCGCACCGCGCCGGGCTTGGCGATCCGGTTGACCACGCCGAGTTCGTGCAGGCGTGCCGCGCCAATCGGCTTTCCTTCAAGCAGGACTTCGGTCGCGAGCTGGCGGGGCAGGGCCTGCGCGAGGAACCATGAACCGCCGCCATCCGGTGTAAGACCGACTCGCGCGTAGGACATCACGAATTTGGCATCGTCGGCGGCGACCAGCAGATCGCAGGCGAGCGCGAGCGAGAAGCCGGCGCCGGCTGCTGCACCCTCGACCGCTGCGATCACCGGCTTCGACGAAGCGCGCAGCGCGCCAATCCATTCGCCCAGCATGTCGATGCTTTGCGCCTGCACAGAAGGGTCTTTCGCGCGATTTTCGAGCAGCCGGTTCAGATTGCCGCCGGCGCAAAAGAACCGATCGGCACCGGTCAGGACCACGGCGCGCACGGAGGGGTCACGCTCGGCGCTATCGAGCGCTTCGATGCCCGCGGCGTACATGTCGGGATGCAACGCGTTACGTGCTCCGGGGTTGGAGAGCGTCAGGACGAGCGTCGATTCGCTTTCGGCCGGTCGCGAGGTCAGCAGTTCGGCGCTCATGACTGGTTCTCCGCTTTGACAGGGTTGGCTGCATCAGATGCGTCGGCTGCATCGCCTTGCGTCAGCGAGAGGCCGAGTTGCGCACGCCGCGCGAGCCATGGCGACGGACGGTAGCGCGGATCGCCCAACACGCTGAACATATTGCGCAGAATCGTGAGGATGGTTTTCGCGCCGAGTGCGTCGCCAAGCGCGAGCGGGCCACGCGGATAGCCCAGTCCGAGCGTCACGGCGAGGTCGATGTCTTCGGGCGTGGCGATCTGCTTTTGCGCAATCTCGCAGCCGATATTGACGATCGTCGCCACCACGCGTTGCGCGACGAAACCGGTCGAATCGCGAATCACGGTGACGGGGACACCGTCTGCAGCGAGCAATGCATGCGCTGTATCGCGCGCGGCGCGCGTCGTTGCCGGCGTGGTCATCAACGTGCGGCGTTGTGCGGCGACGAGCGGGAATAGCGCGTCTACGGCAACGACGCGGCTTGCGTCCAGACCTTCTTCGACTGCGGCCGTGGTCGCGTCGTAACCAAACGGCGTGACGACGATAAGCGAGTCTGCAGCAGGCGCGTCGCCTTCATCGAGCGTCACGCCGGCCTTCGCTACGAGTTCCAGCACCGCCTCACGTGCTTCGGGGTGACGCTTGCTGACCCACACGCGTTTAGGCAATTGCGTCGGCGCGGGCGTTTCGGCGGGCACCTGCTGCTTGCCGTCGTCGTAGCGATAAAAACCTTCGCCGGTCTTGCGGCCGATCAGGCCACCCGCGAGTCGAGCGCCGGTGATCGGAGATGGCGTGAAACGCGGCTCTTCATAGAACTGGTGATAGATCGACTCCATCACCGGATGCGAGACGTCGAGCGCAGTCAGATCGAGCAGTTCGAACGGTCCGAGGCGGAAGCCCGCCTGCTCGCGCATGATGCGATCGATCTCGACGAAGCCCGCGACGCCTTCGCCCGCCACCCGCAGGCCTTCGGTATTCATCCCGCGGCCGGCGTGATTGACGATGAAGCCCGGCATATCCTTCGCGCGCACCGGCGTGTGGCCCATGCGGCGCGCGAGGTCCATCAGCGCATCGCCGGCTGCGGGATCGCTGCGCAGGCCGTCGATCACTTCGACGACTTTCATCAGCGGCACCGGATTGAAGAAGTGATAGCCGACCACGCGCGACGGGTCGGTGCAGCCGGCGGCAATCGCGGTGATCGACAGTGACGACGTATTCGACGCCAGCACACAGCGGCCGCTGACGACGGTTTCGAGTTCGCGAAAGAGCGTGCGCTTGACGTCGAGTTTTTCGACGATCGCTTCGACCACCAGATCGCAATCCGCCAGATCGCCGATGGTTTGCGCACCGGCGACGTTGGCAAGAGCCGCTGCCGAGCGCGCTTCGTCGAGCTTGCCTTTAGCGGTGAGCTTGGCGAAGGTGCCGGCGAGATAATCGAGCGCCGCGCTCACGGCGGCCGGGTTGGTGTCGTACAGACGCACCTTCAGGTCTGCGAGGGCGGCGATCTGCGCGATGCCGCGCCCCATTGCGCCGGTTCCGACAATGCCGATAGTCTCGATGGCGTAATTGCGAGAGGTCATTGGGTTGCTCGACTCCATGGTTATTTTAGAATAGCACGCTCGTGCAATTTACTGGATGATTGATTCACAGGCCGCTAGCGCAATTCCATTGAGCGGCTTAGACCACCTGTCAGACGGAGACACCCGATGATCAAACTGTGCGGCTTTGCACTGTCCAACTACTACAACAAAGTCAAATTCGTGCTGCTTGAACACGAGATTCCATTCGAGGAAAGCTTCGTGATGACGAGCCAGGACGAGTCGCTGCTGGTGCATTCGCCGCTCGGCAAGGTGCCGTTTATCCAGACCGAGCAGGGCGATCTGTGCGAGTCGCAGGCCATCATCGAGTATCTGCACGCGTGCTTTCCCGAGAAAGGAATTTTCTCCGCGGACCCGTGGGAAGCGGCGAAAGAGCGCGAGCTGATTACGTTCATCGACCTGCATCTGGAACTCGTGGCGCGCGATCTCTACAAGGAGGCCTTCTTCGGCGGCACGTTGACCGAGGCGACCAAAGGGCGCGTGGAAAAGCGGCTGGCGCGTCACGTTGCCGGGTTCAAGCGGCTCGCGACGTTCGCGCCGTTCCTGCGCGGGAAGAAATTCAGTGTGGCCGATGCCGTGGGCTTTGTGAATCTGCCGCTTGTCGGCATGGCAACGAAGAATATCTACGGACGCGACTTTCTGCTCGAAGCCGGTATCGACTGGAAGGCCTATGTTAAGACGATCGGCGAACGGCCGGCGGCGCAACGCGTGACGGCGGATCGCAAGGCTTATATCGCGGCAACTGCGAAGCAGTGAGCGGCCTGAAGCGCGATCTGCGTGCATCAGCGGCAGCGGCGCGCATGCGCGCGCCGCAACCCCATGCGATGGCGAAGAACGCGGGTTCGTTCGCGGCATCGCGGGCGTCATGCTAGAGACGCGCCAGCCGCTCGAGCGCGGTAGCGAGCGTGCTTTCCTGCTTCGCGAAGCAGAAGCGTACGACGCCCGATTCATGCGACTCGTGATAGAACGCCGACACCGGAATGGCCGCGACACCAATCTCGCTGGTTAGCCATTGTGCGAACTCGGCTTCGGGCAGATCGCTGATCGCCGAATAGTCGACGCACTGGAAGTAGGTACCGGTGCAGGGCAGCAGCTTGAAGCGTGAGTTCGCGAGGCCGGCGCGGAAGAAATCGCGTTTCTTCTGATAGAAAGCCGGCAGGTCCAGATACGGCGCCGGGTCGCGCATGTATTCGGCGAGGCCGACCTGCATCGGCGTGTTGACGGTGAATACATTGAACTGGTGGACCTTGCGGAACTCAGCGGTCAGCGCTGCTGGCGCGGCTACGTAGCCGACTTTCCAGCCCGTCACGTGATAGGTCTTGCCGAAGCTCGACACCACGAAGCTGCGTTGCGCGAGCTCCGGATAGCGCGAAACACTTTCGTGCGGCGCGCCGTCATACACCATGTGCTCGTAGACCTCGTCGGAGAGGATCAGCACGTTGGTGCCGCGCACGATTTCTTCGAGCTTGCGCATGTCTTCGGCACGCCAGACCGTACCGGTCGGATTGTGCGGCGTGTTGATCAGCAGAAGCCGCGTTTTTGGCGTAATCGCGGCGGCGAGCTCGTCGAACGGGATCTTGTACTCGGGCGCGTCCAGCGTCACGAACACCGGCTTGCCGCCGGCGAGTTCGATGGACGGCAGGTAGCTGTCATAGGTCGGCTCGACCACGATCACTTCGTCGCCGGGATGCACTGCGCACAGAATCGCGGTCAGCAACGCCTGGGTGGCGCCCGCCGTGACGGTGATCTCGGTGTTCGCGTCGTAGCGGCGCCCGTACAGGTTGGCGAGCTTGTCGGAGATGGCCTGGCGCAGCGGTGCGGCGCCTGCCATCGGCGGGTACTGGTTGTGCCCGTCGCGCATGGCTTTGGCCACCGCGTCGACGATACGCGGATCGCAATCGAAGTCCGGAAAACCCTGACCGAGGTTGACGGCCCCTTTTTCCGTGGCGAGCGCGCTCATCACGGTAAAAATCGTGGTGCCGACGCTTGGCAGACGGGACGGAAACGACGGAATCATCGGCGTGTCGTGCGGTGAATTCATGGCGCTGTCGGTGTTTATGCGGTGGTTTTGAAGACGGGCGAACTTCGATTGTAGGGAATTGGGGCGCGCCGCGTGCGTCAGGCCGGCGCGGGCTCGTCGGCCTGCAGCGCGCAGGCGGCGACGAACGGCGCCGGCTGGGCAATCTGGAAACCGAAGTCGCGGGCGATGCGGCGCGCGAGTTTCAGCACCGCGCGGTCCTTCGACACCAGCCAGTCGGCTTTTGCGGCATGGGCGAGTTCGAGGAACTTCTGGTCGTCGCGGTCTTTGCACTTTGGCAGCGGGCGCGGAGTTTCAGCGGGCGTAGCCGTCTCTGCGGGTTCCGGTTCGGGCGCTACCTCGACGAGTTGCGTCAGGCGCGTCACGGTGGCGAGGGCGGCCGCCTTGTCGATCTCGCGCTTCGCGAACTGCGGGTAGTCGAGCACGTAAGTGAGTTCGGCCAGGCAGCGGGCGTCGATCAACGCTTCGAGCGCGCCGCGCTCGAGGGCGGCGCGGATAGGGCGCGTATGCGGATCGTCGAACACGAGGATGTCGATCCAGACATTCGAATCGAGGACCACGCGCAGGGCGGGTGCGGCAGGGGAGGCGGGCATTCGTTACAATCTGGCTTTCGTCATTAACGCCAGGCACGGCGTGCCTGCAAGCCTCTATGATAATCGTTCTGTCGCCGGCGAAATCGCTCGACTACGAAACCCCTCCGCACGTCAAAAAGCATACGATCCCCGATTTTGTCGATGACGCTGCCGAATTGATCGGCGGGTTGCGTCATCTGTCGCCGCAACAGATCTCCACGCTGATGAGCATTTCCGATCCGCTGGCCCAGCTCAACTTCCAGCGCTATGCCGAATGGTCGCCGAAGTTCGACACCCGCAATGCCAAGCAGGCGGTGCTCGCGTTCAACGGTGACGTCTACGAAGGATTCGACGCGAAGACGTTGTCGTCAGCGGATCTGGACTTTGCACAAAAGCACGTACGCGTGTTGTCTGGGCTTTATGGGCTGCTGCGGCCGCTCGATCTGCTACAGCCTTACCGGCTCGAGATGGGGACGCGCTTTGTCAACGCGCGCGGCAAAGATCTGTACGCGTTCTGGGGCGAGCGCATTACGCAGGCCCTGAATGCGCAACTGAAGAAGAACGCGCGCGCGGCACGGGTGCTGGTCAACTGCGCTTCGGGCGAGTACTTCAAGTCGGTCAAGCCGAAGCTGCTCGAAGCGCCTGTGATCACGCCGGTGTTCGAAGACTGGAAGGGCGGCCGCTTCAAGATCATCAGCTTTCATGCGAAGCGCGCCCGCGGCCTGATGGCGCGCTATGCGGTCGAGAACCGTCTCGACGCGCCTGAGCAACTGAAGGGCTTCGATGCCGAGGGTTATACGTTCGACGCCGACGCATCGAACGATTCGACTTACGTATTCCGCCGCCGTATTGCCGAATGAGACCGGGCGAGCCTCCAGGTGAGCGGCCCGATGAGCGCTCATACTGAGCAGGAACGCGGACCGCACCGACTGCAACGGGTACATCACCCGGGAAAAAGATCATGACACTTTCTATTACTAGCAACTTCGACGCAGGCGCGATCGAAGTTCTGTCCTGCGAGCAGGCCGACAACATCCGTCTGCGCGTGAGGCCCGACAGCCGCGCCGACTTCGCGCAGTGGTTCTACTTCCGCTTGTCCGGCGCACAGGGCGAGCGCTGCGTGATGACCTTCGAGAATGCGGCCGACTGCACCTTCCCCGAAGGCTGGCGCAACTATCAGGCGGCGGCGAGCTATGACCGCGTGAACTGGTTCCGCGTGCCGACCTCGTACGACGGCCGCGTGCTGACGATCGACCACACGCCCGACTTCGACCGTATCTACTACGCGTACTTCGAGCCGTATGGCGAAGAGCGTCATTCGGAGTTTCTCGGCGCCGTGCAACAGATGCCGCAGGCGACGTTGACCGAACTCGGCGTGACGGTCGAAGGCCGGCCGATGTCCTTGCTCACACTCGGCACGCCGCAAACCGGTGATGTGCCGAAAAAGAAAATCTGGATCATCGCGCGTCAGCATCCTGGCGAAACGATGGCCGAATGGTTCGTCGAGGGGATGGTCAAGCGCCTCGCCGGCTGGGGCGATTGGGCGGGCGACCCGGTCGCGCGCAAGCTCTACGACCATGCGGTGTTTTACATCGTGCCGAACATGAATCCGGATGGCAGCGTGCATGGCAATCTGCGGACCAATGCGGCCGGCGCGAATCTGAACCGGGAGTGGATGGAGCCCGATGCGGCCCGCAGCCCTGAAGTGCTGGTGGTGCGCGACGCCATTCATGCGACCGGTTGCGATCTGTTCTTCGACATTCATGGCGATGAAGCGCTGCCGTATGTGTTCGTGGCGGGTTCGGAGATGTTGCCGGGCTTCACCGAGCGGCAGGGACAGGAGCAGAAGGCTTTTATCGAGGCGTTCAAGCACGCGAGTCCGGACTTCCAGGACAAGTACGGCTACGCGGCGAGCAAGTATCGTGAAGATGCGCTGAAGCTGGCGTCGAAGTACATCGGCAAAGAGTTCGGTTGCCTGTCGCTGACGCTGGAGATGCCGTTCAAGGACAACGCGAATCTGCCGGATGAGCGGGTGGGCTGGAATGGCGAGCGCAGTGCGTCGTTGGGCGCCGCGATGCTGCAGGCAATCTTGCGGCACGTGGAGACGTTTGCTTAGGGCGGTTGCTGGAAGCGCGCTTACCTAAGCGCTAGCGCGCCATTGCGTCGGGTTCGCCGCAGCTTTCCTGCTGCGGCACTTGCTAGTGGTGGCTTTTCTTCGAACTCTTGCCGGACGATTTCTTCGTCGACTTGCCGCCCGTCGAGTGCTTGCCCTTACCGCCTTTGTGTTTGCCGGATGACGGCTCGGCGCGCGGTTTAGGCATGGGCACTGGATCGTTCCAGCTAAACGCGAGCATCTGGCTGCCCAGATAACCGCAGCGGAATTTCAGGTCGGAGGGGTCGCCACCGCCATCGTTGCGTACGCCGAGTCCTTCGACGGTGACGATGCTGTCGACCTTGACATGCTGCTTGCCTTCGTCGAACGAATCGTTCCACGGCGTGACCGCGGAATGAGCGCTATCGAAGGAGCTCGGCGGGAATTCAACGTGATCGAAAACGGTCGAGGTGCTGGCGACAAAACTGCCATGCGCTGCACAGTCGGCCACGAGCGGGTCGGCGTGCATATCATTGACGAATTTCTGGACGAGTTCGTTGTGCTGTTCGAGTTGGTCGGCGAATGCGGGAGCGATGCACATGAGCGAGAGACTTGCTGCATATGTCGCTAACCGGCCGGCCACCCGCAGCAATCGGCGCGGTACGTTGGTGCGATCCATCTAGTTCGGTAGGCGCTATTGAGACATCAGGCACGTAAGATGCCTGACGGCAGGGAGGAGTTCAATCCTGACACAAAATTTTTGACTTGTCGTGGTAGCCGTTCTCCAATCGTACTTGGGAGACGACGGATTATTACTGTCGATTGCCACCGGTAGCAGCAGATTGATGCTGATGCGGCGCGGGAACTTCTTCTTCGAAGAGATGCCGTGGCCCGGCGTGATGTTGTGCGTCAGATGCGCGGGCCGCCGAGCCGGTAGCGGCGTACGTCGTACGTGGTGACCCACGCAGGCCGATACACTGCGATCAACGCCGTGGACATGCCGGTGAACCATGCTTCGCCGGTCGCCAGCAGGAAGATGCTGAACGCGTAGCCGACCGGTATGACGGTCATCGAGCCGCCGGAGACCGCGATGTGGACGCCCACCGCGGCACTCGCGGTTAGAGCAACGGCAATAGCGGGCGAGACGAAGCCTTGCCCAAAGATGAACATGAACAGGTTGCGCGGCAGCCAGGCAATGCAAGCCCGTTGCAGCAACGCCGAGATACCGACCGGCAATGCACCGTAGACGATAAAAGTGAGCGCGATGCCTTGCCACGGTGCATCGAACACGACCGCCGCGAGCCCAGTGACCGCAGCCATGGCGATGAGTGCCAGTGCCCAGTCGAACAGCGTGACGACGAGCGTCGCGCCGAGCAGATGCATCACGGTGCCGTCGTCGAGCCATGCATTGCTCGCCCACAGTACCGAGACGGCAACGATGATCGCCAGCCAGACGTGTTGCAGGGTGCCGTCTTGTAGCCGTTTGAACGGATTTTTCCACAGCGCGAGCGCGAGCAGCAGCGCGGTGGCGACCCAGCCACCGACAGCGACCCATAGCGGAAGCGGTGTGTAGAGGAAACCCATACATCTCATATTACTCGTTGGACGGAAAAAGGTGTGAGCGGATTCCGTGCCAGCCGGGAGAAGACACGGCTTGCCTGGCTCAGATCAAACTTCTTAAGCGCCCTGCCGGTGGGCGTCAGGTCGATTCGTCGGGCTCGGGATCGCCAAATGGAACGACGGCTTCGGCGGCCATCGGCAGGGTGTCCGTGGTGTCGTTGGCCGGCAACGGGTAAGTGAACTGCGCCGGCCTGCGGCGGCGCAGCGGGACCACCCCGGGCTCGCCCATTACCGGCCGCGCAGGGCCGTTCTGGTCGCTGCGCAGCACTTCGAGTTGGGCGGATAGCCAGCCGTTGTAGAGCGCCACGGCGGCGGCCCGGTTGGGAGCGCCAAGCTGCTGGAAGATGCTGGACAGATGGATCTTGACGGTGCCTTCGCTGATACCGAGTGTGCGGGCGATCATCTTGTTGGTGCTGCCCATGTGCACGCAACGCATGATCTGCTCCTGGCGCGGCGACAGGCCGCTCGCCAGCCGGGTGCGCTTCGGCGGCGGCTTGATGTTGACGACCTCGGGTTCGCGAGGGCCGGGTTCCGCTTGCGGTGGTGGCGGCAGTGACAGTGCCCCGGCCGGGACATAGTGACCGCCGAGCAGCACGATCTCGAGCGCACGCACGATCAGGCGCGGGTCGGTGTCGCGCAGCACCACGCCAAGCACGCCTTTGTCCAGCAGGCTGCGCACACATCTGGGCGACGTATCGTGGGTCAGCACCGCGATTCTCAGGCCGGCGTGCTCCGCCAACACCCGGCGTACTTCGGCGACGGACATCCAGTCCTGCCAGTCGATCAGCAGCAGATCGGGCGGTTGCCGCCGCAACGCCCGGTCAGCCTGGCGCCAGTCCTGTGCTTCGTTAAAACGCGCCTGACGGTCGATTTGCCGCAACAGAGCCTTGAGCCCGTCACGTCGTTCCGCGTCGGAGTTGAGAACCAAGAATCGCATGCCATGCCTCCATATGAATCGTTCGTGGTGGCGCGATGCTCGCTTGCGGCAGAGGAAGCCGGTTGCATTGCGATGCGCCACCAGCGCCATGATGACAAATTCCTTGCTTCTTGACGGCCTGGCCAGAAGACATAGGATGATTGTCATGGCCGGTGCTGGTGTCCTGAAAAAAGCGAACGGCCCGATCAGCGCAAGCCGATCGGGCCGTTTCATTGTGGCAGGCGGTTTGGCCGCGCCAGCCTGGTGCCGCTTGCGCGGTCACCGTTGGTCGCGTCAGTGGAAATGCGGTTGCGCGGGTTCTGCGTCTTCCGGCATTTCGGCGTGTACGATTTCGCCGAGCGGGTCCGCGTAGAGCGGCACTCCGCAGTCGTCGCAATATTCAGGCTCGAAACGGCCCGCGTGACGCCGGATGTCCGTTACGCCGGTTTCCTTCAGCAGTGCGACGATTTCTTCGAGCGGGCCGTTGTCGGCCGCCGTTTCTTGCGGCTCCTCGTCGATGCCCGGCTCGCCGTTTTCACGGCCGTACAACGGCCACACGACGCCGTAGATCACATCATTGCTGCCGCGGCGGGTGAAGCCGACGCGATATTCGTCGATCCGACGCTCGCCGAAGCCCGCGACCACCGCTCGCAAATCGGCTGGCGCCGCGCTGATGGTGTCGAACAGATAGCGCACGGCGGTGCGCACGGTATGCGGACGCACGCGTTCGTCTGCGTCGCGGCAAGCCGAATAGTAGGCGTCCGGCAACAAACACTCGAATTCGCAACCCGGAAGCGCCAGCGACAGATTGGCACCCCCTTGCGTAGCCCATTGCTCGAGACATTGACCGCGCTCGATGCGGTTGCCGTGCTCCTCTTCCTGCCAGCGAAATACCGGCGCGCCGACGGGCGCCGCGACCACAGCCAGCAGAAAGCGCGGATCGGCCAGGATCGGCGAGGTCTCGGGCAGTTCGCCGAAATTGATTTTTACAGCGCCTGCGCCGAGCGCCGCTTGCGTGAGTTGCTGCGCGATGCGCCACGTTTCGACGTGATGGCGGGGCAACTGATCGATGCTGTACAGGAATGGCGCCAGGGCCACGCGTGTGCCGGCGGCAAGTACGTGCGCCTGCAGATGGGCGCGCAGCGCGTCCGCCGAGTCGTTCTTCAGCGGACCCGACGGGATGGCATAGCGGGTCCAGGCCAGCACCGGTGCGGCGATCAGCAACGCTTCGTAGGTTATGCCCTCGTGCTCGATGATGAACGATTCGCTATGCGTTTCCGCCATGTCGGCGAGCGCACCGTATGCATCCGGATGATTCTGCTGGAGATGGTCGAGCGCGGCGTCCAGCGTTGTCTGGTTGGCGTTGCGAACGATCTTGGTTAGCAGCGCATCGAGCTTCGCTTCCCAGAAGCGGTCTTCGGTGCGGCTGCCCGACGCGAATAGCGCGAGCGAAAGACCGACCAGCTTGTCGGCATCAGGGGGGAGACGTTTGGCGATTCGCGAGCGCATAAATCCAGGAATGGGGGCACAGAACCGTATATTCTAGTCTTTTCTGTGCCGTCCTATCATTTGTATGTCACCCGTGGCGGATCGCGCCGCGTGCAGCCCGGCGCAGGCGTGGTCGCGGAGGACTGGAGCAACCTGTCTTAGGCCATCCGGCGGGTTGACCGGGACGTCCTGGTTGACGCAAGGTAGAGGTCGTTAAGCGGTGGACTTCCATACCGACCGCCTTCGGCGTCGCGCCTATGAGTGTGCACCCGAGTGGCGTTGTGGTCTGACACAACGAGGGGATTCAAAGTGAAATCGGACCAACTGATCGAGCGGCTTGCCGCTGTGTTTGCATTGATCGTACTGGTAGGCGGTTCGTTACTTGTGCTGGCGCCATTCACGACTGCATTGCTGTGGGGCGCCATTCTTAGCTATAGCTCCTGGGGGTTGTACCGCAAGCTGACGGCGGTCGTCGGAGGTCGACGCAAGCTGTCGGCGTTACTGATTGTTCTCATTATCCTGGTGGTAGTTCTGGGTCCGTTCGTCTACGCGGGATTTGCTTTCGGCGCCCACGTACACGAGATCATCGCTCTGGTGCACAAGCTGTTCGACGACGGCTTGCCTGATCTGCCGGACTGGGTGGTGAGGATACCGCTGGTCGGTCCTAATATCGAGGCCTTCTGGGCGCATCTGACAAGCGGCAATTCCGAGTTGATTGCGCAGATGCGAACCCTTGCCGCGCCTGCGGGTAGATGGATTCTGGCTGCTGCGATTGCGGTGACGCATGGGTTGGGGCTGCTGGCGCTCAGTATTGTGCTGGCGTTCTTTTTCTACACCGGCGGTGAGGGTGCGGCAGCATGGTTGAACGCCGGCATGCGCCGCATTGCTGGCGAGCGGGCGGATTATCTGCTGGCGCTGGCGGGTAGCACGGTGCGAGGCGTTGTCTACGGCATTCTCGGTACGGCGCTGGTGCAGGGGGTACTAGCCGGATTCGGCTGCTGGATCGCCGGTGTGCCGGCGCCCGCGTTGCTTGGGTTGGCAACCTTCTTTCTGTCCGTCATTCCGGGCGGTCCGGTCATAGTCTGGTTGCCGGCCGCAATCTGGCTTTACCACGGTGGCGCGACCGGCTGGGCAATCTTTCTCGTTATCTGGGGAGTCGTCGCGGTGGGTATGTCGGACAACGTCATCAAGCCTATCCTGATTGGCAAGAGCAGCGATATGCCGTTGATTCTGGTGATGCTGGGGATTCTTGGTGGTGCGTTTGCGTTCGGCTTCCTGGGCGTGTTTATTGGGCCCACGTTGCTAGCCGTCGCATACACCGTGCTGCATGACTGGACGATCGGCTCTTCGACTGCACGCACCTTGGCTCCGAAGGCAGGGCCGGCAGCGATTGAGGAAGCGCAGCCGGTTCAAAAGGCCCCGTGAAATAAATTCCTGATAGCGCTTGCAAGCCATGTGCTGGGTCGCTAGAATCTCGTTCTTTCGCGCTTCGGACAGCGGAGCGCGGGGAGCGGGAGAGCCAGCAGTGGCAAGGCTTTCGGCGGGTTGGGCAGGTCAGGCTGGTGCAAAAAACCTGTTGACGACGTAGCGGAAGTTCTTCATAATCTCGTTTCTCTGCTGCTGATGCAGCGACGCAGAACGAAGCGGTACCGAAGGGTTGTGAAGGTGATGCAACGCGGTGCCGGTTTGGTGGTGAATGCGTAACCGATCTTTAAAAATTAACAGCCGATAAGTGTGGGCGCTTGATGGCGACGCGGCGGTGGGCCTTTCGGGGTTTGCTGCGAAAGCGAAAGTATCAAGTCTCACACAGTAATGAAAGGAAGGTTTTTTCATCGCAAGATGATTGAACAATTCGTCAGTACGTTGAGTGAGCGACCGGTTCTTGATTGAACCGAAAACAGTAACAGGAATTGAACTGAAGAGTTTGATCCTGGCTCAGATTGAACGCTGGCGGCATGCCTTACACATGCAAGTCGAACGGCAGCACGGGAGCAATCCTGGTGGCGAGTGGCGAACGGGTGAGTAATACATCGGAACGTGTCCTGTAGTGGGGGATAGCCCGGCGAAAGCCGGATTAATACCGCATACGCTCTACGGAGGAAAGGGGGGGATCGCAAGACCTCTCGTTATAGGGGCGGCCGATGGCAGATTAGCTAGTTGGTGGGGTAAAGGCCTACCAAGGCGACGATCTGTAGCTGGTCTGAGAGGACGACCAGCCACACTGGGACTGAGACACGGCCCAGACTCCTACGGGAGGCAGCAGTGGGGAATTTTGGACAATGGGCGCAAGCCTGATCCAGCAATGCCGCGTGTGTGAAGAAGGCCTTCGGGTTGTAAAGCACTTTTGTCCGGAAAGAAATCCTTTGGGCTAATACCCTGAGGGGATGACGGTACCGGAAGAATAAGCACCGGCTAACTACGTGCCAGCAGCCGCGGTAATACGTAGGGTGCAAGCGTTAATCGGAATTACTGGGCGTAAAGCGTGCGCAGGCGGTCCGCTAAGACAGATGTGAAATCCCCGGGCTTAACCTGGGAACTGCATTTGTGACTGGCGGGCTAGAGTATGGCAGAGGGGGTAGAATTCCACGTGTAGCAGTGAAATGCGTAGAGATGTGGAGGAATACCGATGGCGAAGGCAGCCCCCTGGGCCAATACTGACGCTCATGCACGAAAGCGTGGGGAGCAAACAGGATTAGATACCCTGGTAGTCCACGCCCTAAACGATGTCAACTAGTTGTCGGGTCTTCATTGACTTGGTAACGTAGCTAACGCGTGAAGTTGACCGCCTGGGGAGTACGGTCGCAAGATTAAAACTCAAAGGAATTGACGGGGACCCGCACAAGCGGTGGATGATGTGGATTAATTCGATGCAACGCGAAAAACCTTACCTACCCTTGACATGGTCGGAACCCTGCTGAAAGGTGGGGGTGCTCGAAAGAGAACCGATACACAGGTGCTGCATGGCTGTCGTCAGCTCGTGTCGTGAGATGTTGGGTTAAGTCCCGCAACGAGCGCAACCCTTGTCCCTAGTTGCTACGCAAGAGCACTCTAGGGAGACTGCCGGTGACAAACCGGAGGAAGGTGGGGATGACGTCAAGTCCTCATGGCCCTTATGGGTAGGGCTTCACACGTCATACAATGGTCGGAACAGAGGGTCGCCAACCCGCGAGGGGGAGCCAATCCCAGAAAACCGATCGTAGTCCGGATCGCACTCTGCAACTCGAGTGCGTGAAGCTGGAATCGCTAGTAATCGCGGATCAGCATGCCGCGGTGAATACGTTCCCGGGTCTTGTACACACCGCCCGTCACACCATGGGAGTGGGTTTTACCAGAAGTGGCTAGTCTAACCGCAAGGAGGACGGTCACCACGGTAGGATTCATGACTGGGGTGAAGTCGTAACAAGGTAGCCGTATCGGAAGGTGCGGCTGGATCACCTCCTTTCTCGAGCTAACGTGTCAAACGTTGAGCGCTCACGCTTATCGGCTGTGATTTAAGACAGACTCAGGGGTCTGTAGCTCAGTCGGTTAGAGCACCGTCTTGATAAGGCGGGGGTCGATGGTTCGAATCCATCCAGACCCACCACTGTTTCTGCGGTGGCTGCGCTAATGACTGAAACCCCTGGGGCATCAATACAGATAGAGATGTCTGTGTGACTGGGGGATTAGCTCAGCTGGGAGAGCACCTGCTTTGCAAGCAGGGGGTCGTCGGTTCGATCCCGTCATCCTCCACCAATCCTCAATGCTGGTTTGTCTGCAGCGAACATTGAAAGATGTTTGCGGTGCAGTGAAACAAGCATTGGCGATTGAGCCAGTCAGAGTGATACGCAATCAGAGATTGCGATATCGGCTGTCGTTCTTTAACAATCAGGAAGAAGTAGTAAAGAGATTCACGAAAGATCACTTAGAGATGGGTGATTGAGTAGGTGAATCAGGGTTGTGATTGTATCAATGTATGAAAAGGTGATCGAAAGATTGCCTTGGAATACGGCGCAACACGAATACTCAACCTGTAACGATGTGGCAAGCGTTGCATTCCCAGCGGATGCGGCATGAGACACACCCGTTATAGGGTCAAGCGAACAAGTGCATGTGGTGGATGCCTTGGCGATCACAGGCGATGAAGGACGCGGTAGCCTGCGAAAAGCTACGGGGAGCTGGCAAACGAGCTTTGATCCGTAGATGTCCGAATGGGGAAACCCACTCCGTATGGAGTATCCGCAGCTGAATACATAGGCTGTGCGAAGCGAACGCGGCGAACTGAAACATCTAAGTAGCCGCAGGAAAAGAAATCAACCGAGATTCCCAGAGTAGTGGCGAGCGAAATGGGACCAGCCTGTACTCTTTATCTTCATTGTTAGTCGAAGGCTCTGGAAAGTGCCGCCATAGCAGGTGATAGCCCTGTAGACGAAAACAGCGAGGAAGAACTAGGTGTACGACAAGTAGGGCGGGACACGTGAAATCCTGTCTGAAGATGGGGGGACCATCCTCCAAGGCTAAATACTCGTGATCGACCGATAGTGAACCAGTACCGTGAGGGAAAGGCGAAAAGAACCCCGGGAGGGGAGTGAAACAGATCCTGAAACCGCATGCATACAAACAGTCGGAGCCTCGCAAGGGGTGACGGCGTACCTTTTGTATAATGGGTCAGCGACTTACATTCAGTGGCAAGCTTAACCGATTAGGGCAGGCGTAGCGAAAGCGAGTCCGAACAGGGCGATTCAGTCGCTGGGTGTAGACCCGAAACCAGGTGATCTATCCATGGCCAGGATGAAGGTGCGGTAACACGTACTGGAGGTCCGAACCCACTAACGTTGAAAAGTTAGGGGATGAGCTGTGGATAGGGGTGAAAGGCTAAACAAACCTGGAAATAGCTGGTTCTCTCCGAAAACTATTTAGGTAGTGCCTCGTGTATCACCTTCGGGGGTAGAGCACTGTCATGGTTGAAGGGTCCATTGCGGATTACTTCGCCATAGCAAACTCCGAATACCGAAGAGTGCAATCACGGGAGACAGACATCGGGTGCTAACGTCCGGTGTCAAGAGGGAAACAACCCAGACCGCCAGCTAAGGTCCCCAAATATTGCTAAGTGGGAAACGAAGTGGGAAGGCTAAAACAGTCAGGAGGTTGGCTTAGAAGCAGCCATCCTTTAAAGAAAGCGTAATAGCTCACTGATCGAGTCGTCCTGCGCGGAAGATGTAACGGGGCTAAGCAATATACCGAAGCTGCGGATGCATATTTATATGCATGGTAGGAGAGCGTTCCGTAAGCCTGCGAAGGTGCATTGAAAAGTGTGCTGGAGGTATCGGAAGTGCGAATGCTGACATGAGTAGCGATAAAGGGGGTGAAAGGCCCCCTCGCCGTAAGCCCAAGGTTTCCTACGCAACGTTCATCGGCGTAGGGTGAGTCGGCCCCTAAGGCGAGGCAGAAATGCGTAGCTGATGGGAAGCAGGTTAATATTCCTGCACCATTGTTAGATGCGATGGGGGGACGGATCGCGGAAGGTTGTCCGGGTGTTGGAAGTCCCGGTCCTTGCATTGGAGAAGGCGCTTTGGCAAATCCGGGCGCGGAATTCAAGGGTGCGAGGCCATTCACTTCGGTGAAGAAGCAATCGGAAGTGGTTCCAGGAAAAGCCTCTAAGCTTCAGTCTAACAAGACCGTACCGCAAACCGACACAGGTGGGCGAGATGAGTATTCTAAGGCGCTTGAGAGAACTCGGGAGAAGGAACTCGGCAAATTGGTACCGTAACTTCGGGATAAGGTACGCCCCTGTAGCTTGATGCCCCTGCGGGCAAAGGGTGAAGGGGTTGCAATAAACTGGTGGCTGCGACTGTTTAATAAAAACACAGCACTCTGCAAACACGAAAGTGGACGTATAGGGTGTGACGCCTGCCCGGTGCCGGAAGATTAAATGATGGGGTGCAAGCTCTTGATTGAAGTCCCGGTAAACGGCGGCCGTAACTATAACGGTCCTAAGGTAGCGAAATTCCTTGTCGGGTAAGTTCCGACCTGCACGAATGGCGTAACGATGGCCACACTGTCTCCTCCCGAGACTCAGCGAAGTTGAAGTGTTTGTGATGATGCAATCTCCCCGCGGCTAGACGGAAAGACCCCATGAACCTTTACTGTAGCTTTGCATTGGACTTTGAACCGGTCTGTGTAGGATAGGTGGGAGGCTGTGAAGCGTGGACGCCAGTCTGCGTGGAGCCAACCTTGAAATACCACCCTGGTCTGTTTGAGGTTCTAACCTTGACCCGTTATCCGGGTCGGGGACAGTGCATGGTAGGCAGTTTGACTGGGGCGGTCTCCTCCCAAAGTGTAACGGAGGAGTACGAAGGTACGCTAGGTACGGTCGGAAATCGTGCTGATAGTGCAATGGCATAAGCGTGCTTAACTGCGAGACCGACAAGTCGAGCAGGTGCGAAAGCAGGTCATAGTGATCCGGTGGTTCTGTATGGAAGGGCCATCGCTCAACGGATAAAAGGTACTCTGGGGATAACAGGCTGATACCGCCCAAGAGTTCATATCGACGGCGGTGTTTGGCACCTCGATGTCGGCTCATCTCATCCTGGGGCTGTAGCCGGTCCCAAGGGTATGGCTGTTCGCCATTTAAAGAGGTACGTGAGCTGGGTTTAAAACGTCGTGAGACAGTTTGGTCCCTATCTGCCGTGGGCGCTGGATATTTGAAGGGGGCTGCTCCTAGTACGAGAGGACCGGAGTGGACGAACCTCTGGTGTACCGGTTGTCACGCCAGTGGCATCGCCGGGTAGCTATGTTCGGAAGAGATAACCGCTGAAAGCATCTAAGCGGGAAACTCGCCTTAAGATGAGATATCCCCGGGGCTTCGAGCCCCTTGAAGGGTCGTTCAAGACCAGGACGTTGATAGGTCAGGTGTGGAAGCGCAGTAATGCGTTAAGCTAACTGATACTAATTGCCCGTAAGGCTTGATCCTATAACAGGTGTGTCTCGACCCGGGTTGGCGCTTTAGCGCCTACCCGGGTCCGATCCCCGAAGGGGATGCGTGTGAACCCCCAGACGGGGGTAGCAGAACGCACGGTTGAGTGATCGATGTTGTGCCAGAAACAACACAACCCCAGAACGCTCCCGCTGGTGAGCATCACCAGAAACTACTTCTTCCCGATTGGCCGTACTGCTCCATGAGCAGTGCAGCAACAAGTCATGCCTGATGACCATAGCGTGTCGGTACCACCCCTTCCCATCCCGAACAGGACCGTGAAACGACTCCACGCCGATGATAGTGCGGATTACCCGTGTGAAAGTAGGTAATCGTCAGGCTCCCTAGCAGCATCAGAAACCCCACCCCGAAAAGGTGGGGTTTCTGCGTTTACGCGCGCAAAACCACGCAATCGCCTAGCATTACCGCAACCGTCTTGACGCTCCTCGCATAAGGCCGCGAACCCACCAAAGGCCGGTCTAACAAAGCTCCCCGCCAGTTTCCAACGACGCAGTCTAATTTCCTCAAAATGCTGTCCAAATAAACAGCATTCTCGCACTTGGCAACTCTCGCCATCCCCTTAAAAGTGCCAATTCACGGCAGGAAATTTCCGTGTAGGATACTGTATATATATACAGGTTCCCGCACGCCATGTCAGTCTCCGCCATCAGTGCCGAAGAGATTCACCCGTCGCTCTGGCGAGCCTCACAGCTTGCGCGTGGGCGTGGCCACATGGTGGACACCGGCTACCCAGCACTTTCGACGGAGTTGCCCGGCGGTGGCTGGCCAGTTGGCGCGCTAATTGATCTGCTGGTTCAGCAGCCCGGCGTCGGGGAAATGCGGCTTTTGCAGCCTGCGCTTAGCTCGCTCGGAGAGCGGCCGATTGCGCTGGTCCAGCCGCCGCACATTCCTGACGGATTGGGACTCCGGTATATCGGGTTATCGCTCGATCGCCTGCTGCAAATCAAGCCGCCAAAGGTAACTGATGTCCTTTGGTCGGCCGAACAGATTTTGCGTGCCGGCAGCTGTGGCGCGCTGATTTTGTGGGCACAACACGCGCAGTCGTCATCGCTGCGGCGTCTGCATCTGGCTGCGCAATCATCTGAGACGCTATTCATCATGGTCCGGCCACTCACGGCGGCCCAGGATTCATCGCCGGCGTTACTGCGGCTGGCTTTACGACCGGCCGCAGAAGGCCTGATCGTCGATATCGTGAAACGACGAGGTCCAATACGCGCGGAGCCTCTGCCGATTTCTCTTCAACCCACTCCAGTTTTGTTTTCCCGTCATGCGCGTCTTTCTCGCCGTTCACTTGCCGAAGTTGTCCCTCGAAGTCTTCCGGCCGAGGTGGTCGCCTGAACCGGCGCACGGCAGTGCCGTGCTCGAGAAAGACAAGGTGGTGATCGCGGACAGGGCGGCGCGTGAAGCGGGTGTCCTGCTTGGCATGAAGCGCGGTGGAGTCCTGACGTTATCGCCGGAAACCGCAATGTACGAGCGCGACATTGCACGTGAGGCCGCTGCACAGTGGGACGTCGGTATGGCGCTGCTGAGGTTTTCGCCTGATGTCGCGTTGCTAGATGAGGCGACGGTAATCGTCGAAGTCGGCGCGAGTCTACGGCTTTTCGGCGGCCTGCTGTCGTTGTGCCGGCAGGCTAAGTCGATGCTCGACACGTTTGGTTTGACCGCACGCATCAGTGTTGCGCCGACGGGGCAGGGCGCATGGCTACTGGCGAAGTACGGACAGGGACGTGGTGGTGCGCGCAGAGTAGTGCAGCTGCCCTCACTCGAGCGCGTGCTGCACCCGTTGCCTATGCTCGCAGTGCCCGAGATTCGCCCGTTCGCCGACTGGTTCTCGGGCCTTGGCAGCGAGACGATTGGCGACGTGCGTCGCTTGCCGCGTGCAGGTTTGCAGCGTCGCTGCGGCGAACATTTGCTGGATTCGCTGGATCGTGCCTTCGGTACAGCGCCAGAGTTGTTCGACTGGCTCGAGTTGCCGCCCACATTTTCCGCGCGCATCGAATTGCCCGACCGGCTCGAACATGCGGACGGCGCAATATTCGCCGCACACAGGATGATCGTGCAGTTGTGCGGATGGTTGTGCGCGAAGCAATTGGCGGTCACTGCGATCACGCTGTCTATCGAACACGAACGAGGCAGGCAGGCGCTTGCGCCGACGCTGATCGAAATTGCGCTCGGCGAACCGACGTGGCATGAAGACCACCTGCTGCGTCTCGTGAAGGAGCGGTTGCATCGTGTGGAGCTCGCGGCGCCGGCCATTGCGTTGCGCCTCGATGCATCGAAGGTCGACGCGGCCACGCCTGATACAAACAGCCTGTTTCCCGAACCCGGGGGCTCGCCGGAGGATCATGCACGTCTGATTGAATTGCTGATCGCGCGGCTTGGCGACGAGAACGTGCTGCGTCCTGCGCCGACTGCGGATTACCGGCCGGAGGTCGCGAATCGGTGGGTGCCGGTTAGCCAGACGGCGAATAACAGCACGTTTCCCGATAGCCTGCCGCGTCCGACATGGATGCTGGCTACGCCCATGCGTCTGCTGATGCGCCAGCATCGGCCGTTTTATGGCTCGTCTCTGCGGACAATGTCGCCGGCTGAGCGTATCGAAGCCGGCTGGTTCGACGGAGAACTCGTCACGCGCGACTATTTCGTTGCGCAAGCAGAGGACCGCACCTGCTACTGGATCTATTGTGAGCGCGTCAGCAGCCGCGATGCCGAAGAAGAGCAACGCTGGTTCCTTCACGGCCTGTTCGGATGACGCCCGATGGATCCCACCTCCACTTCGCTACCGGCGTACGCCGAGTTGTTCTGCTTCTCCAACTTCACGTTCCTGCACGGCGCGTCGCATGCGGAAGAACTCGTCGAGCGCGCAAAGCAACTCGGTTACGCGGGATTGGCCATCACGGATGAATGCTCGCTCGCGGGCGTGGTTCGCGCGCACGTCGCTGCTGGGAAAGCGGAGCTACCGCTTGTTATCGGGTCGTATTTTCAGTTGCGTAATGCCGACGGTACGCCCGCGTTCGGACTCATCCTGCTTGCGCAAAACCGTGAGGGCTACGGCAACCTGTCGGAGCTGATTACACTTGCGCGGACCCGTGCGCCGAAGGGGGAATACCGGCTGACGCCGCACGATCTGTCACGGCCTGATCGTGAAAACGTTCATCTGCGTGGCATGCCTGACTGTCTCGCGATTCTGGTGCCCACATTTCCCGCCAAAGAAGAGGCATTGGAAGCTCAAATCGAATGGCTCGACGGGACTTTTCCCGGACGCGCATGGGCGGGTCTTGTGCTGCATCAACGCGCGATGGACGATATTCATCGCGGTGCAATGGAGTATGTCGCGGATCGTCAGAACGTGCCCGTCGTCGCACTCGGCAACGTCGTGATGCACGTACGCTCGCGCAAACCATTGCAAGACACGATGACGGCAATCCGTGTCGGCAAACCGGTTCATGAGTGCGGTTACGATCTCGCGCCGAATGCCGAACAGCATTTACGCTCGCGGCTGCGTATTGAAAATCTTTATCCTGAACACACTGTACGCGAAACGATCAACGTGCTCGAACGCTGCTCATTTTCGCTGAAGGATGTAGCCTACGAATACCCCGATGAACTCGTGCCCAAAGGTTTCACGCCTACGGTGTACCTTCGTCAGGAGACGTATATCGGCGCACAGTGGCGCTTTCCTTCCGGCATTCCGGCCAGCATCCAGCAACAGATTGAGGACGAACTGGCGCTCATCGCGGACCTGGAATACGAACCGTATTTTCTGACTGTCTATGACATCGTTCGTTACGCGCGCAGTCAGCACATTCTGTGTCAAGGGCGAGGGTCGGCAGCAAACTCTGTCGTATGTTTTTGCCTGGGCATCACCGAGGTGGATCCGAAGCGCAGCAACATGCTGTTTGGGCGTTTCATTTCCAAAGAGCGCGGCGAGCCGCCGGATATTGACGTCGACTTCGAGCATCAGCGGCGCGAAGAAGTCATTCAGTACATCTATGACAAGTATGGGCGTGATCGCGCGGCAATTGCGGCTGCTGTGTCCACCTACCGGCCGCGTGGTGCATTGCGTGAGACGGGCAAGGCACTGGGGATCGATCCGCAAATCGTCGATGCGGTCGCAAAGTCACACCATTGGTTCGACAACGGTCATGATCTGCTAAAGCGTTTCGAGGAATCAGGACTCGACCCAGAAAATCAGTTGATTCAGGCCTGGGCGAAACTCGCGTCACAATTGCTCAACTTTCCGCGGCATCTGTCGCAACATTCCGGCGGTTTCGTAATCAGCCGCGGCAAGCTCACGCGTCTTGTGCCAGTCGAGAACGCGGCGATGGCGGATCGTTCGGTGATTCAATGGGACAAGGACGATCTTGAATCGCTTGGATTGCTAAAGATCGATGTCCTGGCGCTCGGCATGCTGTCGGCGATCCGGCGCACGCTTGATCTCGTATCGGAGCGACGAGGTGAGTGCATCGAGATGCAAGACATACCAGAGGGTGACGAAAAGACGTACGACATGATTTGCCGCGCTGACACCATCGGCGTGTTCCAGATCGAATCGCGAGCGCAGATGAGTATGCTGCCGCGGTTGCGTCCACGCGAATATTACGACCTCGTCATCGAGGTGGCCATCGTGCGGCCTGGCCCGATTCAGGGTGGAGCGGTGCACCCTTATTTGAACAGGCGACAGAAGCCGGAACTCATCACGTATCCGAGTGAAGAACTGGAGGTTGCCTTGGGCCGCACGCTTGGCGTGCCTATCTTCCAGGAACAGGTCATGCAGGTTGCTATGATCGCGGCCGATTTCACGGCAGGCGAAGCCGATGAACTGCGCCGTGCAATGGCCGCATGGAAGCGCAAGGGCGGGTTGGAGAAGTACCAGGATCGCATCATGACCGGGATGCAAAAAAATGGCTACGATCCAGGCTTTGCCAAAGCGATCTTCGAACAGATCAAGGGCTTCGGCGAATATGGCTTTCCGGAAAGTCACGCAGCGGGTTTCGCCTTGCTTGTCTACACGAGTAGCTGGTTGAAGTGTCATGAGCCGGAGGCATTTCTCGCCGGCCTGCTCAACAGTCAACCACTGGGCTTCTACTCGCCGTCGCAACTCGTGCAGGATGCGCAACGGCATGGCGTCAAGGTGTTGCCGGTCGATGTGACCGTCAGCGGATGGGATTCGACGCTCGAAACGATCGAAGATGCAGAGCGCCCTGCGGTTCGTTTGGGGCTATCGCTGTTGCGCGGCATGAAAGACAACGCCGCAGAGCGCATTGAGAATTCTCGCGCGGTGCGGCCGTTCAGGAGCGTGCATGACCTGGCCCGCCGCGCGCAGCTCAACCGCCACGATCTGCACGTGCTGGCCGATGCGAATGCGCTGGTTGCGCTCGCAGGCAATCGTCGCGAGGCCTTGTGGCATTCGGTGGCCGCCGTGCCCGACAAGGACATGCTGGCCATCGCTGCCGTGCAGGATGAGACGCCGGAACTGGGCGCGCCATCGGAAAGCAATGAGATCGTCGCGGACTACCGCTCGGTGGGGTTGACGCTCGGCCGTCATCCGCTTCAATTGCTGCGGCCTCAATTATTGGCCAACCGGCTGATGCCGGCATCGATACTACGCAGTTATCCTAACGGACGACTGGCGCGCGCCTGCGGGATCGTTACGGTTCGGCAGCGGCCAGGTACGGCGAAAGGGGTGATCTTCGTAACAATCGAAGACGAGACGGGCAATGTCAATGTGATCGTGTGGCCAGCTCTGCTCGAGAGACAGCGCAAGGAAGTATTGGGGGCATCGCTGCTCGCGGTGTACGGCGTCTGGCAGCGTGAAGGGGAAGTGCAGCACCTCGTTGCGCATCACCTGGTAGATATGTCGCATCTGCTGGGTGGGCTGCAGTCCACCAGCAGGGATTTTTGCTGATTGCCTGTTTACCGGATTTAACTTGCGCTACCAGGCGGACTTGGGCGGCGAGCAGGGCGCGCCGTCCGAACGGGCCATGGCGGCTTATTGCAGCTCGTAATAACGAGCCGCAATGCCGACCTGCGCCGAGTACACTTCCGTCATCTTCCTTGCCACGGAAACTTCGCCAATACCTGCCTGATCGCCGTATCGAACGGCGTACGGCGGCCGATCTGCAGCGCTTCGAGCCGGCTCGAATCCAGATGGCAATTGTGCGGGCGCGGCGTCGCATTCGTCGGCGTGCGTTGCGGCGTGAGCTGAGCCTCAAGTTGCAGCGCCTCGGCCAGACGTAGCGCAATTTCGTACTTCGTCATCGGCTCATTGCCCGACCACTGCACGATGCCGCGAATGGTTTCCCCATGCGCATGCCGTTCGAGCATCTGACGGATGACGAACGCAACGTCGGGCGTAAAAGTCGGATAACGGATTGCCCATGCATCCATCACGGCTGCCTTTGGGTTCGGCGAAGAGCTCGCCGATGCGGCAATGGCCGGTACCAGACTGGTCACTGCCGATTCCGCCCAATCGACAATTGGCCCATACAGAAGAGGCAGACGCAGCACGCAACCAAGATCGGTCGTCTCAGTGAGCGCTCGCTCACCGTCGAGCTTGCTGCGGCCATAGGCATTGATCGGTGACGGTTGGGCATCGTAGAGGTAAGGCGGGTGAGCGCCGTCGAACACATAGTCCGTGGAGATCGACAGCACCCAGGCGTCGCGTTTCCTGGCCATTGCAGCCAAGGTACGCACAGCGTCGACGTTCAATGCACGGGCCAGCGCCGGGTCATGCTCGCAGACATCGGGACGGCGTTCAGCCGCCGCAATCACGATCGCATTGGGAGCCTCGCGCTCGACAAACTGCTCGACCGCCTGTGCATCACGGATATCGAGCGTGATGTGATGCGGCCCGGCGTGCCGGAAAGCCGTCGAAACGATCTGCCAGTCCGCTTGCTGCGCCAACTCGTCAGCGAGTGCGCAGCCTAGCAAGCCCGACGCGCCGATCACGGCAACCTTGAACATAGGCGCGCTCACCTTAGTGAGTATCGACGACCGTGTAGCCGGCCTCGTCGATCGCCGCCTTGAGCGCATTGACCGGTTGGGTCGATTCGACCGCCACCCGGCCCGTCTCCAGATCGACCTTGACCTGCGCCGTGGCGTCTTGCTCGCGAATCGCGTTGGTGACTGCCGCCACACAGTGCTGGCAGCTCATACCTTCTACCTGAAATTCGATCGTCATCTGCTTTGCCTCGAGAAACGTGAATGGTGTAACGGTTGAATTATGCCTGCCAGACCGCAACTGGAGGACTGACCTTCCCACGGTGGGAAGGTGTACGATCGGCAGACATCACTAGCGAATTGCACGGACCAGAGTAAGTGTTCTGCATGGAAGCGGAGTCATGCGCCAAAGCGTGAACTCTGCTCGCCAGTTGAAGCGCGAACTCTGGTCGACAAGGGAAACAGTCATGAACATCGGTGAAGCGGCCCGCGCATCGGGCGTCACGGCGAAGATGATTCGCTACTACGAAAGTGTCGGTTTGCTGGCGGCAAAGGCTCGCACCACGGCCGGCTATCGGGTTTACGGTTCGCAGGAAGTGCACTCGCTGCGCTTCATTCGCCAGGCGCGGCGTATGGGCTTCCTCGTCGAAGACATCCGCCGTCTGCTGGCTTTGTGGCAGGACCGCTCACGCGCCAGCGCCGAAGTCAAGGCGATCGCGCTTGAACACGTGGCCGATCTCGATCGCCGCATCGCCGAACTGACGGAGATGCGCGACACGCTTTCGCACCTGGCCGATCACTGCCATGGTGACGAGCGGCCCGATTGCCCGATCATCGAGGGTCTGGCGGATCCCGCGACGGCCGTTAGCCATACTTGTCATGCCGATTGACGATGAAAGGTGCAACCTCGACGTCAACTCGTTGCAACCAGGCCACGCATTCGCACCTAATTGGTGCGTTTTGGACGTCAGATCGCATGAAATCTGCATTGAAAGGCCATTTAATCTATCAAAATCAGTCACTTGGCGCCTAATTTCGGATGCACCATTCCAAAACGGAATGCACGTCATTCGGGCATTTCACTAGCCAGGTTGCACCAGAAGGCTATAATCCGGGTTAACCCTTCATAAGGGAAATCCCTGATGTCCAATCCACCGGGGATTCATTTCTGATCCTTGGAGAACATCATGTTTGCATACCTTCTTGAAAAGCTGAGCACCTGGTTTGAGACCGCTGAACGTAGCCGCCGTGAGGCTTACCTCGCATCGTCGTCGGATATCGTCCAGCTCGAACAGCGCATCCGCTCGCTCGAAACGAACGGCTATTCGCTGTAAAGCAGTCTGAAGTCCGTTTGACCCGCGGCAGCGCAGTTCGCGCAGTCGCAGCAGTAGAGCGTAAGGCCCCGTGTAGACGGGGCTTTGTCATATCTGGAGTCTGCGTTAGCCAGAGCCGTTAGCCAGCCAGTTGATTAGCCGCTCAGCGTCCGTCTACCAGCTCACGTCCACACGTCGTTCAATATCGACTAGCTTGAACGTTGCCACCGCGGTAAGGTAAAGCGTTTTTTGCGCAATCCGGCATTCCCGCAACCAACCCGGTCCGCTCATGGCTCCTGTCCGATTGATTCGCGCCTTTCAGGGCGCCGTTGTCCCCGCGCTATTTACCGCGACGTCGCTGCTTATGCTCGGTGCGCCAGCCGCGTTTGCGGATTCGTCCAGCGGTGGGAAGCCGTTGATACTCGATACGCAAAGCGGTATCAGCGATGGCCACAGCGGCACGGTGCTGCAGACTGCACCGCTTTCGCACGAGCGCATCGTTCAGGCGAAGCCGATCGCGACGCCCACCGAGCTCAACTCGAACTCGTCCACACCGATCATCGTTGCCCCGTATGTTCAGTTGCCTGCCGGGGGAAGCACGTCATCGTCTCATTCGAAATCGCAGGTGAGGCCGGCGCAGTCATCTCAGTAGACGCCGGACCGGCCTTCGGGAGCCCGCCGATTCGGATATGTGCGGCAGGGCGAATGCGCTGCCAGGCAGCTCATCTTTCAATCGCCGCGATGCTCCAGCTTGAATTGCGCGGCCTTGTCCTGGCCTAGTGTCTGCACTAGCCACGGCATGGTTTCTTTCAGCGTTTTTGCCAGCGTGTAGGGCGGGTTCACGATGAACATGCCGCTGCCGAACAGTCCAAAACCATCCGACGGCGGATTGCTGACGGTCAGCGACACATGCAGCCAGTTGCGTTCCTGCAAGCGCTTTAGCTGATCCGGAAAGCGCTGCGATTCAAGGCGCGTCACCTGCGGATACCAGATCGCGTAAGTACCGGTCGCAAAGCGTTTGAGACCTTCCTCGACGCAATTCAGCGTGCGCGAGTAGTCTCGCTTGTCTTCGAACGAAGGATCGATCAGCACCAGCGCCCGGCGAGGCGGTGGCGGCAGCAAGGCCTTCACGCCTTCGAAGCCATCGCCTGCGTAGAGCATGGCGCGCCGGCCGGCATCGCGAAAGTTGTGCTGCAACACGTCGATTTCCGTGGTGTGCAGTTCGAACAGACGCATGCGGTCCTGTTCACGCATCAGCCGCCATGCGAGATACGGAGAGCCGGGATAAAAGCGCAGGTTGCCATCCGCGTTGAGGGCCGCCACTTCATCCACATAGTCGGCCAGCATGGGCGGCAGGTCCTTACGTCCCCACAGCTTGGCGATGCCGGTCTCGAACTCGCCGGTCTTGGTAGCGTAGCCTTCCTGCAAAGAGTAGACACCGGCGCCCGCGTGCGTATCGATGTACCAGTACGCCTTGTCCTTCTGGGCGAGATAGCGCAGCAGTTGCACGACGACGGCGTGCTTCAGGACGTCGGCATGATTGCCTGCATGGAAGGCGTGGCGGTAACTAAGCATGATGAGGTGAGACTCGAAAGAGGGCGTGCCGGTCGATTGGCGTTTCTGGCCGGACGCATTCGGGTCCGGCCGTGCGGGGGCGCCGCGTTGTGACCGGAGATGCGCGGGCAGTACGGTCGGGTATTGTACGCGAGCCGGCGCGGCGGTCCGAACGGTGGGTGGGCCGAGCCTCGAGCCAAGGGCCAGCAGTGGCCCTGCGACCGGGTGATCAAGGGCTCAAGGCACCCGTGGCCGATTCCCCTCGCGCAGCAGCCACCGCTCACATCGCCCTCCAGATCAGTCGTACGAGTCCCCAACGATCTCTTCGATCTTCAGCTTGACCTCCGGCGTGATTTTCGCCGCCACGTCCTGCGCCTTCATGTTCTCGGCGATCTGCTCGACCCGCGACGCGCCGGTGATCACCGTACTGACATGCGGGTTCTTCAGAATCCATGCAATTGCGAGTTGGCCGACTGTGCAGCCCAGTTCGTCCGCCAGGTTGCCGAGCTTGCCGACAACGCCGTTTTTGCCCGAATCCGTCACCTGCTTGCGCAGCCAGTCGTAGCCCTGCAATTGCGCCCGGCTGTCCGCCGGTACGCCGTCGCGGTACTTGCCGGTCAGGAGGCCTGATGCAAGCGGGCTCCACGTTGTAAGTCCGAGACCGATGTCCTCGTAGAGCCGCGCGTATTCCTGTTCGACGCGCTTGCGATGGAACAGGTTGTACTGTGGCTGTTCCATGACAGGTTTATGAAGATGATGCCGTTCCGCGATCTCGTAGGCCGCCCGGATCTCGTCCGCGCTCCATTCGGACGTGCCCCAGTAAAGCGCCTTGCCGCGCGCAATCATGTCGCTCATCGCCCAGACAGTTTCTTCGACCGGCGTATTTGGGTCCGGGCGGTGGCAGAACACCAGATCCACGTAGTCGAGTTGCAGCCGCTTAAGAGACGCGTCGATCGCGTTCAGCAGATACTTGCGGTTAAGCGTGTGATATTGATTCGGCGCTTCCTGCAGGCCCCAGAAAAACTTTGTCGACACTACGTAGCTGATGCGCGGCCATGCCAGTTCCTTCAACGCCTGTCCCATGATTTCTTCGGACTTGCCGGCGGCGTAGACCTCGGCGTTGTCGAAGAAGTTGACCCCGGCGTCACGGGCGGCCGCCAGCGATTCGCGCGCTGCGTGCGTGTCCACCTGGTTGCCGTAGGTCACCCAGGAACCGATGGATAGTTCACTGACTTGCAGGCCGGAACGGCCGAGTCGTCGATAGTTCATGCATTTCTCCTTGCGAGTTGATGCAACGGGCATCCAGGTCTGCCAGTGGAATCCGGCGCTGATTTCAGACGCAGATTCGGACGCGAAACGCACAGTTTAAAGAGATATGCATTTGCGCGTGAATTCCGGATGCCTTTGCCGGGCTTCATGCACAATAGCAAAATTGGCCGCAGTGCAGCATTCGTCCGAACGGCCTATGCCGTCCGGCTAGCTTCACGCCGCTTGCGTGCCGTGGTTTCATTGCTCATCAACCCAATGGAGGTTCTGGATGTCGTCACTGAATACGAATCTGAATGGCAAGGTCGCGGTTGTTACGGGCGCGGCGAGCGGAATCGGCAAGCAGATCGCGCTGACGTTGTCGGCCGCGGGTGCTGCCATCGCGATTGCCGATCTGAATCAGGATGGCGCGAACGCCGTTGCTGAAGAGATCAAACAGGCCGGCGGCAAGGCCATCGGTGTCGCCATGGACGTCACCAACGAAGAAGCCGTCAATCAGGGCATCGACAAGGTCGCCGCTGAATTCGGCTCGATCGACATCCTGATCTCGAACGCAGGCATCCAGATCGTCAATCCTATCGAGAACTATGCATTTTCGGACTGGAAGAAAATGCAGGCCATTCACGTCGATGGTGCGTTCCTCACCACCAAGGCCGCCCTTAAGCACATGTATAAAGACGATCGCGGCGGCATCGTGATCTACATGGGCTCGGTCCACTCGCATGAAGCCTCGCCGCTGAAGTCGGCGTATGTCGCGGCCAAGCATGCCTTGCTGGGTCTCGCGCGCGTGCTGGCCAAGGAAGGCGCGAAGCACAACGTGCGCTCGCATGTCGTCTGCCCGGGTTTTGTGCGCACGCCGCTGGTCGACAAACAGATTCCTGAGCAGGCCAAAGAACTGGGCATCAGCGAAGAAGATGTGATTCGCAATGTGATGCTCGGCGGCACGGTGGATGGCATCTTCACCACGGTGGAAGACGTCGCGCAAACCGTGCTGTTCCTCTCCACTTTCCCGAGCGCGGCCTTGACCGGTCAGTCCTTCATTGTGAGCCACGGCTGGTTCATGCAATAAGGAGGCCGCTATGGCGCAACGCAATGTCAAGCGGGCGCGGGCTGGCACCCTCGGCGACGGGGATGGCGAGCACGCCGGAGCAGCGGCTGGCGTTCGCGCCAGCCGGCATACCCAGTTACCCCAGTACGAAACCATCGCGCTGATGCTGCAAGGCGGCGGCGCGCTGGGCGCCTATCAGGCAGGCGTTTATCAGGGGCTCCACGAGACCGGTATTCACCCAAACTGGATCGCCGGAATCTCGATCGGCGCGCTCAATACGGCGATCATTGCCGGTAATGCGCCGGAACATCGCGTGACGCGGCTGCTCGAATTCTGGGAGACGATCTGTCAACCGGCTTTTGCGCCGCCATTGCCGCCGTTCCTCGAGCAGCTGCTATTCAATTCCGGCGACACGGTCCGCAAGGCTTTCACCGCCGCGCAGGCAACCGGCGCGATCGTTCAAGGGCAGCAGGGATTCTTTGTACCGCGCTTTCCGCCGCCCATGCCCACCGTCTCCGGGCCGCCGCAAAATGCCAGCTACTACGACACGTCGCCCATGAAGGCGACGCTCGAGAGACTGTGTGATTTCGACCGGATCAACTCCGGCGAAACGCGCGTCTCGGTGGGAGCAGTGAACGTCGGTACCGGTAATTTCGCGTACTTTGACAACACGCGGATGAAACTGCGGCCGGAGCACTTCATGGCATCCGGCTCGCTGCCTCCTGGCTTCGGCGCGATGGAAATCGACGGGGAATACTATTGGGACGGCGGCCTGATGTCGAACACGCCGCTCTACGAAGTCGTGCAGAGCACGCCGCGGCGCGACACACTCGCGTTTCAGGTGGATCTGTGGAGTGCCATCGGGCCCGTACCGGACAATATAACGGACGTGCAGGGCCGCATGAAGGACATCCAGTATTCGAGCCGCACGCGTCTCGTTACCGACATGCTGCAACGCTCGCAACGCTTCCGGCATGTGCTGCGCGAAGTGCTCGACCGCGTGGCACCGGAACATCGCGAGGACGCCTGGTGCAAGGTCGCCGATGAACTCTCCTGCTCGAAGCGCTACAACGTTGTCCATCTGATCTATCGTCAGAAGGAGTACGAAGGGCATTTCAAGGATTTTCAGTTCGGCCTCTCCACCATGCGCGAACATTGGGAAAGCGGTCTGGAAGATATCCGGGCCTCTTTGGCACAACCCGACTGGCTCGCAATGCCCGATAACGACGCTGGCTTCGTCACGCACGACATTCACCGCGACAAACGCTAGGCCAACGCTGAGGTTTCCTGGCAACAACGCTAACGCTGGCCAAATGAAAACGGCGCCCAGGTGATGGGCGCCGTTGTTCATACAACCTGACTAGAGAAAGAGCGGCGCTTAACCGCGCCGCTCTCCCTCAAAGCATTACTTCAGAACGTGAGCGATCGCGTTGGCGACAGCATCGAGGTTACGCGTATTCAGGGCAGCCACACAGATGCGGCCCGTGCTCACCGCATAGATGCCGAATTCTTCACGCAGACGGTCCACTTGCGCCGACGTCAGCCCCGAGTACGAGAACATGCCGCGTTGCGCGTTCACGAAGCTGAAGTCGCGGTCCACACCACTTGCCTTCAGACGTTCCACCAGACCGTTACGCATCGCACGGATACGGTCGCGCATCTCGGCGAGTTCCGTTTCCCACGTGGCGCGCAGTTCCGGCGAAGCGAGAACGGCTGCGACTACCGAGCCGCCGTGCGTGGGCGGGTTCGAGTAGTTCGTGCGGATCACTCGCTTCAGTTGCGAGAGCACGCGGGAAGCCTCTTCCTTGCTGGCCGTGATGATCGACAGTGCGCCGATGCGCTCGCCATACAGCGAGAACGACTTCGAGAACGACGACGACACGAACACATTCAGTTCAGCCAGCGCGAACAGACGCACAGCCGACGCGTCCGATTCGATGTTGTCGCCGAAGCCTTGATAGGCGATGTCGAGGAACGGCACCAGGCCGCGCGCCTTGACGACTTCGACGATCTGTTGCCATTGGGCCGCGCTCAGGTCGACGCCGGTCGGGTTGTGGCAGCAGGCGTGCAGCACGACGACCGTGCCTGCCTCATAGCCGTTCAGCGCGCTCAGCATGCCTTCGAAGTTCACGCCGTTGGTCTTCGCGTCGAAGTACGGATACGACACGACTTCGAAGCCGGCGCTTTCGAACAGCGCACGGTGATTTTCCCAGCTCGGATCGCTGATCGCGACCTTGGCGGCCGGGTTCAGGCGCTTCAGGAAGTCGGCGCCGATCTTCAATGCGCCCGTGCCGCCCAATGCCTGCGCGGTGACCACGCGGCCCGCGGCGATCAACGGCGAGTCGTTGCCGAGCAGCAACTTCTGGACGGCCGCGTCGTAAGCCGCAATGCCTTCGATCGGCAGGTAGCCGCGCGGCAGCGCCGCTTCGACACGCGCCTTTTCCGCGTCGCGCACGGCGCGCAGCAGCGGAATCTTGCCTTCTTCATTGAAGTACACGCCCACACCCAGGTTGACCTTGGTGGTACGCGTATCGGCGTTGAAAGCTTCGTTCAGGCCCAGGATCGGGTCGCGGGGAGCAAGTTCGACGGCGGAGAACAGAGACATGATGGTTCGGCAGTAGTAAAAAAGAGGGGCGGCAGCGAAGAGCGCAGCATGCCATTGTAGCGAATCCTGACGGGTTTTTTGACCCATCCTGTCCACGGGGCGGGATTATTTGCTTGAAAAACAGCGCTTTGGCATCAGATTCGACAAGCCGGCGGCGCCTTGATGTCCGCGGCGGCGGCCCTGAAAAAGGGCGGCAACGTTACACCTTGCATGGCTATACGGGCGCTTCTTTACCGCATCGGAAGCGGCTCGCATCCAGCGAATCAAGCAAGTCATCCCTCGGTCGCCGGCTCAGCCCGCGCTCCCGCAAACCGCTAGAATAGTCCTTTGCCCAGGCCCCGGTGCCGCACACATGTCCGAACATCATCTGACTGAAGTCAACGACGCTCTCGACGAGTCGAAATTCGTGACGTTCGAAGGCTCGCCGTTCCAGCTCTATCAGCCGTACGCGCCTGCTGGCGACCAGCCCACCGCTATCGACACGCTCGTCGAAGGCGTCGAGGATGGCCTGTCGTTCCAGACGCTGCTCGGCGTGACCGGCTCCGGCAAGACCTTCACGATGGCGAACACCATCGCGCGGCTCGGCCGTCCGGCGATTGTCTTTGCGCCGAATAAAACGCTGGCGGCGCAGCTTTACTCGGAATTCCGCGAGTTTTTCCCGCGCAACGCCGTCGAGTACTTTGTCTCGTACTACGACTACTACCAGCCGGAAGCGTACGTTCCGCAGCGCGACCTGTTCATCGAGAAAGACTCGTCGATCAACGAGCATATCGAGCAGATGCGGCTCTCGGCTACGAAGAGTCTGATGGAACGGCGCGACGTGGTGATCGTGGCGACGGTGTCGGCGATTTACGGTATCGGCAACCCGTCCGAATATCATCAGATGATTCTGACGCTGCGCACCGGCGACAAGATCGGTCAACGCGACATCATCGCGCGGCTGATCGCCATGCAGTACAACCGCAACGAAACCGAGTTCCAGCGCGGCGCGTTCCGCGTGCGCGGCGACACGATCGACATCTTTCCGGCGGAGCACGCGGAAATGGCGGTGCGTGTCGAATTGTTCGACGACGAAATCGAAACCCTGCAGCTGTTCGACCCGCTGACGGGCCGTGTGCGTCAGAAAATTCCACGCTTCACGGTGTACCCGTCGTCGCACTATGTGACGCCGCGCGAGACCGTGATGCGAGCCGTGGAAACGATCAAGGCCGAACTGCGCGACCGGCTCGAGTTTTTCTATAGCGAAGGCAAGCTGGTGGAGGCGCAGCGTCTCGAGCAGCGCACCCGTTTCGATCTGGAAATGCTGCAGGAACTGGGCTTCTGCAAAGGCATCGAAAACTATTCGCGGCACTTCTCGGGCGCGGCGCCGGGTGAACCGCCGCCGACGCTGGTCGACTACCTGCCGAGCGACGCCCTGATGCTGCTCGACGAATCGCACGTGCTGATCGGTCAGTTGAACGGTATGTACAACGGTGACAAGGCACGCAAGGAGAACCTGGTCAACTATGGTTTCCGTCTGCCATCCGCGCTCGATAACCGTCCGCTCAAGTTCAACGAGTTCGAACGCAAGATGCGCCAGGTGGTATTTGTGTCGGCCACGCCCGCTGATTACGAGCAGAAGACGGCAGGGCAGGTGGCCGAGCAACTGGTCCGGCCAACCGGCCTTGTCGACCCCGAAATCGAGGTGCGTCCGGCGCGTACCCAGGTTGACGATGTGCTCGCCGAAATCAACGAGCGCGTCAAGGCGGGCGACCGCGTGCTGGTCACGGTGTTGACCAAGCGCATGGCCGAACAGTTGACCGAGTTTCTGGCGGACCATGGCGTCAAGGTGCGTTACCTGCACAGCGACATCGATACGGTCGAGCGTGTCGAAATCATCCGTGATCTGCGGCTTGGCACGTTCGACGTGCTGGTGGGGATCAACCTGCTACGTGAGGGGCTCGACATTCCGGAAGTGTCGCTGGTGGCGATTCTCGATGCGGACAAGGAAGGCTTCCTGCGCGCCGAACGCTCGCTGATCCAGACCATCGGCCGGGCCGCGCGGAACGTGAACGGCCGGGCGATCCTGTACGCGGACCGCATCACCGATTCGATGCGCCGCGCCATCGACGAAACCGAACGGCGCCGCAACAAGCAGATCGCCTTTAACCTCGAGATGGGCATCACGCCGCGCGGTGTGGTCAAGCGCATCAAGGACATCATCGACGGCGTCTATAACGTCGACGAAGCGCGCGCGGAGTTGCAGGAACAGCAACAGCGCGCGAAGTTCGAGGACATGTCCGAGAAGCAGTTGTCGAAGGAACTCAAGCGGCTCGAGAAGCAGATGATGGAGCACGCCAAGAACCTCGAATTCGAAAAGGCGGCCCAGACGCGCGATCAGCTGGCGCTGCTGCGTCAACGGGTATTTGGCGCTAATGTCGGCGATCATCTGACCGGCACCAGCTAGTTACACCACCTCTAAGCTCCATCCTTCCTACCCGACTCTGACCTCAGGCGAAGCCTTCTAGTAAGGATTTGCCTGACGGTCGTGTCAGGACAATCCCCGTTTTTGACGTCTCATGAAACCCTTGCTGAGAAAGGGTTTCCCGGCGTCGTCATTTGTTTTCGACTCCAAAAACTGGTAAGATTCGCTCAATAATACGAATAGTTCGCATTAGCGTTAGTAATTATGAGAAAGTGTATTGAATGCTGAGCGGGCACCGGTTTTGGCGCTGGCGTTCAGCATTTCAGTCTAAAAAACAAGGAGTTTCAATGCGGGTTTCTTCATTCGTGCGCGGCGGCATGGTAGCCGTCGCAGTGGTGGCAGCCATCACGGCAACGGCCGCCGAGTATCCGATCGGCAAGCAGCAGATTCAGGGCGGCATGGAAATCGGCGCGGTCTATCTGCAGCCGATCACGATGGAACCGGAAGGCATGATGCGCAAGGCATCCGATTCGGACGTCCACCTCGAGGCCGACATCCACGCGGTCAAGAACAACCCGACTGGTTTCGCGGAAGGCGACTGGATGCCTTATCTGCAAGTGAGCTATGAACTCACGAAGGCCGGCTCCACCCAGACGCAGAAGGGCGACATGATGGCGATGGTCGCCGACGACGGTCCGCACTACGGCGACAACGTCAAGCTGCAAGGCCCTGGCAAATACCACCTCAAGCTCTTCATCGCACCGCCGATGCAAACCGGCCACATGGCCTTCGGCCGTCACGTCGACAAGGAAACCGGCGTGGGTCCCTGGTTCAAGCCGTTCACGCTCGAATACGACTTTACGTATGCGGGCATCGGCAAGAAGGGCGGGTACTGATCAACGCGCGGCATTTGCCTGGAAGGGGCCATGAGAATCAACCGAAACATCGCAATCCTTGCCATGACGACTTCGCTCGTTGGCGCCGCGCACGCTGCCGACCTGCCCACGTTCAAGCTTGAAATGGCAGACGGCACGCTCAATCCGGCGCGCATCGAGGTGCCGGCCGGACAGCGCATCAAGATCGAGGTGCGCAACACGGGCAAGGGCGCGGCTGAATTTGAGAGCGTCCAGTTGCGTAAGGAGAAGGTGCTCGCGCCGGGCGCGGATTCGTTCGTGGTGATCGCGCCGCTGTCGCCGGGTGAATATAAGTTTTTCGACGATTTTCATCAGCAGGCACAGGGTGTGATCGTCGCGAAGTAGGTCCGGCAGTATTGAGTGCGGGCGCCTGGCGTCCGCTCAGGTAGCAGGAGAAGTTCGATGGGTCAGGTGTTGTTCATCGTGTGGCGGGAGAGCGTCGAGGCGCTGCTGGTCGTCGGTATTCTGTACGCGTGGCTGAAGAACGGCGACGACAACGCGCGCCGCGGTCTGCCGTATTTGTGGGCGGGCGTCGGCGCGGGCATCCTTGCGGCGATCGCGCTCGGAGCTGCGTTGATCGGATTCACTGAAGTCCTGTCCGGCGACGCGCAGGACTACTTTCAAACTGCGATGGTGCTGGTTGCGTGCGTGCTGATCGTGCAGATGGTGCTGTGGATGAAGCGGCATGGCCGCACGCTCAAGCGTGACATGGAGCAGTCGCTGCAACAGAGCACGCGCGACTCGAACTGGTGGGGCATCGCCGTGCTGGTCGCACTCGCAATCGCGCGTGAAGGCAGCGAAACGGTCATCTTTCTGTATGGCCTCGGCTTCGGCCAGTCGGGCCACGTCGACGGCGGCCAGATACTGGCCGTGCTGATTGGCCTCGCTCTCGCATTCCTGACGTTCTACGTGTTGCAACTGGGTGGCAAGCTTTTCTCGTGGCGGCTCTTTTTCCGCGTCACCGAGATCATGTTGCTGTTTCTCGGTGCGGGCCTGTTCCAGACCGGCGTCGACAAGCTGATCGACAAGGAAATTCTTCCCACGTTTGTCGATCAATTGTGGAACACCTCGGCGCTGCTAGACGATTCGAGCACGTTCGGGTCGCTCGTTGCCACGCTCACTGGCTATCGCGCGCATCCCGCGCTGATGAACCTGATCGCGTATGCGGTGTACTGGGGTATCGTCTATCTGCTGGTGCGCCGCGCTAACCGGCAGCCGGCGCAGCAGGCGGCGGGGCGCGTAGCATGAGAGGGGCGTTGCGCCGCTCAAAACACCTCGACCACGCCAACCCCGCGAGCGGCCCAGGCCGGCTCGCAGCGGCGGGCCAGTGGATGCAGCGTCACGGCGCGCTGATTCGCGGCATCCAGTGGGTCGTCGTCGCGGTATACGCGTTCCTGATTCTCGTGCCGGCGTTCTCGCCCTTGCCGGACGAAACGGCGCATCTCTGGAATAACCTGACGCTTGCCGCGCAGTTCGTGTTCTGGGGTATCTGGTGGCCGTTCGTACTGCTTTCCATGGTGATGCTGGGTCGCGTATGGTGCGGCGTGCTGTGCCCCGAGGGCACGCTCGCCGAGTTCGCCAGCAAATTCGGCCGCGGCTGGGCGATTCCTCGCTGGATGCGCTGGGGAGGCTGGCCGTTTGTCGCCTTCGGTCTCACCACCATTTACGGTCAGATGGTGAGTGTCTATCAGTATCCGAAGGCGGTGTTGCTGGTGCTCGGCGGCTCGACTTTTGCCGCGATGATTATCGGCCTGCTGTATGGACGCGAGAAGCGCGTCTGGTGCAAGTATCTCTGCCCCGTCAACGGGGTTTTCGGGCTTCTGGCGCGACTCGCACCGTTTCACTACAAGGTCGACGAAGACGCCTGGCGCCGCTCGTATAAAGAGGGCGAACACGGCCATCGCGTGATTCCGATTAATTGCGCCCCGCTGGTGCCGCTGCGCAACATGAAGGGTGCGGCGTCGTGCCATATGTGCGGCCGCTGCAGTGGACATCGTGATGCGATTGCCTTGACGTGGCGCGCACCGTCGTCGGAAATCGTGGAGCTTGGCGATCGGCAGGCAAGCGCCTGGGACACCGCGCTAATTCTGTATGGACTGCTAGGCATTGCGATTGGCGCGTTTCACTGGACGGTGTCGACGTGGTTCGTCGATCTGAAGATGGTTCTCGCCACCTGGCTCGTGGATCGCGATATCACCTGGCCGCTCGACACCAACCCGCCGTGGTTTCTCTTCACGCACTATCCTGAGCAGAACGATGTATTTTCGTGGCTCGACGGCTCGCTCGTGATCGGCTACATCGTTGCGACTGGGCTCGTCTACGGCACGATCCTGCTGGTGTTGCTGATGGGCGCATCCCGCACGCTGGGCAAGTTTGCGACGACGGAGCGGCTGCATCATCTCGCGCAGGGGCTGATTCCGCTCGCGGGTGCTGGCGTGTTTCTCGGGCTGTCGGCGACCACACTGTCGCTATTACGCGCCGAGCATGTCTCGCTGTGGTGGGCGACGGATCTGCGCATTGCCATTCTGGCTGTGGCCAACCTGTGGAGCGCCTGGCTCGCCTGGCTCGTCACACGCCGCTACAGTGAGCGGCTTTTCCAGCGCGGCTTTGCGATGGTGTGGTTTATCACTGCACTCGCCGTTGTCGATAGTGCGTGGTGGCTGATGTTCTGGGGCTGGACGCGCTAGCGGCGCGTTGAACACCAACTACTCCACCCGCGCTTCCGCAGACAGCGCAGCAAACACAAAAGCCGTGGGATGTCGCCATCCACACGGCTTCTTCATACGACTCGTTCAGTAGTTGCGACAAGCGCTTCAGCGCAAGTCCGCATTGGTGGGAACCAAAATGAGAACCAAAAAAACGGCGTGGCTTGCTGTGACGGCTGGCTTGGTGTGTTTGCACGAAGGGGTCTAGATCTCGCGTGCAAGCCGTCGTTGCTGGCTAATGCCCAACACCTCTCGAGGAGGTGGTCCCCACAATACCCGGTAGATACCTCGTTACTTGGTCAGAATCAGTTTGCCGAGCCGCGTGGCGCGAAGCTGGTAGGTCTCGCCGTTATGCACGATGCTGACGTGACTGCGGCCCTGGAGCAGCGTCTCGCTACGGACTGCCGGCGCGGAAGTGTTTGCGGCCGGCGTCGACGGGCTGCGTTCGGCGGACGGCCGCGGAGCAGCGGTCGTGCTGATGGCTTTCGGACGGCTGGTTAGCGCAGCCGCCGCTGGGCGGCGCAGGCTAAGCGTAGAAGAGCGTGTAAGGTCGTTCATTCGTTCCGTCGGGTTGTCGATTCGATGGAGTGATTCTAAATGATAATCGTTCCCATTTACAAGGTCGATAAATTCATCGGATTACAGTTTCGATAGGTGGGGCAGGTAGGTTCACCGCAGGAGCGGTGAGCGCAACGCGTGTACTTCACCAACTCCCGCAATGCCCGCTCCGCCAGGCCTCAATGCAACGCGCCAGGCGCCTTGTTGCCTTGCACGTACTGGCGAATCAACCGCACCGTATCGATGTCCGACTCGCGGTACGCCGATTTGACGATCTCCTGCGTTTGACGTGCATCCTCGTCGTCGGAAACGGGCAGGGTGGTGGTGTATTCGAAGCGCAGGAACAACTGCAACTCGTCGGGCTGCTCGATGGTCATCGTGAGCGAACCGCCTACGTGCGATTCGGTGGCGAGGATGTCGTAGCGCACGCTCTGGTTGGCGAGCAGCGTGACGCGGTCGCGCACCGTAGCCTGGCCGTAGTGCAGTTCGCGCTCGAGCGTGTCCCCGGTACGCGACAGGATCGTGCATGTGTCGAGCCCCAGCACGAACAGTTGCGGCTGTTCGGCGCGCAGCACCAGTCCTTCCCACAACTGCTCGCGGGTCATGGCTTCGACGAACGGATTCAACGGGTCGTTGATCTGGATTAGGTGTTCGAAATTCAAAACGGAGGCTTCCTCTTCAAGCTAAGCGATGCCCATGTCAGCGCGCGCGGCGTCAGGCAGCGGCAAGGCCCGTACGGATCGTGATCGGATGCGTCAGGATCTTGTGGACCGGACACGCGTTGGCGATCTGCAGCAAGCGTTCGCGTTGCTCGTCGGACAGCTCGCCCTCGAGCACGACTCGCCGGTCGATCGTCGAGCCCTCGGCTCCGGTCTCGATGGATAGCGTCACACGCACGTCGGCCAGCGGCCAGCCCTTGCGCTGCGCATACATCTTCAGCGTGATCGAGGTACAGGCGCCAAGGCTCGCCAGCAGCAGCGTCACCGGGGCAGGCCCGCGATCGCCGCCGCCGAGCGATTCCGGTTCATCGGCGATCCAGGTGTGTGTGCCGTCGTCGAGAAGAACCTGGAAATTCGTCGCGCCGATGTGGGCGGTGACGGTGGACTCTGCCATGCGCGCTCCTGAACAGGGACGGGGGCGCCGCGCGGCGCAGGGTACAGAGGTCAAGGGCGCGCGGCATGAGCCGCTATTGTGAACGAAATCGCCCGGCTTCGCGCCGCAGAGGTCACGGCAGCACGGCGCCGTTAGCGGGCGCGCCGCATACGGCCGTCGCGCCCGCCTGCCGCGCAGGGGCAACGCTCAGTGCGTGATCTGCCCCATCCGCCCCGCTTGGTAGTCGATCACGGCCTGGCGAATCTCGTCCTCGGTGTTCATCACAAACGGCCCGTAGCGCACCACCGGTTCCTTCAGCGGCACGCCGCCCAGCAGCAACACATCGAGCGGTTCCTCGCCGGCGGCCAGCGTGACCGTATCCCCGTCATTGTTGAACACAACCATCTGGCGAGGTCCGATTTCGCTGCGAGCCTCGCCATAGAAGCCGTGGCCCGACAACCCATAGGCGAACACGCGGTAATTCGCCGGCACGGCATGCTCGATCGTCGCGCCCGGTTGCAGCGTGAAATGCTGGTACAGGATCGGCGTGCGGGTTTCGATGGCCGCCGCCACGCCCAGCGCTTCACCTGCAATCACCTTCACGCGCACCGAGCCGTCCGCAGAGGTTGCCACCGGAATCTTTGCCGATGGCATCTCCTGGTAGCGCGGCGCGATCATCTTGTCGCTGCGCGGCAGATTCACCCACACCTGTAAGCCATGCACCCGGCCGCCGGTACGCACAAACTCCGGATCCGGCATTTCGCTGTGGACGACACCGGCCCCTGCGGTCATCCATTGCACATCGCCGGCGTTCAGCGTACCCGAGTGGCCCGCCGAGTCCTTATGGCCGAACTGGCCCTCAAGCGCGTATGTGACCGTTTCGAAGCCGCGGTGTGGATGATCCGGCGCGCCCTTGGCTTCGCCGGGCGCGTAGTCGATCGGGCCCATTTCGTCGAGCAGCAGAAACGGGTCGAAGTCCATCAGCATGCGCGTCGGAAACGGGCGATGGACGATAAAGCCGCCGCCTTCGGTCGTGCGAACCGCGGGATACGTGCGTTCGATCGTGCGTGTCGAGCTCATCCAAAGTCACCTTAAAAAATGGGGAATAGCACTATTTCTGAAACATAGGGCTATTATAGGGACCGTTTTTAGCGGTGCCAGCCACCCTCACGCAATGGATTGTTCTATTCATGGAACGATGAGATGAAGATCGATTCGCACAATCTGAACGACCTGATGTACTTCTCGCAGGTCGTCGCGCACGGCGGATTCTCCGCGGCCGAGCGGGTGCTGGGCATCTCGAAGTCGCGTCTGTCGCGGCGTCTGACCGAGCTGGAGGCGTCGCTCGGCGTGCGTTTGCTGCAGCGCTCCACGCGCAAGCTCGCGCTGACCGAGGCGGGGCAGTTGTTCTACCAGCATTGCCAGGCGATGCTGTCGGAGGCGCAGGCGGCCGTCAACGTGGTGCAGCAGCTACGCTCGTCGCCGCGCGGCTCGGTGCGCGTGAGCGTGCCGGTCACCATTTCGCAGACATTGCTCTCGCAGATCCTGCCGGAATTCATGCACCGCTATCCAGAGGTTCGGGTGGTGATGCGCGTGACCAATCGCGTCGTCGACCTGTTTGAAGATTCGATTGATGTTGCATTGCGGATCCGCTCGGAGCCGCCCGAAAACGCCAATATCGTCGTTCGGCCGTTGTGGCGCACGCAGCAGATGCTGGTCGGCGCACCGAGCCTGCTGCAGCAAAACGCGCCGCCGCTCCTGCCATCCGACCTGAACCGCTTCGAGACGCTCGATACGCCCACCACCGACGGCCGCCACGTGTTTCAGCTGATCTCACCGGACGGCACGCGACACATACTTGAACACGAGCCACGTCTGGTGAGCGCCGATCTGATGACGATCCGCGAGGCGGTGCTGGCAGGTGTCGGCATCGCCGCATTGCCCGAAATGATGTACGGCGCTGCGCTGCGCGCCGGGCAGTTGTCGCCGGTGATGCCGGGATGGACGCTACCTGCGCCGCAGCTTTATGCGGTGTTCGTTTCGCGGCAGGGCATGGTGCCTGCGGTGCGGGCGTTCGTCGACTATCTGGTCGAGATGCTGGACCCGGATACCGGAAAGCACACCATTGGCGAATGCCCGGAGGCTGCAGAAAAGCGCAAGACCGTGCGGACGACGATCGAGCAATCCATTGCTCAGCCTACGACCGTTTGAAGCACTGCGTCATATCGTTTTGGCATTTAAGCGCCGCCTGTGATGAGTACTTTCAATGGGTCTTTGCTTGAATGCGTGGGCTGGCGGGCTTATAGTGAAATCCCTCCGCTAAGGAGTCTCCTATGCGGAAACTCATGGCCGCTATCATAGCGAGCCTGATAGGGCTGATCGCGCTGTCCGTGTCGAACACGGCTGTCGCATGTGGAGTCGCTCGCTACTCATCCGATAGCAGGTGATCTCGCCGCCCGAAGGCGCCTTGTGCGCACAAAAAAAGGCCTTCATCCGACGATGAAGGCCTTTTACTTTTAGCCCTGAAAATCAGGGCTATTTTGCATCCGGACGGTGCTGACGCTAGTGTTAGTGGCTGACAGGCTGCGTCACGAAGCCGATTTTCGTGAGACCGCCGGCCTGCGCCGCTGACATGACTTGTGCCACCTTTTCATAGGCTACCTTACGATCTGCGTTCAGATGCAGTTCAGGCTGCGGGCTTGTCTTTGCGGCCTGTTCGATCTTGGCGCGCAACTCGTCGTCGCTGACCTTCTGTTCATCCCACAGCACGGTGCCGTCAGCTTGCACCGACACGTTCACCTGCACCGGCCTGGTCTCTTCTTTCTGGCTGCTTGCATGCGGCAGATCGACTTTCACGGCGTGGCGGATCACCGGGATCGTCACCATGAAGACGATCAGGAGAACCAACATGACGTCGACGAGCGGTGTCATGTTGATTTCGTTCATCAGGCCATCGTCATCGTCGCTGGCGAAGGGGCTCATTCCCATCGGAGTACCTCGCTGATCAGTTGGCGCGCGTGGCGAGTCGCAGCCCGTCGCCACGCTTGGACGACGACAGGCGCGCGCCCGTCACGAAGAACGCATGCAGGCCGTGGGCGAAACGGTTCAGCTTGGTGACGAGCGCCTTGTTCGCGCGGGTCAGCGCGTTATAGCCGAGCACCGCCGGAATCGCCACGAACAGGCCAAACGCGGTCATGATCAGCGCCTCGCCGACCGGGCCGGCTACCTGGTCGATCGAACTCTGACCGCTCGCGCCGATCGCCAGCAGCGCGTGATAGATGCCCCACACCGTGCCGAACAGACCGACGAAGGGTGCCGTGCTGCCGATCGACGCGAGGATCGCCAGGCCGCTCTGCATGTGGGCGATGCTGTCGTCCATGGTGTCTTTCAGACAGCGCGTGATCCAGTCCGACACGTCCATACGGTCGTGCAGATGCGGTTGCGTCTGGTGATGGTGATCGGCCGCTTCCTGACCCGACAGCGCGAGCGCGAGAAACGGATTGTCCTGCGGCGACGAGGAGCGTGCGCCCAGTTTCTGCACGCCGTCCGTGAGATCGTCGGAATGCCAGAAAGCCTGTTCGGCATTCTTCGTCAGACGTTTGAGGCGCACCACGTTCCAGCCTTTGATGACGATGACGCTCCAGGACAGCACCGACATGATCAGCAACGCGAGCGCGATGCCGCGCGTCACGAAATCCCCTTGGGCCCAGACGTGGGCCAATCCGTAGTTCTGCATTGCGATTCCTTTTTTTAAAATCTGCTTGAGTCGGTCAGTTGCGCTCAGTTGAGTTCAGCCACCTGCGCTTAGTCATTCAGACCGAATTCGTACGGCTGGGTGTAGGCGGCCCGGATCGGCACGCCGTTCTCGAGATAAGGCTTGCACGTACTTGCGCGCACGGCGGCGAGTGCTGCGTCGTCGAGGCGGTCGAAGCCGCTGCTTTTTTTCAGGGCGATGTCCTCGAGATTGCCGTTCAGACCCACGACAAACCGGACGTAGGCGGTGCCGGCTTCGCCGCGACGCCTCGACAGCATCGGGTAATCGGGCTTCGCGATATTGCAGTCGAGATGCGTGACGTTCTTGGGTACGCTGATTTCCATCGTCTGCCGACCGATGGCCGGCGCAGCCGCGGCCGTCGGGGCCGGCGCCGCTGGGGCGGCCGGAGCAGGCGGTGCGGACGGCGCGGCGGCGGGCGCCGTCGGCGAAGGCGCTGCCGCTTGCGGCAAGGGCATCGGCGTCGGCTTGGGCGTCGGAGTAGGCCGCGCCTGGGCCTTCGGCTTCGCGTGCGGGACGGGCGGCGTCGGCTTGGGCGGCGGCGGGGCGATCGATTGCACTGCGGCGGGCGCGGCCACTGGCGCGGGACTCAACAACTCGGCGGTCAGAGTGCGCGACTCGATGGGGCGCACCGGCTCATCGTGACGTACGCTCATGATCACCACAAGCAGTGCGACGTGAATCAGGGCGACGGCAGCGATGGCTGTAACCGCGCGGGAATTCATACGGCTGGAAGGCGCCGGCCCGAGGCTGGCTGGGAGGGAGTGCGAGGCGGGCATGTCAGCGCGGCCAGGCGCCGTCGATACCGGGTCTACGACAAGACAGCGTCATTTTCGGAATATCAGCAGCGAAATACATAGGGTGGTCACGAAACCAATCAGCAATTCCATCTCGAACTCCTTGACGGGGTGAGCGGGTAGCTGGCTCGTACGTGTACTGGCTTGCTGACGGCAGTGGACTAAAGCGTGAGGCCGAGGTGGCCGGGACGCTCGAGGCACGGCGGGAGCGCCGTGCCGGCAGGATCAGGCGGCCTTGCGTTCGTAGAACGTGAGCGGCACCGGATGTGCATGATGCTCGACCCCACAGCGGCTCGCGCAGACACCGCTTTGCGCCATCACATCGCGCACGGACTCTTCGCACTTGCCGCAGCAGGTAGCGACGCCCAGCTCGAACTGGAGCTCATCGAACGAGTCGACGCCATCCGCGATCGAGGCACGGATCTTCCGGTCGGAAACAGACTTGCACACGCAAACGATCATGGTGGGTCGTAATAGCTAACGTTAATGCGAATTATTATCATTATGTTTGATGCATTTGGCAAGCGTCCTGCGGGAATTTTTGTAACAAAACCAGCCTGTTAGGAGGGATAACCTGGTTTAGAGATGGGGGCGGATGGGGTGTCGGCTGCGTGGGGTGGGGCGGGCGGCGGCCGGCGGGGCCGGCCCAGCCCAGCCCCTTAAGCAGCCTCGGAGTCAGCCGCGAGTGTGCGCCGCGACGGAATTACGACGCGCTCTACCGGGGCGTCGACGTGCAACAGTGTGGCGGCGAGTTGTTGCAGATGCGCACCGTCACTGGTCGAGCAAAACCGGGGCAGATCGACTGCCGAGCCCGGCGCGGCGCGCAAGCCGTGCTGATCGAGAATGCGCTCCACCTGCCGGGCAATAGCAACGCTGGTATCGATCAGCGTCATGCGCTCACCGACGATATCGCGGATCGCCGCATCCAGAAACGGATAGTGCGTGCAGCCGAGCACCAGCGTGTCGGCGCCGGCGTCGAGCATCGGTTGCAGGTAGCTGTCGAGCAGCGCGCGCAACTCAGCTGAGCCGATATCGCAGCGTTCGATGGCCTGTACCAGTCCATGGCCAGGCTGGCAGAGAAACCGGCAGTCCGCGGCATAGCGTTCCAGCAGCGTCTGAAAGCGGGCGCTACGCAGCGTCACCTGAGTGGCGAGCACGCCGGCCACGCGGGATTTCGACTGCAGGGCCGCCGGTTTGATACCCGGTTCGACGCCGATCAGCGGAATCGGCAAGCGCTCGCGCACCAGCGCAATGGATTGAGCCGTCGCGGTGTTGCACGCCACCACCAGCACTTTCGCGCCCTGCTTGACGAGCCATTCCCCGATCGCGAGTGTGCGGTCGGCGATGAAATCGTCGTCGCGTTCACCGTAAGGCGCGTACAGCGAATCAGCCACATAGATGACCGCTTCGTCAGGCAATTGCGTGCGCAGCGCGCGCAACACGGACAGACCGCCCAGACCCGAGTCGAACACGCCTATCGGAGCATGAGGTGCGTGATCCTGCGTCTTGCCTGAGGCATGAGCCTCGCTGACGGTCTGCTCCAGGGAAGCGCTGGAAGATGATGAAGACGAGGTGGGCGCAATAAGGCCTGCGTCTGACGAAGCAGTGTGCATGGGCGCGGTCACGGCAGCAGAGAGGACAGAGAGGGGCACAGGAAAAGGCGAACAATCGAGCCCGCGTCATCCATCGCAGAGTACGCGGGCTGCATGGCTTAGGACTCGATCGAGCCCATGCCGCTTTGCTGGTAATTCTGGATGCCGACCTTGTCGATCAGATCCAGTTGCGTTTCCAGCCAGTCAATATGTTCTTCAGTGTCGTCGAGAATCTTCACGAAGATTTCACGCGAGATGAAATCGCGTACTGATTCGCAATACACAATCGCTTCCTTGCAGGTGCTCTGCGAAATCTGTTCGAGCTTCAGGTCGCATTCGAGAATCTCTTTGGTTTCCTCGCCGATCAGCAGCTTGTGCAGGTCTTGCAGATTCGGCAGACCGTCCAGCATGAAAATGCGTTCGATCAGCCAGTCGGCATGCTTCATTTCGCCGATCGATTCATCGTATTCATGCTTGCCGAGCTTATCGAGGCCCCAATGCTTGTACATCCGGGCGTGCAGGAAGTACTGGTTGATCGCAGTGAGTTCGTTCTTCAACTGCGAGTTCAGATATTCGATAACCTTCTTGTCGCCTTGCATGATTTTTTCCTTGTGGGGCTCTGAAATACGATTTTTCAACAACAATAAACGCCCGACCCAAAAAAGCCAAGGAGCGAAGCATTTTTTGATGCTTACCCGTTGCGAGTCACGGGCTGGTGATGTTGCTGTGGTCTACTCAATGAAAAAGCCGGGACCGTGAGCCCCGGCTTTGCATTGCCAGATTGGCAGGCACTGAAGTGGGTTTTAAACCGTTGCGACCGGAATCTTACCGATCTTTGCTTGCCATTCCTTCGGGCCGGTCTGATGTACCGACGTGCCATTCGAATCGACCGCTATCGTGACCGGCATATCCTGCACGTCGAATTCGTAGATGGCTTCCATGCCGAGGTCTTCGAACGCGAGCACCTTGGCGCTGCGGATCGCTTTCGACACGAGATACGCAGCACCACCCACCGCCATCAGATACGCCGCCTTGTGCTTCTTGATGGATTCGATTGCAACCGGACCGCGTTCGGCCTTGCCGATCATCGAAATGAGACCTGTTTGCGACAGCATCGTCTCGGTGAACTTGTCCATCCGCGTGGAAGTAGTGGGACCCGCCGGGCCGACCGCTTCGTCGCGCACCGGATCGACCGGGCCGACGTAATAGATCACGCGATTGGTGAAGTCCACCGGCAGCTTTTCGCCCTTGGCGAGCATGTCGGCAATGCGCTTGTGCGCAGCGTCGCGACCCGTCAACATCTTGCCCGACAGCAAGAGCGTCTGGCCCGGCGTCCACGAAGCGACTTCGGCCGGCGTGAGCGTGTTCAGATCGACGCGCTTGCTCTTTTGCGTGTCCGGTTCCCATTGCACCTTCGGCCATGCGTCGAGCGACGGCGCTTCGAGCTTCGCGACGCCCGAGCCGTCCAATGTGAAGTGTGCATGACGGGTAGCCGCGCAGTTCGGGATGATCGCGATCGGCTTGCTCGCAGCGTGCGTGGGCGCAGCCATGATCTTGACGTCGAGCACGGTGGCGAGACCGCCGAGACCTTGCGCGCCGATGCCCAGTGCGTTGACCTTCTCATGCAGTTCAACACGCAGCTCTTCGATCCAGTCTTTCGGACCACGCGCGATGACGTCCTGGATGTCAATCGGATCCATCAGCGATTCCTTCGCCATCAGCATCGCCTTTTCAGCCGTGCCACCGATGCCGATGCCGAGCATGCCCGGCGGACACCAGCCGGCGCCCATCGTCGGCACGGTCTTGATGATCCAGTCGACGATCGAATCCGACGGGTTCAGCATCGCAAACTTCGACTTGTTCTCCGAGCCGCCGCCCTTGGCCGCGACCTGCACGTCGACCTTGTCGCCCGGCACGATCTCGTAGTGGATCACGGCCGGTGTGTTGTCTTTGGTGTTCTTGCGCGCACCTTCCGGCGGGCTCACGATCGACGCACGCAGCACGTTGTCCGGATTCAGATAACCGCGGCGCACGCCTTCGTTGATCATGTCGGTGACACCCATCGTCGCACCGTCCCAACGCACGTCCATACCCACCTTCACGAACACCGTGACGATGCCGGTGTCCTGGCAGATCGGACGCTTGCCTTCGGCGCACATGCGGCTGTTGGTGAGGATCTGCGCAATCGCATCCTTCGCGGCGGGGCTCTCTTCGAGCTCGTAGGCACGGCCGAGGGCCTGGATGTAATCGAGCGGGTGGTAGTAGCTGATGTACTGAAGCGAATCAGCAATGCTCTGAATCAGATCTTCCTGTTTGATGACGGTCATGGCTAGCTCTGTGGGGACAATGGCGCTTGTTATACGGATCGCAACGGCTGCGCGATCAGTCTTGCGCCTTCAGGGGAGGGGAAACTGGTTGCTCGCGCTGCGGCTCGTAAAAATGCGCCGGGTGCGTATGCGTGGTCAGACGGTCGACGAAGGCCATCACGACCGCGGACAACAGGAACGCCAGGTGAATGATCACCTGCCACATGATGGTGTGCGTCGTATTCTGGTCGGGGCTAATAAAGGTCTTCAGAAGGTGAATCGACGAAATGCTGATCAGTGCCATGGAGAGCTTCACCTTCAGCACGCCGGCGTTCACGTGATCGAGCCACTCGGGCTCATCCGGATGACCCTCTACGCCGAGGCGCGACACGAAGGTTTCATACCCGCCGATGATCACCATGATCAGCAGGTTCGAGATCATCACCACGTCGATCAGGCTGAGGACGACCAGCATGACGTTGGTTTCGTCGAGCGTCATCGAGGCCGTGACCAGATGCCAGACTTCCTTGATGAACAGGACGACGTAGACGCCTTGCGCAATGATCAGACCGAGGTAAAGCGGCACCTGCAGCCAGCGGCTCATGAAGATGATGGCGGGCAGCGGGCGCATCGGGCGGCGCGTTTTACCAGCGGAGTCGGGGCGCGGAGCGGACATGGGCAAGGATCGTGGCTCAGGGCGATGAATGTGGGCGGCGCGAAATGGCGTGGCATTTCGCACAAAACCGCGGACAAACCCACGGAGACGCTCGCGGAAAAGCAGGCGAACAAGCTCACGGCAGGCGCGCTATTGTACAGCGACACCCGGGTTTACCTGGTGGAGTCCTGCAAACGCGCAGGTCTGGCTTCAAGGTGGAACTGGAACGGGGAGTTCAGTTAGCATTGTAAAAGGGGCGCGTACGAAGCGCCCGGCGCTCGTCCAGCGGGCCTCCGGGTGGCGTGGCCGAAGAAGTGCCTTTGAAACATAAGCGCCAAGGTCTGGCGTTTGCTCCCAAGGTTTGGGCCGCGTCAGGTGGCGAGCCCACAACGGCACCATATCAAGGCTTAAGCGGGTAGCATCCCGCTGTATGAGGCTTGCGTAAGTGGCCGGTAAGTTGCAACGTTTATCTTGAGCGATGAACGGGCCGATCGTCAGACTGCGGGCATATTGCAGTGCCGCACGCGGTTTCGCCGTTCGGCTGCGCGGACAGTGAAGGGTCCGCGCGAGGGTTGGAGACAGGTGTCGCGGGCAAAGGCTATGCGGCGCCACCATGACATGGCGCGTCACCGGCGCGTCAGCACAGGATTTTCGTTTTATCTTCACCAAGGGGTAGTCGATGTCTGCGATTGAATCGGTTCTTCAGGAACGCCGCGTTTTCCCACCCTCCGCCGAAGCCATGGCGGGCGCGACGATCTCTGGCATGGACGCGTACCGGGCGCTCGCCGCCGAAGCGGAACGCGATTACGAAGGCTTTTGGGGACGTCTCGCGAAAGAGACGTTGAGCTGGAACAAGCCCTTCACCAAGGTACTCGACGAGTCGAAGGCGCCGTTCTATACGTGGTTCGAGGACGGCGAACTGAACGCGTCGTACAACAGCCTGGACCGCCACGTCGAAGCCGGTAACGGCGAGCGCGTCGCGATCGTCTTCGAGGCCGACGACGGCACCGTCACCAACGTCACCTATCAGGACCTGCTGCAGCGCGTGAGCCGCTTCGCCAATGCGCTGAAAAAGCGCGGCGTGAAGAAGGGCGACCGCGTGGTGATCTATATGCCGATGTCGATCGAAGGCATCGTCGCCATGCAGGCTTGCGCGCGGATCGGCGCGACGCACTCGGTGGTGTTCGGCGGCTTCTCGTCGAAGTCGCTGAATGAGCGCCTCGTCGACGTAGGCGCCGTGGCGCTGGTGACGTCTGACGAACAGATGCGCGGCGGCAAGGCATTGCCGCTGAAGAATATCGCCGATGAAGCGCTTGCGATGGGCGGCTGCGAAGCGGTCAAGAGCGTGATCGTCTACAAGCGCACCGGCGGCAAGATTGCGTGGAACGAAGGCCGCGACCTGTGGATGCATGAACTGACCGAGGCCGAGTCCGACCAATGCGCGCCGGAGTGGGTCAGCGCCGAGCATCCGCTCTTTATCCTCTACACGTCGGGTTCGACCGGCAAGCCGAAGGGCGTGCAGCACAGCACCGGCGGCTATCTGCTGTGGGCCACGCAGACGCTGAAGTGGACCTTCGACTGGAAGCCCACGGATGTGTTCTGGTGTACCGCCGACATCGGCTGGATCACCGGCCACAGCTACATCGCATATGGTCCGCTGGCGCTCGGCGGCACCCAGGTGGTGTTCGAAGGCGTGCCGACGTATCCGAATGCGGGACGCTTCTGGAACATGATCGCGAAGCACAAGGTCTCGCTGTTCTATACGGCGCCTACCGCGATCCGTTCGCTGATCAAATACGCTGAAGCCGATGCGAAGGTGCATCCGAAGAGCTACGACCTGTCGTCGCTGCGCGTGATCGGCACGGTCGGCGAGCCGATCAATCCGGAAGCGTGGATGTGGTACCACGAGAACGTCGGCGGCGGCCGTTGCCCGATCGTCGATACATGGTGGCAGACGGAGACGGGCGGTCACATGATCACGCCGTTGCCGGGCGCGACGCCGCTGGTGCCGGGTTCGTGCACGCTGCCGCTGCCGGGCATCATGGCGGCGGTGGTCGACGAGACCGGCCAGGATGTGCCGAACGGGCAGGGCGGGATTCTGGTGGTCAAACGTCCGTGGCCTTCCATGCTGCGTAACGTGTGGGGCGACCCGGAGCGCTACAAGAAGAGCTATTTCCCGGAAGAGCTCGGCGGCAAGCTGTACCTCGCCGGTGACGGCGCAGTGCGCGACAAGGAAACCGGCTACTTCACGATCATGGGCCGTATCGACGATGTCCTCAACGTGTCGGGCCACCGGCTCGGCACGATGGAGATCGAGTCGGCGCTGGTGTCCAATCCGATCGTCGCGGAAGCGGCGGTGGTAGGGCGTCCGGACGATACGACCGGCGAAGCCGTGTGTGCCTTCGTGGTGCTGAAGCGCTCGCGTCCGGAAGGCGAGGAAGCGGTGAAGATTGCCAACGAACTGCGTGCGTGGGTCGGCAAGGAGATTGGACCGATCGCCAAGCCGAAGGACATCCGCTTCGGGGACAATCTGCCGAAGACGCGCTCGGGCAAGATCATGCGCCGCCTGCTGCGCTCGCTGGCCAAGGGCGAGGAGATTACGCAGGACGTATCGACGCTGGAGAACCCGGCGATTCTCGATCAGCTTGGCGAGTCGCTGTGAGTGTAGTGTGAGCTTCTGAGGACACCGCGCGGACAACCCCGATTGCCTGCGCGGTTCCTTTTTGATACATAGGCGCATGGCCGCGCCGCATCCCCCCTCTCAATCCGCGCTTCATCCGCCTCCCGAACCGCCTCCGGTCTCGGAGGCGATGGCGCGCGCGCATCGGCGCTACTGGCGTTTCAACCTGCTGTCGATCGGCGTATTGATGGCCCTCGGCTTTCTCGTTTCGTTCGTGGTGCCGCTGGCCGCGCCTGCATTGTCGAAGGTCCGTTTCGCCGGTTTCAGCCTGCCGTTTTACGTCGGCGCTCAAGGGGCGATCCTGATCTACGTGGCGTTGATCGTCGTCTATATCGTGCTGATGCAGCGCGCCGATCGTACGCTGCAACGCGCGTTCGATGCGGACGCAAACGTCGACCCAGGCACGACGCCGGCCGGTCCCACCACGGCGAGAGGAAACTGAGCCGATGACGCTCACGCATCGGCTCATCCGCTCATACGCGTTCTACACGCTAGGGTTTCTGGCCTTCATTTACGTGATGTGGCGCATCGAGAACGTGACGGGGCCGGGCGTGTGGATCGGCTATGTGTTCCTGTTCGTGCCGATCGCTGTGTATGCAGTCATCGGTCTGCTGTCGCGCACCTCCGATCTGGTGGAGTACTACGTCGCGGGACGGCGCGTGCCGTCCGCTTTCAACGGTATGGCGACGGCGGCGGACTGGTTGTCGGCGGCGTCGTTCATCGGTCTCGCGGGTTCGATCTACGCGACTGGCTACGACGGTCTCGCGTATCTGATGGGCTGGACCGGCGGCTATTGCCTGACCGCGTTCCTGCTCGCGCCGTATGTTCGCAAGCTGGCGCGCTACACGATTCCCGACTTTCTCGGCACGCGCTTCTCGAGCAACGCAGTGCGCGGACTCGCTGCGCTATCCGCGATCCTGTGTTCGTTCGTCTATCTGGTGGCGCAGATCCAGGGCGTGGGGCTAATTGCGACGCGCTTTATCGGGGTCGATTTTGCGGTGGGGATTTTCTGCGGACTGGCAGGCATTCTGGTGTGCTCGTTCCTCGGTGGCATGCGCGCGGTGACGTGGACCCAGGTGGCACAGTACGTCATCCTGATCTTTGCGATCCTGATTCCCGTATCGATGATCGCGCATAAGGATGGCCTCGGCTGGGTGCCGCAATTTAACTACGGACGACTCATGTCGCGTGTCGAGATTCTGGAGCGCCAGGTGCGCGACTCGCCGCTGGACCAGAACGTACGCGAGAACTACCGGATGCAGGCGGCGCAGTTGCAGACGCAGATCGACAGGCTGCCGCAATCGTTCACGGAAGCGAAGCAGCAACTGACGCAGCAGGTGGCTGACTTGCGCCGGCATAACGGGCCGTTGCGCGACATCAATACCGGCGAGCGGGCGCTTGAACTGTTTCCGCGCGACGCTGACGCGGCGAGGATCGTGTGGACGCAACAGCGTGAGGCGTTGCTGATGCGCGCGTCGTCGCCGGTGCCGATGGCCGAGCCGTTTCCGGCGATCAGCGCCGAAGACCGGCAGACGCATGAGCGCAATTTTTTGTCGCTGCTGCTGTGTCTGTCGCTGGGGACGGCGAGCTTGCCGCATATCCTGACGCGCTATAACACGACCACGTCCGTGGCCTCGGCGCGGCGCTCGGTTGGCTGGACGCTGTTCTTTGTCGCGCTGTTTTATCTGACCGTGCCGGTGCTATCGGTGCTGATCAAGTACGAGATCCTCGCGAATCTCGTGAATCATCCGTTTGCCGATTTGCCGCAGTGGTTGACGCAGTGGCTGAGGATCGAACCGAACCTGATCAGCGTCGCCGATACGAATCACGATGGCCTCGTGCAGTGGAGCGAGATCCAGATGCAGCCGGATATGGTGGTGCTGGCGGCGCCGGAGATTGCGGGGCTGCCGTATGTGATGTCGGGCTTGATCGCGGCGGGGGCGCTGGCGGCCGCGCTTTCGACGGCGGATGGACTGTTGCTGACGATTGCGAATGCGCTCTCGCATGATGTCTACTATCACATGGTCGATCCGGCGGCGTCGAGCCAGCGGCGGGTGACGATCTCGAAGATTTTGCTGCTGGGGGTGGCGCTGTTTGCGTCGTACGTGGCGTCGCTGAATACGGGGAATATTCTGTTTCTGGTGGGGGCGGCGTTTTCGCTGGCGGCGTCGAGCCTGTTCCCGGTGCTGGTGCTTGGGGTGTTCTGGAAGCGTACGACCCGGCTTGGGGCGGTGGCGGGGATGGTGGCGGGGCTGGTGGTGTGCATCTACTACATCGTCTCGACGTATCCGTTTTTCACGCAGATGACGGGGTTCGTCGGGGCGCGGTGGTTTGGGATCGAGCCGATCAGCTCGGGCGTGTTTGGCGTGCCGGCGGGGTTTCTGGTGGCGATTCTGGTGAGTCTCGTGGATCGGAAGCCGGACGCTTATACGCGGGCGCTGGTGGACTATATCCGGCATCCGTAAGGCGGCTGGATCGGCCTCTGGCGGGCGTTTGAGCGGTGTTCGAGGTCCGTTTCAGGACAGGGGTGGCGCGGGCTCCGGATTTTGCTATAATTCGGCTCCCGCCGGAGAGATGGATGAGCGGTTTAAGTCGCACGCCTGGAAAGCGTGTATAGGTTAATAACCTATCCGGGGTTCGAATCCCCGTCTCTCCGCCAGCGGACCTCTTGGCCTTGCCAGGCTCGGAACTCCCCGCCAGATAAGGCTCTCAGGCCGATCTGCTACCAGTGGGTGTTACACTTTGGAGCATGAGCGAGCCAATGTGTACCCATCTCTCGAAGCGCGGTTCCGTCTATTACTTCCGTCGCAAAATACCGCTTGATCTGATTGCCTATTACGACGGCAAGAAAGAGGTCATGCAGTCTCTTCGTACGTCCGATAAGCGTGAAGCCGAGAAGCTGGCACGGGAGGAAGGCGTGCGGCTTGACCGTGAGTTCGCGCAGTTACGCCAGCTGGGAAACAACGATGACGCGTCTGCGGCTGTCAGTGGTCCGCAGCCGCCCGCTGTTCCCGTAAAGGCTATCGACGTGGACTACTCTGCACGCCGTTATCTGGCGTATTTGCGTAGAGTCCGCGATGAAGCAGCCGCTAAAGGCGAAGCCGCGCTGGAGGTCTTCATGGACTGGCGGCGGTTGCAACTTGCCGAGCATGAGGACATATTGCAGGGCAAAGCTGAGCCGTTACAGCCGGTTGCCTACCATGAGGCGCACCGCAATGCGTTGCGGGCTTTCCTGCTCGGCGACGGTAGCGTTATCGAGTTCGGCCGCCATGCGCGCCCCCCGCATGACGTGCCAGCTAGGTCACACCGCTCGGCAAGCGCCGGTATCGACCTGCCTGACCTTATCAATAAATGGGCGGCGGAGAAGCAACCGAAGCCAAAGACGGTTAGCCGGACGCGTAGTATTGCGATGGACTTCGCAAAACGTGTAGGCGTCTCGCGTACTGATCAGATCACGAGGCGGCACGTTCTGCAATTTAAAGACGCACTGCTCGCTTACGGTGAGAGTCCCGCGAACATCAACATCAAGCTACCGATGCTCGGGGTGATTTTTAACTACGCTTGCGACAACGACATCATGCCCGTCAATCCGGCGGCAAAGATTCGCGTGGCGGACAAGCGGCGAGCCAAGGACAAGCGTCGAGAGTTCGATACGTCGGCACTCAATGCCATCTTCACAAGCCCGGTTTACACCAAAGACTATCGCCCCATCGCAGGGGCGGGTGAGGCCGCTTATTGGTTGCCGTTGCTGGCCTTGTTCACGGGGGCGCGTATTGAGGAGCTGGCACAGCTTCGCCCTGAAGACGTGTACGAGGAGGACTACGCGGACGGGCAAGGGGCCGAATGTCGCGCATGGGTGCTACGCATCACTGGCAATTTGTCAGAGGGGCAGGATATCAAAACGGAAAGCAGCGAGCGGCGAGTCCCATTGCACGCAGAGCTGTTGCGCCTCGGTCTTGTGAAGTACGCACAGGCGGCAAAGGGGCGGGCGAGAATTTTCGATAAGCTGAAGCCTGATGCTGACGGCAAGGAAAGCGGCAATTACTCTAAGTGGTTCAGCCGCTATCTGCGGGGGCACTGCAAGGTGACGGACGAGCGCATGGTGTTTCATTCATTCCGCCACACGTTCAAGCACCTTGCGCGCCTTGCGCGCCTTGCGGGTATTGCGGCCGAAGTACACAGCGCTTTAACAGGGCATGTTACCGGCGACGTGGCCGATAATTATGGCGGTCTTTCGTATCCACTTGCGCCGTTAGTTCAAGCGATCTCCCGGTATCGAGTCCCGGGGGTTACGCTTTATTGAAAGGAGAGGTAATTTGTTGATAGTTGCTCTTCTTTATCGCGATTCGAACCGGTGACGCAACAGCTTCTGCGGTGCACGCTATGTTCACCGCGGAGTCTCTTGCGGTTCGGTCATTTGTGCTCTCGCTAGGGACCACTCATTCAGTTGGTACCGATAGAAATCCCAGAGACGCCCACTTTTCAAGTGAGGTACGCAGACTTGACTTGCGCTCATCTAAAGCTTCGTAGAGCGTGTAACCATAGGATGATGACAAGGGCCATCCTTCAGCAAGTGGAACGTTCTTCGCAAAGCTTTCTAGGGCTAGCTTTCTAAGTGGCTTCGCCGATTCTGGAGGCAGTTGTTCTATAGCCCGGCCAAGCTCACGGACATTTTCCCGCGACATATCCGCGTTTGCGTTCGCTGAAAATTGCCCGATTAAAGATCGACATTCTTCTTCGGTGAGGTCTGAAGCACCGAGGCGCAGCATCGCAAGTTGGACAGGATCTAAGGCGTCTGCGGCAGGTGACATGTCCAACTGCATCTTCGACAGCCCCATATGTAGCCCCGTTGCTGTTGCCCAGATAGCCCAACGTAAAGACCGCTCTGAGAGGCGATCTGCGACGGTTGCCTCGCGGATCAGTGTGGAAAGCATTTCTCGGCCCGCGTGGTTGGGTGTTACCCCTTTGCCGGATACCAAAGCATCTAGTAGTTCAGGTATGGAGTCTGCGCTACTCAGTTCAGTGAGAAGAAAGTGTACTAATTGAGGATCCAAAAACTTGAATTGTGCGCGGAGGGCGACAAAATAAGTGCTGATTACATCGGGGGCTAGCTTGTTAGTGGGTGAATCATGCATCGATTCGTGTTCCGCCTTCGAACGGGAGAGCCGGAAAAGAAAGGTGTGCGCGCAGCGAGCAAGCCAAGCGCCATTGGGCGTCTCATAGTTGGCGGCTAGTGTTCGGAGCCAGAAATCAAAATCTGTATCGAATGTATCGTCTCCCGATTGTAGGCTGTAGCTGCCAGCAAGGGGCAGCCCTCGCTTTAAAGACTGGCGATCATATGGAAGTTGCCCGGGCTTGTCAGCGAGGTTGTAAGTGATCGGCGTCTGTTGCGATAGTGATTCTGCCTTCACCCAGTCGTCGAAGTCCCCGAACTTACCTGCGTCGGCTTTGAATGCTAGTTCTTCTGCGAGCGTAATCAGTTCCGCGTCGTCGCCGCAACTATGTAGACCATCAAATAGACCGGACAACGGCCAAGGCACAATGCTTCGCAACCACGGAATTGCGTTACTTACGCCCGCTCGGCCGATTGCGCGAATGGCCGAACCAAGGCTGTGTTTGTTAGGCGTAGTCGCAAATTTTATTGCGGCTAAGAAGCCTTCCCAAGACGCACTGGGGTTGGGCATTTCCAAAATGTCCAAATTTATTTTCATCGGTTCGACTAGAACTTGGCCGATGACCCCCTTTATTTCTGTATTCCCGAAGCGGATTTTCACGGAAATCGATGTGGCAGTTGAGTCAGAATTAAATGAGAAAAAATTGTCGTGCAAATCATATAACGCAACAAGCCATTTTGGCCAATCCGTTTCAAGGGCTTTATTTCTTTGATCGTATTCCTCGATCATAGGGAAAGCCTGGCCGGGCGATAATTGGGGAAAAATGGCGGCTATCGTTTGGAGGTGCCATTCGTTGTAAAGTGAAATCTCACTTGGGGCCACCATGAATTTCTCATAATCAGAGAGTTTCTTCCAATATTTGCCGTGCAGGTCCCTCGCCCATTTAACCTGTTTGGTCGCCAAGGCATCTAACAATTCCCAAGCAGGTAGTGCGCGGCTGCAATCAAAGCCTACCATTATCGATTCCAATTTATCACGATACATGTCTTCCAATCGTTCGTGGTAGATAGAGGCCAGCTCTTGCGCATCCGTAAAAAAACATTGATCAAGAATTTCTAATGCCGTGCTAAGTAGCCGTCTTTCGCGTTTAGGAGCGGGACGCATGGCGCCATCAGAAAGAATGTCAATTGCAAGGCGAGATCCCCATCTAATCGACGAATAATCCGGATTTAATTCTGAGTCGTTTAAATCATCGCACAATATGATTATGTGATCCAAAAGTTCCACGCTATCTGCGTCGCATAACTTGCCTACCAAGAAAAGAAATACATTTCTCCAATTTGTAATCGGAGCGACTTCTTCTATTCGGAGGCGAACATGTTCCGTCGTTCCTCTCGCTATTGCTTCTGCTGCCATGAACTCTTGAAGAGACCGGATCTCGAATCCGATTTCTTCGTCGTGTGGGCTGACCAGAAAAATCAGTCGATCGAGAGCAGACGTCTTTATTTCATTTATTAGTCGATCTGAGTCTGTGCCGTCTAACCCTTGTTCACTTAGCCGTTGACGAACGAGAGCAAGAAACCGTGGCAATGTTAACAGGGCCGCAGTTTTTCCCGCAAGTTCGCTCTCAGCTTGAAGCAAAAGTCCAGTGCGATAGTGAATCGTATCGACATCCGTCTTTCGATCTCTTAAGAGCTCCGAGTGCGCACCTTCGCGATTCGTCTCTCTAGTGTAGATTGTCCGGTAGTATTCTTCGAACAATCGATACCGTTGCTTTGGGGGTTCTCCTAGGCGCTCGACTAGCGTTGCCATTATTGTCACCTGCAGTGGACTTGACATCAGTCGCATGGTCGCCTCGTTACTTGCTGCTGCAGCGAGGCGGCGGCGGGTGGTCTCAAATTTATCCATGTCCCCGTTCGCTCGGAATTCGAGTAACGATGAGCCGTATTTCAGTGCCTGCGCTGCGGATAGCGGCGGAAGATAGATGTGCTGGAAATGTGAACTCGCAAATTCGTCAGCATATCCTTGCGGGCGAGTGGTAGCGATAACCACCGCGTCTGCTTTGGCTGTAGATAAATCTATTAAAAAATGTTGAATAGCTTCGAGCACCTGAGTTCGATTGCTGCTCGATGGAACTTCATCAAGACCGTCTAACACAAAAATCCATGGATACCCGGAAATCCATTGTTTCAAAATGGGGGTCGAAATTGTCCCTGCGCTGCCTAGCTTTTCGACTCGCTGCCGTATATATTCAACAACCGTCAGATTTCCATCTTTTGCTAAATCACTGGCAAATCTGTTTAATATTATTCTAAAAGGAAATCGCAATGATTCAGGCGCGAAGCGGGGGTTTTCCTTCGAGAATTCAACTATACTGTCAATAATTTGCGCGCATTGAGGATCGAGGGTTTTGCATTTTTCCAGTAATGCTGCTCTGTACAATTGGCAAAGATACTGTCCGATAGTACTTTTCCCTTGGCCAGGGCCGCCAACAATTGCGAACCTGCCAAGCGATGATGGTCGATTTTTAGATTCTTCAGGATGGCGAATAATTGCATTGGCAGCAGTGATCAAATTGCATGCGAGTGTGTCGTGTGACTCTGAAGATCGGAGAGATGCCTCTTTCGTTGGTGTGAATGGCAGATCAATAAATACTTTAGAGAGAGGAACCACACGTTTTTCGTCATGCTGGCCCGCTGATTCCAGTTTTGCTGCGTAGTCACTTTGTAATTCTTTTTGTAAATAATTTTCTAAAACCCGAGCAAAATCGGGTGTATCGATTGAAAGTTGAATAAGCGCACGATGCAGTACGTCATCTGGAAGTATGAATCCAATGTAGCTTTGTCGTATTTCCGGTGCTAGATCTAAAAATGAGCGAAGCTCGTCGAAACCCCAAATTGCGTACCCTTGCATTCCAAGGCGCGCCATATGACGTCGCAGGATCGCGTCACATTTATCGTGTCCGCCGGTTTCTGCGTTGCCTGACAGTACAGCGTTGGTAATGAAGATATAATAGTCCGGCGAACGTCTCCCTCGCTTTGGTGCTTTGGTAGAGCGCTTTGCTTTAGGGGCGCCGTATTTAGCCAATTCCGATGAGAGTTCTTTGGTTACCCATTCGGTGTCGCTTGCCGTGTCTCCGTTGGAGCGTTGGCGAAATTTGCACTGAACGACGAGATATCCTGCCCAAGGCGCGGAGGCGGAGGGAAAGTCCATCTTGCCATCGAAGGTTGCTTCACGTCCTCCGTCGGGACCATCACCAAACGGAGTCACGCCGGTGGCGACGAATTTCTTGCATAGCGCTTGCGAGAGGTGCTCGAATTCCCTAGTGTTAAGCCGATCAAGCCGATAGTCACTCAATTGCTCCCCCGATTCGTTTGTTAATTTAGTCTGGCCGTTGGTTGCCAATCTATACATGGCTAATGGCTGCTATGACTGTTCGCGTTTAGGACCTTAAATCCCTAAGCGAGCACCCGCCGCCTTTCTTTGCTGTTCGATAGCATACCGGACCGAATTCTGCTTTGCTAATGTCTGAGCAGTGCGCGGGCACTAAGCGCACGTCTATTCCCCCTATGGCCCTCTATGCGCGAATTAACGAAATCGACGGGATCTCACACTATCGATTAACCTCGTCGGTCGTTACAGCAACTGGGGTCCCAAACGTGCGAACGATGTGCTCTGTCGACGGTTTATCTCCAGCGGGAAGGGAGCGTATTGCGGTAATCAAACGAACGTTTCCTATCCGCATCTGAGCGCGCCGTTCAGCAGGTAATAAATTCCTTGCCGAAGATTTTGTTACCGGGCATTATTCTTTCCATCTTTTCTTACCGCTTGATCGTCATGAGCCGAACCTTCCTCTACGCGCGGGTATCTACTGCCGAGCAGACGACTGATAACCAATTGCTAGAGGCGAAGGCAGCGGGGTTTGTCATCCAGCCCCGACACATCATGACGGAGGCAATCTCTGGCAGCGTTCTGGCCGCCGAGCGGCCGGGTTTTGGGAAGCTTCTCGACAAGTTGGACGAGGGCGATCCCCTCGTTGTGACAAAACTAGACCGGCTCGGCAGAAATACGGGCGACGTGCTCGCGACAGTCGAGCGGCTGGCGATGCTCGGCGTGCACGTACATTGCTTGGCGCTCAAGGGCGTCGATCTAACGAGCGCATCGGGCAGATTACATATGACAGTGCTGGCTGCCGTAGCGCAATTTGAGCGTGATCTGCTGATCGAGCGAACGCATGCCGGCCTGGCTCGTGCCAAATCCGAGGGGAAAAAACTTGGACGACGCGCTACTCTGACCGAGGCCCAGAAGGTCGAGATAAGGGCCAAGCTGAAAGTCGGCGGAACGGCCAGAGGACTGGCAAAGGAATATGGCGTGTCCCATCCAACTATCCTCAAGGCGGCTCAGGGATAGGCCCACCTCATCGGAACCCTCGTTTTTGCAACTGGTTTCAAAATCCATCAACCATGAGGCGCAGCCCAGCAATCATGAGCAACCGGACACTTCTGCCCTATTCCGGCAGTTCAGTAACGTCCCCAACGGCATCTCGATTACTGAGTCCGGCCGAGTGGTCTACAACGTCGAACCACTACACGCGGAAATTCTTATCGCCCACCGTCTCGCGTTTCAGAGTCGTGACCCGCACTGCGGGGGGCTGCGCCTCTACGATGACACATTCTGGTCTGAGGTCCGCGCCGTGCTGTCCTGCCGTCCCGAGGACATCGACCTGCGCGCTTCGGTAGCGCGCTGAGGTCTATCGGGTGCGAAGTCACGCGGGCGGAATCGTCGATGTAACGCACACGGCGACTGCTGCGCTTGTTGAACTGCGCCCGCCGCGCCCCATCACGGTCTACATGGTAGCGGGTGGCGTTGAGCGACAGCCTGGAATCGACGGTGCTGAAGTGGCTGGTTCAGGGGCAGACGGCCTTCGCCGTTGCCCGCGAACTAAATACTAGCCGCCACGCGATCATGCGCTTGCGTGCCCGTTCGGCAGAGCAAGCGCTTCGCTGGGGCGAGCGAGGCACAATTTGCAACCGGTTGCAAAGCTCAGGCCCCGCAACCGCACCGCGCGAGCCGTCTCAGAACGGCCCAAGTGCGGACATCGACGCCCCTTGGATGGGCCATGCGACTTCAACGCATTGCCCGCTCTTACACCTTTTCGAACAAAGAGGACTGGTAGGAAATATTCCAGCGAGGTTGGCCGCCTACGGCAAGAGTGAGCTGGAAGCGCTCGGGCGCTTCCGAACGACGCTCCGCCAACGGGATTTCCGTGATGGTAATCGGCGCGGCCATCTTTTGCTGTATGCAATGTGCAGTTACGTCCTCAACAAAACAACACACGCGGTCAAGCATCGCTTGCACAAACTCCGTGACCGCCTGGCCGGCGACGAGGGGTTCGACTGCGACGATGTTCGCGCCCGAGGCGTCATACGTGACGCGTGGCAAAGACCAGTTGTTGTGCTCCAGATCGTTGCGACTCTTGATAAGCCGCTCTGACCACGTCTGCCGACACTTCTCTAGATAATTTGCTAGCAGCGGATCGGTTGCCTTCAGTGCAGCAATACCGCGCTCAAAGGCAGGTTGCTGCTTGAACATGAAGCCGATGTCTACGCCGAGCTGCGTCGTGAGTCCCTGCATGCCTTGCTTGATGACGCGCGCGGCGCTGTTAAGGAAGTGCTCCACCTGCCTCCTAAGTTCCTTGTCGATGTTTTCGTCAATGTGGATTGCCACACCTTGCCGCCGCACGACTTCCCCGGCGGCGACTTTGCTCGCGTGTCCTGCCCAGAGCTCGGATATTTCTTTTGCCGCCGTTCGCGCCGGGAACAGCGAGTTTGGGACGAAGTCAAAGGCCTTGTCGAAGCTTTCGCGCGCCACAGGATCGGGATAGACGGCGTCGCGCAGCCGCATGAGGCCCATGAACAGACGCGCCATGAAGGGTGACGCCGAGCCCTCGTCGGCGAGCTTCTGAACGATCCACTGACTCTGCGGTCGCTTTACCCGCATGTTTGACCGTTGCTGAAACCGAGTCAGCATGTCGCCGAAATCTGCCGGCGTAATTGGTAGGACATACGAAATTTGTAAATCATCCGGCCGGGTGATAACTCCGGCCTTCAGTATGTCTTGCCTCCCGAAGAACGGCAGCAGGCCGAGCAGCGGCAATTTACCCTTGAGAAGGATCGTACCTCCGTCCTGCCACGGGATAAGTTGAATCGTGGCCATGTGTTGCCCGCGCCGGTCCGTGATCTGAAACGGCGGCGCTGGCACAAAGCGGTCTTGGTACTGATTGCGTGGAACGGGACTTAGGTTACCCTTGAGGTCGTACTGATAGCCGCACATCACCACAGCCGTGTTCGGTACGCCGTCCAACAATTCGGTGAAGTTGGGAAGCTTCGCGCCCGGCGAGAAGATGCCCAGGTGCGCGACAACAAAAGACATCATCTTGTTGAAAGTGAACGCGCCCGTCGGCCTCAGGACGATCAGGACGTAGACCGCCGGTATGTAGTTGTTGAGTGCACCTTCTGCCGGCGGCAGATAGTCGCCGCTCAGTGACTCTCCCGGAAACTGCGCCGCATACTGGATCGCGCCCATCGAAGCAACGACGATCATGTCAGGCCATTCCCTGCTCGGAGTCGCGGCGTTGAGCCGCTCAAGCTCTTCGGCAAAAGCCTCCAGCGGCAAATCCGACCTTTGAGCGTAGATCACACCGAGTGTTACGGTCGTCGTCGGCGTATCCAGCTTCGGTGCTGGCGATTTCTTCAGCCGCTTCGCGCGCGCAACGCGCGCGTAAGCTGCCCGGAAGTTGTCAATCGTCAGACTGTCGGTAGCGTCTGCAACGACTGCGGTGGAATCCGCCGGCACTTGCGCAAGAGTTGCATCCGGCAACGTTTCCTTCGCCGCGTACACGACAGCTGCAAAGGTATCCGACACCGCGCCGTCGGCATCGACAACGCTGGCAGACGCTACCTTGTACGGCCATCCAAGGTAGCGTTCGATTCCCGCTCGCAAGCCGGCTGAAAGAGTCCCTGCGCAGACGGCGGCGACCTGGCGTCCAGTCTCAAGGACCTCTTGGGCGATTGTCATCTCACGTGCTCCTTATGGGTTGCGGCGGATCCCGTCGCCCGGAGGATACCGATCTGCGGGCTTCGTTCGAGCGCTGAGGCTGATCTCGGCTGACATGGTAGCGGACTGCATCGCAGCGTCGGCGCGCTCGCAGGCTGGCGGCCCGTGACAACACGTTACATGAGGCATGTACGCAGTACGCGCTGCGACCTGCCTTTTTGAAACCGGTTGCACGAACTGCTGGTACACAGCGATTACTGCCAGCACGACCAACGAGACATCTGCAAAGTAAGGCGGGCGGCACTTCCCGCCAAAGGATGCCAGTTGTTTGTTCGTGGGCAAGCAGTAGGTGAGCGTCCCAGAACAGAATGGCGAAAGGCCTCTGGTGCTTCAATCGCGCGGCAAGGCTCACCAGCACTGCTGCTTGGGCAAACCGACTATTGAAGTTTGCTTTGCGACTCGTTGCTTGAGGCCAGGAGCTCCTCCACTTGGTCGAGGAACGCGACGAGGTGGCCGGGTCTGCCAGCGCCCCCCGAGCGCCATTCGACCATCGGCCTAAACATGGTCAGCTCTCGGGCGTCCCGCGACAGCCGCTCCAACTCGCGATCGGTCATGCCGCGCTGGCGTAAGTAGTATTCACCCCATCTGCTGAAGGCCACTATCCACAGCGACACAGTGAGGGCGGCGTCCCACCTGGTCCAGTTCGAGGTGCTGGCGAGAGGCTGTAGCACGATCTGCCGCTGCCGCTTCAGGATCACCTGCATCGACTTCAGGCTGGCCAACTGACGCTCGGGGCTGCTGTAGGCAAAGAGGAGCGCGGCGATGTTGGTCGTCTGCCCCTCGCGCGCTCCGTCAAACAGCCGGGGCTGTTCCTTGAACTCCGGTTCCAGCATGCGGGCGAGCTCCTGCACCCAGATCTCGCAGGCATCGTCGGTGTTTGCGCGGCCATTCCGTAACAGCGGAAAGACCACATCCTGGAACAGCCACGGTTCGGCCCAGGCCAGTTGCCGCATATGACCGCGCATGGAGTCGACTAGACGCCTGAGCTCTTCAGTGGGGATGGTCGCTGGTAGCGCGTCGTGCAGCGCCGTAACCAGGCCGTTGTAGATTTCGGCCTTCTCCGGATTCTCTGCCGCGTGATGAACCATCCAACCAAGGGCACGCACTTGCTCCGGGTAGGCAAAGGCGCCCGTCAACTGCAGCACAGGCGCGAGCCCCTCAGGCTTTTCCAGCTGCCGCTCAATCGCGTTCAGTCCCATCCATTGCAGCAGGCCGTTGCTGCTGCGAACGAGGAGATCCCGTTGCGCTTCGTTGATATCGAACTGTATAGACAGCGAAATGTCGCTGACGATCTGGCTCAATAGAGACAGCCGCACCATGTCCTGAACTTGAGGTTCCATTGGCACGCCGGCCACCTGGGCTTCGGCGATCGGTAGCAGAGCCTCTGGGGCATACCACCATAGAAACTTGATGGCGAAGTACTCCGGCCAAGTCAGGGCCGCGTATTTTGTCGCATGGAACAAGTGATGCAAGTGATAGGAGCTGTGTAGCAGGGTCTCGACCGGTTCCCGAAAGAATCGAGCGTCCATCACGGCCAGTTCCTTATCCCCCTCTTCATACGCGCGGTTGAACGATGTCTCAAGGAACCGCGCCAGGAATTCCAAAAAGCCGCGCTCGGATTCGAGCTCGCGAAAGCGGCGATCCTCCGCGCGCGAATGCGCGAGCACGTCGCCGAGCACCTCCCAGGTCGCCGTGAAATCCGCGAAGTTACCCGCGTGCTGAGCCAAGAAATTGCGCAAGCCTGCCGTCTCAGGCAGCGTGAGCGAGTCATCCATGAGCAGTCCCAGCGTGACCATCCGTTCCTTCAACGGATCACCGCTCAAGCCTTGTAGTGACGGCTCGCCAGTCCACACGCTTAACACGTCGCCCGCCCGGGCCTTTTCGATGAAGCTGAGCAGCTCGTAGTTTCGGGGTGCCGTCGGTAATGCCGTGGAGTCGAAGAGAGGCCGCATGGAGGGATTCTCGTTCTCGCTTTCGGGCTGTGCCGCCTGCGTCCTCTCGGCCTCCTGCACCAACTCGAACTTGTATTGCTGAACCTTGAGCAGGACATCCGCAGGGATCGGGGTGATCAGCAATGGTTGGTCTTGAGCGGCTGCCTGAAACGAGTTGGAGAGGTTGAAGCCAGCGACCGGTAACTTGTCCGCTCCAGTGATCAGAATGTAGCGATCATGCAGCCGGCCTTTCCTCAGGCCGTAGATGCGCAGCTTGATGTGCTTCAGTAGATGGCGGTTTTGCTCGCAGTTCGCCACCAAGTTGTCAATCCCGCTGGGGGTGGGCTTGTCGGATTCGTCCGGCGTCGCTTCGCCTTTCTTGGGTTTTTTTGGGGGTAGGGACCTGAAGATGATGTAGTCGGCCTGCGGTGCCGCACAGAGCAACACCAGCCCCAAGCCAGCGGTCTCGAAATAGGGATCAAAAATGACTATCTGGTGTTGCTGGTACTTGGCCAGCAGCACCCTAAACCACTCCACGAATTGCAGCCGCCCCTCGCCATCGCCCAAGCCCCAGCGCATGAAGAACTGCCCCTCCGACTTCGGCGGATGGAGCCGTGCAAAAAGGGTCGTGAGATTTCGGTTGGCCGGGACCCAAGGGTCCGCCTCTCGCCCACCGAAGCGGTTGGTGAATCCCATATTGCCGCGATTGATCGTCAGGGCTGCCTTCACCCGCGCCGGTACTGCCTTCCGCGTAGCTCTTTCCAGCCAATCGAACTTGACTGGGCTGACCGCGTGGCCGACTACATGACCCTGAAGATGGAACTCCCTAACATATCCGATCCGCCACCGGCAACACAGCGTACCCTCGCGGGAATGGTCGCCATGGAAGCCGAAGATCTCCAAGTCGGTGCTGTCAGTACTGGCGCGCAGCTGGTCGTTCAGCTCGAACTTGCACTCGAACACGTCCTCCGCATTGCGTTCTGCTGTGGCGACGCCCGAGTAGACGATTTGGCCGTCGTTCGCAATGCTCAGGCGGAACTGGAAGCCGCTGAAGTGCGGTAGCTGTATCGGATCGAATCGGGCGACCAAGGCGCGCGGGGCATCGACCCAACTCACGCTTAGCAAGCGCCTCTCTAGGTCGTCCAGCGCAGGAAAGACCAACAGTTCGAGGTCGCCGAACCGAGCGGTATCGGCGCCACCGAAGTCTAGGCCAGTATCCGCGTTGAGGTGCTTGACCATCGATGCGGTCAAGGCGACGTCGTAGTCCTGGCCTACGCAGAACAGCGTCCCTTTGTCGGTCTTGGTTATCGAAGCGCTGAAGGCGCCAGCCCCACCATGCGGGCTGGAGGGCGAATGATGGTCATGTGCGTCGCGATTGAGCAGGTAGGCGACCGGGCGGTACGCCAAGTCGTCGGCGGCGAGCGCGGTCGCTCCGAACCGTGCCTTCAATTCGTCCGAGAGCCCGAGCTTCAGGTCCTCGCTTATTGTCGAGACGGTTCGGCCGACGCTCAATTGCCGTAGGAGGTCCGCACAATGGGTGCTTTTGACGTACAGTTCGAGCCGTATAACTTGCGCCTGGACTTGCCCGAAGGTATGGAAGTTATCGTCGCTGGAGGACCAGTGGTCGTTGGAATGGCTGTAAGGGAGTAAGCGACCGTAGATGACGCGACTCTCAATCGATTGCGCGGACTTGATCTGCAAGATCCACAGCTGCAGCGCGCAGTGGCGGGTGTCCTTCGAGAACAGCCGCGCTAGCCGGCCGTCGTTGAGCAGGTCATCAAGTACAGGAGCCATCGATTCCCTTTATGAGCAGTTTTCCGCATTTTCACGTTGGCGCCGACGCTGAAATGAGCAACCTTTCTGAAGATATGCCGACGTCAGCGAGCACCGAGCCTTCGGACTCCAAACCCGCATGCGTGTGAGGCACACGCACCGATCAGATGGCTCGCTGGATCGATGCGGTGACTCAAAGCGGAGCCAATGCCAACAGTATATGTCCGCTTTGGCGCGCAACGCTGACTGCCTACTTCCGCTTCGGGGCGGCGATGGTCATTGTGCGCTTACTCGACAGCAGAGACGCTCGGATACCCTTGTATGAGCGAGGGGTTTCGATTTCCGGTGGGTGACCAAGTTGATACGCGGCGATTTTGAAACCGGTTGCAAGCTTGACTGGTACACAGCTACTGGTACACAGCCTCCCCAAACAATAAAACCCGATAATAATCAGTAGCTTAATCCTGTTGATGAAATCAAATGGCCCATCATCGGGCAGTGTTTCGCGGCTGGCCAATGATGCCGCTCGGCGTTTGACGCCCGTCTCTCATTCGTCACTCTCCTCCAGAATCCGGCTATGTCCGGTGCGCGACGAGGGAGGCCGTAACGAGCAAGCGGTGGTGAGCAGACGATTCTTGCGAGACCGCCCAAAGCCCACTCAAGATTGGCCATCCAGGCTCGTCCGCTGTTGGACAGCGCTTAGTGATTTTGCCTTGACAACAAATGACAAATTCTGTGCCTCCGACTCGTAGAATCGGGACGGATTGCGCGGTAAAAACCTTCAGGGGTTGAACTGGCCTCGCATCGCGGCCTACCAATCTAAGCAGTCCTGATGCACCGCAGGCCGCGCCTCTAAAAACAATCATCGAGGAGGGCAGCCTATGGCGGACCTGCAAGACGCGCTGCAAGCCATACCAGGCAGACAGGCGTATCACCTCGCCGTGCCTGGCACAGATAGCGCGGTGGCGCTGTCGGTCGTGTCGTTCACCGCGACCGAAAAAATGGGCGCACCCAATGAGGTGCGTGTCATGTTGACCCACCCGTTGCAGCTTGCGCGTGCTGACTACCTGAACCGCGACGCGTCGTTTTCAATCGAGACAGACGACGGGACCATACGCAGGTTCTCCGGGTTCATCGCACGCTTTTCGACGTTGCAAACCACGAAGGATTTCGTCGCGTACGAAATCGTGCTCAGGTCGCATATCGCGCGGCTTGAGGCCGTCACGCGTAACAGGATTTTCCAGCACGGCACGACGCCGGACATCCTGAAGGCCATCGCGCAGGGCCAAGGCATGCGGCCCGAGCAGATGTCGTTTCGCTTGCGCAGGCAGTATCCCCAGCACGCGTTCCGCATGCAGTACGGAATGTCGGACGCGGCCTACGCCCATATGCTGATGGAAAAGGCGGGTATCTACAGCTATATCGTCGAAACGGAATACGGCGACCAGACGGTCTATGGCGACGACATTGACCACTATATCTACGACCCGCAATTGATCGTGCCGTACCGCGAGGCAGCCGGACTTGAAGCGGGCGGCATCGAGGCGGTCACGTCGATCAGTACGCATACCTCGACAGTGCCGAGGTCGTTCATGGTCGCGGACTACAACCCGGATGCGGCTTGGGAGCGCTTCAGGGACGAAGCCAACATCGCGCCGCAGGACGACACGACCTATGGCCAGGCCTATGTCTATGGTACGCACCATCTTGACCAGGCGGGTGCGCAGTGGGAGGCACAACTTCGCCACGAAGCGGCCATCGCCCGCCAGGTTGTCTACGAAGGCGAGAGCAACGTGCTTGCGTTGCAGTGCGGCCGCGTGCTGGAAACCGATGCTGTCCTGGTCGATGCGCCAAAGGGCATGGTCATCATCGAAATTACGCACAGCGGCGCGCGTGACAAGGCTTATTCCAACACCTTCAGGGCGATTCCAGCCGACCGGCGCTTCAGGCTCGAATTGAAGCCGCAGACGTGGGCCAAAGTGAGCGGCACCCTGTCGGGGCGAATTTGCAGTCCGGACAGCTACACCTATTCGTACATCAACGCAGACGGGCGCTATATCGTTCGTTTCGATTCAGACTTCGAGACGTGGCCCAATGGCGGCGAGAGCGTACCGCTGCGCCTGGCAAAACCGTTCGCGGGCAAGGGGCGAACCGGCATGCACTTCCCCGCGCTTGACGATGCCGAAGCGGTGATTACCTGCCGTGATGGCGATCCGGATAAGCCCGAAATCAGCGCCTTCCATCACCATAGCCAGGCGCGCGACCTGGTGACGAGCGACCGGCGCTGGCTCTCGCGCAACATGATCCGCACGCAGAAGAATAACAAGCTGCGTTTCGAAGACTGGTCGGGCCAGGAAGGTGCCAAGCTGAGCACAGAGCATTCGGGCAAGTCGCAACTGAATCTCGGCTACCTGGTCAATAACAAGCTGGAATACAGGGGCGAAGGCTATGAGCTTCGCACTTCGGGTTACGGCGTGAACCGCGCGGGCAAGGGAATGATGGTCACGACCTATGACCGCCCTGGCGCGACCGGCCAGCAACTGGACATGCAGGAAACCATCGCGCAGCTTGAGAGTGCGCTGGTGATCGCGAAGGCGCTGGCCGCTTCGGCCGCGAGCGCGAAGGCCGAGCCAGCAGACACAGACGCCCAGCAGCAGATGAAAAACGACCTGGACGGCCTGAAGAAGCCGGGCCTGCTGATGAGCACGCCTGCATCGGCGGCACTCGTCGCTGGTGGCGGCGTCCAGTTCTCGGCGCGGGAAAACATCAACGCTGTGGCCGGCAAGAACGCTGACTGGAGTGTGCTGAGACGCTGGACGGTAGCGGCAGGCGAGAAGATTTCGCTATTCGCGCAGAAACTTGGCATCAAGATTTTCGCCGTGAAAGGCCCCGTTGATATTCAGGCGCAAGGCGGCCCGATGTCGTTCATTTCCGACAAGGACGTTAATCTGGCCAGTGTCAACGGCAAGGTCAATCTTGCAGCTGCCAAGGAAATCATCCTCGAATGCGGCGGCGCCTTCATCCACATGAAGGACGGCAGCGTCACGCTTGGCGGTCCGTTCGACCTGTTCTTCAAGACCATTACGATCCAGAAACAGGGCAAGGCATCACAGGGACCGGACCTCCCGGTTTTGCCGTCCGGCAAGGTGGGCGATCTGCCGCACTTCTTCGAAATCAGTCATCACTATGAGGACCTTGAGCCGGTCAGGAATGCGCCCTACAAGTTGCATCTGCGCAATGGCACCACACTGTCCGGCACGCTCGATGACAAGGGCTTTGCGCGCCTCGATGGCGTACCGCCCGGTAAGGGGACTGTCGAGTTGAGCGAGGACGCACGGCAGTGGACGGGCGAGCCGACGCACCCCAACACCGTTTGCGGCGTAGCCGCCGATGCGCAATCCGGTATCAACCTCGTGAGGAAGTTCCTTTCATGATCGCAAGGGTATTGCCCATCACCCAGGTCAAGCCAGACCTGAAGGACGCAGTACGTATGTCCGTGGCGGAAATCGAACGGTTTCTCGCCATGTTTTATCCCATCGACGTGATTCGCCAGCAGCAGTCCGCGCTGGCGATTGCCGGACAGTGGCTCTCACGTGTGAAGGGATTTCACGACGATGACGACTTCCTGTATCTGGTGCGCGATTTCCTGTCGTGGATACTCAGTGGCGGCGAGCGTTCGTTGGCTTCTGACCAGCTCGCTTTCTTCTTCTCGGGATTCATGCCGAGCTACGGAACCGCGCGCACGTTCCTTGGCATTGTGAATGACGGTGGAAACTGGCTGGATGTGCGAGCGTTCATGCACAGCCAGGCATACGGCAATGCGAAACGTTACGTCGAATCGTTCGACTGGTCGGGAGGCGGGAAGAAAGCACAGGCCGAAGCCAAGGCATGGGTGGGCGTGCTGAAGGAGGAAGATCGGAAGCTGCAGGCAGCGGCGCTCGGGGGCACGGTCATGCTGGCGCAGGCACTTCCCGCGCCCGATGCGCCGATCACCGACGTCCCGGCGAATGATCCATTCTTTCCGAAACCACCGCCGTCGCTGAGGGTCGTGCCGCCGGTCGAGGCGCCCACCGTCGGCGAGAGCATTGGCGAGGCTGTCGGTAGTCGTCTCGCGCCGTACTTGCTTCGACTCGGAGGGATGGTGCTGTTCACGATTGCTATCGTGGTGATGCCATCCAATGCCTTTGAGCACTACACCGAAGATGAGGATTTGCGGAAATGGCAGGCGGGATATGCCCGCAAGAAGCAAATTGCGATTCCCGCTCCGGAGGTCAAGACTGAAGTCAAAGCCGATACCTTGACCAACGAATGCAAGCTGCAGATTGAGAACAACCAAAAGAACGGCGCGAAGTGCGAGAACGATGGCTATACCCTGATGGAGAAGTCGCTAGGCTACAAGCGGCTTGTCGATCCGCCAAGGGGTCGAGGTCTCGACGGTCTGTTCGAGAAGCAATGGGACATGAGCGCACCGAACCCTATGCCGCAGATCGTGAGCGAGCCGCCGCCAGGGGGCAAGCTCGTGTTCATTCTCGACACGATGAAGCCGCCGACACTCAAGTACAAGGCGCTCAACCCGGAGGCGACAAGTCCGGTAGCGTATCCGCTGTTCGTGGTGTTTGAGGCCAAGCACATATCGAAAGGTTTCGATCCTGACGATACCGACGGTATCAATAAGGAGGCGAAGCGTCGTCTCGGGGAAACGTGCGATGGCACGCAGATGAGTGAACCGTGGACTGAAGAACGGATTCCCAAGGCACTTGATCGAAGCGTACGGGCCGGCGGTATGACCGTAGATGAAAAGGTCAAAAAGCTAAAGGCTATTCAAACTTCTCGTTATGCCCGCTGGATTTTTATCTGCCTACCCGGCGCAACAGGGTCCTCTTCCAAGCTGTTTGTACTGATTGACATAGTGGCATCTGGAATGCAGCTGGAAAATGCGTTGAAACCGGCTCCGTCACAGCCTGCCGAGAATACTTTCTAGGAGTTCGGAACGTGGATTTCAATAAAAGTCGGCGGCAAAAATTTCTCGGCGAAAAGGAATTTCTTCAAGCCAAGCGAGGATTTGAATACGGTATTGAGCTTTCGTATGAATCGCTTTCGTCCGAAAAGGTCAAGGCTCCAGGAGCCGAGTCAAGTCATCGCTGGTCGATCGCGTCCGATAGCCTTCAACTTCTTCTTCTCAACTACACCGCGGGTAGTCCCATCGAAGAACTGAAGTTGCAGTTCCCAGAAGTCATCCGGCGTTTCGATGTCTATATTGTCAATGAGGTATCGCCTCGCAGCAAGAACCCGCCCGAGAACGTTGCTGATACGCTGGAAATTACCCAGTTTGACGCTTACGTTTATGTTCTCTGGCTGCTAGCACTTTGCAGGCTACTAGACCACTTGGAATTGGTTCCGACGGTGATGCGCTGGGTGGACAAAACCCGCGAGTTCAACCGGGGGCGTGATGGCCTGTTTGAGAACGTGGTCATGATGCTTACAGGTACGCGCCTCGAAACACCGCGCGTGTTGCTCCATCCAGAACCCTATCGCCCGCTTGCTCGCGCGACAGTTTCGCCGCCCGAAGAGCGTGCCGCTTTCGTCAAGGAATTTGTCGAGAGTTGGTACAAGGGCATGACACCGACCTACTGGCACGGCGCGCATACGGACGGCCTGTACTTCGGTTACTGGTGTCTGGAAGCCGCGCTGGTGACAGTGCTGTGGGACATTGACGACAGCAGCTATCGCGACAATCTAGTGTATCCAAAGGATCTTGTGGATTTTGCGCGCCAGCAGCAGGCCGCAGCCCGGGGCGCCGACACGCCGAAACCACACATCTCGCGTCGAACCGGCGAACACTGCCCGCACGCAGGCCGCTGGGGTGTACTCGAATCGCCGGGCGCGTTCGTGCAGGAGCGCATGTTCAAGGAGGGCGACGTGTTCCCCGAAGGCATTGGTCGCGACCGTATCGAAGGACCGGTCACATGGATCGTGATGTCCCGCGAGGATGGCGGACCAACCCGCGAAGCGTGAACGAATGATTGAGAGAAAATCACGGCACCCGGACGCGATGCCGTTTTTCGTTTCACCGCCAGCGTGGGTTCTCGTTCACGAGGCCGCGCGCTTCGCGCAGCCAGGGCAGGCGTATCACGTCATGGCCGCCGCGCAACTCGACGGCAGCCTGTTTCGGGACCCGATCATGGTTGTGGCCGACAACTCAACTTGTGACGGGGTCGGACTGTTTGACCCGGAGTTCGGACAGTGGCACGTTGTTACCCCTCCTGAGTGTTGAGCTCATCGGATGATACGGTTACCCGCAACCGCCCAACACCGCAGCACCCTTATCCGCATACGCCTGCAGCAGATGATGGGCAATAGCGAACGGCTTCGGCGCCGACAGCCCGCTCGCGCTCGTACCCGCGAGCATCGCCGCGACCTCTGAGCGCGAAAACCAGCGGGCGTCTTCGAGTTCCTCTGTATCGACCACGATCTCGGTATCGCTCGCCTGCGCAAAGCAGCCGATCATCAGCGACGAAGGGAATGGCCACGGCTGTGACGCGAAATAGACAACCTGTGCGCACCTCACGCGAGCCTCCTCCATGACTTCGCGCCGCACGGCGTCTTCCGTGGTTTCCCCCGGTTCGACGAACCCGGCAAGCGCCGAATACATCCCCGGGGCGAAATGGCGCTGACGCCCAAGTAAGCATCGTTCACCGTCAATGACGAGCATGATCACGACCGGGTCCACCCGCGGGAAGTGGCGTGCGCCGCAAACATCGCAGATGCGTTGCCAGCCGGCCGCCGCGATGCGGCTCGGCGAGCCGCAGTTTGCGCAGTAGGAGTGGCGGCGCTGCCAGTCGAGCATCGACTTCGCCTGCCCGAGCATTCCCAGCGTCGCAGTGCCGACAAGACCCTGCAGCGCGATAGAGCGAAGCTCGATGCGCTCGTGGAGCGTGTCTCCCGACGGATCGTCCGCGGCGCGGTTGAGCGTGAAGCCGAGCGCAAAGCGTCCGCTGCCGTCGCTTTCCTCGCCGAGAAACACGCTGTGAAGCGGCTCGCCGAAGGCCACCGTTTCACTCGCGATGTACCACGGGTCATGCTCGGTGCCTCGCTTGAGCAAGGGAGCGTCTCCGTCGAAGACAAGAAATCGCGTAGCCGGGTTGTTGCGTAGCGCTTCGATGAAGGCGTGATCGTCGCGTCTTTCGGAGCGGCGCTCGAGCGTATTGTGGTTAAAACCGATGGACGTGGAAGAGGTGGTCATCGTCAACAGGAAATATGGGCCATATGTTCGGGAAGTATGGCACGGTGTTCCGCTTGATGTATCGGACCACGATCCGGAAAGCCGTCGTTGGCTCATTGACCGAGGGAACCGCCCATGGCCGGTTTGGCTAGAATGAAGCTTGTGCAGATTTTTCTTGGCACGCGATACCGAAGTCATGATCGCCTCGTACGGCGAACCCAGCGGCACGTCGCTTGCGACCGCATTCAAGACCGTCACCCCGAACCTATCCCTGTCGCCATGGCCAAGCCCTCACGGTCCTCCACTCCCCAGCATTCGGTTGATCTTGCCGAGCCGTCCACTTTTGTGCCGCGCGGCTTCGTCCAGGTTCGCGGCGCGCGGGAGCACAACCTGAAGAACGTCGACGTCGACATTCCCCGCGATGCGTTGGTGGTGTTCACCGGCGTGTCCGGTTCCGGCAAGTCGTCGCTTGCGTTCGGCACGCTGTACGCGGAAGCGCAGCGGCGTTATTTCGAGTCGGTCGCGCCATACGCGCGGCGGCTGATCGAGCAGGTCGGCGCACCCGACGTCGATGCGATCGAAGGCTTGCCGCCCGCGGTCGCCTTGCAGCAGCAGCGCGGCACGCCGAGCGCGCGTTCGTCGGTGGGTAGCGTGACGACGTTGTCGAGCCTCGTCCGCATGATGTATTCGCGAACCGGCAGCTATCCGCCCAAGCAGCCAATGCTGTATGCGGAGGACTTCTCGCCGAACACGGTACAGGGCGCCTGCCCGACTTGCCACGGGCTCGGCCGCGTCTATAGCGTGACCGAGCGCTCGCTGGTCCCCGACGATTCGCTGACGATCCGCGAGCGCGCGATCGCCGCATGGCCGCCCGCATGGCACGGCCAGAATCTGCGCGACATCCTTGTCACGCTCGGTTACGACGTCGACACGCCGTGGCGCGATCTGCCGAAGAAAGACCGCGACTGGATTCTGTTTACCGACGAACAGCCCACGGTGCCGGTCTACGCGGGCTTCACGCCGAAGGAGACACGCGCCGCCCTCAGACGCAAGGCAGAGCCCAGCTATCAGGGCACGTTCACCGGCGCGCGCCGGTACGTGTTGCATACCTTCGCCAATACGCAGAGCGCGTTGATGAAGAAACGCGTGTCACAGTTCATGCTCGGCAGTGAATGCCCGTCGTGCCACGGCAAGCGGCTGAAGGCGGAAGCGCTCTCGGTGACGTTCGCCGGTATGGATATCGGCGAGCTCTCGCAGCTACCCATCGCACGGCTGGCTGCCTTGCTCGAACCCGTCTCGCGCGGCCAGTGGCCGTCTTCCAGCACGTCCGCTGATGGCGAAGTTATGGACAAGGCCAGCCGGCGCGAAGCGGTCGCGCGCCGTGTCGCGGCCGGCGGACAGGCTCACCAGGCTGCCCCTGACGTGCGCCGTACGCCCAACCTGTCCGACGAGAAGCGCGTGGCCGCGCAGCGGCTCGCGATCGAACTGCTCGAACGTCTGAAAACCCTGATCGACCTCGGCCTCGGCTATCTTGCGCTGGACCGCGCGACGCCGACTCTGTCCTCCGGGGAGCTGCAGCGGCTGCGGCTCGCCACACAGCTGTCGTCGCAGCTGTTCGGCGTTGTCTACGTGCTCGACGAGCCGTCTGCCGGACTGCATCCCGCGGATGGCGATGCGTTGCTGGAAGCATTGCAGCGCCTGAAGGACGCGGGCAATTCGCTGTTCGTGGTCGAGCACGACATTAGCGTGATGCAGCGCGCCGACTGGCTCGTCGACGTAGGCCCGGATGCCGGCGAGGCAGGCGGACGTGTGATCTACAGCGGACCACCCGCAGGCCTTGCGGATGTCGAAAGCTCGCGCACACGCCGCTACCTGTTTGCGCAGGGCGAGTCAGACGCTCAGTGGAGCGAGGCCGCGCCCCGTCCGCGCCGCGAGCCCCGCGGCTGGCTGCGGCTCGAAGGCGTGACGCGCAACAATCTGCACAAGCTTGCGGCGGATTTTCCACTGGGTTGCATGACCGCGGTGACGGGCATCTCGGGATCCGGCAAGTCCAGCCTGGTGAGCCAGGCGCTGACGGAACTCGTGGCGGAACATCTCGGACGCGTACCCGATCTTGCCGAAGACGACGAAGTCGATCCGCTCTTTGCGGCCCCGCCTGTCACGACCGACGGCCGGATCACAGCCGGCATGGACAGGATCAAGCGCCTCGTGCGCGTCGACCAGAAGCCGATTGGCCGTACGCCGCGCTCGAATCTCGCGACCTATTGTGGCCTGTTCGACACCGTGCGCAAGCTGTTTGCCGCGACTCCCGCTGCACGCAAGCGTCGCTACAGCGCCGGCCGGTTCTCGTTCAACGTCGCTCAAGGACGCTGCCCGACGTGCGAGGGCGAAGGCTTCGTGATGGTCGAGCTGCTGTTCTTGCCAAGCGTCTACGCGCCTTGTTCGACGTGCCATGGCAGCCGCTACAACCCGCAGACGCTCGAGATCCGCTGGCGCGATCGCAACATCGCTGAAGTGCTGGCGATGACCGTGGACACCGCATGCGACTTCTTCGTCGACGAAGCGCAGGTGATGCGCTCGCTGACCGTGCTTCGCGACATCGGCCTGGGCTACCTGCGGCTGGGACAGCCGGCCACCGAACTATCCGGAGGCGAGGCGCAACGCATCAAGCTTGCGACCGAGCTGCAGCGTGCGCAACGTGGCGATACGCTGTACATCCTCGACGAGCCGACTACGGGTCTACATCCTGTCGACACCGATCGTCTGATGGTGCATCTGCATGGCCTTGTGGATGCTGGCAATACCGTGGTGCTGGTCGAGCACGACATGCGCGTCGCGGCGCAAAGCGACTGGATCCTCGATGTGGGTCCAGGGGCTGGAGAGGAGGGTGGCCGGATCGTTGTGAGCGGCGAGCCTGAGACAGTGGCGCTCGCCGAGGACAGTCGTACCGCGAGCTATCTGCGCGCCGTATTCGACGTCAGGTCGAAGAGGCCGCCACTCAAGAAATCGAATACCGGTTCTGCGGACCGCTGACGTACCGCTTCCGGGCGATCTCCAGAAGCTTTTCCCGAAACTGGTCGAACGCCCCGAGTATCGACCGCTCGTCGGAGCCCGCACCCGGCTGCAAATTCCTGATCACCGCGTCATCCACCAGGAAGGTGATTTCGCGCGAATTGTCGTATCCCCAGAAACACACACAATGCCTCGCGGCATCGTAGCTCCGGCTGGGATTGGGGAATTCAAGTGCCACGATCAGCCCTTTACGCTTGCAACTGAGTAACGCCATTTACTGGCATTCGAATCAATTGAAGCAAAACTGACGCGTCTCTGTTCTGCGCGCAGTGCATCCGCTGTTTCGAGGACAAGGGCGTGCGTCCTGCGCTCGAGAGTGTACGCACTCGAACCGCTGGTGATTGTAGAAGCTGATTTGGTCTGTACTGGCATGATGGATCCCTGAGCACGCGGCCGCGAGACGCAGCCAGCCGTCTCCCCACTGTATACCCTTCGCGAGCCGCCAGCGTCTTTTATTCCGCGGGTCTTCGCGGACCTGCCCGCGATTCGCTTTCCTTTCCTGCTCAAAACGCTTGATTCGTATCGTAATGTATCTGGTCGCCACGGTGATACACGTCGTTGCAATCGGCCCGTTTTCCGACACAAGCCAGATACGTCGCCGGGGCTTAATGCATCAACGCCGGATGACGGACTCACGCACCGCCGTAGATCCAAACGTAAACCGAGGAAATAAACCATCATGACTCAGCTCAAGAAAGTGCTTTACACAGGAAAAACCCATACCGCCGGTGGCCGGGACGGAGCGTCCCGCAGTTCCGACGGCCGGCTCGACGTCAAACTATCGGCGCCCGGTTCATCCGGCACCGGCACGAATCCGGAACAGCTGTTTGCGGCAGGCTGGTCTGCCTGTTTCATCGGCGCGATGCGACGCGCAGCTGCCAGCATGAAGATTGCGCTGCCGGCAGACACCGCCGTCGATGCAGAGGTGGACCTGTGTGTAACTGACGACGCTTACTCCTTGCAGGCTCGTCTGAACGTCAGCCTGCCGGGCGTTGAGCGCGAAGTTGCCGAAGCATTGGCGAACGCGGCACACCAGATGTGCCCATACTCCAAGGCCACACGCGGCAACATCGACGTCGTGATCAACGTGGTCTAGGTCGGCCCAGATTCGGCCAGTCGACACGGGGAAGTGGATCGCAGACAATCGCAACCAGAGGCCGGGGCCTATGACGCATCCGGCCGGTTGCGATCCGCCTTGACCGAAAGTCAACGCGCATAAAAGCAAAAAGACCGAACGATGCTCATTACTAACGATACTTGAAATGCGCCATTTCCCCGACAACCTGGGTCTCGCTACCGATCTGTTGCTGCACGCAGAAACCGGGATCGTCGAGTCGCGGGATGACTACATCGTCGTCCGCACCCCCCATGCACCCGAATACTTTTTCGGCAATATGCTCGTCTTGCCGCAGCAACCCGTGGGAAGTGACCTGAAACGGTTGGAGCATGACTTTGCCCACCTCGTCGGCAAACCGCCTTCGATTGCACACCGCACGTTTACGTGGCCGGAGAGCGTCGACAGCGTCGTCACCCTCGACGCATTCATCGAGCAAGGCTATGACGCGACGGTCTGTCGTGTGCTGGCGGCGCATCCTGATGACCTGCGTCCGGTCGCGACAAGCGCGCTGGTTGAAGTGCGCCCGTTTGCCGTCCAGCAGGATTGGGACGATTGGTCCCGAATGCAACTCGCCGACATGCCCAATCCCGAGGAGATCACTTCGCAACGTTACATGGCGCATCAACAGACGGCCTACAAAACGCTGATCGACCGCGGTCTGGGAAACTGGTGGGGAGCTTTTATTGGTGACGAACAGGTCGGAAGTCTGGGCTTGTTCTTTCTGGACGGGATCGCGCGTTTTCAGTCAGTGATCACCGCGCCTCAGCATCGAAACCGGAATGTCTGCAAGTCCCTGATGGCCGAGGTTATCAGGCGCACCGCTGGACGTTCGCACCAGTTTGTTATTGTTGCAGATGAGGCTTACCACGCGGGCGAAATATACGAGGCAATGGGTTTTCAGCGACAAGGGCGCGTCGCCAGTTTGTGTCAGGAGCCGCGTAACATAACTGAGCGCTGAGCGCATACAGAACGGTCTAATCTCCTGAGAAATGCCCTCGGGGTTCTCACACATACGCAGGGACACATCATGTCAAGCGAGTGGACGCGCCGCGCCAAGCTGTTTATCCAGCGTTTCTGGCAACCTACCAGCGCATGTATGACCTGCATGCCGGGGAGTTGGGGCAACGTCATGAGCCTTGGCCACTGGACGATTGCATTCCACACCGGTCTGCTCACGGGTCTTCTCGCTGTGCTGCTCACGTTCACACCTGCTGCGAAGCTTTACACGAATCGGTATGGCAATGCGCTGATCGTGGGAGTCCTGACCATGTTAGGCGACGTCTACTCACACATGAGTCATTATCGTATTCCCTACCTCGAACACATCATGACGGGAGTGATTTCAGGTCTGCTGACACTCGTCGCTTCATATCTCTTCGAAGACCGTGCGCGACGCATTCGGACAGCATGGGGACGTGTTTTCGGGTAGTTCGCGGCCCGACGGGTCGCCCGCAGTCTTGGCGTTGACCACTGCCGAACGCCGGTTGGCGTCTATCACCTCATCCGCAAAACGCGCTTCCTGTTAGAAGCGAGAAGAGCGCGGCGGGCGTAAGGTAGCCCACGAAGCACACTGCCACGATCGCCAGCCCAAGGAGTGCGGCCACGCTTGCGATCAGAGCCTTCCGAAGAGGCTTCGGCGAGTTCATCAAAGCTCTCGTGATGATCCTTAGGCCTCCCATGCTTCTTGCACCGGCTGCGCAAGCGGCCTGGCGAGACGATCGACTCGTTCATCGTTGATTGGCAAGTGCAAGAGGCCCGCGACGACGCCAAGCGTGATCGCGCCATACCAAAGCAGATCGTAGGCGTGGGTCGCGTCGTACACGATGCCGCCGAGCCAGACACCGAGAAAGCTCCCCAACTGATGTCCGAAGAACACAAAGCCGAACAGCGTTGCGATATAACGCACTCCGAAGACCTGCGATACGAGGCTGTTTGTCAGCGGCACCGTGCCGAGCCAGATCAGGCCCATCACGAACGAGAATGCGTAGACGCTTGCCGGCGTGAGGGGCGCGAAAAAGAACGCCGCCATCGCCGCGGACCGGATGAAGTAGATCGCCGAGAGCACGTACTTCCGGCGCATGAAGTCGCCGACATATCCGCACACGTACGTGCCGATCACGTTGGCAAGCGCGATCAGGGCTAGCGCTGCGCTTGCATTGCGTGCGCTCAGGCCTTTGTCCAGCAGATACGCCGGCATGTGCGCGGCGATGAATGCCAGCTGGAAGCCGCATGCCAGAAAGCCGAAGTTCAACAGCCAGAACCCTCGATGCGAGAGCGCTTCGCGAATCGCCGCGCCCATCGATTGCGCGGATGCCTCGCCGGGGACATGGCGCACGGGGCGATCGCGCAACCAGGCCGAGAGCGGCGCGAGCAGGACCATCACCGTGGCCAGCACGACGAGCGTCGAAACCCAGCCTATGCCGCTCATCAGGTTTTGCACGAACGGCACGGTGCAGAACTGGCCAAGGCCGCCGATCGCGCCTGTGACGCCGAGTGCCCAACTGCGATGCCCGGCGGGAAAGATCCGCGAGAGCGCGCCGTACACAGCGCCGAATGCGGAGCCCGAGAGTCCGACGCCGACCAGCACGCCGGTGCCGAGCGTATAGATGCCAGGAGTACCTGCATACGCCATGACGAGGAGGCCGAGCGCATAGACAAGCATGCCGGCGAGTATCACCCGGGCGGAACCGAAGCGGTCGGCGATCATCCCCGCGAACGGCTGCGCGATGCCCCAGAGCAGATTCTGCAGCGCTAGCGCCAGACCGAACGTTTCGCGCGACCAGCCGTGGTCGATCGTGACCGGTGTCAGGAAGAGCCCCTGCACGTGCCGCACGCCCAAAGCGGCGCCCATTACAACGCCGCCGGCAATCACTGGTTGCCAGCGGTTTCGCCAGATGTCCTGTTGTCCGCTCACTGCCGCTCCTCCGCGTAGTGTGGGTGGCGCGCTTGCTGCTCATCGCGCCTTCGCTGCCGGCGCCGCACGGCGCGGCCCCACGTGACGTTTGCGGATGTCACGCGTCCGCACACCATGCTGGGCATTAAATGTCGGCGCGCGGCGCGCTTCAATCAATGTTTTGGACGCGTTCGCATGCATGCCATGCATGCGAGAGGGAGCGCTATACGCCGGCCTGCGCCGCCAGCGCCTCGTTGACCACTGCCTCTACGGCGCGGGCCTCCGACCGGATCCACTCGACGACATCGAGCACGTCCTGACGCGGCTGTGTCTCAGCCTGATAGAGCCAATAACCGTACGTACTTGTGCGCACGGCGGCGCCCTCGGCAAGCGCGACGAGCCGTCCGTCGGCGAGGAGCGACTCGATCAGCGCGATGCGGCCCAGCGCGATGCCCTGGCCGGCAAGCGCCGCAGCGATGACCTGGTCATACTGGTTAAAGCGGAGCATTCTGACCGGCTGCGCGTGGGCGAGTCCCATTGCGGCGAGCTGATCGGACCACCGCAGGAGCGGCCTGCGTGGCCCCTCGAATTCGAGCAGCGCCTGAGGCCCCAGCAACGCGGCCTCGTCGAGCCGTACGAGCCCGAGCGAGGGATGCGCGACGGGCACGACGGCCTCCTCGAAGAGGCGCACGGCGCCCGGAGGCGCATTCGTGGCCGGGCAATAGCGGATGCCGAGATCGATCCCTTCGGCGCGCAAATCGACGTTTCTGTCGATAGCCGCCATACGCAGGTCGACATTCGGGTAACGCCGTTGGAATCCGTTGATCCGCGGCAGTAGCCAGAGGCCCGTCACGCCGATGCTGGCCGTGATCGTCACGGGCAGCCCCTCCTGAGCGTGGCCCAGGACTTCGAAGACTTCCTGCAATTGCTGGACGGCGGCATCGGCGGTGCGAAAGAGACGTTCGCCCTCGGGCGTGAAGGAAATCGACCGGTAGCCGCGCTGAAAGAGCACGAAGCCGAGCCAATCCTCGAGTGCGCGAACCTGGCGGCTCAGCGCCGACTGCGTGAGGCACAGGTCCTGTGCGGCGAGCGTGATGCTCATGCGGCGGCCGACCGCGACAAAGCCGCGAATCAGGTCGAGCGGCGCGAGTTGGACAAGCGGTACTGGCATGCATGCACCTCATGCGAAAGATGCGAGAAGGTTGGTTGAGCCGGGCGCATGAGTCAAGTGGAATGTGGATGTACACGAATTCGGGCAATCGGGAATCGACTCATCTGGAGATACGATGCAGGACACGAAAACCACCGCACTCGAACCTGAGGCAATCGCGCTCGTTGCGGCGGACGGCTGCCCGATTCGCGGCTTCGCCTGGCGTCATGGCGAACGCCATGCTGGTGACTGCAGCGTCGTGCACGAATCCAACGCAAGCGCGCGGCCGGTGGTGATCGTCAACGCGGCGACCTCAGTGCGTTGCCGTTACTACTTTCGCTTCGCGGCATTCCTCTTCAGCCACGGTTACGACGCGATTGTCTACGACTACCGCGGCATCGGCGAGTCGCGGCCGCGGTCGCTGCGCGGCTTTAGCGCGTCGTGGCTTGACTGGGGGCAGCTCGATTTCGAGGCGGTGTTGCAATACGCGGCGCGCGAATTTCCGGGCCAACCGGTTGACGTCGTCGCGCACAGCGTCGGCGGCGTTGTCGTCGGGCTCGCGCCGTCGAACGCGATGATCCGGCGAGTCGTCACGATGGGCGCGCAGTACGCGCATTGGCGCGACTATGCGCCGGGCCGCAAGCTCGCGATGCTGTGGCGCTGGCATGTACTCATGCCGGTTCTCGCGATACTCGCCGGCTATGTGCCGGCCAGGCGTCTCGGCTGGATGGAGGACACACCCAAGGGCGTAGCCTTATCGTGGAGCTGCAGCAAGGCGCGTTTCGAAGACACTTTCAGGCGCGGGGCGTTCGCCCTCGGCGAGGCAGAACGCGCGCGGCTTGTCGCACAGTTCTCGGCGGTGCATGCGCCGATCCTCGCGATTAGCGTTACCGACGACGAGTTCGGCACCGTGCCCGCAATTGAAAGGCTGCTTCGCTATTTCACGGGCAGTGCGCTCACGCATCTGCGCATTGGGCCGAGGCAGATCGGGCAGCCGGCGATCGGGCATTTCGCGTTTTTTCACAGCCGCTTTGAAGACAGCCTCTGGCCGATTGCGCTCGCATGGCTGAAGTCGGGAGCGTTGCGGGAGGGAGGGCCGGGCAGCGTCGTATTTCAGCGCGCTGGGAGTTCGACGCATTGCTAAGGGCAGGGAAGTCATTCTTGAAGGCAGATACGTCGTCGTCGAAGCGGTTCGATATCAGAATCCACCTAGCTGGCCGAATAAATATTCGGCCGATGCACCTCCATGTACTTCTCCGGATGCGCAAGCTTGTCAAACCCATACCGGCGATACAGACCGTGTGCATTCGAAGTCACAAGCACGATACGTCGAAGTCCCTGCAGCACATCCGAATCGACGACGTGCTGCATCAATAACGCCGCATAGCCGCGCGACTGGAATTCGGGCAGCACGAACACGTCACAGAGATAGCCGAACGTAACGAAGTCGGTGATGACGCGCGCGAAACCAACCTGCCGTTTGCCGAGATAGGCGCCAAAGCACAATGAACCTTCGATTGCCCGCTCGACGGTATGCCGCGCGATGCCGATCGACCACGGCGCCTGGTCATGGAGGAATGCATGAATCATGTCTAGATCAAGTTCATGCTTGTTTGTCGAGATGTGCAGTACGTCGGTGTCCACGGCTACCTCAGATTTTCTCGCGATCGATTTGCGATCGTAACGTCTAGCTCTGTCCTGTTGCAAGACGTACGTGTTTGAGGTGCTTGATCGCTCGCCGGCTAACAGCCGAGGGTGAGTTAGTATTCGAAAATTGCGGCTATTCCTCACCATTCCGAATCACCCTATCGTGGAGGAGAGACGATGCGTGGATTCAGTCGAAGGGACCTGTTGAAGATCGCGGCAAGCGCCGCTGCCACCGCGGCCGTTCCCGCACTGACGGCATGCGCGACCAACGCCGGAGCCGCTGGGGATAGAGCGATGCGGCGCCGCCGCCCGTCGGATGCGGACTGGCCGACGGAGAGCGATTGGGCCGCGCTCAATGATCGAGTCGGCGGCCGGCTGAGCCGGTTGTCCGCGCCGCTCTCGGTATGCCAGCAGGCGCCCGACGGTACGACTTGCCAGGGACTGCTTCACGAACTGAAGAACCCGTACTACCTCGGCGATGAACCGGCGCTGACGCAGACATCGGGCTGGGTAGACGCGTGGATGTCGACGCCGAGCGCCTATGCGGTCGCGGCCAGCGATTCGCGGGACATTTCCGAAGCGATCAGTTTCGCTCGCGAGCGCAACCTGCGGCTGGTGATCAAAGGCGGTGGACACAGCTATCAGGGAACATCCAATTCGCCCGACTCGCTGTTGATCTGGACGCGGCACATGCGTGCAATCGAAGTGCATGACGGATTTACCCCTCAAGGCGGAGAGGGCCGGCAAGCAGCTCGGCCAGCAGTCACCGTGGGAGCAGGGGCCATCTGGATGCACGTCTACGACGCGGTGACCACACGCGGTGGCCGATACGTTCAAGGGGGCGGCTGTGCGACGGTCGGCGTCGCCGGACTTGTCCTGGGCGGTGGTTTTGGAAGTTTCTCGAAACGCTACGGGAACGCCGCCGGATCGCTGCTGCAGGCGGAAGTGGTGACGGCCGACGGCGCCGTCCGCGTCGTCAACGCTTATCGGGAACCGGACCTGTTCTGGGCGCTGAAAGGCGGGGGCGGCGGAAGCTTTGCGGCTGTGGCGAGTGTGACGCTCGAAACCCATCCGTTGCCCGAGTACTTCGGCGTGATCTTTGCAAACATCAACACGCACTCGCCGGAGGCGTTCCGGCAACTGATTGCGAGGTTCGTTGCTTTCTACGCAGAGAATCTCCTGAACGAGCATTGGGGCGAAACGGTGTCGCTACGCGCCGATGGCACTTTGCGAATCTCCATGATGTTTCAGGGGTTGAGCCGCGATCAGGCGGCGGCCATGTGGCAGCCATTCTTCGACTGGGTATCCAGCGCCGCCTCGGGATGTTCATTGGCATCCCCGCCGCAGATCCTCGCCGCGCCGGCACAGCGGCTATGGGATCCCGCCTACATCATGCAGCACGTGCCCGGCGCGATGATGACCGACGACAGGCCCGGTGCCACCGCCGGCGATGTGTTCTGGTCTGCGAATCAGGGCGAGGCGGGACAGTTTATCTATGGCTACGAATCCGCGTGGCTGCCGGTATCGTTGCTGACACAGTCCGCGCAAGCCCAACTCGTGGATATGCTGTTCGAAATCACCCGTCACTGGTCGATCGGTTTGCACTTCAACAAGGGACTTGGCGGCGGATCTCCTGAGGCACGTCAGCGGACATCGGAGACGGCGATGAACCCGGCCGTGCTCGACGCCTTTGCGCTCGCGATTATTGCGGGCGAAGCCGCTCCCGCGTTCAGGGGCATGCCTGGGGATGGCCCCGATCTCGCACGGGCCCGGCAGGCCTCGGTGAGGATCCGTGAGGCGGCAGACGTGCTACGGCGCGCGGTGCCGAATGCAGGTGCCTACATTTCGGAAAGCAGCTTTTTTCAATCCGACTGGCAACATGCGTACTGGGGAACGCATTACGACCGGCTCCGCGAGGTGAAGCACCGATACGATCCCGATGGCCTGTTCTTCATTCACCAAGGCGTGAATTCCGACGCGTGGAGCGCGGACGGCTTCACGCGGCTGGCGACGTGAACATCAGCGTGGCCGTGCAGCTGCCGCGCGAGTAACCCACAACATCAGTGACGGACGTAAATCGAATTCAGGCCTACGTCAGCGGCGGGATTGAATCCAGCATCGGAAAGCGTGCTTGCGTGCGAGCCAGCAGGATCGCTCAACGTGCTGGTGCGGTCCTGCACTGCCGCGGAATCCGGACCGGCAGCCTCGTACGCGACCATCTCAACCTGGGTTTCATCGACCTGCATGACCGATTGCGCGAACGCCGCTGTGGGCAAGACGAATATAGCGGCAAGCAGTGCGGAACGAAAAAGTGTGTTCATGGCAATTCTCCTGAGAGTTATCGAGCTTCGTTGCGGGTTCGGTGACGTGACCCATGAAAGCGATGGTAGGCAGGGAGAATTAGGTCAAAATGAGCGCGGCGCGCCGCTATGTTTTGGCCAGGAGCTTTTTCCATGAAGCCCCTCATCTTGACGACATAGCCGTGCCTGGCAGTTCGCAATATCTGGGAATTTTTTCAGGGCGGTTTGCCGACGGAAACTGGCGCCATCCACCGTTTAACGGGAGCGTAGGAGATGACTCTCGTCATCTTCTGTCTAAACGTCGCAACCGTTAAACGAGAAAGGGACTGGACAATGCTACAAGGCGTCAAGGTAACCATAGGCTGCATTCTGGCGTTGTCGTGTGCAGTGGCTCAGTCGGACGCGGTGTTCTCCGACACCGGATATGCCGCTGACGCTTACGGTGCCGCAGACCACTATCCCGTACCCGCACCGAGGCAGGCGAGAACACAAAGGCAGTTTGTCGGCTACTACAGTCACTTTGACGAAGTTCATCCAGCTGATCCGATTGCCAGGGCCGGTGCTCCGTCGACACTCAAAACCTCCGCACACGAACTCACCCTGAACTATCCGTACGGAGGTCAGTACCGCAACGTTAACGATTACCTCGATCGCAACCCGGTGACCGGCCTGCTGATCGCGCGCGACGACACCATTCTTTACGAGCACTATCGCTACGCCCGTACGGACGCCGACCGGTTCATGTCGCAGTCTATGGCGAAGACTATCGTCGGAATGCTGATTGGTATCGCCATATCGGAAGGCGCGATTCACTCGATTGACGATCTCGCGGATGCCTATGTGCCGGAGTTGGCTAACAATGCTTATGGGCAAACTTCAATTCGCGATTTGCTGCATATGTCTTCCGGTGTCCATTTCTTTGAAGACAGCAATCCCGGCGACGATCGCGACAAGCTAGGTCATGACCTTTTGAGCACGCACGGCGTAGGGGCAATCGAAGCCGTCAAGCGCTTCGACAAACGCGAGCGCGCACCTGGTACGCATTTCAGCTACGCAAGTATCGAAACGGAAGTGCTGGGCCTGGTTTTGAGCCACGCAACGCATATGTCCGTGGCTCAGTACGCGAGTGAGCGCATCTGGAAGAAGATGGGCATGGAGTCGGATGCGTCATGGGGGCGCGATCCAACCGGACAGGACATTACCTACTGCTGCGTAAGCGCGACGCTGCGCGATTGGGCGCGACTGGGTCTGATGCTGGCGCACGACGGCGCGTGGAACGGCAAGCAGATCGTCCCGCGCGACTGGCTTTTACAGGCAACGACGGTCGAGTCATCGTCGAGCTTTCTCGCGCCGGGAATAGCCAATCCGATCTTCGGCTATGGATATCAGGTTTGGATACTTCCGGGTGAGCGGCGCATGTTCGCATTACAAGGCATGGATGGCCAACGAATCATTGTCGATCCGCGTTCGAAACTCGTACTTGTGCAAACGGCGGTATGGACCAGCGATCACGATCCAGGCATGCGGGAAATCTACGCCTTGTGGTACTCGCTCGTCGCGCAATATGGATGAGTGCGGGCCACACCGTCGACCTGGTGTTAGTTCGCGCGATCTTCGAACACGGAAACAATACCGTCAATCATTGCCGCAATGCGCGCGGTATGCCGAAGGTCCTGATGCGTGACGAGCCAGATTTCATAGACGGCCCCACGTGCGGGTTCAGGCCATATCTGCACGAGGCCGTCGTGTTCAGCCAGATGTATCGGAAGCTCACCGATGCCGATGCCGGCCTTTACCGCGGTACGCAGCATGAGGCTGGAATTGAAGGTCGATACGATGCGCCCCGCGTGTATCGGTTCGCCGGCAAGCGTTGGCGATCGATTACCGGTCCAGTTGCCCTGATAGACGACGAGATCGTGGCCCGCAAATGCAGAGCCAAGGACGGGCTTGCCGTGCTGCTCGAGATAAGCATTCGATGCAAAGAGCGCCATGGGCCAGCGAGCCAGGCGCCGCGCGACAAGATCGGGATTGTCCGGCCGCACTGAGCGGACTGCGATATCCGCTTCACGCTTTGCCAGATTCAGCATGCGCGTCGACGTGTCCAGCAGGACGCGCACTTCGGGATGTGCAGCATGCAGGCGTTCGATGGCGGGCAGCAAAAATTCGAGCGCGATCGAGTCGGTACTGGTGACCCTGACGTCCCCCGCAAGCCGTGTGTCTGTGCCTTGAGTTCGTCTGATGAGTTCGTTTGCGGAGTGTTCCATTTTCTCCGCTGATTTCAGCGCAGCCTCGCCTGCGGCGGTCAACGCGTAACCCTCGGAAGTGCGCAGAAAGAGCGTGGCACGCAGGGCGTGCTCCAGTGCCGCAATCCGTCTGCCGACCGTCGCCTGATCGAGATTGAGTGTCCTGGCTGCGCCACGGAGCGTTTTTTCGCGCTCCACCGCGAGAAACACTCGCGCGTCATCCCAGTTCATCGTGCCGCCCTCCTGATGCAAATTTGCATCTATCGACGTGAATAATGCTGCACATACGCAGCAATGTCGAGACCTATACTGAGCGCAAGAGTTTCTCGTTCAATGATCCTCCCGGATCAATCGAGCCTCATCTATAGAAGGAGTGGTATCCATGTCTGCCTCAACTTATCGTGTGCCGTCGTCCATGACGGCCATTGAGATCAAACAGCCCGGCGGTCCCGAAGTCCTCGTGCCGACTACGCGTCCGGTGCCGATGCCGGACGCCGGTCAGGTTCTGATCCGTATCCACGCAGCGGCGGTGAACGGCCCGGACGTCTTCCAGCGCAAAGGGCTGTATGATCCGCCCGCTGGGGCTTCGGACATTCCGGGGCTGGAAGTGGCCGGTCAAGTGGTTGCCGTCGGCTCCAACGTGTCCCGATTCCAGATCGGCGAACTCGTGTGTGCATTGATTCCTGGCGGCGGCTACGCGGAATATGCAGTCGCGCACGCCGACAACGTGATGCATATCCCTAAAGGCCTGACGTTGGTGGAAGCGGGGGCCATGCCCGAAACGTTCATGACGGTATGGCTGAACCTGTTCCAGCGCGGCAAGCTGGTTGCCGGCGAATCGGTGTTGATCCATGGCGGCGCGTCGGGCATCGGTACCACGGCGACCATGCTGGCGAAGGCATTCGGCGCTGCGAAAATCATCACGACAGTGGGCTCGCAAGCGCATCGGGAGGCCAGCCTGGCGCTAGGCGCAGACCTCGCGATCAATTACCGCGAGGAAGATTTCGTCGCCGAAGCGAAGCGGCTTACCGATGGAAAAGGTGTCGACGTGATCCTCGATATCATCGCAGGCGACTACGTGGCCAGAAACTATGAAGCCGCAGCCATGGACGGACGGATTCTGCAGGTGGGCGTGATCAAGGGGCCGGCAAAGGATCTCGACGTCTTGCCGATGTTGACGAAACGACTGACGCATATGGGATCGACACTGCGATCGCGCTCATCCGGGGACAAGGCGGCTATCGTCAAGGAACTGGAGCGGGAGGTCTGGCCGCACATTGAGAGCGGCAAGGTCAAGCCGGTTGTCTACAAGACCTTTGCGCTTGCCGACGCTCGCGGCGCTCATGAGTTGATCGATTCAGGCGCACACTTTGGAAAGATTGTCCTGACGACGGGCGCGGATCTTATTGGCTGAAGCCTGGCTTGCCGCATGCCATGTCTGAGGTGTCATCAGTAGACGGTAGCCACAGCAGACGCGACCGCGCGCCAGGAAAAAAATAGTCAGCCGCGCTGTAACCGCGCGTCCTTCTCCAACGAACTACAAAGAGAGCGCGGCGATGCAGTCCCTGGCTGCGTTGCCCGCTGTTCTTTGCTAACGTCCGTCCGGAGACCCTTGCGCATGAACACTGCACGACACCTGCTTCGTTTCACCGATCCCGCCCAGCTGACCCACCGCTGGGGTCTCGCGCGATGGACCCCGTTGCCACTACGGCTGATCACCGGTTACGGATTCATGGAACACGGCTACGCAAAAATCGTCAAGAACCCGGATGTGTTTGCCGGGATTTTGCATACGCTCGGCGTGCCGGCACCTCACTTCATGGCGTGGGCGACCATTCTCACTGAACTGGTCGGCGGCCTTGCGGTCATGGTCGGCGCATTCGTGCCGCTCGTCAGTCTGCCAATGATCGCGGTGCTGATGGTGGCGACACTGACCGTGCATCTTCAGTACGGGTTTTCGTCGATCAAGCTGCTGGCCGTCACGTCAGCCGGTGCGCAGTTCGGGCCGCCTGGCTACGAGACCGATCTGCTTTATCTCGCGTGTCTTGCCGCTCTGGTGCTGGGCGGATCGGGACCGTTCGCCGTCGATGGCTGGCTTGCCCGTCGCGGGCGGAAATAGGGGAGGGTGATGGCAAGCGAGGGGCGAACGGAGCAAGCATCTCGCAGCGGAAGACAGCGGGTACCGATGCTCGGTAGACTGTGCTCTTTTCTTGCAACAGTTTCCACGAGGGGCACTGCATGGACCGCATGACGGCGATGGAAACGTTCGTGACCGTGGTGGACGCGGGTTCATTTTCTGCCGCCGCTCGCCGGCTCAAGTTGGGCCAGCCGGCAGTCTCGAAGGCCATTGCGCAACTGGAAGAGCACCTCGGCGCGCGGCTTCTGCTGCGTTCGACACGAGGCCTGGCGCCGACCGATGCAGGGCAGCGATTCTACGAGCACGCTCGCCGTGCGATCGATGAAGCGGATCAGGCCGAACAGGTCGTGCGCGAATCGTCGGACGGTCTATCGGGGCGCTTGCGGATCAGTGCGGCCGTCACGTTCGCGCGACTGCATGTTCTGCCCGCGCTCAAGACCTTCCTCGACCAGCATCCGAAACTGAGTATCGACATCGTCCTCGACGACCGTTCTATCGATCTGCTCGAGCACGGCGTCGACGTGGCGCTCCGTATGGGAGCGCTCGACGATTCGACAATGACCGCGAAACGCCTCCTGCGAGGAAGGCGACTGGTGGTCGGGACGCCGCGCTACTTCGCGGAGGCCGGTACTCCCACGACACCGGCAGACCTGAGCCGGCACCAGGCGATTGTCTATTCGTTGCGCGGCGGCGGCGAGTCCTGGTCATTCCGCGGCAACGACGGTACCGAAGTCTCTGTCGCTGTGTCGGGGCGGGTCAGCGTGAGTGCCGCCGAGGGCATGCGCACGGCGGTGCTGGGGCACATGGGTCTCGCGGTCGCATCGGAATGGATGTTCTCCCCTGAGCTCGCCGACGGCACCGTGCAAGCCGTTCTCACCGAATGGACTTTACCGACCATCGACGTCTGGGCCGTCTTCCCGTCCGGCCGCATGGCGACAACGAAAGCGCGCGCCTTCGTCGCGTTCGTCGAGCACCTGCTGGGTGAGAACGGCGGCATAGAGACCCAGAAGGGCGTTCAGCGGCGATAACACCTATTCCTCGCAGATGACTACCCTGCCTCGCGACGGTGGCGGACGATACGCATCAACCAATGCATGAACGTGTTGGCACATATGCAGATCGTTCAAAACTCACTGTCGAGGTAATCATGACTCAAGCTCTGAAAGGCAAACTGGCACTCGTGACTGGCGCTTCCCGTGGCATCGGCGCTGCCATCGCAACGCGTCTTGCGCGCGATGGCGCATCGGTCATCGTCCACTACGCGTCGAGCTCGGCGCGTGCGGAGGCCGTGGTCCAGGCGATTCGCGACGCAGGCGGCGAGGCGGAAGCAGTCGGCGCCAATCTGGCGAAGCCCGAGGGTGTCACGGCATTGATCGACTCGCTGAACGGCGTCTTCGGCGGCCGCTTCGAAGGCCGGCTCGACATCCTCGTCAATAATGCAGGTACCGTCGAATACGGACCGTTCCTCGACTCGTCAGAAACGTCGTATGACACGCATTTCAATCTGAATGTGCGCGCGCCGATCGAACTGGCGAAGGACGCTGCGCAGCGCATGATCAAGACCGGCTGGGGCCGCATTGTCAACGTGGGTTCGGCTTTCGGCGAGGCAGCGCCGCTGCCGGGCGTGACCCTTTATATCGCCTCGAAATTTGCCATTCGAGGCTTCACGCGTGGTCTTTCGCGTGAACTCGGGAAGTATGGCGTGACCGTCAATGCGGTTCAGCCCGGTCCGATCGACACCGAATTGGCTCCGCAACCCGGAACGGAAGACCACGCAACGATGACTAAGCTCGCGAGCGTGGGTCGCTTCGGCAAGCCCGAAGAAATTGCCGCGGCAGTCTCGTATCTGGCAAGTCCTGAAGCAGGCTACACCACCGGTGAAAGTCTGACGGTCGATGGCGGATGGATTGCCTGAGTAAGCCGGTAAAGCGCTTCCGCGAGCACGCTGTCAGCTAGTGATTCACTGGCGTTAGCGCGTGCGAGTGCGAAGCGCTTGCGGGTCTAAAAAAAATATAAATCGCGACAGAGTGACCAGAAGCGCCCAAACTGCGCGACATGGCTGTCGCGTTCGCGACCGGCAAATCAGGAGAAGCACGATGACAAAGAGCACAACGCGTGGCAATCGCGAGGCCAAAAAGCCGAAGCAAGCCAAAAAGGTGGTCGCTCCTGCAGTTGGCGTGTCCTCGACGACTGCGCCGAAGACCGCTTCGGCCAGCGCACCGGCAAGAAAGAAATAACAGGCCCACCGGGACACGGATCCGTGTCCGTCTCCACACTTTCTCCGGGTGTTCAGCCGGAAAGCGCTTCGACAGGGGTGTGCAGATGCGCCTGTCCCTCATTCATACCGCACCGCGGTTCGCTCAAAGCTCATCCGACGCTTTAGTCCGTCGCTAAAACGGTAGCCACCGGTTGGCGCATGGGCGCGTGACGGCCGAGCGCACACAGAAACTGTGTGCCTGCTGTCTCATCCTGACGGTTCCTCGCGCGTCCACCCGCACCCGTGAATCAAGCCACACCCTGGAGGCTTGCATGCACGCGACGCGCGCGGTGCGACCTCCCCGAAGGAAGATCCGATCATGTCCCATCTCGAAGAACTGTCCGGCGCTACAACGATGCCGAACGATGCGCTCGCCGCCAGCGTGCCTCGCCACCGCAATTCGTTCGCTCCAGCGAACTCACCGACGTTGCAGGAAGTTCGCCTATGAACACGATCCTTCGATATGTGACGAGGCATCGTTTGCCGTCGCCGCCTTGGACTGACATTGCACCGGTACGCGAAGAGCTGTTCGGCGTCGAGCGGCTCGAGCAACACGCCGAGAGCCTGGCCGCCGCGCAAGCCATCACGAAGACACCGCCCGCGGTTTTATCGTTGCACACGCGACTGAACGACAACGCCGACGTCCTGCTCGCAGCCTACCGTGCGAGTGCCGAAGAACTGGAGAGCGGCCGGGGCGTGGTGCCCGCCGCGGAATGGCTGCTCGACAACTATCACCTCGTAGAGGAACAGATCCGCGAGATCCGCGACGACCTTCCGCCTGGTTACTACCGTCAGTTGCCCAAGCTCGCCGCGGGTCCGTTCGCAGGCTATCCACGCGTGTTTGGTCTCGCATGGGCGTTCGTTGCCCATACCGACAGTCACTTCGACCCGCAGATCCTGCGGCGTTTTATCAGCGCGTATCAACGGGTTCAACCGCTGACGATCGGCGAATTGTGGGCCGTGGCGATCACGCTGCGCATCGTGCTGATCGAGAACCTGCGGCGCCTGACTGACCAGATCACCGCAGGCCGTAGCGCCCGCGCCGACGCCGACGCGCTCACCGAGCGTCTGCTCGAATCGGGCGGCGCCCGTTCGGCGCTCGAAGCGGACATCGCCTCTCGTTCCGCAGGCCTGTTGTCGGAGCTGTTCGCCGCGCAACTCGCCAAACGGCTGCGTGACCAGGATCCGCGCACCATGCCGGCATTGGGCTGGCTGGAAGAGCGGCTCAAGCTTCAGGGCGCCTCCATCGAGGAGGTCGTGCAGCACGCACAGCAGCGCCAGGGCGCATCGAACGTCACCGTGCGCAATGTGATCACGAGCATGCGGCTGATTTCCGACATCGACTGGGCGGAACTGTTCGAGGAAGTGAGTCTCGTCGACGCCCATTTGCGCGCCGGCAGCCACTTTGCCTCGATGGATTTTCCGACGCGCAATCTGTATCGCAGCGCAATCGAGCAACTGGCGCGCGGCTCGTCGTTTACCGAACTCGAGGTCGCGGGGCTGGCGCTGGAATCGGCGCAGACGGCGGCACTGGAAGCAGGAGACATCGCGCAGGCGGAACGCGCAGGCGACCCCGGCTATCACCTGATCGCCGAAGGCCGGCAAGCACTGGAGCAGGCGATTGGCTTTCGTCCGCCGCCGCGTCTGCGCATCACCCGGTTCAACGTCCGGCTCGGCATGGGCGGCTATGTCGGCACCATCCTGACGGTCGCCACGACGTTGCTGGCGCTGGTGTTGTGGGCAATGTGGATACTCGCGCCGAGCGGTCTCGAACCTTGGGTGTTCGTACTCTTCGCCGCGTGCGGATTTCTGCCCGTCACCGAGATCGCGACTGCGCTTGTCAATCGCGCAGTGACATGGAGTTTCGGCGCAATCGTATTGCCGGGTCTCGAACTGACGGGTGGCGTGCCGTCGTCGTTGCGCACGCTGGTTGCCGTCCCGACGCTCCTGACGAGCGAGGCCGATCTGCGCGAACAGATCGAACGTCTCGAGGTGCATCATCTCGCGGGCGCCGGTGGTGACCTGTCCTTCGCGTTGCTCGCGGACGGGCTCGATGCGGACCAGGAAGTGCTGGAGGGCGATGCGCATTTGCTCGCCGTGGCCGCCGACGCCATCGAAGCGCTGAACTCCCGTTACGAGCCAGGCCCCGGTGGCAGCCGTTTCCTGCTGCTGCATCGCCGTCGCCTGTTCGATCCGAGCGAAAACAAATGGATGGGTTGGGAACGCAAACGCGGCAAGCTGCACGAACTCAATCGACTGCTGCGCGGCGCGGCGGATACGAGCTTCATGCCGATCGCCGGCCGTGCGCCGCAGGTGCCGCCCGATGTGCGCTACGTCATCACGCTCGACGCCGATACGCGTTTGCCACGCGACGCCGCGCTGCGGCTGATCGGCAAGATGGCGCACCCGCTGAACCGCCCCACCTTCAGCGAGGCCGAGCAACGCGTCGTCAACGGCTACGCGATTTTGCAGCCGCGTGTCACGCCGTCGCTGCCGGTCGGCCAGGAAGGGTCGCTGCATCAGCGCGTCTTCTCCGGACCCGGCGGGATGGACCCGTATGCGGCGGCCGTGTCCGATGTCTATCAGGACCTGTTCGGCGAAGGCTCGTACACCGGCAAGGGTATCTATGACGTCGATGCCTTCGAAGCCGCTTTACATGGACGAGTGCCGGAAAACACGCTGCTCAGTCACGATCTGTTCGAAGGGGTTTTCGCGCGCGCCGGACTCGCCTCGGATGTCGAAGTGGTCGAGGAGGTGCCGTCGCGTTACGACGTGATCGGCAAGCGCCAGCATCGCTGGACGCGTGGCGACTGGCAATTGCTGCCGTGGATCGTCGGCCATCGCGGCCCGGACCGGCACGCGATGCCATCGATCGGCCGCTTCAAGATGCTCGACAATTTGCGCCGTTCGTTACTCGACCCCTTGATGGTCGCCGCGTTCGCCCTATGCTGGCTGATGCCGGCCCATGCCGCAATCGCAGGCGCGCTGCTGATGTTAGGCGCATTTGCGATGCCCGCTTTCCTGCCGACTTTGTTCGCGGTAGTGCCGCGCCGGACCGGGATCCGTTTGCGCAATCATCTGGAGGTGCTGGCCGCTGATGTGCGGCTCGCTGCCTTGCAAACATTTCTCTCCGTTGCGTTTCTCGCGGATCACGCCTGGCGCATGGGCGATGCGATCGTCCGGACGCTGCTGCGGCTGTTCGTGACGCATCGCCGGCTGCTCGAATGGACGACCGCTGCGCAATCGAAGGGCAGTCCGCGTCTCGATCTGCGTGGCTTTTACCGGCAGATGACAGGCGGTGTCGCGCTCGGCCTCGTGTTGCCGGCGGGTGCGATTGTGTATGCGCCGTCGCACTGGCCACTCGCACTGCCGTTTGCGCTGTTGTGGCTCGCCGCGCCGGCGCTAGCGCTATGGTCGAGCCGATCGCCAACAGTCGCACGGCGCTTCGCGATGGCGGAACTGGACGCGCGCAGCCTTCGTCTCATCGCGCGCCGCACGTGGCGCTTCTTCGAGACCTTCGTGACACCGGCAGAAAACATGCTGCCGCCCGACAACTTCCAGGAAGATCCGGTGCCGGTCGTCGCACACCGCACTTCGCCGACCAACCTGGGGCTCTATCTGCTGTCGGCGATTGCCGCGCGCGATTTCGGCTGGGCGGCGACGACGCAAACCGTCGAGCGCATCGAAGCAACGTTCGCCTCGATGCACAAGCTCGCCCGTTTCAAGGGGCATTTCTATAACTGGTACGGGACGCTCGATCTGCAGGTTCTGGCGCCGGCGTATGTATCGTCGGTCGATAGCGGCAATCTGGCCGGTCATCTGATCGTTCTCGCCAATGCATGCGAAGAGTGGCAGCACGATCTGCTCGCGCCGGCTGCACGGTCCGGCATGGTGGACAACCTGCAGCTTGCACGCGCAGCCATCGACGCTTTGCCTGCCGCAGGCGGTGAACGTGGCAAGCAGTTGGTAACAATCTTCGAAGAGATCCGCACGCAGTTGCACGGCGCGCAAACGCTCGACGCACTGTCGCCGTTGCTCATGCGCTTGACGGAAAAGGCCGGCAAGGCCACGCGCGAACTGGTACCGGCGGGCGGCGACGACAGCTGCGCCGACCTGATGTTCTGGGTCGACGCTCTGAGCAAAAGTCTCGTCGAGCACGCTCGCGACCGGCAACAACTTGCCGAGGCGCCCGGTCTTCTGAAGGCCCGTTTGAAGGAACTCGCCGATACGTCGCGAGCGCTGGCGCTCGACATGGACTTCGCGTTCCTGCTCGATCCGGAACGCAAGCTGCTATCGATCGGCTATTCGCAGTCCGATAACAGCCTCGACCAGAACTGCTACGACCTGCTCGCGTCCGAAGCGCGTCTCGCAAGCCTGTTCGCCATCGCCAAAGGCGACGTGACGACGCGCCACTGGTTCCGCCTCGGCCGCGCTGCGACACCCGTCGGCAATGGCTCGGCGCTGATTTCGTGGTCAGGCTCGATGTTCGAATACCTGATGCCCTCGCTGGTGATGCGTGCGCCGGTCGGCAGTCTGCTCGAGCAGACGAACCGTCTGGTGGTGGAACGGCAAGCGTCGTATGGACGTTCGCTGGGTATTCCGTGGGGCATTTCGGAATCGGCGTACAACGCGCGCGACATCGAATTCACCTATCAGTACTCGAATTTCGGTGTACCTGGCCTCGGTCTGAAGCGCGGGCTTTCGGAGAATCGCGTGATTGCGCCCTATGCAACGGGACTGGCCACAATGGTCGACCCGCAGGCCGCGCTAGAGAACTATGCACAACTCGCCGGGCTGGGCGCGCTGGGTCGCTATGGCTACTACGAAGCGCTCGACTTCACGCGCTCGCGCTTGCCGGACAACGCGGACGTGGCAATCGTGCGCAACTTCATGGCGCATCATCAGGGCATGACCATCGTGTCGATTGCGAACACGTTGCTCGACGCGCAGATGCGTGCGCGTTTCCATCGCGAGCCCATGATTCAGGCGAGCGAACTGCTGTTGCAGGAACGCATGCCACGCAACGTTGCGGTTGGGCATCCCCGTGCGGAAGAAGTGAATACGTCGGCAGCGGTCGCCGGCGCCGCCCCGTCGACGGTACGGCGCCTCGCAGCGTCAGCTGTGGCCGGTGCTGCACCGGTGACGCATCTGCTGTCGAATGGGCACTACGCGGTCATGCTGACGGCAACCGGCGCCGGTTACAGCCGTTGGCGTGATCTCGCCATCACGCGTTGGCGCGAAGACGCGACGCGCGACGACTGGGGTTCGTTCATCTTCCTGCGCGATACGCACAGCGGCCACGTGTGGTCGGCCGGTGCGCAGCCGGTGGGCAGCGAAGCCGAGTACGAAGAGGTTGTGTTCGGCGAGGACCATGCGGAGTTCATTCGTCGTGACGGTTCGTTGACCACGACGATGGACGTGCTGGTTTCCGGCGAGGCGGATGGCGAAGTACGCCGCGTCTCGTTGGCAAACAGCGGACGTCGCGCGCGCGAGATCGAGCTGACGTCGTACGCCGAAATCGTGCTCGCGACGCCTGCCTCCGACAACGCCCACCCGGCCTTCTCGCGGATGTTCGTGCAGACCGAGCACCTCGCCGAATTCGGCGCGCTGCTGGCTACGCGCCGTCCACGGTCGCACGATGAAAAGCAGGTGTGGGCAGCGCATTTCGCGGTGGTCGACGGTGAGATTGTCGCCGATCCGCAATACGAATCGGACCGCGCACGTTTTCTCGGACGCGGCAATAACGCAGGCACTGCAGCGGCGATCTTCGACGATCAGCCGTTGACCAACACTGCCGGCACCGTACTCGATCCGGTCTTTGCACTCAGGTATCGCGTGCTGGTGCCGCCGGGCAAGGTTGCACGCGCGACGTTCTGGACGGTGGTAGCCGAGTCGCGGGCGCTGTTGCTGGATCTGGTCGACAAACACCATGACCGTAACGCGTTCGATCGCGCCAAAACGCTTGCGTGGACGCAGGCTCAGGTGCAGTTGCGCCACCTGGCAGTCGAAGCCGAAGAGGCCGCGAATTTTCAGCGCCTGGCCGCGCCCGTGATTTACGCCGATGCCCGCTTCAGGGCGCCGTCGGACACGATCATTCGCGGGGCCGACGTGCAGTCGGGACTCTGGCCGCACGCGATTTCCGGCGATCTGCCGATCGTGCTGCTGCGCATCGACGACGTCGAAGACATTGCGCAGGTCCGGCAGTTATTGAGGGCGCACGAGTATTGGCGGATGAAGCGGCTCGCCGTCGATCTCGTCATCATCAACGAACGGGCGTCGTCGTATATCCAGGAGTTGCAGGGCGCGATCGAAACGGCCGTGCGTAGCAGCCAATTGCGGCCGCGCTACGGCGAAGAACTCGCGCAAGGGGCCGTCTTTACGCTACGCGCCGATTTGATGAGCGTGGAGGCGCGTGCGTTGCTGCAATCGGTTGCGAGAGTCGCATTGATCGCCCGGCGCGGTTTGATCGCCGAGCAACTCGCGCGCTTGCCGCAGTCGCGTGGCCAGGCGTCGGCGTTGCGCCAGCAGAGGCCGTCGATGTCGTCGCCATGGCCTGCAGCGCCTCATCCGCCGCGCATAGTTTCTTCGGCTGCGTCGAGGCTCGAGTTTTTCAACGGCCTGGGTGGTTTCGATAAAGACGGCCGGGAATACGTCACCGTTCTCGTGGCAGGCGCGACGACGCCTGCGCCGTGGATCAACGTGATTGCGAACCCCGGCTTTGGCTTTCAGGTCGCGGCAGAAGGCAGCGGCTACACGTGGGCTGAAAACAGCCGAGAGAATCAGCTTACGCCATGGTCGAACGATCCGGTCGAGGATCCGGCGGGTGAGGCGATCTATGTGCGCGACGAAGCCACTGGCGAGGTGTGGGGCGCAACCGCACAGCCGATCCGCGACGGCGGGACCTATGTCGCGCGTCATGGGCATGGCTATAGCCGCTTCGAACACGAGGCGAATGGCATCGCGCTCGACTTGCTGCAATACGTGCCGCTCGCCGATCCGCTGAAGATTTCCCGGCTGACGGTGCGCAATCTGTCCGCGAGGCCGCGACGTCTGTCCGTGACGGCGTGGAACGAATGGGTGCTCGGCACCTCGCGCGGCGCATCCGGTCCCTTCATCGTGACGGAGATCGACTCTGCGACCGGCGCGATGCTGGCGCGTAATCCTTGGAGCATGGGGTTCGCGGGACGCGTCGCGTTCGCCGATCTCGGCGGCCGGCAGACCGCATGGACGGCGGATCGTACCGAATTTCTCGGCCGTAATGGCCGCAGCGCAGCACCCGCCGCGCTGAGCGGCAATGCACGGCTCTCCGGCGCGACGGGGGCAGGCCTCGATCCCTGCGCGGCGTTGCAGGACGTGATTGAGTTGAGCGTCGGCGAGATCGTCGAAGTGGTGTCGTTCGTCGGACAATGCGCTTCCGTCGAAGAAGCGCGCGCGTTGATCGAACGCTATCGCAAGGCCGATCTTGACGCCGTTCTCGCCGAGGTGACGAACCACTGGCACAAGGTGCTCGGCACCGTCCAGGTGAAGACCCCGGACCGCGCGATGGACCTGATGTTGAACGGCTGGCTGCTGTATCAAACGCTCGCGTGCCGTATCTGGGCGCGCTCGGCGTTCTATCAGGCGAGCGGCGCTTATGGGTTCCGCGACCAGTTACAGGACGGCATGGCGTTGACGCATGTGCAGCCGGACGAGACGCGCCGGCATTTGCTGCGTGCTGCGGCGCGACAGTTTGTCGACGGCGATTTTCAGCATTGGTGGTTGCCGCAAACGGGGCAGGGCGTGCGCACGAGGATTTCCGATGACCGCGTGTGGCTCGCGTTCGCGACGGCAAACTATGTCGGCTGCGCTGGCGACGTCGCGATTCTCAATGAGACTGTACCGTTCCTCGACGGACCGCTGCTGCGACCCGGCGAGCACGATGCGTTCTTTCAACCGATGATCGCAGATGAATCCGCATCGTTATTCGAGCACTGCGCGCGCGGTCTCGATCAGTGCATCGAACTGACCGGCGAGCATGGCTTGCCGCTGATCGGCACGGGCGACTGGAACGACGGCATGAACCGCGTCGGCGCCGGTGGCAAGGGAGAAAGCGTTTGGCTCGGCTGGCTGCTCTTGCGGACCGTTGAACTGTTTGCACCGCTGGCTGAATCGCGCGATCCGGTTTCGGTGGCGCGTGCTGCACGCTGGCGCGCTCATGCGGCCTCGTTGCGAGAATCGCTGGAACGTGACGCATGGGATGGCCAATGGTATCGCCGCGCGACGTTCGACGACGGCACATGGCTTGGCTCGAGCGAAAGTGACGAATGCCAGATCGATTCGATCGCGCAGTCATGGGCGGTATTGTCCGGCGCGGCAGACCCAGCGCGCGCAACGCTTGCGATGGCCTCGCTGGAGAAGCACCTGATCCGTCGCGACGACGCGCTTGCGTTGCTGTTCACGCCTCCGTTCGATAAAACGTCGCACGATCCGGGCTATATCAAGGGCTACCCGCCGGGGCTGCGCGAAAACGGCGGCCAGTATAGTCACGCGGCGATGTGGGTGATTCTCGCATCGACGAAACTGCGTGATGGCAACAAGGCGGCCGCGTTGTTCTCACTGCTCAATCCGGTCAATCATGCGCGCACACCGATGGAAGTCGAGCGTTACAAGGTCGAGCCTTATGTCGTTGCCGCCGATGTCTATTCCGTGGCGCCGCATGCCGGGCGTGGCGGCTGGACGTGGTACACGGGATCGGCGGGGTGGATGTACCGGGCGGGTATCGAGGGCATTCTTGGGATTCGCCGCGAGGGGAATTTTCTGGTGATCGATCCTTGCATTCCGGACACATGGCCGGGGTTTGAAGCAACGGTGTCGATGCATTCGACGCGCTATGAGATTCGCGTCGAGTCCGCTGACGAGCCCGGTGTGACGCGTGCGATGCTCGACGGTGCGAGCGTTGAATGTGGCGGTGGACAGGTGCGTGTGCCGCTCGATGCAGGTTCACATCACCTCGTGATTTCGCTCTGCTTCGGCGTAAGTGAAGACGTGCAGTCGGGCGTCCAGATCGCGTGACGGATCACGCATCGCTCTTCGAAAGTAAAGCGGCAGCTAGTTCGACGAACGGCAACGATGCATTTTTCTGTCTGGTCGACTACAGTTGGCATTCGCTACGATCAGGGGAGAAAAACATGCGTCTCGCACGAAGGGGCTTTCTGGCGCTACTTTGGCTGTGCGGTACTGTGACCGGTTCCGCATCGGCCTCCGATGCTCCGCAATCCCAGGTATTCCCGCTTTCGATCGTCGACAATCGCCCCTTCATTGCCGTGCAGGTCGATGGCAAAGGCCCGTTCTCTTTCATCGTGGATACGGGCTCGTCCAGCTCGACCGTCAGTACCGCACTGGCGGCAAAGCTGAAGCTTGCGCCCACGAGCGCCGGCACCGGAACGGGCGCCGGCGAGCAGCAACTGTCTTTCAAGATCGTTCACCTTAACGATCTGAGCGTGGGTCCATTCTCGGTCGGCGCTCTGGATATCCCGGCAATGGACACGAGCCAGCTCAATCGTGTCATCGGATTTCAGCATTTCGACGGCGTGCTCGGGACGGAGATATTCCGGAAGTATGTTTTAACGTTAGATGCCCCCCGAGAGCAGGTGACCATCCAGGATGAGGATCGATTCAGGCCGGCGGCGGACGCGATACCGATCCCCTTTTCGCTGGACGAGAACGACATGCCCGTTGTGACAGCGTCGGTGGCAGGAATAACCGGGATGTTTCAGATCGATACGGGTGACCGGTTCAGCCTGACGCTGTTCGGCGCCTTCTGGCGCGCCTATCGATTGGACGGGCAAATGGGGACTACCGTTGAGGCGATGACCGGCTACGGCGGCGGAGGCCCGATCCGCGGCATCGTGGGGCGGCCGGCGCGCTTTTCGATCGGCGATCTTGCCGTGCCGGCACCTGTTACGCGTTTGTCGCTTCAGAAGGCAGGTGCTTTCACCCGGGGTGATCGGGCAGGGAGCATCGGCATGGGAATCCTGAAGCGATTTACGGTCTCTTTTGATTATGGCCATCATGTGATGTGGCTTTCGAAGAGCACCGGCTTCGACGCTCCTGAGCCCTATGACCGGAGCGGCATGTGGTTAGGACTATCCGGACAGCGAGGGCTTCGCGTCATCGACGTGACGGCGAATGGACCGGCGGCACAGGCCGGCATCCACGCCGGTGACATCGTTATCAAAGTTGGCGCGCTTCCCGCTGAGGCGAGCACCTTGTTCAGGATACGAGCGCTGCTTCAGGAGCCGGGCAACGCGAGCGTTCCCATCCTCGTGAACCGGACGAGCGGCGATCAACGAGTGCATCTGGTACTTCAGGATCTGATCTCGCCGTAGCAACTGACAGCTGACAAAACCCCTCGATCAGAATTCGGGCAAACGCCCGCGCGGTGGCGGCTGCATTGTAGCAACCCTGCTTTTTTGGCAAAGGAGGCGTCGGAATCTATCACTTGTTACCCCGTTTTTGAATCCATACGATCGGTTCGAACCGTCGGGAATGGCGTTGTCGTCAAGATGCACGCCGCTTCAGGCCTGCCGCGCCCAGGCAGCCGCCCATCAGTGCTCTTACCGGATCTGGACAATGATTGCTGGAACTGAACCCCGCACCAAACGGACGCTGGTTTTTATCCTGCTCTATGTCGGCTACTGCATTTCTTACATAGACCGGTCGGCCGTATCGTTGTCGCTGGTACATATCGGTGGCGATTTCCATCTGAATCCGGCGCAACTCGGCGTGATCCTCAGTGCGTTCTATCTGAGCTATTCGATCATGCAGATTCCGGGCGGCTGGCTCGCCGACCGCTTCGGCAGCAAGGTCGTGGTGGTGGTGTCGATAGCGTTCTGGTCCTTGTTCACCGCGCTGACGGGCCTTGCGTGGTCTCTGGCGTCGCTGATTGCGATCCGTTTTATCTTCGGTCTCGGTGAAGGCGGCTATCCGGCGTCGGCGGTCAAAGGCGTGGTCGAAGCGTATCCGCGCGCAGAACGCCCCAGGATGTCGTCGCTGCTGATTTCGTCCAACTACGTAGGCAGCTTTATTGCGCCCCTGGTCATTGCACCGCTGATCCTGTATCTCGGCTGGCGTCATGCGTTCGTCGCGATTGGCGTCGCCGGTGTGGTGTTCGCGCTGGTCTATCTGGTATTCGTCAAGGCGCCTCGCATGAGTCGCGACGAGGCGGCCGCGCAGGCGCTCCTGAACAGCGGCAAGGGTGGGAGGGGCGGCACCAGGGATCTGCTGAAGATGCCCTTGATGTGGAAGATACTGACGGTGTGGTTCGGTCTGAGCATCGTCAACAAGGGGCTTGACGCGTGGATGCCCGCGTATCTGCTGACCGCGCGCCACCTCGATCTGAAAGCGGTCGGAATGCTGACGCCGCTGCCGTTCATCACCGCGAGTATCGCGACCGCCATGGGTGGCTGGGTCATGACCCGCTTCTTCGATGGACGCGAGAAGTATCTGATGATGAGTTGCTGCGCAATCACTGGCGTGTTCCTGTACCTGATGTACACCGCGCAAACGGTGGCCGGCGTGATCACGTATCAGTCGATCGTCTACTTCTTCAAGTCGTTCGTGTTCGCCACTGCATTCGCACTGCCAACCAAGATCCTGCCGCAGCGCCTCGTCGGAACGGGTGTCGGGATGGTCAACTTTGGCGGACAGGTGGCCGGGTTCGTTGCGCCGCTCGTAATCGGCTTGCTGGTCTCGCACTATGACAGCTACGACGCTGCGTTCATGTTCCTGATTGCATCCACGGCGATGGCGACGCTGGTCAGTCTGACCATCAATGCGTCGAGAATCCGCGACGTGCAACTTGCGAACGAAGCGGAAGCCTGAGCACGGCGATAGCGCCGGCCCACAGTCTCCGGGCTATCATTGAGCGGTCGATCACTTGTTCTTCCGCCCAATGAACCCGCGCATCCTGCAAGAAGCCGCCGTCCGCTATTTCCTCGAAGTCGTCAATACCGGCTCGATCAGCGATGCCGCGGCCAAGCTGCACGTGGTGCCCTCAGCGGTCAGCCGTCAGATCAGCCGCCTCGAAAGCGAGCTGAACGCGACGCTGTTCGAGCGCCAGTCGCGTGGCATGGTGCCGAGCCGTGCGGGCGAATTACTGGCTGCGTATGCGCGACGTTCGCTGCTTGACGCCGAGCACGTCAGCGCCGAACTGGACGCATTGCGCGCCGATACCGAGACCACCATCCGCATTGCCTGCACTGAAGGCTTCGCCACCGAATTCCTGCCGCGCGTGATGACGCAATTCCGTCGCGACCATCCGTCGGCGCGCTTCAACCTGGCGGTGGCGGCTGCATCGGTGGTCACGCGCCAGGTCCGCGAAGCCGAAGTCGATCTTGGCTTGACGTTTAGCCTCGGGCCGGCCCGCGATATCTACGTCAAGTATTCCCAACCTGCGCCGATGCTGGCCGTCGTCGCGCCCAGCCATGTGCTCGCGCGGCGCAGCGAAGTGTCGTTGCGCGAACTGTTCGAACATCCTCTCGCTTTGCCCGGACCGAATTCGACGCTGCGTCAGTTGCTGGATATCTATTGCAGCCGCGAGGGCATCAACTACAAGAGCGTGCTCGACAGCGAAACACTCGAAACGCTGCTCAATTTCTCGCTGTCCGGCGAGGCAGTTACGTTCTCTGGCGAACTGTTTCTGCGCAGCCGTCTCGCTCGCGGTCAACTGGTGGCGTTGCCTGTGCCCGAACTGCATGTCAGCGACCGCAATATTGAAGTGCAAACGTTGGCTCGCCGCGATTTGCCCCCACTGATGGAAGCGTTCATCGCAACTGTTAAGGTATGGTTGCCGGCGCCTTCCGCGCAATAAACCGGCATACAGCCTGCCGTTGTCCAAAAGGGAAATCGCCTTTCTATATTCGTCAATAGCCGCGTACGCACGACTCGGCTACATTCATTCGCATCGTTCTTCAACGCAGCGAAAGGTAAGCGAACCGTGTCCCATACAGACGAGCTGGTGAGTCAAAGTGCAGTCGAATTGAAAAAACGTCTCGATGCCCGCGAGATATCGCCGGTTGAACTGCTCGACGCGTGTATCGAACGCATCGAGACGCTGAATCCGAAGATCAATGCGTTCTCGGCGACCTGTTTCGACCGCGCGCGTGCCGAAGCGCGCGAGGCCGAACGCGATCTCGCGAATGGCAATCGCCAGGGCATTTTGCAAGGTCTGCCTATCGGCATTAAAGACCTCGAAGAAACCGCGGGCGTGCTGACTACGTATGGCTCGCCGCTGTTTCGCTCCAACGTCCCGTCAGAAGACAACACCCTGGTGCAACGCCTGCGTGGCGCAGGTGCGATTGTCGTCGGCAAGACCAATGTGCCGGAAATGGGCGCGGGCGCCAACAGCTTCAATCCGGTCTGGGGTGCGACCGGCAATCCGTTCAACCCGGAGCTGAATGCAGGGGGGTCGTCGGGCGGCTCGGCGGCGGCGCTGGCAGTCGATATGGTGCCGTTGTGCAGCGGCTCGGATACGGGCGGATCGCTGCGGATTCCGGCGGCGAAATGCGGCGTGGTTGGTCTGCGAACCTCGCCGGGGTTGGTGCCGAGCGAGCGCAAGCAACTCGGCTGGACGCCTCTTGCCGTAGTCGGTCCAATGGGACGTGACGTCGCCGATACATGGCTGCAGCTCGCCGCCACCGCCGGCGCATCCGGCACGGATCCGCTGAGTTACCCTTTCACGATGCCGCCGTCCATTGACAGCGCACGGCCCGCCGATCTTTCGAGGCTGCGAGTCGGCTACACGGAAGACTTTGGCGTCTGCGAAGTGGACGACGAGATCCGCGCGGTATTTCGCGAGAAAATCGATGCACTTCGCAGCGCTTTTGCGGTCTGCGAGCCTGTCGAAGTGCAGATGAAAGACGCGCACACCTGTTTCGACGTGCTGCGCGCGGAAGCCTTCGTCATGAGCTTGCAGAAAGCCTATGACAAAGATCCCGACCTGCTCGGGCCTAACCCGCGGGCGAACTATGAAATGGGCGCGAGCCTGAAGTTGAAGGACTGCGTGCGCGCACACAACGAACAGACGCTGATCTTCCGCGCATTCCAGAAGCTGTTTGATCGCTACGACGTGATCCTGTCGCCGACCACGCCGGTGTCGCCGTTTCCCTGGACGCAACCGTACCTCAAGTCGGTCAATGGCGTCGCGCTCGAAAATTACTACAGGTGGCTGTCGCTAACGTACGTGGTGACGCTCGCGACCAATCCGGCGCTATCGCTGCCGGTCGGCAGCGATCATCGCGGCATGCCGTTCGGCCTGCAGATGATCGGCCGCTTTCGCGGCGACCTGGAATTGCTGCTGGCAGCGCATGCTGTCGAGGCAGTGTGCGAAGGCTCGCCCGAGCTGCGTCGTCCGAAGCCGGATTTGCAAGCGCTGTCCAAAACCCAGGTGGACTTGCGGGCGATCGTCACGCATCCGCCGGTGCTCGGCGCGTCCGCTGCTGCACATGGCGAGCGTCCTGCCGTTTGATTGCTCTGCGATACGATTGATTCCGACACCTGACATGACTGAAACGCTCTACGGCAAGCCGCTTTCGACGTGGCGAGCCGAATTCCCGCTGCTCGAACCTTTGATGCAACATCGACCAGTCGCGTGGTTCAATCCCGCCATTGCACCGCTGGCCGACGCGCTCGCCGACATCTCGCTGAACGCCGCTGACGTTCGCGTTGCAAGCGATCGCCTGACGCGTTTCGCGCCGTTCATTGCACAGGCGTTTCCCGATGAAGCGCCTGCGAACGGCATCATCGAATCGCCTTTGACGCCGGTTCCCGCCTTCGCGGACGCCGTACGCGCACGTTACGGCGTCTCGGAGCCGGTGCGGATGCTGTTGAAGAAAGACAGCCATCTGCCGATTTCGGGCTCGATCAAGGCTCGCGGCGGCATCTACGAAGTGCTGTTCCATGCGGAAAAGCTCGCCCTCGCACAGGGTTTGCTGAAGCTTGACGACGACTACCGGGTGCTCGCCGACGCGCCGTGTCAGGCGCTCTTCCGTGCGCACAAGATTGCGGTCGGATCGACAGGCAACCTCGGGATGTCGATCGGAATCGCGGCGGCGACGCTCGGCTTCGAGACCACAGTGCACATGTCTGCCGATGCGCGGCAGTGGAAGAAAGACCGGCTGCGTGCGCATGGCGTCAACGTCATCGAATACGCGGGCGATTACGGCGAAGCAGTCGAGAGCGGTCGCCGCCAGGCGGCCGCCGACCCTTCCTGTCATTTCATCGATGACGAGAATTCGACCCCCTTGTTTCTCGGCTATGCGGTTGCGGGCGAACGCCTGAAACGCCAACTCGAAGCGGCAGGCACGCGCGTCGACGCGGATCATCCGTTGTTTGTCTATCTACCGTGCGGTGTCGGCGGCGGCCCTGGTGGCGTTGCGTTTGGACTCAAGCTCGCATTCGGCGACGCCGTGCACTGCATTTTCGCGGAACCGACGCACTCGCCGTGCATGCTGATGGGGGTGTACACCGGTTTGCACGACCAGCTTGCAGTGCAGGACTTCGGCATCGATAACGTGACGGCCGCCGACGGCCTTGCGGTCGGCAGGCCATCGGGCTTTGTCGGACGGTCGATGCAACGGATGATCGATGGCTATTTCACCGTCGAAGACAGCGAGTTGCTGGCGCTGCTCTATCTGATGGCGAACACCGAGGACATACGCCTGGAACCATCGGCACTGGCGGGCGCATCCGGATTCACGCGCGTGCTCGCCGAGGTCGATGGCTATCATGCGCGCATCGGTCTCGACGCGACGCGAAGGGCGGCCGCTACGCATGTCGTCTGGGCGACAGGCGGCGGTATGGTTCCGCGTGAGGAGATGGACAAGTACGTCGCCGAAGGTGAGCGACAACTGGGCAGCGCAGAACGCTGCGCAGTTGTCGCCAGAGCGTGAATCGATTTCTGAACCCGCGACCTGTTCGCTAGCTGGGAAGGCGAGGCCTTACTGGGAAACGGTTTGATTCCAGTTGCCGTTACCGGCGGGGTACTGTCGCCGCAGTTCAGGCGGTGTGTACATCTCGTCATCTGCCGGGTAGGCGGGCGGGCGGCCCACGACGACGACCTGCTGTGCCGAGGCCTGAGCGGGCGGCCGAGGGACGTAGCCGGACTGCGCGTAAGCCGGTTGGTATTGCGCAGGCGCGTACTGGTTAGCCGGAACGGTTCGAGAGGGTGGCGGGGGCGGCGGCGTGTATTGCCGTCCGACGTACCCGCCTGGCTGCTGATACTCTGTCGATACCTGGTTATAGGCCGGCGCCGCCGCGTATTGCTGGGGCTGTCGACTCTGATATTGGCGAGGTTGCGGGTTCTGCGCCGCCTGAGTTCCTTGCTCCGCGGCGTATTGCGATTCCTCATCGGTCTGCCGATACTGCGGCGCCGCCCGCTGGGTGTTCTGCGCATCGCGGCGCGGCGTCACCTGCGCGTCGTCGTCATTGTCGGATTTGGATTCGGGCAATGACGTCACGGCTTGCGTCGGAATCAGGATCGGCGGCTCGGACTCGGCACCAAACAGCTTCGGTGGCGTGGTCCGGGTAGAAACCTGCCTCAGAGATACAGTTTGCACTTCAACCCGCTTAGGCGGCGTGACCTGCACCGAAGCCTGCTTCAACGGCGCGACCGGTACAGAGACCCGTCTCGCCGGCACAGACTCGACTTGCGCATAAACATGTTTCTGCGGTACGGGCGCCACCTGCGCGGGAACGCGCTTGAGCGGCACAGGCGCAGCCTGTGCAACGACCTGCCTGGACTGCGTGGCCCGCGCGGCGACAACCCGCTTCGGCGATGTGACCGGCGCGGGTACCTGCTTCGTCGATGCGGCCGGCACGGATACTTGCCTCAACGGCGCGGCTTGCGCCACGGGGCGCCTTGGCGGCGCAACCCGTTCGGCAACTGGTTTCGGCGTTGCGGGGGGCAGGGGCGCCGCGGCGAGCTGCTTCTGCGGATGCTTTACCTCGTCGCCCAAAGTCGCATAGGATTTCGAGTCTTCCCTGGCGCGCGCGTTGTAGCCGATGAAATACGCGTAGCGCAGGTCTTTCAGGCGGGCCTGATTGTCGGCATCGGCAGAGACGCGTTCTTCGCCGGGATCGAGGGATGCGTCGACGGTCGAGTCTTCGTAGGCTGAAGCTGCAGCATCAGCGGCACGGGCGGATTCGGGATGCAGCGCGCCCACGGAAGACATCAGCGCGGCGGCCACCGCGACGAGCACTTTTTTTTCCATACTTTCACCTCGGGATTCCGTGCGACAGTCCGCGTGGGATTCTCCAATCTCCGGACCGGACCTTCAGTCGCCCTTCCGGGATATCGACTCTTTTTAGCATGTCCTGAAGGGCCCAAGATAATGTTTCCGGGTATAACCCAGGCGAAAGACTATATGTATGCCGAACGATCGTAGCCGTACGAGGTCGTGGGTCGGGAATTTTTGCCTGGTCAGTCGCAACGCTCGCAGGGGGCAACCGTGGCGGTTGATATTACATTGTAAGAAATGCTTTGCGTTGGCGGGGAAACAGAGACGAGCGGTTTTTCTTCATGGAGACTTTTCAACGGAGATATGAGCGATGACCTCGAAGAACATCCGTAGAGAAAATGAGGTACGCCAAACTCAGTGCGACGAAACGTACGTCGCATTCTCGAACGCAGCGGGAATGGCGAAGCTCTCGCGCATACGCTTCGTTTCCGCCGCCGGCGTCAGGCCAAAAAGCCGCTTGAACTCTCTGCTGAACTGGGACGGGCTCGTGTAACCCACCGCGTGGCTTGCCGCCTCCGCGGTCAGTTCCTGGCGGACCATCAACAGGCGGGCCTGATGCAGGCGCGTCGACTTGACGTACTGCATCGGCGAAACCTGCGTGATCGACTTGAAGTGGCTATGAAAGCTGGGAACGCTCATTCCCGCTTCCTCAGCCAGTTGCATCACGTCCAGCGGCTGCGCATAGCCGGCGTGGATAAGGCGTAGCGATCTGCCTATCCGCCCGAACTGTCCTCGCATCGCCAAAGCCTCGCGCATCGAGCTCCCTTGCGCTCCGGTGAGCACGCGGAAATACAGTTCGCGCAGTAAGCCCGGGCCCAGTACCGCGGCTTCGAGCGGTCGCTGCATCGCCTCGAGGAAGCGCAACACGGACGCCTGCATCGTGTCATCCATCGGCGTCGACATCATGCTCTGGGGCGCTTGTACGTGCTCGGTTGCGCCTTCATGGTCGATCTGTACCGCCAGGTCGGCGGCCAATGTGAAATCGAGGTGAAGGTACAGCGCGAGCAGCGGGCGCTCCTCGGTTGCGTCGGTTTCCATGCTGAACGGAACCGGCACGGACACGGCCAGATAGTGATGCTCGTCGTACAGATAGAGCTGGTCGCCGAAATAACCGCGCTTGCGACCCTGACAAACGATCACGATGCCAGGGTCGTAGAGCACCGGCGTGCGCGACAACGGCCGGTTTGAGCGCAGGATGCGAACGCTCGGCAGCGCCGTGAGGTTGTAGCCCTCATCGGGCGCCAACGCGTGGAGCAACGCAATCATGCGTTTTTGGTTTCCCGACGAGAGGTCTGGATTGGGGGTAGAGGCGCGCCTGGCGTTCATAGTTTTAGGCAATAAAAATAGCGGAATCTGGCTTAGATAGCTTTATCCTTCAGACTAGTATGCACTTTCCAGTCAACATTCGGGAGAAGCTTCGATGGCATCCAGCAAAATTCTGCTCATCACGGGCGTCAGCAGCGGCTTCGGCCGTGCGCTCGCACAGGAGGCACTAGCGGCGGGGTACAAGGTCGTCGGTACCGTGAGAAGTGCGCAGGCAAAGCGTGATTTCGAGTCGCTGTCTGCGGACGCGGCTTTCGGACGTGTACTTGACGTAACCGACTTCGATGCCATCGACGGCATCGTGGCGGAAATCGAGGCGAGCGTCGGACCGGTGGACGTCCTGGTCAACAATGCCGGCTATGGCCACGAAGGCGTTATGGAAGAATCGCCTTTGTCCGAGATGCGCAGACAGTTCGATGTGAATGTGTTCGGCGCTGTCGCCATGATAAAAGCCGTGCTGCCGTTGATGCGTGAGCGCAGACGTGGCCACATTCTGAATATCACCTCGATGGGCGGCTATATCACCATGCCAGGGATTACTTATTACTGCGGAAGCAAATTCGCGCTGGAGGGCATCTCCGAGGCGCTTGGCAAAGAGGTCAAGCCTTTCGGCATCGCCGTGACAGCCGTCGCGCCAGGCTCGTTCCGCACCGACTGGGCGGGGCGCTCGATGACGCGAACGCCCCGTTCGATTGCGGATTACGACCAGGTCTTCGATCCCATCCGCAAAGCGCGCGAGGAGAAGAGCGGCAAGCAATTGGGCGATCCGCAAAAGGCCGCACGCGCGATGCTCGCCGCAATCGCCGCGGATTGCCCTCCCACGCATCTCCTGCTCGGTAGCGATGCGCTCGGGCTCGTGAGGGACAAGTTGTCCGCGTTGGAGAGTGAGATCCGGGAATGGGAGGCGGTCACGGTGTCGACGGACGGCTGAAGTACCTTACGCCATCGCCGCAATCGCCTCGAACAGCGCGAGATTCAGGAGCTTGAATTCGTCGCTGGTCGGAACGGGCTGTGACGAGAATTTGGCGATCACCGTCTCGCGTAGCGGGTCAACATAGAGCCACTGGCCATGAATGCCGATCGCAAAGCATGCTCCGCTGGCGTTGCCGACCTGATACCACTTGTTGCGATACTTGCCGTTCGGCAGCCAGCTTGAGAACTTTCCTTGTCGCCATGCCTCTGTGCTGCCGCCCGTAAGCGTATCGGTCATCCAGTCCGCCGATATCAGCCTGCGCCCATTGACCATACCGCCGAGACGCACCAGTTCGCCGATTCTCGCCAGATCGCGCGCGGTCATGCACAAGCCGCCGCCTGAGCGCGCTGTGCCCGCGATGTCCACGGTGACGCAACCGTCTTGCCGCAACCCCAGCGGCTGCCAGAGACGCGTGGCCGCGAAGTCGGCGTAGCGCTGTCCCGAGGCGCGCTCGATCACGAGGCCGAGCACGTCAGAGTTGGGTGAGCAGTAATGGAACGGACCACCATGCTCGCCCGCACCTTTGGTCAGCGAAGCGAGCAGGTCGAGCACCGTCTCCGGCGGCTCGCCTTCGCGGCGCGGGTCCAGCAGGCCGGCCCGCCGATAGCGCGCGTAGATGCCGTTCGGATCGAGATAGTCCTCGTTGAACGCGAGGCTGGTTCGCATATCCAGCACGTGCCTGACGCTGGCGTCGCCGAAGGCCGAACACGCGAGTTCCGGCACGTATTGCGCCACTGGCGCGTCGGGGTCCAGCAGAGCATCGCCGACCAGCATGCCGGCGAGCAGTCCCGCGACCGACTTGCTGGCCGAGAACAGAATATGGCGGCTTTGCAGCGTAAAGTTAGGCGCATGAAAATCGGCGACGAAACGTCCGGCTCGCATCACCGTGAGGGCATCGGTCGAGGTCCGCTGCAGGATCGACGCGATCGTGTGGTGTTCGCCGCGGACCACGAGTGCGTGTTCGGTCAGCGCGTCGGCATTGACCTTGGGTTCTTCGGCAAGACCCGGTGTGGCTGGAATTCGCGCTGTCGGGATGATTTCGTGGACATGGCGAAAGGCCCAGACATTCCATGGTGCTTCTCGCCAGTTGTCGTGCCGGACACTGTCCCGGCGAAAGCCGTAAGCGTTTTCAAAGTGCGACGGGATCATTTTGACTGCAGACTCCTATGGCGTGCGAGCGTGAAGTGCAAGGCCATCAATGAACATGTTGAAGAAACTCGCGGAAGCGTTCCCCCGGCGGCGTGGACAGCATTTCCACGGGGTTGCCGTCGTGCACAACGCGGCCGCCTTCCATGAAGAGCAGGCGCGAGCCCACGCGCTGCGCGAAGCCCATCTCATGCGTGACGACGACCATGGTCATGCCCTCACCGGCGAGCGTCTGCATGACCTTGAGAACTTCCTGACGCAGTTCCGGATCGAGTGCCGAAGTCGGTTCGTCGAATAGCATCAGCTTTGGCCGGACGGCGAGTGCCCGCGCGATCGCCACGCGTTGCTGCTGACCGCCTGAAAGCTGCGACGGATAGTGATGCATGCGTTCGGAAAGACCTACTTTGTGCAGCAGCGCGGCGGCGATCTCGCGCGCTTCGGCCCTGGTCTGACCGCGTGCCCGGATCGGGCCGAACATGACGTTCTGCATCGCCGTCAGGTTCGGAAACAGATTGAACTGCTGAAACACCATGCCCGCTTCGAGTCTGATGCGCCTGACGTCGCGTGCGGAGCCCAGCACGCTGATGTTGTCGACGAGCAGGTTGCCGGAACTGATGGTTTCCAGTCCGTTGATGCAGCGGAGCATGGTCGATTTACCGGAGCCGGAAGGCCCGACAATAACGGCGACTTCGCCAGCCGAGATCGCGAGATCGAGCGGCTGCAGAACGACATGCTGGCCGAATCGTTTGGAAGCCTGCTGAAATTCGATCATGCTCATGGCAAACGTACTCTCCGTTCGAGCACTCGCAGACCCAGCGCAAGCAGGCTGATCACGAGCAGATAGATGATCGCCACTGCGGTCCAGATTTCCACCGCCCGAAAGTTCTCGGCCATGATTTCCTGTCCCCGGCGGGTCAATTCGCCGACGCCGATGACGAGAAAAATCGAGGTGTCCTTGACCAGGTTGACGAACTGGTTTCCCATCGCCGGTAGTGCGCGCCTGAACGCGATGGGTGTGATGACATGCGCCAGCACGGTATGAAAACGAAGGCCCATCGCGAGGCCCGCCTCGCGCAATCCACCTGGAACACCGTCGAGCGCGCCCCGGATGATTTCCGCGTTATACGCGCCAGAATTGACGATCAAGGTGATGATGGCGGCGCTGGTGGCGCTAATGCGTATATTCATCATGATCGGCAGCGCGAAGTAGACGAACATCACCTGGACCACGATAGGCGTGCCGCGGATCAGGGCCACGTAGACCTGCGCCGGTAATGCTGCGAGCCGGCTGCCGTAAGTCAGCGTCACGCCTGCCAGAACCCCGAGCGCGATGCCTCCGAGCAGCCCGGCCAGAGCGATCAGGAGCGTGAGCCGCAGACCCAGCAAGAGGTCCGGCAGCGCGGCAACGATAGCCGCCCAATCAAAGCTCATGACGACGCCTCGCCGAACCATTTCTGGTTGAGCGCCTGAAGCCGGCCGTCTGCCTTCATGGCGGCGAGCTGAAGGTTGACCGCTGCGACCAGTGGGCTGCCCTTCTGGAAGCCCATGCCGACATCGAGCCCCTCGAGAGGCGGCGCGATCACTCTGACCTTGTTCTTCCCGGCGGTGTTGGCGTAGTACAACAACAGGGGCTTATCGTAGACGACCGCATCGGTGCGGCCGGCTTCCAGTGCCAGCAGCGCATTGTTGATACTCGGCAATTGCTCGAGCGTAGCGTCCTTGAAGTGATCCTTGACGTAGCCGACCGCGACCGTACCCGTTTCGGTGCCGATGTGTTTGCCATCGAGATCGGCCGGGGTGTGGATGGTAGTGTTGTCGATGCGCGTCAGCGCAATCAGGCCGCTTTTATAGTACGGCGTGGAAAAGTCGATAACCTGCTGGCGCTCGGGTTTGATAAAAAGCTGCGAGACGATCACGTCGAGGTTGTGCGTCTGAAGTGCCGGGATCAGTGCACCGAACTCCATCGGTTGGAGGCGCCATTTACGGTTCATGCCCGTGGCGACTTCGCTCCAGACCTCGACGTCAAAGCCGGAGTAACTGTCGCCCTGCTTGAACGCGAACGGCGGGGCGCCCACGTTGGAACCGACCACCAGTTCGGCGTCGGCCGCCTGAATGGAGCGGGACAACAGGATGGCGGGGCCGGCCGCAAGGCCGAGTTGCAGCAGTTGACGACGATTCATGGCGTTCTCCGAGGTAAATGATCGTGCGGATCTGCCGGTTTTAGCGGCGATCCCGCGTCTTGTTATGGCGTGCGTTGGTGTGCGTCGGTGTGTTGTGGCCCGGCTTCGCTGGGGTTGCCGGCGCCTTCCTGTGCGTGAACGGACTCGCGCGCGAGCGCGACAGTGAGTTCGATTTCAAGGAGACCGCCGCCCGGCAGGCCGGCGACGCCGAGTGCCGATCTTGCGTGCCGGCCGCTTTCGCCGAAGATTTCATGCAGCAGCGCGGAGGCTTCATCCATCACCTGGCTGTGGTTCATGAAGTCAGGCACGGCATTGACGAAGCCACGCAGGTACAGAATGCGTTCGACCGTGGTTGTGGACGGCAGCGCTGCCGCAAGCGCGGCCAGCGCGCGCAGCACGCAGGTCCGCGCCGCATGACGGATCAGCTCGGGCGGGGTGGTGCGATCGACTGGCCCGGCGATGATCTCGTCGCCGACGCGGCTGACCTGGCCGCTGACATAGGCGATACCGTCGTGGATCACCACGCCCACGTAGACGCCCCGCGGCGATGGAGGAGGCGGCAGAGTCATGCCCAGCTGCGCCAGCCGGTCCGCGATGACAGTCGTCATGACGTCCCCTCGGCACGCGTCTCAAAGCGAACCGGGCCGCCGAGCCAGCAGCCGTCGGGGTGGCCGGATGCGGCACCGTCCTCGAAACTGAAGCGCACCGAGATTTGCGACGGGCGTTTCATCGCGCGCCCCTGGCGGATCGTGATGGTCCGCGTGGACGCCTCGACCAGGCCATTGGCGAGCAGACCGAACGACAACGCGGAGGCGGCGATTCCGGTTGCCGCGTCTTCTGGATAGCCAGAGGCGCGCGGAAACTGCCGGGCATCGAAGATTTGCCGGCGGGTGTCGAAGCTCGCGTAGGGGTAGAGACCGGTGGAACCGATCCGCTCGCACAGCGCCTCGATTTTCTCGAAGCGCGGCCGAAGCGCGTCGAGATCGACCGGGCTGGCAAGTGGAATCAGCGTTTTGACGCGACTGGTGCAGGCGTTCTGGATCGGCAATGGCGCAAGTTGTGCCTCGGTGATGTCGAGCGCGTCGAGGATCTCGTCGCGGCTGAGTTGCGCCAGCGGCAACGGTTCGACCCGGCCCATGGGTTGGGAGATTTCGACCGCGGCGCCCTCGGCCGTGTAATCCGTAATACGAATTCCGACCTCGCCGCTGCGGGTCTGGACGGTTAGCCGGTCACGTCGTAAGCGCCCGGTTTGATGGAGCAGCCAGACTGCGCCGACCGTGGCGTGACCGCACATCGACATCTCATGATTCGGGACCCAGAAGCGAAACTCGTAGTCGCAGCTGGAGCCGGGCGGCGCCGGCAGGACGAAGCCGCTTTCGTGGCCGTAGCGCCGCGCCACCTCCTGCATTTGCGTGTCGGACATGCCGGCTGCGTCGACCACGATAGGCGCCGGGTTGCCACCGCCGGGGCCGGCGGCGAATACGCTGACGAGTTCGACCTGATGACGTGAAGACATGACGGCGTGAGCCCCGCTGACCGGGGGATGTGTTTCCATCCGGTCAATTTACGGGGATCGACGCCAGGCCGTGCGTTCGAACGGGCCTTACCTTTTGACCGAACGGGCCATCGTCGCGCGCAGATCGGACGGCGAATGGTCGCCGATGCGGCGCATCGCGCGCGCGAGGGCCGCGCCGCTTTCAAAGCCGACCCGGAATGCCACTTCGCCGATCGGCAGGTCCGTGTCGGTGAGCAGCCGACAGGCGTTTTCGTACCGCTTGCGCTGCTGGAATTCGCCGATCGAGAGTCCGGTGCCTTCGCGGAACAGACGCGTAATGTGCCGGCGGGAAATGCCGAAGCGCTCTTCGAGCGCGTCGAGCGGAATGTCCTGGTCCGCATGGCGGGTCACGAAGGCTTCGAGGTCGGCGACGAGCGCCATGCCATGCTCGCGCGGCGAGGTCCCCGGCTCTGTTTTTCCAGAGATGACTTCGCCGATGCACTGCATCAGCAAGGCTGCCGACAGGGCCTGGCGCGTGGCCGCGCCGCCATAGGCTCCCATGTCGTTGCGCAACGACAGGTCTTGCAACGCACGAATCGCTGCGGTCCGGCGCACGAGGATGGGAGTGCGCGTGCGACGGCGGAATTCGCCAAGCGAGCCGACCCCGGTATCGAGCTTGCGCAACGCGTCGCCAGTGACGTAGACGGCGACGTGCGTGTGAGTGGCGCATCCGGCGCGGGTCTGGTGGGCCTGCCCCTGGGGTACGACTGCGAAGCGATCCTGCGACAGCCAGGTGCCCGCGCGGCGATCTTCGTGGCATAACTCGACGGCGCCGTGACTCGGCAGGATGAACATCAGGCAGTCGTGCCAGTGCCATGGCATCGCGTAGGTGCCGCTGCCGGTGAGCGTCGCGTGTCCGTCATCGGCGGCGACGAGCAGGGCCTTGTTGGCGGGCTGACAGAGCTGGGTGAACGTTCGTAGCATGGCGGTACTCCATGCGATTCAGAAGAGTTTCATATCTTGACCGGGTTGCGGCTGAAGCGCGTTGTGCGGCGCGGAATCGCGAAAGGCCGGACGGGCTGGCATCTAAGGGATGTTGGGCAGGATAGCACCGCAAAATACGGCTGGGTGAATACCTACCCGCGCCCCGTGCCGCCGCAAGATGACCTTCGAAAACAATGGCGCCCGGATTCAGGCGGGGCAGTTGGCCTGGTTCGGCCGTTCACTGGCAGTCACAGCACCATGCCACCGTCGATGGTGAGGCTGGAGCCCGTCATATAGCCTGACTCCTTGCTGGCGAGGTATGCAACCAGACCAGCAATCTCGTCCGGATCTGCCGCGCGTTTGAGTGGAATGAGCGGCTTGATCCTCTCGATATGATCGACTGTCATATCCGTAACCGTAGGCCCGGGCTGAATATTGTTGACCGTGATGCCACGGCCTGCGAGGTCGATGGCGATGCCTTTCACCATGACTGCAACTGCAGCCTTCGTCATCGAGTAGACGCTCGAGCCCGGATGCCCGCTTCGTACCGCAGTGTTGCTGCCGATCGTAATGATCCGGCCACCGTCAGCGAGACGCGCAGCCGCAGCCTGGATGGAGAGGAAGACGCCACGCACGTTGACGTTCAGCATCCGGTCAAGATTTTCCACGCTCACCGTCGCAACGTCGCCAAGCAACAGGATGCCTGCGTTGACAACTGCAATGTCCAGTCTCCCAAAGCGATCCACGGCCTGCGCGACAGCCGCCTCGATCGCTGCCGGATCAGCACTGTCTGCCTCGATGGCAAGGCCGGTCCGTCCGGCGGCCTCTATCGCCCCAACCGTTTCTGCCGCTCGCTCCGGCGCCGACACGTAGGTCACCGCTACATTGGCCCCGTCGTTTGCCAGGCGCCTTGCTGCCGCCGCACCAATGCCTCGCGAACCGCCAAAGACAATGGCAACCTTTCCCGTAAGTTTGCGATTCTCGTTCAATTCTGTCTCCGTTTTTGACAGATTAGTCCATAAATGGGCGCGCGGAAACTGCGCCAGTTTTTCCTTTACCTAGCGCGATTTAAGGCGGTTGATTGCAAATCTGGCCAGCATGCGCAGGCTCTTCGCGTCGCCGCCCGCGCGGGCGCCGAGTTGAATGCCTTGCATCGTCATCTGTAGAAAGGCGGCGGCTTCGCGGGCGTCGATGGCGGGATCGACTTCTCCGCAAGTCTGTCCCTCACGGATGCGTTCAGCCAGGCGCCTGGAAAGCTTGGGTCCCACTTTGCTCCGGAGCATCACAAGCTCCGGATCTGCAGCCCCAAATTCACCGACAGCGCCGACACCCATACACCCAAGTGCGCGAGTGTTCTCGTCCTCGGCGATGAGGCCAAGCAAAAGCGCTTCCATACCGCCTACCGGCGATGCAGCGCCGTTCAAACGCTCCAGGTGGCCCGTGGTGCTTTCCCGTTGATAGCGTTCCAGGGCTTCCAGGTAGAGTTTTCGTTTGTCGCCGAACGCGTTGTAGAGGCTCTGTCGCCCGATTTCCATCGCAGCGAGCAGGTCCTCAGTTGAGGTCGAGGCGTAGCCTTTCGCCCAGAACACGCGCGTAGCGCGGTCCAGTGCCTCTTCCCGATCGAACTCTCTAGGTCTAGCCATGAGCCGAGATTATTTGTTCTGGACCAATCTGTCAATAACCATCCAAGGCGAGTGTCATCGCGGACGAAGGCGAGGGCGCTGCGGGCATTGTTCAGCGTGTGGTCCTCACCGTGATCGAATTCCTACGCGGGTAAGAGTCCAGCCTCCCGATAGCTCTCGATCAAGGCATCAAAGAGCTTGATATCGGAACGGCCTCGCGCCATTAGTTGTGCGCCTGAGACTGCGGCAAATATGGCGCGGGCCCGCTTCTTGGCGTCTCTGGAGCTGACAATTCTCGCTGCCGCAAGCATCTTTCCAAGCCACGCAACGTTGACCTCAACAAAGGCCTGGACCTCCTTCTGCACGACCTCGGGCAAATCGTCATATTCGGCGGTCATGAAGCTGGCCAGACACATGCGATTGTCGTTCTCCAGCGCCTCGCGAAACGTCCCCGGGTATCTGCGCAAACAGTCGGCCGCATCTGCAGTCGTTGTCGATAACGCTTCCAGCGCCGCCGCCGCATCTTCCCAGTAACGCCTGGCGACGGCGGCGGCCAGGTCGGCCTTGCTCGGGAAATGGTGGTACAGGCTTGCAGCCTTGATACCCACTTCCTGCGCAAGGGTACGGAGGTTTAATCCACCATAGCCGTGCGCCTGCGCGATCTTCGTCGCGACAGCCAGGATCTTGTCACTGGAACTGGTGCTTGCCTGGCTCGCCACGAATCTCCCCTCATTGAACATGAACCACCCCGCAATTACAGAGGTGGCTTAGCTTAAGTTGCAGGCCTCACGACAGCAAGTATTGCTGAGTTGCCGACAGTAGTTTGCCTCAGCTTCTGCGGATGGGGTAGGGGCGCGTGATTCCATCAGTCCGCGATGACCGTCGCGCTTGCCGTTGCCAGAGCCTCCGCTCATCCCTTGCGGTTCAAAGAGTGTTGACGAGACGAAGTATAACGCCCAATCTTCTAACTAACAAACGTTAGGTAGTCATAAAACCTGGCTTTATTCGCTACTTATCCAGGCTACCGATCGGAGTGCAACTGGTCTCGCCGTGGATGGCGGAATCCACACTTCTGCATCTGGCTTCGCTGCTGGAAAGCGTGAGCCCGGTCCGCAATCTCCGTCCGGACTTGTCCGGCATGTAATTCAGGTCAAGCGGATCGAGAAGACCTAAGCCGGCGCCGACGAATTCTGTTTCGAACAGGAAGCGATCGGCGCCAACCATTCATCGCAATGAGCGGGCGAACTCAATGTGCATCGGGCGGCGGAGCGGTATTGGCGACCGGTTGCGTGAAAAACGCACTGATGAGCCCCACGCAGAAGCACAACGCGACGGCGAGAAAGGCGTCGGCGAATGTCAATGTGAGCGCCTCCCGCATCAAGAGCGCATGCAACTCACCTAGTCCTGCATTGGCAGCGTTCAGCGTATCGCCCGCCACTTCGGAGATGTGACCGGTCTTGCTTTGCAAAAACGCTCCGACAACCGGACGTCCGATGCTGACATGTTCTGCAAGCCGTTCATAGTGGAAGTTCAGGCGATCGTTGAGCATGGTGCTAGCCACCGCAATGCCGATCGCGCCGCCGAGATTGCGCATCAGATTGAACAGGCCGCTCGCGGATCTCAGCCGGGAAGCCGGCAGCGAACCCAGGGCCATGATGACAATGGGTGGAATGGCGAGTTGCTGGCCAAAGCCTCGCAGCGCTTGCGGAAGCAGCAACTGCTGCCAGCCCCAGTCGCTTGTCAGGGGCTCGTAGAGGTAGCAGCCGAGGCCGAACATCGTCAGTCCCAGTATCAACAGGTAGCGCATGTTGATGTGCCGCGCGAGTACGGTATAGGCGATCATGCCGAGCAACTGGAAGCATCCCACCGACAGTAGTGCCATTCCCGTCTGGAGCGAATCGAAACCTCGTACCCGCGCGAGAAAAACCGGTGTTAGATACACCGTGCAAAAGATGCCGATGCCGATGATGAACGACAGCACGCTGCAGATCCCGAAGTTGCGCACGGCAAGTGCGCGCAGGTCGATGATCGGCTCGTCTGCTGTCAGTGCGTGCACGATAAACAGGAAGCCACTCACAACGCTGATCCACGTGCACAGGAGAATGGCCTCGTCACCGAGCCAGTTCTTGCGTGGCCCCTCTTCGAGCACGTATTCGAGGCAGGCAAGGCACGCCGACATCAACGTGATACCCACATAATCTCCTTTCTTCAGCAGCGACAGATTGGCATGATCGAAGTTGACGTACCGTGGCACGAAGAGCGTGACGATAATGCCAGGCACGACGTTCAGGTAAAACAGCCAGTGCCACGACCACTCGGATGTCACCCAACCGCCAATAACCGGCCCGATCGTCGGTGCGAGCGTCGAAAGCGCGCCAATCGTGGTGGCAGCAATAATTCTCTGCCTGGGTGGAAAGATCACGAATACCGTTGTGTAGACCGTTGGAATCATTGCAGCCCCCATCGCGCCCTGGAGACCGCGAAACAGGATCATCGAGTCGATATCCCACGCGAGCCCGCAAAGCATGCTGGTGATCGTGAATCCAAGCGCTGAAAAGGCGAAGACCCAGCGTGTCGAAAACACTCTCGTAAGCCAGCCCGACATTGGAATGACGATGATTTCCGCAATCAGATAAGACGTCTGGACCCATGACAGTTCGTCCTGGCTGGCCGAGAGTCCGCCGCCGATGTCCCGAAGTGATGACGCGACGATCTGAATGTCGAGCGTGGCCATGAAGAAGCCGAGACACATGATGCCGAAAGCGACGAGCTTCGTGCGCGCCGGCAAATCCATCGGATCCGGCAGTGGAGTGGCAGTAGAGGTATTCATGTTCGCTGGTACGGCTAGTCGTCGGTCAGATCGAACAGTTCACTCCGCAGCGCTCTTATTCGCTGGCTTCCAAAACGTTCTTCGAATTCGGCTTGCGCTGTAGCCCAATAGGGGCGGGCCTTTTTCAGACGCGTGACGCCTGCTTTCATCAGGGCTATGGTCGACTCGCGGCCGCCATCCCTTCGGCTCTCGAGGAGACCGTCACGCTGCATGGGTTTGAGCGCGCGCACGATGCTCGTGCGGTCCATGACCATGGCCATGGAGAGCTGGTGCATGGTCATGTCTCCATGCCTATGCAGACGGTCGAGGATGGAGTATTGCGTCGTCGTCAGGCCCACATTTGCAAGATGCTGACCGTAGATCTGAGAGATAAAGCGCGACGCCTGGCGCAGGGCAAAGCAATCGTCGTCGGGCAGGGTTTCCATTGATCGTGCGCCTTCAAAAGTGCATATGCATGCAATTGGGTAAAAATAAACGTGCATACGCACGTTTTGATGCCAAAAAGAAACGGTGCAGCTAGCGTCCGCTCGCCCGCCGCGACCCTCCGATATTGCTGTTGGGTTGTGCGTCGTGTGTCAACAGGAACAGTTCACGACGAAGTGCTGTCGTGCGTTCCTTTCCAAACTTGCGTTCGACTTCGTCGTGTGCATTGCGCCACGCCATTTTCGCCTGCTCGTACACGTGTTTCCCATGCTCCGTCAGGGTCAGCAGATGAACCCTGGCATCATCTTCGTCGAGCTCGAATCTGATCAACCCTTCTCGTTCCAACGGTTTCAGCGCACGTGAAACCGTGGTCCGGTCCATCACCATTTCCGTTGCAAGGCTGGCGATCCTGACTTCGGACTGACTCGCGAGCTTGCCGAGAATCGTGAACTGGGCTGCTGTCACTCCAGCACACTGGAGATGCCGGTCATAGAGTTGAGTCATGTACCGCGCCGCCTGACGCATGGCGAAACAATGACATTCATCGTGACGGAGTGAACGGTTCATGGGTGCAGTGTATCGATGCATATGCACATATTCAAGTATTTTTTAGGCGATTTCGTTCGCATCTTTATTAGGGGCGGTTCGATCGTCAACCCGTCTGTTGTCTCCCACATCGCTCAACTTGATCGATTGAAGGTCTGCTATCTTGCTGCGCGCGCTGCCGATCGCCGTCAATCGGCGATCGGACTGGGCGAGGTCTGACGCGACAGGCACGGCCGGTTTGAGGCTTGCGATCTGGGGCAGGTTGTTCGCTTCACGCGGACTGGATGATCGGTGTAAATGATGCGTCCCAAAACGGAGCGACGTTCGTCGGGCCATCCAGCACACCGATATGCGCAAACACGTTCGCAACTTCCTGATGCCCTGAAATCACATCGGGCGTGACGGCCAGCAGCCCGAAATCGTCGCTGCGTCTATTGAACATGGCCACCAGGTCGTCGACCGGTACGCGTGTTTCTGCGCTTTGTGCACGGGCATAATCAATGAAGTGTGGATTTGCCCACGCATATGCATGCCGCAGCCGCACGAGCAGGTCACCGATCGCAGCGCGGCGGCGCGCATCGTCGAGCGCCCGCGGATTTGCGTAGATCGGGAAATTGCCCGACAGATACCCTTTACCTGTTGCCAGTTCGCGTGCGCCATAGCGGTTGCGTGCAAGTTGACCGTTATAGCCGTATATCGCCCAGGCGTCGATGTCCCCGCCGGCGAACGCGGGCAGGCCGTCCGCAGGCGCGAGGTTGATTGCGTGGATGTCGTCAAAGGACAAGCCCGCTTCGGTCAACTGCCGGTACAGGAAGTAATGTGACGTGGTCGCACGCACATACCCGACGCGCTTTCCTTTCAGATCGGCGATCCGCTGGATAGGCGTGTCTTTGCGGGCGAGCGTCGCCTGGTTGTTGAGATCCTCGCGGGTACGCGCAATGAACTTCACGTTTGCATTCTGGCGCGCAGCGAATACTGCAGGAATTTCGCTGCCCGAACCGATATCGAGCGCGTCCGCGTTAATTGCCTCGATATGTAAGAGGCCATTGTTCAACTCGTGCCACTCGATGCGGTATGGCGTATCTGCAAGCCCGGAAGCGGCGAGCAGCGGCGGCCAGCCGCCTTTATAGGTGGCGACGCGCAATGTGACGCCGGCAAGCGCCTCGGCATTTGCCGGTGCGGAGGACGCGAACGCGAAGCGAGGCGTAAGCGGGGCCGCCGCTAACGCCACGCCGAGCTTGAGCAAACGGCGGCGGGATGCCGACAGTGTGTACATCGAAGCGCTCCTTCGGAAACCGCCGTCGGCGCGAGATTTTTTTCTGTCCTCGGCGATCGGCGGGCCATTATAGGAAGCGTGGCTCACGCAAGGCCAATATCGAATTGGAAGATCTAAATCGGCTCAGAGGTGAATTGCATAGGTTGAAAGAGCGGGGTGCTTGCTGTATCGCTTCTAGTGACGGGGCGGCGGGCATCGCTGATCATCGTCAGGCAATGACCGGCCACAAACGGTCACTCGACGTTCTCTGTAAATTCGTCAACGGTCTGGCGGTTTTTCGATGGAATGACTGGCGCGGTCAACGTTGTATCGCATGGCGTACGCATGATGCGCGTGCTAGCAAAACGAGAACCGCTCTCGGTACGCTTGCGGAGCGACCCGCAGGAGTCGGACGAAGCTGCGCCGCATGCTTTCTTCGCTACCGAATCCACAGCGAGATGCGATGCGTTTGACCGGCCATGAGGTCTCGCCGAGTAGTCGCTGTGCTGCCTCGACCCGGAGTTGCTCAACCGCGCGCGCCGGCGTGCGGCCCGTTTCCGCCTTGTAATGACGCATGAAGCTGCGTTCGCTCATGTGGAGTCGTCTGGCGAGCATAGGGACGGACAGGTCCGAGGCAAGGTGTGCCACCATCCATGCATGCAGGTCGCCGAACCTGTCGTCCGCCCTTTGCATCGACAGCACGGCACTAAACTGGGACTGGCCACCCGGTCGTTTCAGAAAGACGACGAGTTCGCGAGCGACTTCTAGTGCGATCGAACGGCCGAGGTCCGCTTCCACCAGCGCAAGGGCGAGATCGATTCCTGCGGTCACACCTGCGGATGTCCAGATATCGCCATCGCGAACGAAGATTGGATCAGTTTCTACGCGCAGCTTTGGATAGCGGTTCGCCAGTTCGTCGCAACGGCCCCAATGCGTGACCACGCGCCGCCCATCCAGCAACCCGGCCTCTGCCAACAGGAACGCTCCTGAACACACGGAGGCGATGCGCCTCGATCGGCTGGTCTGACGCCGTATCCAACGGGTCAAGCGCGCATCCTCCGATGCCGCGGAAACGCCGCGGCCACCCGGAATGATGAGCGTGTCGATGAGCCCTTTCACTGAACTTATGGAATGGGCCAGCAGGGCCAGGCCGGAAGACGAGGTCACGAGCCCGGCTTCGGCCGCAACAACTCGAGGTGCGTAGGGTTCGGCGAGCCGCTGCTGCGCTGCCAGTTCATTGGCGGAGGCAAAAACCTGCAATGGCCCGCTGACGTCAAGGAGTTGAACGTCCGGGAAAGCAAGCAGCAATATGGATCGCGCTTTGGTCGACATTACATGGCAGAAACTGAGGGGTAAATGGCAATCTTGCCAAAGGCTACCTGCATAGAATCGATCCGTCCACCTCGAAGACCGTCGTTGGTGAAAATCGCTTATACATTTGACAAGGTATCCTCATGACGCTCCAAATCGGATTTCTGGTATTTCCACAAGTACAACAGCTGGACCTGACCGGTCCCCACGACGTACTCGCATCGCTTCCCGGCGCAACGACCCACTTGATCTGGAAAACACGTGACCCCGTGACATCTAGCAATGGATTGCTCCTTACGCCCACAACGACCTATGGGGATTGCCCGCCACTCGACGTGATTTGTGTTCCCGGTGGAGGTGGCGTGACGAACTTGATGCAGGATATTCAAACGATCGAGTTTGTTCGCAAACAGGCCGCCGGTGCCCGCTACATCACGTCTGTTTGCACCGGCGCATTGTTGCTTGGTGCCGCAGGGTTGCTTCGCGGACGGCGTGCCACAACTCATTGGGCCTTCCACACATCGCTTGAGCCACTTGGTGCCATTCCGACGCACGGTCGGGTAGTCCGTGACGGCAACCTCATCACCGGCGGAGGTGTGACCGCGGGCATCGATTTTGGATTGACAGTGGCTGCAGAGTTGGCGGGGGTAGAGGAAGCGCAGGCGATTCAGCTCGAACTCGAATATGCTCCGGCGCCGCCATTCAATGCTGGTGGGCCAGATGTCGCACCGCGGGCGGTCGTGGAGCTAGTAAAGCAACGGTCCGAACAGGGGTTCGCCGCGCGACGACGAATTGTCATGGAAATCACCGCAGGTGGAACCTGAGTTGCCGCTTCGCGTCGCGTGCCGTCGATCGGTGGCTTGCCAGTAGCAGGCAGCGTGTGCCGATTGCATTGGGTGGCCGGGTAAATCGAAGGTGACTTATGGGTCGACTACTCAGTGTTGACAACCCGGATTGTAACGCATATTGTAAACCTAACGAACGATAGGTAGGTATGCAAGATTGTCGTTCGCTACGACACCACTACGAAAGGAAAGCCAAATGAGTGCTATCGCAACGAGTATCAATGACAATCACTTGTCGACGATGACGGTTTATGACTTCCCGCAAGGGCCGTATCCGACGCGTGTGCGCATTGCGTTGGCGGAAAAGAATCTGCAATCGCGAGTGCGGTTCGTGCTGGTCGATCTGTACGCGGGCGAGCACAAGAATCCCGAATTCATGGCGAGCAAGAACTACTCGGGCACGCTGCCGGTGCTCGAACTCGATGACGGGACCTGTATTGCCGAGTGCACGGCCATCACGGAGTACCTTGACGGACTCGATGGCGTGCCGACTCTGACTGGCAGGGCGCCGCGCGAAAAAGGGTTGATCCACATGATGAGCAAGCGTGCCGAACTGGAATTGCTCGACGCCATAAGCGTGTATTTCCATCATGGAACGCCGGGATTGGGGCCGCACGTTGAGCTGTACCAGAACGCCGAATGGGGATTCAGGCAGCGCGACAAGGCTCTACGCGGAATGCACTACTTCGATGCTGTTCTTCGAAATCAGCCGTATGTCGCCGGCAAAGAATTTTCAATGGCCGACATCACCGTAATCGGCGGCCTGGTCTTCGCTTCTATCGTCAAGCTGCCAGTGCCGGCTGAGTGCACCGCGCTCCTGGCATGGTACGAAAGAATGCAGGAGCGGCCCAGCGTAAGCACGCAGCCGGCGTTCTCCGTACCAGCGGCTGCATGAAAAAATTTCATTTTTCTAAAGCTAAGTAGTCCTACCAGGTAACGAAAAACCCGTCGATTTTTGGCGGGATTCGCGACATCAACACTTCAGCCCTCCGTATCTCGGAGAACAATTCATGTCTGCATTGCCACAAGCAGTTCAGTCCGTTGGCATTTTCAACGGCCCGTATTACCTCAGCATCGCTGGTAATCTTGTGAAGTCGCAAGATAGCTTTGACGTAATCAACCCGGCTACTGGTGAAGTATTCGCCAAGGCCCCGGCAGCCTCAGCCGGCAGCTTGAAGAAGCCGTCGCAGCGGCCAGGCATGCGGTTAAAGCCTGGTCTGCGCTTGGCTACGACGGGCGCCAGAAATACCTCAACGCCTACGCCGACGCACTCGAAGTACATCGGGACGAGTTGTCACGCCTGCTGATTCTTGAACAGGGGAAGCCGCTAAAGACCATGGCGGAGCCGGAGGTCGATCGGTCCCATCTCGTGGATTCGTCAGATTGCGGCCCGTAGAATTCCGGTCGAGATCGTCGAGGAGACCGAAGAACATATTGTCGAACTGCACCATACGCCGCTCGGCGTGACCGATCAGGTGGAGACGGATAGCTACGCCTGGTCCCGGCCGCTCTCAGGAACCCGCGACTTTCAGCGTCAGGCCATCTACGGCCTGCTGGAAGGAGCGTTGATCGGAATCGCCGCTACCGGCCGGGCCATCCGAGCTTCTGTGCCCGGTCGAGCGAGGCTCGCACGACGAGGCGATGGAAAGGAGCGATAAGGCTAAGATAGGCCCGACCCAGCAGACGGTTGTAGAAGACAAGTGTAGTGATTATCAGTCGCTGGGACCGGTCTTCAGATGCAGGCTGCACGAGAACCGACACGCGGAAATCAAGATGCGTGTCGTCCTCTCCCAGAATGATCTCGTCTTTATGCCGTTCGAACACGCGGAAAATACTTAGCCGGTCGTCCTTCGCGACTCTCAGATCGATCGTTCTTTTAAGGCCGAATGGCCAAACGGCAATGTCGCGAACTCCCAGCAGCATCGCGATCCACTTGGGTTGCCCTGCAAAGATGTATCGAGCGAGAGACTCTGCATCGTTGCAAGCAGTCGCTGGCAAGTCCACCGAAAAGGCGTCGACAAAATCAGCTTTGCCATACGACTGGCTGAGCCGTGAGGTCGCCGGCAGGCCGACCTGTTCGGCCTTCTTCGAATTCGTCTGCATGCCCATTCTCCATGCGTTCAAGTTGCCCGACTGCCTCAGCACGACCCAAGCGAACGTAGTCGAGAGAATTAGCGTGACATATTCCTGCTTAAGCCGAAGCCAAACTGATTGTGGCGGTCCGGCAACGGACAATGCCAGGACATTCATCCGGCGGCTGGGCGTCTGCGAACGGACATTCGCGAAAGACAGACGCTCTTCGTACGATGATCGGTGCCAATTTTGTTCGACCGGGAACATTGGACCGGATCACCCCTCGGAGGCAGCCCACCGTTGGACACTAACGTCTGCCAGCGCCTCGAATATAGCCGGTGTGCGTTCCAGGCGTGCGATCGTCCGCGCGCCTTCGAGGGCGGCTACCAATGCGGCTGCGGTAGAGGACGCGCGCGCGGGAGCAAAACCGCAGCCCCTAAAATGCTCCGCAATAATCTCGGTCGACTCAACAAATCCGCGCGCTACCCGTTTGGTCAGCTCAGCGTCGAGCGCGGGCAACTCATTCGCCAGATTTTGCATTAGACATCCATACTGGAAATCAGAGGCGACCATTTCGGCCGCGAATGTCCTGAAAATCTGATGAACAAAATTCAGGGCATCACCCGTCGTATTCGCCGAGATGTCCCGTAACACAGCAATTCGATTCGCAATGTAATTATCGATTGCTTCTTCTGCGAGTTGTGCCTTGCCGCGTGGAAAGTGAAAGTAGAACGATCCTTTAGGCGCACCGCTTTCTTCAAGGATCTGGATCAATCCCGTCGCAGTGTAGCCCTGGATGCGAAACAGTCGTTCGGCCGTGGCAATCGCGCGAGCGCGGGCGTCAGTCTTACGTGGCATGCCGCGAACATAGCACGTTTCGCTTGATGATTCTATGGTGATTGCCATACTATGGCGATCACCATATCAGGAGTCCGGTACCCGCCCGCGCAAACCCCATAGGAGGAATTGCTTTGACCACATCAACGTATCGTGAGGACACGCTTCCCAAGGGGGTCCGCTCGCGCATGATCCATGGGGTCAACGGCCTTGATGTCCATATTCTCGAGGCCGGTTACGAAACCCCCGACCGGCCGCTCGCATTGCTTCTGCATGGCTTTCCCGATCTGGCGTACGGCTGGCGACACCTGATCCCGCTTCTGGCTGACGCCGGCTACCATGTCGTGGCGCCCGACCAGCGGGGTTTTGGCCGTACCACCGGTTGGGTGAACGACTATGACGCCCAGCTAGCGCCCTTCAGCCTCTTGAATATGACGCGTGACGCGCTCGGACTGGTTTTGGCGTTGGGGTATCGGCGTACGGCAATGCTTGTCGGGCACGACCTCGGCTCGCCCGTGGCGGCCTATTGTGCGCTGGCCCGACCTGACGTCTTTCCCTCGGTGGTGCTGATGAGCGCACCGTTCCCCGGTCCGCCGACGCTTCCCTTTAACATTGCGGAAAGCGAGGTATCGTCGGTTCAACCGAACACTGGCACTCAAAACCTGGCGGCCGCGCTGGCGGCGCTCAACCCGCCGAGAGAGTATTACCAGCAATACCTGAGCACACGGAAGGCGAACCACGACATGTGGCGCCCCCCTCAAGGCTTACACGCGTTTCTCCGTGCATTTTTCTACGTCAAGAGCGCCGACTGGCCGGGGAATAAGCCGCATCCGTTGAAGGCGCTAACCGCCGCAGAACTTGCACAAATGCCCACCTATTACGTCATGGATCTCGGCAAGACGATGCCCGAGACCGTCGCTCCATTCCAACCCTCGGCCGCCGAGGTCCTGGCCTGCAAATGGCTCACCGAGCCGGAACTTGGGGTGTACACGGAGGAGTATGGCCGCACGGGGTTTCAAGGCGCCTTGCAGCCTTATCGCGTCTTTTCCGATCCTGACCTGAACGCTGAGTTGCGCCTGTTTTCGGGCAAGACGATCGATGTCCCTTCGCTTTTCATTGGCGGGAAGAGCGATTGGGGCACTTATTCGGCGCCTGGCGCGCTCGATCTCATGAGGACGAAGGCGGCGACGAGAATGGAGGGCATCGAACTGATCGACGGCGCCGGTCACTGGATCCAGCAGGAGCAGCCGGTTCGGCTCAGCGAGCTCCTGCTCGCCTTCATCAAGGAGGTGGGCGGGGCGGATCACATCAGCGGTTAGGTTAGGGAATGCCTATCGTTGCTCCTGAAAATATCGCCCGGCTTCCAGACCACCGTCCCGTCAGGTCCGTCACGTTTCAGTGGCCGTCAGGCAAAATGACCGGCCAAAAGCAGAACTTCATCTATGCATTGACTCCGACGTTCGAGTGTCAGGTCCACCCGGTCAAGGGACCTTCGTGCGGACGATGCAGGACGGCTTACCTTGACGGTTCAACACCTGCGTGCGCTTCGCCGCGCTCTTCCAGTCCCGTCGTAGTGGGCAGTCCTAAGAGGTCGCACACAAGACTCACGACCTTTTCGACTTCGCCGGGCGCGCGCGGATCCAGGCCAGTCATCCGGCTGTACTCGTTCGCGAACACGATGCTGGTGTTGATGATGCCGATTACTGCGTAGTGAAGCTGCCCAGGATCGCCGGCGCGCACGACGCCAGCCTGCTGTCCTGCACGAATCGCTTGCGTGGATATCTCGTAGGACGGGCGGATGTAATTCTCGATCAACCAATCGAAGCGGTCGCCGTTTATCTGACCTTCGAACGCGATCAATCGATGGAATTCGGGATGCCTCGCAGTGAAGGTCGCGAACGCGTGGAACATTTCGCGCAGCACTTCCCCCGGTCCCTCTTATAGCCTCCGGTTCGCTAGCAACAATCGAACGGCTGAGGCAACGCGAATCTGCCCAGGATGGCGACCCACCGCGCGAACGCAGGCGCGCTTCCACGAGGGCGAATTGGAGCAGCGATGACCGCAACTGTTCACAGGATCAACCTCTGGCACGGCGACGTCATCAGTGCCAGCCTCAGGCGGTCATGAGAGCTCCTCTTGCAGCTGGGGCGAATCAGCTATCCGCTTGTCCACGTGCGTTGCGGCGAATAGCCTGAGGCGGCTCACCGAATGCTCGCAGAAATGCACGGCGCATTCTGTCGGGATCAGCAAAGCCCGTTTCTCGCGCAACGACATCAATAGGCAGCCTGCCCTGCTCGACCATAAGACGCGCCGCTTCCAACCGCAAGTTCTCGACAGCTTTTGCAGGGGATTGCCCCGTCTCTTCACGAAATGCGCGGCTGAACTGCCGCACACTCAGATTGGCCGCTTCAGCCAGTCTGTCGACCGTCAGCGGGGTGTGCAAATTGCTTTTCGCATAGACCAGCGCGGTTTGTATCCGGTCAGTTTTCGCATCGAGATCCAGCAGTGTGGAGTGCTGTAACTGTCCGCCGGCGCGTCGATGGAACATGACCATTCGCTTGGCGACAATGCGCGCTACTTTTGCACCAAGGTCCCGTTCCACCATCGAAACCGCAAGATCGGTCCCTGCAGTCATGCCCGCGGAAGTCCATACCGGACCATCCACGACAAATATCCGATCTTCTTCGACTTTGACTTTCGGATACGTCGTTTGCAACTCGCGCGCGTGAGCCCAGTGAGTCGTGGCACGCCGATCGTCCAGAACGCCGGCCTGAGCCAAAAAAAACGCGCCCGTGCACATTGAGGCAACACGCCGGGTGTTTTTCACCGCGCCTCTTAAATATTCAATCAGTGCGGCGCTCGCCGGGTACGCACCAGTGATGACGCCGCCGATGATCACCGTGTCGAACGCGCCTTCCTCGAAACTGTCCGTCATGACGGAGTATCCGAGAGAACTTTGAACCGGCCCTCCGCTTTCAGATATCAGCCGTATCTCGTAGTACGGCTCCCTCGTCAGCCGGTTTGCGAGCTCAAACACGGTTAGTCCGCCGAAAACCATGACCTGGAAGCCTGGAACGACGATGTAGCCAATGCGCAGCATGATAGATCCCGGAAAATAGCAGGCCATAACATTACGTCCTGCACACTGGCGCCTGGCACGAGCCATCGCCTGCTGAACTGTGATTCTAACCACCGGTCCTGATGCCGATAAGTGTGGTCGCGCCAACATGGCCAGAATTGTCGGAAATACGTCCTTCCCGGCTTGTTGAGGGCTTCTAAGATTAGCGGGTTCCCGAATCTCACATCGGGCCAATCAAAAAACCCATATGGAAATGAACCTCTCTGCAACAGCCTCTATTCCTGCACCGTCTATCTCTCGCCGCGCGTTCCTCGCGAGCGGGACGGCTTTGGGTGCAAGCCTGCTGCTGGATCGCGGGGCTCAGGCACAAATTCCTGGAACCGGCGGCGTTTCCGGTATCAAGGAGTACGACGTCAATACCAACGGCATCACCCTGCACGTAACCGAACAGGGCGATGGGCCAGCCGTACTTTTTTGCCACGGGTTTCCGGACACCTCCTACACGTGGCGCCAGCAGATGAAAGCCGTGGCGTCTGCCGGATATCGGGCAATTGCTCCAGATATGCGCGGCTGCGGACGTAGTTCGGCTCCGGCGGACCCAGCCTTGTACACGCCACTGCAAACGGTCGGCGACCTGGTTGGCCTGCTCGATGCATTGAAGATTCAGAGCGCTGTCCTCGTGGGTCACGACTGGGGTGCAACGCACGTGTGGCAAGCGGCACTGATGCGTCCCGATCGATTCAAGGCTGTGTTCGGTCTGAGCGTGCCTTTCGTTCCTCGTGGGGATGTCAGCGTCTTCGACAAGATGCGCAAGTCCGGACATCAGGACGATTTCTACATGTTCGAACAGAGCCGGCCGGACGCCGATCAGATCTGGGCCGATGCCACGGTGACTATTCCTGGAATTCTGTACTGGGCATCGGGCTCCGCTCCCGCAGACCAGCGATGGAGTCCATTGGACCCGGCACGAAGCCTTCACCGTGCGGCCCCTGGACCGTTGCCGTTATGGGCCGAGCCCGATTACGTCGCTCATAACGTGGCGGAATTTCAGCGCACCGGCTTTCATGGTGCCCTGAACTACTATCGGGCCGCTGAACCGTACTTCTACCTGTCCGCTCCATGGAAGGGCGCCCGGATTACCCAGCCTTCGTTTTTCATCTGGGGGAAGGCGGATGGCTTGAGAGAGCTTTATCCGCTGACCGTGGACCAAATGCGCTCTGGCGTTCCCAGTCTCGTTGGCGGTCTCGAACTCGACAATGTAGGCCACTGGGTTCAACACGAAGCCTCTGATGTGGTCAATGAGCAACTCGTGAAGTTCCTGCAAATGGTAACGCCCGTCTGACCCGCAATGGGATTGATATGCGGAGGGGGCATCTACCCGGCGTCACGGCACTCGCGCCCACGCACCTTGCAGCAGGCGCGCTGGCAAGAGCTACACCCAACTGAAAATGGATTAACGATGGTGACAGGCAAAAGTCCCGTGTACAGGTTGAACAATGGAATCGAGATGCCCGCCTTCGGACTTGGGGTGTTTCGTAGCGAGCCTGAGAAAACCGTAGCTGCGGTCCGATCGGCAGTCGCAAATGGATACCGGCTGATCGACACGGCTGCAGCCTATATGAACGAGCAGCAGGTTGGGGAAGGTATCCGTTCGTCTGGCATCCCTCGAGAAGATATCTTCGTGACGACCAAAGTGTGGATCACCGACTACGGCTACGACCAGACCCTTCGTGCTTTCGACCAAAGTCTTCTAAAGCTGGGATTCGATGTCCTTGACCTGTATCTGCTCCACTGGCCGGTTCCTTCGGCCTTCGCAGCAACTATCGACGCTTACAGGGCCGCGCTGAAGCTCCTCGAAGAGGGGCGCGTTCGAGCGATTGGCGTGTGTAACTTCAGCTCCAACCATCTCAACAGGTTGATTGAGGAAACGGGTCACATTCCCGCAGTGAATCAGATAGAACTGCATCCCTTCTTCGTTCAGCGCGAACTTCGTGAAGCTGATGAGAAGCGCGGAATCATCACCCAGGCGTGGTCCCCGATTGGCGGCATCAAGCGCGACGGAGAAAAGGCGAAGGCCTCGCAGGAGGTGCACGACCCTTTCTCCCATCCGACGGTAGCACTGCTCGCCAGGAAATACGGAAAGACTCCGGCGCAGATTATCCTGCGCTGGCAGATCCAGTTGGGCACGTCTCCTATCCCGAAGTCCGTGCGCCCGGAACGGATTGCCGAGAACATCGATATCTTCGACTTCGCACTTGCGTCGGAGGAAGTTCAGGCAATCAGCGCGCTCGACACCGGCGAACGCGGCGGACCAGACCCGGAGCAGGTGAGTCCGCAAACCTTTCCTATAATCAATCGTGACTAAATCAGATTTCCCCAGGTCAGCCATGTCGCGCCGCACTCTGCTCGCCGATGGAACCGCTTTTGGTGCAGGTCTGTTGATGGGTAAGGCAGCTTTTGGGGCTGGGTCTGGTGCTGCCGGCGGCACGGTAGTCCCCGGCGCCAGTTCAGATAACGTTCCTAACCTGAGCGTGAATACGTTCAGCTCGCCGCGCCACACAACGCGCTACCTGGAAGCTGGGCCGACCGATGGGCCGTTGATGATCTTTCTCCACGGCTGGCCCGAGATCGGCCTGATGTGGCGCGCGCAGATCGAGGCGTTCGCGTCCGAAGGCTGGCGCTGCGTTGCTCCGGACATGCGGGGTTACGGCGGCTCATCGGCGCCGGCGGCTTCCGGGGCCTATGCCTTGCACGAGATCGTCCACGACATGGTCGAACTGCACGACCATTTGGGGGCGCGCCCGGCAATCTGGGTTGGCCACGACTGGGGAAGTCCGGTGGCTGGAGCGCTGGCTGCGCACCACGGGGCGCGCAGTCGCGGCGTAGTGCTGATCTCAGTCCCTTACTTTCCGGACGGCTTCGCACTGCCCAATCTCGTGCAACTGATCGACCGTCAGTTGTACCCGGCCGATCAATACCCGGACGGGCAGTGGGATTACTTTCGCTTTTACCTGACGCACTTCAGCCAGACGGTTAGCGATTTCGAGGCGGACATCCCGGCAGCGCTCGCGTCGCTCTATCGGCGTGGCAATCCTGCGTCGGTCGGGCAGGTTTCTCCGTCCGCCTTTATCACAAAAAACGGTGGGCGATATGGCTCGGCGCATCGCGCTCCGGCAACGCCGCCCGATCCAGCGCTCTGGACGCCCACCGACTTTAACGCGCTGGTCGATGCGTTTGATGTCAGTGGTTTCCGTTCGGTCAACGCCTGGTACCTGAACGACACCGCCAACATTGCCTACGCGCACACAGCGCCGGAAGGCGGCCAGCTGCGCCAGCCTGTCTTGTTCGTCAACGGTGATTGGGACGCCATCTGCGATATCAACCGCAGTCGCCTCGGAGAACCGATGCGTGGCGCCTGCGACTACCTTTCCGTAGCGAGCCTGCCCGCTGGTCACTGGCTTCCGCTTGAGCGCAAGACTGAGCTTTTCGAGGCCATTCGTTCGTGGCTTAAGACGAGCGGGTTGTAGTGGGTGGATCGGCCGGGTGAACGTCTCCCAGGCGAAGTGAAGCAGTTCGTCGACTGGCTCCGGCAAGCTATCTCGCATGAGTTGAATTGAGCACCTCGACATGGCACCGATGCAGTAGCCCTTTTCCTTCAGCGTGGAGCGTTCAAAATGTCTGGTCAGAAAATTTTTGTTGCTGGAGCAACCGGCGACACCGGCGGAGCAGCCACCGAAGCACTTCTCGCGGCGGGTGAAAAGGTGCGCACACTGGTGCGGAAGGAGGACCAACGTTCGGAACGACTGAAGGCGCGTGGAGTCGAGGTTCTGGTCGGCAACCTCTCCAGTCTGGATGACGTGGCACGCGCTCTTGAGGGCATTTTTTCGGCGTACTTTGTCTATCCAATCGAAGCGGGGGGCATACAGGCGAGCGTCTATTTTGCTCAGGCGGCCCGGGAGGCTGGAATCGGCGGGATCGTCAACATGTCGCAAATTTCCGCTCGCCGGAACGCAACGAGTCACGCCGCACGCGACCACTGGATTTCGGAGAGGGTATTTGACTGGTCAGGAATCCCGGTCACCCACATTCGCCCGACGTTCTTCGCGCAATGGTTGACTTATCCCGGCCAGGTTGCAAACATAAAAAAGGACGGGACGTTGCGACTGCCCTTTGGTAACGGGCGTCATGCACCGATTGCAGCAGAAGACCAGGGCCGCGTGATCGCTGCGATTCTTCGTGATCCAGCTCCGCACGCGGGCAAGGTCTACCCGCTATACGGCCCCGTCGAGATGAACCACCATCAGATTGCTGATGAAATGAGCAGGGCCCTGGAGCGGGAAGTGAGGTACCAGCCGATTGACCTCGACATGTTCGAAAAGCGTCTGGATACCGATTCGAAATTTAGCGACGCTTTTTCACAGCATCTTCTGTCTGTCGCGGTCGACTACCAGAATGGCATTTTCGCTGGTACCAACAAGGTGGTCGAAGAACTGACGGGAACCCCGCCTATGACTGTTGAGGCGTTCATTCGGAAGCACGCGGCGGTCTTCGCAGACTGACCAGTCGACAACGGGTCGAACTGCGCCTCCCTCACGCACTACTCGAAACCAACCCCGTCGTCTGACCGCTAGCCAGCATCAACTGCGCGAGGGCGCCTTGCGCGCTTTGCAGTTGACTCTCGATCTGGCTGAGTTCGCTGGTATTCGAACTCTGCAGTGCTTCGCTCAACGAGCTTTGAGCACTTTGCAACTGGGCTTTGATCTGGTTGATCTGGCTGGCGTCAGCGCCTCCCGCCGAGCCGCCGGCTGACGATACTTGCGCCAGCTGGGCTTCGAGCGAAAGGGCGAGCGCATTCATTTCGTCGAGCTCGGTCGAGGAACTGCTGGAAGACACCGATCCGCCGCCGCCACCTCCGCCACCCCCTGCGCCGCCCGTACCTGAAGCGGAAGCGGAGGAGGTCGACCCGGACGAAGCTGCGCCCGATGCTTCACTCGATGACGTCGCCCCAGGCGAGGCGACCGCGCTAGCGGACACATCACCAGCCGCGGCTGACGAGGCGGCAGTGCGAGCCTTCGAAGCGGACGGCGCGTCACCCGAGGTGGTCGCGGTGGTTGTACCGGCGGTGAAAGCCGTGGCGGTGGTGGTCGGCTGGATTTGCATGGAATCCCTCGATTGGCTCGAAAGCAATGCGACGCGGCTTTGGGGCTGACTGGCCAACACCAGAGAAGCGCCCGATTACCGGCCTATCCTCGTGATAACGGCAGGCTGAAGCGTTTCTTGAGCCGATTTCCTGAAATATTTTCGTTTCGGGATCTTGCGCGAGGCGCCTGTCGGCGTGACTGCCAGGCCTTTGACGAAATTGCCAGTCTGGCAGCGGCACTATGCCGAACCCCGGCCGCAGCGGTGAGTTTCATCGAAGACGGCCGTCAGCATTCGCCCTGAACGCGTTCGCCGCCAGAGTCCGGCAAATGGGGGAAGGGTGAGGCTCGTCGCGACGAGCGCTTTAACCTCGATTGTTTCCGCGGCGAACAATCGGCCTTAACCAACGCAGCGACTAGACAAATCGCGCTTCGTTGAGATCGGCAATCAGTGTCGGACCGGTTGGGTGCCAGTTCAGCAGCGCCTGGGTTTTGGCACTCGAGGCCGGCATATCGAGGCCGACGAACATGCCCATCCAGCCAAAATGTGCCGCCGCCTCATCTGGGGAGATTGAAACGGTGGGCAACTTCAGACCGCGTCCAAGCGCCTCGGCGATCTCACGGCTACTGACGCCTTCTTCGGCGACGGCATGATAGCGCGCGCCCGGTTGGCGCTTTTCTATGGCGAGGCGGTAGAGCAGCGCGACATCGGAGACATGGCATGCCGGCCAACGGTTGCGGCCCTCGCCCACGTAGGCGGAGACGCCTTTCTCGCGAGCGATGGCAACGAGCGGCGAGATAAGCCCCTGCTTGTACGGGTTGTGAACCTGCGGCAGTCGTACCACCGACAGGTTGATGCCTGCTTCCAGCAGCTCGTTTCCGGCCAGTTCGGATGCGATGCGCGGATTAGGATGGCTGATATTGAAGACATCTTCCGTCGCCGGTTCACCATGTTCACCGCTGCCTATGCCGGTTCCGGAGGTAATGACGAGAGGACGATCGGAGCCCGCCAGCGCCGACCCTAGTGCGGCAATCGCACGTTTGTCCTTTTCGCAATTCTCGACGAAGCGGGAGAAGTCGTGATCGAATGCCGTGTGGATGACGGCATCTGCTTTCTCCGCGCCGCTGCGAAGCGTGTCTGGATTCTCCAGCGTTCCGCGATGCACCTCCGCTCCCGCATCGATCAGCGCTTGAGCGCCCGCGTCGGAACGCGTCATGCCGATTACCTGATGTCCAGCCTTGATGAGTTCGGGGACCACGGTCGCGCCAATAAAGCCTGTCGCGCCGGTTAGAAAAATACGCATACTGAAACCTCCCTGGTTGTCTCCTCTACTATCCGGCCATTTCCCGTTCCGTAGCAGTAGTGACGTCATCATAGTAAGAGCACTAACAGGATCCGGATGGCGGGGAGGCTGGACACGCTTTGCTACCGCCAGCGGCAGCGCATTGTCCGGCAAACCCGGATTGTGTTTCGCCGCGCCGGCCCCTTCTGACATGCGATGTCATTGCGCACAATGGCTTCGACGGCTAACCGGCCGGTGAGCGCTCGCATCAGCCAAACCAGGGGGCACATCATGCAAACGAAACTGATTGAACGTGAGTGGATCGATCCGGACGCGGTGCCGGGAGAGACGCGCAGGGTCACCGATCTGACCGATGCAGCGGAATCGCAGTGGGCCGGCATCGTAGATTTCGGCCCCTCGGCGACGTACACGCTCGATGCGGGGAAGCGGCACGATCTGTATGTATTGCGAGGCAACGTTGCGATAAACGGCCACACATTCAATGCCGACGACTTCCTCATTCGCTGCGACGCACCCCTCGTGCAAGCGGGCGACGGTGGGGCACGTCTGCTCATCTATCGCGAAGCATCCGCTTCCCGCTGTGATCCAATCGTTCGGAGTGCGAGAGCTCGAGTGTGGCGCAATGGAATCAATCCACGGATGCATATTGCTCCGCTAGCGAGCGGCAGGCAGCACGTCAGCCTGGTCGAGTTTCACCCGGGCGCGCAGACCCACGATCACACGCATCCGAGTGGCGAAGAAATATTCGTGTTGAGCGGAGAACTTAGGGATGCGAACGAACACTATCCGGCTGGAACTTGGCTGCGCCTCCATCCTGGCGCCCGGCACGCGCCATTCGCCGAAGTGCCGACGGTCATCCTGCTTCGTCACGGTCATCTGCGTGCGACGCGTGAATGATCCTTGAGCATATCGATCAACGCCCGGACTTTCGGCGCGGTATGTCTGCCCGGGGGGAGCAACGCATGAATCGTCATGGGCGCGGTTGACCAGTCTGGATACACACGTACGAGCCGGCCCGCGGCAATATCCGCGCGAACCGAGAAGTCGGGCAGCAGGCCGATGCCCGCGCCTTCCGCGATTGCCGCGCGGCACGCGTAGACAGTATCGGCAAACAGACCGGTAACGAATTCGATCTCGCGTGAATCCCCAGCGGCGCTACACAACTCGAAGCGTGACGGCTGTGCGAGAACCGAGAGTCCCACGAAGGCCAGCTTCGCCGCATCGCCAACGTCTTCAGGAAGCGCATTGCGCACGACAAAGTCGGGACCGGCGACCAGCCACTTCGAATATTCGCCGATGCGCACCGCGCGATGGCTCGAATCAGTCAGTTCACCCAGGCGGATGGCGACGTCGACGCCTTCCGCAATCAGATCGATAGCGCGATCCCCGGATACGATCTCGAGGCGCAGCCGCGGATGCGCGCTTCGCATGCGCGCAAGCACCGGAGCAAGAACGATCGCGCTGTACTCGACCGAAGACGCGACCCTCAAGGTGCCGCGCAGATCATCCTGAGAAGGGCTGGCCAGGGACATGGCCTCTTCGGCAAGACGCACGATCTCGCGACACGTTTCGAAGAACGATGCGCCTGCTTCCGTCACACTGATACGCCGCGTCGTCCTGACAAGGAGCGTGGCGCCCAGCTCGAGTTCCAGCCGCTGGATGCTGTCGCTGACCGTCGTCTTCCCGACGCCGCGCCGCTCTGCTGCCCGCGTGAACGAACCGGTCTCCACTACCGCGATGTAATTCAGAAGATGTTCGAAGGTCAGGTTACGCAGATCGGACATGGCGGATGCGTAGCTACGCAATATGGTGGAGGAGGGTGAGCGCAAACATGAGCGTCGCCACGACGCCGGCCAGGAAGGCGAGGGTGCGCAAGACGGGAACCCCAGCAGCATAGACGCAATAGTGGACAAGTCGGGCGATGAGATAAAGCTTTGCAGCGAGGACGGTCGCAGGCGTGCTTACGCCGATGAGCGCTGCGGTGAGCACCAGAGGGGCGAAGACGGCGAGGTTCTCGATCGCATTGGTGTGAGCGCGCCGTGCCCGCTCGGCCCAGGCGGGGTCGGGCGGCAGCGAAGGATCGGGATTGCCCAACGTCGGAATCAACCCGCGCGTCACGATCCTTGCGAGCGTGTAGGGAATCCACATCAGGATCGTGGCCGAGGCGACGAGCGTGAGGAAATAGAGTTCGGGCGTGAGTTTCATTGAGCGGTGCTCCGGCGGATCGGTTGTTCGGCCAATCGGATTGCCATGGCCGCATTGCTCCGCAGTCTAGCCGTCGCTTCTGCGAGGGGCTATAGTCGCTAATGACATTAACGGGTTCATTTGTGACATGCGACTGGCTATATTCGCTCTTGATGGCGTATTCGACACCGGCCTGACGGTTCTGCTGGATACCTTCGCGACGGCCAACGAACTGGCCGCGGCACAAGGATTCGCCGCGCCGCCCTTCGACGTGAAGATCGTCGGATTCGGCGGACAGGTCCGTACGGCGCTCGGGTTGTCCGCCGCGGTCGAGCCGGTGAGCAGTATTGGTCAGACGGATTGGGTGGTGGTCCCCGCGCCGAATACCAAACAGCCCGAGCGGTTGCTTGCAGCGCTGGAACGATCCGACGTGCGCGACGCGATCGCGTACCTTCGTGCCTGGCATGCAGAAGGCGTCGGCATCGCGGCGGCGTGTCTCGGGACCTTTCTCCTCGCTGAAGCCGGGCTGCTGGACAACGTTGCGGCAACTACAGCGTGGCCGCTGGCGCCGCTCTTCCGTCAGCGCTATCCGGCAGTTACGCTGGACGATTCGCGCATGGTCGTCGCAGCAGATCGCGTCGTGACCGCGGGCACCATGATGGGCCACCTCGATCTCGCGCTGTGGCTGGTGCGTCAGGCCAGTCCTGATCTGGCTGCGTTCGTCGCCCGCTTTATGCTCATCGACAAGCGGTCGTCGCAGGCGCACTACATCATTCCGGACTATCTTGCCCACGCCGATCCGCTGATCGCACGCTTCGAGCGTTGGGCTCGCGACCATCTGGCACGGGGGTTTTCGCTTCAGGATGCGGCGAGCGCATTGTCCGTCGGCACACGCACCTTGCAGCGCCGCACCGAGGCCGTGCTCGGGAAGTCGCCGATGGCGTTCTTCCAGGACCTGAGAATCGAACGGGCGAAGCACCTCGTTTTCGATTGGTTTCGACGTCGAATCCATTGCGAGCGAGGTGGGCTATGCCGACGCCGCGACATTGCGGACCTTGTTGCGTCGCAAGCTCGGCCGAGGGGTGCGGGAACTGCGCGCGGAGATGCGTTGATACAACGCGCTTGTCCCGATCCTGGGCTGATTCGATGTACCGTTGTTGGGCGAGCGTTCCGCTTAGGCAGGCCCAGGCTTCTGCTGCGATAGTGCGTTTCGCTCTGCCGATAACTCAGCCATTAGCTTCTCGAGGTCCGGAGCCGGCAACCTGCCTTCCTTCATTCCGAAATCGCACCAATGCGAGTAGGGGTCGAAGCCCGCGTTCCTGACGTCCTGGTTCCGCTCCGCATACCACTGGCTGCTTAGGGCTTCTCTTAACACCTTGGACCCGGGAACGGCGATCGTGCCAATGATTTGAGTAACCACCGGATTTCCTTTGGCCGGTGAACTCACGGTCTGCGCGACAGGAATTTCTTTGGCGGCGGGCTCACTCAATTTCTTCGCCAGAGAATAGACGATTCTTGTCAGCATGGACACTTCCCGTTCGAGCTTCTCGACGGGGCTCAAATCCAGCACATCGTTTTCACCTGGCGGCGGAAAGAGGGCAGTGTCGGAAGGGATCTCCGGGAAGAATGTCGTCTTTACTTTTTCATTGCTCCCGGCGTAAGCATCCAGAATTCTCAGCCGTGTTGTTCGATCGAAAAGATAAGGCTTCGATTTCTTTGGACGGTTCTCCTTGCCGAGGACGCCGTTCATGACGTCGTAGAAAGACGTGTCGTGGATCGACGAGAACTCGTCCCGCACATGGTGTGCCAGAGCAATCAACCGCTCGTCATTGCTTTCATTGATGACGCCGACTCTCTTATGACCTGCGTCGACAGGCAGACCGGTGATGGTGATGAAATCGTCGACAACGTCTGTGTTGTACATGGACTTTCGATCGAACCGGCGGACGTGAACCCGGTCCCGGCCGAAGTCTCGCAACCATGGGCTTAGCATGGCGTACCAGTCGCCGTCGACCGGAACACGGGCCGCGAGGTATTCGTCGATACTCTCGTAAGCCTTTACGTACCATTGCCCCCATGCAGACGAGAGATACTCGTCCTGACGCCGGATGTAGGCAACGATATGCACATCGAAATGTGCTTTCTCTTCCGCAAAGAGGCTCGAAAACGCGTGCTGGTCGGACAGGTTCTCGGCGCTGATCACCAGCGTGTGCAGATTGCTTCTGACCATCTCTTCCTTGAGTGCGGCCAGACGTCGCCGCACGATGGACACCGCGTCCAGCCGGGTAGGCTGATGCGGAGCCTGAGCGGACGGCGACGCGTTGACCAGATTCAGGAAAAAGTTGATTTGCTGACCGGCGATGCTCGCGTTCATCGTCAGGTCGAGGCCAGGAATCAGTACGCCTTGCGCTCTGAGCGATGCCGCGTTGGCACCGAGATAGGCCTGAATCGCAGAGCTGCCGCATTTGCCTGCGCCAATATGAATGATGAGCTTTTGCATGCGCGTGAAGGGGGTATCGAACAGCGGTAAATCGGATCTTGCGTAGGATACCCCGGAAGCGGCCAGCGAAAGAAGTCCCCGCGACCTCACGCGCCGCCGCGCCGCGTGCGCCTACCGAACAGATACGACAGCACCGCGGAGACGAGCAGCGTCGCGCTGACGAAATACAAGCCGAGCGAGTAGTCGCCGCTCATATCGCGCAACCGGCCGATCACCATCGGACCAATCGTGCCGCCGATCAGGCTGCCCATCGCATTGATCAGCGCAATGCCCGCCGCCGCGGCGGAGCCCGACAGGAACTGCGTCGGCATGCTCCACAGAGGCGGCTTTGCCGCATTGATGCCGAAGTTCGCGATCGACAGTCCGACGATCAGCACGATCACCGTGCTTGCGTGTCCAGACATCAGCATCCCGATCCCGGCCGCGAGACACGCGATCGCGACGTGCAGGCGGCGTTCGTTGGTGCGATCCGAATTGCGCGCCCACAGCACCATCGTGACGACCGCGAAGAGATTCGGAATCGCGTTCACGAGACCGAGTTCGAAGTAGCTGAAACCGAAGCGGTGAATGATCATCGGCGCCCAGATGCCGATCGCGTACAGGCCGGTCGAGGTGCCCGCATAGACGAGCGCGAGCAGCAGCACGCGCGGATCCTTCACCGCGCTCCAGACGCTCGACTTGCTCTGCGCCGCCTTGCCATCGCGTTCGCGCTGCATCTCGCCGCTCAGCCATTGGCGCTCGGCGGGCGCGAGCCACTGCGCATCCTCCGGCCGGTCGGTCAGGAAGAAGAACGAGACGACGCCGAGCAGCACGGTTGGCGCGCCCTCGACGAGGAACAGCCACTGCCAGCCGTGCAGATGGGCGAAACCTTCGAGGCTCATCAACGCACCGGAGATCGGCGAGCCGATCATGTTCGATAGTGGCGCCGCCGTCATGAACATGGCCGTGACGAACGCCCGATGGCGCGCCGGAAACCAGTAGCTCAGGTACAGGATGATGCCGGGGAAAAAGCCTGCTTCCGCGAGACCGAGTACGAAGCGCAGCGTATAGAAGCTGTACGGACCGCTGACGAACGCCGTGGCCGCCGACAGAACACCCCACGCGACCATCAGCAGTGCGATCCAACGGCGCGCGCCGATACGTTGCAGCGCGAGATTCGACGGCATGCCGGCAGCGATATAGCCGACGAAGAAAATCCCCGCACCGACACCGAACATGGCCTGCGTGAGGCCGATGTCGTGATTCATCGTGAGGCCTGCGAAGCCGACGTTCACGCGATTCAGAAAGCTCAGGAAGTACAGAACGATGATAAACGGCGTGATGCGCCGCGAGATCTTTCTGACGACGCGAGTCTCCAGCGCGGCGTCCTCCTGCGGATGGACTATGGTGGTGCTCATTCTTGTCTCCTATGTAACGCTATCAAGCGTGCCTGGCGCCTGGTCTTATTCAATGGTGATTCTGCTGCGCCGGCAGATCGATACGGCACCACGGCTGCGCTGCCCAGTGGCGCGTCTCAAAGGCGTCGATCGCCTTCTCCTCGCGCAGCGTCAAGCCGATCATATCGAGCCCCTCCACCAGCATCTGCTTCTGGCGCGCGGGCAGCGAGAACCGATAGTGCTGTCCCGAAGGCGTCAGCACGACCTCGTTCTCAACGTCGATCGATACGTGCTTGTCGCTGCCGTTCTCGAGTTCGGCGACGAGCGCCTCGATCTGCTCAGGCGGCAGTGTGACAAGCAGCAAACGGTTGTTGGTCGAGTTGAAGTAAAAGATCTCGCCGTAGCTCGGCGCGATCACCGCTTCGAAACCTCCCTGCTGCAGGCCCCATACCGCGTGTTCGCGGCTCGATCCGCAGCCGAAGTTCGCACCGCCGATCAGGATTTTCGCGCCCTTGTATTCGGGGCGGTTCAGCACGAAATTCTCGCGCACATGGCCATCCGCATCGAGGCGCAGGTCGTGCAACAGGCCGCGCGCGAGCCCCGATTTGTCGATGCCGAGCAGAAACTGCTTCGGCATGATCTGGTCGGTATCGAGGTTGTTGACCGGCAGCGGGGCGGCGGTGCCCGCGATCATGAACGGCTTAGCCATGAGTCAGCTCCTTGCGAATGTCGACGATGCGTCCGGCGATCGCGGCAGCGGCGGCCATCGCGGGGCTCATCAGATGGGTTTTGCTGTCGCGCCCCTGGCGCCCTTCGAAATTGCGGTTCGTCGTGGATGCGCAGCGCTCGCCCGGTGCGAGCACGTCGTCGTTCATCGCCAGACACATTGAGCAGCCCGGCTGGCGCCATTCGAATCCGGCCTCTATTAGCAACTGCGCGATGCCCTCGCGCTCCGCCTGGTCACGCACCATGCCCGAGCCCGGCACAACCATCGCGCGCACCGTCGATGCTACTTTGCGGCCTCGCACGACGGCGGCGACCGCACGCAGATCTTCGATCCGCGCATTCGTACACGAGCCGATAAACACGCGATCGATCGCCGTGCCTTCGATCGGCGCGCCACCAGGCAGTCCGATGTAGTCGAGCGCCTTGCGCATCGTCGCGACGTCGAGACCGGAGCCGTCCGTGGCGTCGGCGTTGGGAATGCGGCCGTCGACCGGAATCGCCTGGTCCGGGCTCGTGCCCCACGTGACATAGGGCGCGACGCGCGTTGCGTCGAACCGGTGTTCGACGTCGAAATGCGCATCGGCATCCGAGCGCAGTTGCGACCACGCTGAGCGCGCGGCGTCTAGAGTTTGCGCATCGAGATCGCGTACCTTGCTGCAGACATAGTCGAGCGTCGTGCGGTCCGGTGCGATCAACGCGGCGCGCGCGCCGGCTTCCACCGTCATATTGCAGAGGGTCATGCGCGCCTCGGCGGACAGTGCGGCTATCGCCTCTCCTGCGTATTCGACCGCGTATCCGCGCGCGCCTTGCGCGCCGATCTGCGCAATGATGTGCAACACGACGTCCTTCGAAGTCGTGCCCGGTTGCAGCGTGCCGTCCACGACGATACGCATGTCTTTCGCGACGCGGTAGACGAGCGTCTGCGTGGCCAGCACGTGCTCGACCTCCGAGGTGCCGATGCCGAATCCGAGCGCGCCGAGTGCGCCGTAGGTGGTGGTGTGGCTGTCGCCGCACAGCACGACCATGCCGGGACGGATCAGTCCGATCTCGGGCGCCACGACGTGCTCGATGCCTTGCATCGCATCGGTGACGTCGAACAGATGAATGCCATGCTCCGCACAATTGCGCGTGAAATTCGTAGCCTGTTTTGCGGCGTCGACGACCTCGATCGTGCGCGCGCGAACCGGCACCGGCCGCGTCGGAATCACGTGATCGACGATACCCATCTGCTGATGCGGACGCCGCACGCGCAGGCCTTTCTCACGCAGCCCCGCGAATGCCTGTGGGCTGGTGTACTCGTTCATGATGTGCAGATCGGCGTAGAGCACAACGTGCTCCGCGTCGATGATCGATACGGTATGCGAATCGACCAGTTTCCGGTAAAGCGTTTGTGAGGACATGATTGAAACCCGACTGGTAAGGATCAAACGTACGGATCAGGAGCGAATCAGCGCTGAAGAAATGCCAGCACGCGTTCGAGGAGTAACGCCGGCACTTCTTCGGCAATGTAGTGACCGCAAGGCAGCGCCTCGCCGCTGACGTCGGCATTCCAGTGACGCCATTCCGCCAGCGGATCGAAGCACTTGCCGACTGCGCCGTCCGCGCCCCATAGCGCGAGGAACGGTGAGACGATGCGCTTGCCTGCCGCAAGATCCGCGCGGTCGTGCTCGAGGTCGATGGTGATCGAGGCCCGGTAGTCTTCGCAGATCCCGTGCGCGGTGGCCGGATCGGAGAGGCAACGCAGATAGGCGGCGTAAGCCTCGGACGTGAACGGCTTGAGCCCCGCGCTGCGGGCACCCATGGTCTGCTTCAGATAGAGGTCGGGGTCGGCGCGGATCAGCGTTTCGGGGAAGGGTGCGGGACGTACGAGAAAGAACCAGTGCCAGTAGGCGCGCGCAAATTCGAATGAGGTCTGTTCGTACATCGCGACGGTCGGCGCGACGTCGAGTGTTACGAGTTGCGTCACGACATCCGGATGGTCGATCGCCATCCGTGCCGCGACGCGTCCACCGCGATCATGACCGACGACCGCAAACGACGTGAATCCATGCGCGCGCATCAGTTCGACCTGGTCGAGCGCCATGCGGCGCTTCGAGTAGTTGGCATGGTCGTCGGCGCCTTGGGGTTTGTCGCTGTCGCCGTAACCGCGCAGATCGGCGGCGATCACCGTAAAGTGCTCGGCCAGGGTGGGCGCGACTTTGTGCCAGATCGCGTGGGTTTGCGGGTGACCGTGCAAGAGCAGCAGCGCGGGGCCGCGTCCGCCCTTGATCGCGTGAATCCGGACGCCGTCGACGGTTGTCGATGCGTCGCAGAACGCTTCGAACATGGTTGTCTCCTGAAGTTGTTTGCAGTCTAATTCATGCCATGGGCGATTGGGTTTCCACAAAAGCAATCCGGTCGTAACTTTAAGGAACGAATGAGCCTGGGCAGGGAGTGACGCGATGGATGGCTTTTCCGATCTGAATCTGTTTGCGCTGGTTGCGCGCAACCGCAACCTGGCGGCTGCGGCGCGCGAGCTAGGCGTGACGCCGCCCGCCGTCAGCAAGCGGCTAGCGCAACTGGAGCAGCGCCTTGGCGTGCGGCTGATGAACCGGACAACGCGGCGTCTTTCCCTCACGCCGGAAGGCGAGCTCTATCTCGCCAACGGCTCGCGCATCCTCGACGACCTGTCGGAACTGGAGCATCTCGTCACGCGTAGCCGTGGCGAACCTACGGGTCTGCTGCGAGTGAATGCGTCGTTCGGTTTCGGACGGACACATATCGCACCCGCGGTATCGGAGTTCGTCGAGCGCTTTCCGTCGATGAAGATCCAGTTGCAACTGACTGAGCGGCCGCTGAGTCTGCAGGAAGAAGGCTTCGACCTCGGCATCCGGTTCGGCGAGGTCCCCGACGCGCGTATCAACGCTCGTCTGTTGCTGAAGAACCGGCGCATCGTGTGCGCATCGCCGGCGTATCTGAAGCGGCATGGCCAGCCCTCCGTGCCGCACGACCTGACCCGCCACTCGTGCATTGTGCTGCGCGAGAATGATTCGGCGTACGGAACATGGCATTTCTCGCGGGGCAAGCGTGCGGAGACGGTGAAAGTCGATGGTTCGCTGTCGAGCAATGACGGCAGCATCGTGCTGCAGTGGGCGCTCGATGGACGCGGTATCGTTGCGCGCTCGCAGTGGGAGATCAGCGGCCATATCGAACGCGGAGAACTGGTGCCGCTGCTCGTCGAATGGGCCCTCCCGAACGCCGATATCCACGCAATCTACCTCGAACGCAACAGGCTGTCTGCCAAGCTGCGCACGTTCGTCGACTTCCTGGGCGAGTACCTGCGAAGTGCGTTTGACGGGGGAGTAGAAACAGGCGGCATGGAGACTTCCAGATGAGATCTTTGGTCGCGTGCACTTCGCTCTGTACACCCAGGCTATTATCGACGCTCATGCCAACTGTTCCGTTGGCGTGAGTGTCAGGATGCTGCCCTCAAAACCAGTTCGTGCTGCGTGTTTCTGAAAGGAGATTGCGATGACTGAGCTCGTAACATGCTTGTGGTTCGATCAAGGTAAAGCGCACGAAGCGGCAGAGTTTTACGCCGCCCACTTTCCGGACAGCCATGTCGACGCGGGTCATGTCTCGCCCATACCGGGCATTGGACAAGGCGCGGAGTTGATGGTCGACTTCACCGTGCTCGGCCAGCGCTTTCTTGGCCTGAACGGCGGCTCCAATTTCAAGCCGAACGAGGCGGTCAGTTTCATGATCTACACGGATAGCCAGGAAGAGACCGACCGGTATTGGAATGCCATTGTCGACAATGGCGGAGAGGAAGCGCCTTGCGGCTGGTGCAAGGACCGCTGGGGCTTTTCGTGGCAGATCACGCCGAGGCGGCTAATCGAGCTTGTCGGCGGCAGTGATCGTGATGCGGGACGGCGTGCGATGGAAGAGATGATGAAAATGAAGAAGATCGATATCGCTGCCATAGAGCGCGCAGCGGCACCTCGAGAATGAACGCGCATCCTTCCAGGCCACGAGCCCGTCACGCGCGCATCAAGGCGCGTCTCGTGTTCAAATGCAGTTTTCATGGAGACACGCATGGTTGCTGACGATCGACAAAAGGGTAGCGGTAACGGTGGCCCAGCCAAACGTGGCCCGGCCAGACACTACACGGTGCGAGACTTCTTTCGCAAACCCGACAAGCATTCGTTCACGATCGCTCCCGATGGAAAGCATCTGTCCTTTCTTGCGCGACACGCCGGCCGCCAGAATGTATTCGTGCAGGGCATCGATGCTGAAGGCAATCCCATAGGCGAGCCGCGTCCGTTGACCAGCGAGACGGAACGGGACGTGCCCGGCCACGCATGGAAAGGCAACGACCACATTCTGTTCGTCAAGGATTTTGGCGGAGACGAGAACTTCCACGTGCTGTCGGTGCCGATCGACGGCGGCGAGCCGCGCGATCTGACGCCGTTCGATGGCGTCAAGGCCGACATTGTCGATGACCTGAGGGATGACGACCGGCACGTGCTGATCCAGATGAATCGTCGCGATCCGCAGGTCTTCGACGTCTTTCGTGTTGACGTCATAACAGGCGAATTGACACCGATCGCCGAGAATCCCGGCAATGTCATGGGTTGGCTAACTGACCACCAGGGGCGGTTGCGCGCCGCGATCGCATCCGATGGTGTCAACCAGACGCTGCTTTACCGTGACACCGAGGCAGAGGCTTTCCGGGCCATTCTGACGACGGACTTTCGCGAGACTGTTGCGCCGCTGTTCTTTACCTTCGACGACAAACGCTTATACGTGTTGTCGAATCGGGGGCGCGACAAAGCCGCATTTTTCGAGTTCGATCCGCAGACGGGTGAAGAGGGTGCGTTGCTGTTCGAAACCGCGCATGTCGATGTGGGCGATCTCGCGTATTCAGAACATCGGCGCGTGCTGACAGCTGCGTCATACATCGACGATCGGGTTCATCGCCACTTTTTCGACGACTGGGCGCGAGACGTCATGGCCGATCTTGAGCGGCAATTGCCGGATCAGGAAATTAGCATCGCGAGTATCACGCGCGACGAGTCGCGCGCGATCGTGCGTACCACAAGCGATCGGTCGGCCGGCTCCGTGTGGATCTACGATGTCGCGCGTCGACAGCTAGCCAGGCTTGCGGACATGATGCCGTGGCTCGATCCAGCCGATATGGTCCCGATGTCGCCGATTCGCTTCACGGCACGCGACGGCCTGCCACTCAGTGGATATCTGACGTTGCCCGCGGGATTCGAGCTGGGGCAGGATGTCGCCGAGCGCTTGCCGCTGGTCGTCAATCCGCACGGCGGTCCCTGGGCGAGAGACATGTGGGGCTTCAATGCCGAAGCGCAACTGCTTGCGAATCGCGGCTATGCGGTGCTGCAGATCAATTTCCGCGGTTCCACGGGATACGGACGCGCTTTCTGGGAGGCCAGTTTCGGGCAATGGGGCCGGGCGATGCAGAACGATATCGACGACGGCGTCGACTGGCTCGTGTCACAAGGGATCGTCGATCCGGCGCGTATCGCGATCTACGGCGGCAGTTACGGTGGCTATGCGACGCTGGCGGGCGTCACGTTTACGCCGGACCGATATGTGGCGGCCGTCGATTATGTCGGGGTATCGAATCTCTTCACGTTTCTCGAATCGATGCCTCCGTACTGGAAGCCGATGCTCGATATGTTGTACGAGATGATCGGCGACCCGCGGACCGAAGAGGGCAAGCAGGCACTGCACAATGCGTCGCCGCTGTTCTTCGTGGACCGGATCGTGACGCCGCTTCTTGTTGCGCAAGGCGCCAACGATCCGCGAGTCAAACAGGCAGAGAGCGATCAGATCGTCGACGCATTGCGGGCCCGTGGTGTGGATGTCAAATACATCCTCAAGGAAAACGAAGGGCACGGTTTTCACAACGAAGAGAACATGTTCGAGTTCTATGAGGCGATGGACACGTTCCTTGCCGAGTATCTGGGCGGAGCCGCGAAGAAGTGAGCGGATCTGCAGCGGGACAACCACGGCGTCGCCTCAGCACCGAGGCGCGCGAACAGCAGATCGTGGAAGGCGCGGTGCAGTTCTTCTCGGAGCAGGGACTGGGAGGGCAGATGCGCGACCTCGCCAAAGAGATCGGCATCACGCATCCTCTTCTTTACCATTACTTCCCGACCAAGCAGGCGTTAATCGAACGGGTCTATGAGGAAGTTTATCTAGGCAGATGGAAGCGCGAATGGGAGCAGTGGGTGGTCGACGCCGAGGTGCCGCTGGAGCAACGCCTGACGCGTTTCTATATCGACTATGCCCGCACCATCCTGACGCGCGATTGGGTCCGCATCCTGCTGTTGTCGGGCATGAACGACAGCTACATCCCCAGGAAGTATCTGGCCTTGCTCAAGCGTCGACTGTTCCCGCTCATCATTCGCGAGACGCGCGTCCATCTCGGCCGGCCCTCCTCTCGAAAGCTCGACGATGCCGAACTCGAGCATCTGTGGGGACTGCACGGCGGCATCTTCTATATTGGCATTCGCGTGTTCATCTATGGGCAGCCTTTTCCGCGGAACCTCGACCGGATCATCGGCGATCGTGTGCATGCGTTCATGAAAGGCGCCGGCGACATTTTCATTACCTAGAAGCGCTTACCGTCCCCAGTGCGATCAATATTTTTTCGGGCGTGATCGGGTGGGACGTAAGCCGGGCATTGAACGGCGCGAGTGCATCGTTTATCGCGTTCATGACGGCCGCTGGTGCGCCCGCCGTGCCCGCTTCTCCTGCTCCCTTGGCACCAAGCTGTGACGTTGCGGTAGGCGTTTCGATGTGCGCGACCTCGATGTCGGGCATCTCGGCGGCCATGGGGACCAGATAGTCGGCCATGTTGCCGTTGCGAAGCGAACCGCCCGCGTCGTAAAGACATTCCTCGAACAGCACGCCGCCAATTCCCTGCACCACGGCACCGCGAATCTGCTCGTCCGCCAGCATCGGATTGAGCACTCTGCCGCAGTCTTCCACTACCCAATGCTTGAGCAGTTTGACCATGCCGGTTTCCACGTCCACTTCGACATGCGATACGTGCACGCCGTTAGTGAACACAAAGGGATAGTCGCGCTGGGCGTAGTGCCGCGTCGCTGACAGTTCCGGATGAATGCCGGGCGGCAGGGTGTCCGGGCGGAAGTATGCCTGGGTAGCGAGGTCGACGAGGCGCGCAACGGTTTCGCCCGTCGCGGTGTCCACGACAGCGCCGTCTGCCAGTGTGAGGCCGCTGCGCTCGCGCTGATGGAGGCGGGCCGCAAAGTCGATCACCTGTGCGCAGAGTGCGATCGAAGCCTGCAGCACCGCTTCGCCGCCGATGCCCGCGCCGCGGGAGGCCCAGGTGCCACCGCCATAGGGCGTAACGCCGGTATCGCCGGTGACGACCCGGACGGAGCCGATGGGCATCGACAGCGTATCTGCCGCGATCTGCGCGAAGATGGTTTCCGTGCCCTGGCCCTGTTCGCCCACACTGACCAGCACGCTAATTCCGCCCCCCGCATCCAGCCGTACCGTTGCTCCGTCCTGCGCGGCAATCCGTGCTCCGCCGACGCCGTAGAAAGCCGCGCCGGGGTTGGTCAGCTCCACCATGCTGGCGATGCCGATACCCCGGTATACGCCTTGCGAACGCAGCGTGTGCTGTTCCTCGCGAAGCCGCCCGTAATCGATCATCTCCTCGATCTCATCCAGACATGCCTCGTGTGACAGACCCTCGAGCTTGATGCCCGAAGCGGCGGTGCGCGGATAGCTGTCGTCGCGCATGACGTTCATGCGCCGCAACGCCAGCGGATCGATACCGAGCCGCTGGGCCGCAAGATCGACGATGCCTTCGGTCACCGCACACGCGATGGGGTGGCCGACCCCGCGGTACTGGCTCATCGGTGACTTGTTCTGAAAGACGACGCGCAGGACTGCACGGTAATGTTCGTGCTGATACGGCCCGCCGGTGATATTGAGCACCTGGTTTCCCTCGATGCCGCTGGTCCTGGGATACACGGAGTAGGGCCCGACACCGCTCAGATCGTCGATTTCGAAGCCGACGATGCGCCCGTCGGCCATCGCGGCGAGCCGCGCGTGAACGCGATGCTCGCGCGCATGGATGTCGCTGGCGAAGGACTCCAACCGGTCCGCAACGAACTTGACGGGCCGCCTCAGGCTTTTGGCTAATGCCACTGTCGCAAAGTCGTCGGGATAGGAATGGACCTTGATGCCGAAAGAACCTCCCACGTCCTTGCAGATAACGCGCACCGATCCCTCCGGCAAATCCAGGTGCCGGGAGTAAAGATCCTGCATCATGTGCGGTGCCTGGTGCGAGTGATATACGGTCAGGGTGTTGTCCGCGGCATTGAAGTCCGCGAGCACCGAGCGCGTTTCCATCGTGACGCCGGTATGACGGCCGAAATGGTAGGTTTCCTCTACAACCAGGTCTGCGCTTGCGAAGGCCGCGCTCACATTGCCCGTGTCGATGGTGCGGGTGAAGCAGAGATTGTCGCCAAGCTCCGGATGAATCACGGGAGCATCGGCATCGAGGGCGTGCTCCATGTCTGCCACGACCGGCAGCTCCTCCCATTCCACCTGCAGGTACGGCATGGCATCTTCCGCTTCACGGCGCGATTCGGCCACCACCGCGTAGACCGGCTCGCCTTGCCAGCAAAGATGGCCCGGTGCGAGCGGGTACTGGACCGCCGACTTCATCCCCGCGAGGTGCGACAAGGTGGCCACCCACGGCTTGCACACGCCTTCCAGATCGCTCGCCTGATAGATGCCGATGATGCCCGGCATCATGCGCGCGAAGCTGCTATCGAAGGCGGTGATACGCGCATGAGCGACGGGGCTGCGCCAGTAGACCACATGCGCCATGCGCGGCAGCGCGATGTCATCCACGTAGGTGCCGCGTCCCTGCAGCAGCCGGCGTGCATTCGGCCGGGCGACTGCGCTGCCGATATAGCGGCGTTCATCAAGCCCGATGTCGTTCTGCTGGCGTTTTCTCAGCATGATGGCACCTGTGCCGCGGTGCGCTGCAGGCGGGCTTCGAGAACGTCCGCGATGGCGTCGACGATTGCCTGGTATCCCGTACAGCGGCAGTAATTGCCGGACATGAATTTGCGGATCTCGTCGCGATTGGCGTGCGGTTTCTGTTCGATCAGTTCGGCCGCGGCGATCAGCATGCCCGCTGTGCAGAAGCCGCACTGCAAGGCATTTCTCGCATGGAACGCAGCCTGTAGCTCGGCGAGGTCACCGCGGTCGCTGGCGCCTTCGATCGTTTCGACGCGCGCGTTCTGCGCCTGTACCGCGAGCAGCAGACAGCCGCGCACCATCCTGCCGTCGAGCCGGACCGTGCAGGCCCCGCATACACCATGCTCGCAGCCGACCCGCGCGCCTTTGATCTGCAGCGAGTCCCTGAGAAAGTCGATCAGGTGCGTACGCGGTTCGACCTCGCAGCTAACCGCGCGGCCGTTCACTTCAAGCCGGATAGTCATGCGCTCAGGCATGTTGGTCTCCTTCGTGCCGAACTTCGATGCGGGCCTCGGCGAACTTGTGCAGCAGACGTTTCAGGACCACGCGGGACAAATGCAGCTTGGTTTGCGCGGAGTGGTAGAGATCGGCGGCCGGATCGATGTCGAGCGCGTCGGCGAATTGCGACGCCGTGTTGCGGGTCAAAGCGGTCGTTTCCAGCAAAGCCTCCACGGCATGAGCTCTTTCGGGGACATTGCCAGTGCCCAGAAAGACCACCCGTGGATTTTCAATCAGCCCGTTGGCCGTCATGCCGCCCGTGACCGCTGCGCCGACGATGGCGTAATCGCCATGACGCCGGACCAGTTCGTCAAACTGATGATTCGATGCCGCAGTCGCCACGGGCACTTCGCAGGCAAGGATGACCTCGCCTGGCTGCAAGGCGGTGGTGTACAGGTCGAGGAAGAAGTCGTCGGCGTGGATCCGCCGCTCGCCAGTGGCGCCGGAAACGATCACCCAGCCACGCAGCGCGACCAGACAGGTGGGCCACTCGGCGGCGGGGTCAGCGAATGCGATCGAACCGCCGAACGTCCCGAGGTTGCGGATCGCCCGGTGAGCAACGTGCGGCGCAACTTCCGAGAGCAGCGGCGCGTGGCGCCGCACGAGATCCGAGTCTTCGATTTGCGCATGAGTGACAAGCGTGCCGATCCGCAAGTGATCGCCGGAAACGCTGATGCCGCGCAGTGCGTCGAGGGCGCCGATATCGATCAATAGCTGAGGTTCGGACAAGCGCATGTTGAGCGTTGCCAGCAGCGTCTGCCCGCCGGCAATGATCCGGGCCTCATCGCCGTACTCTTCGAGCAGTGCAAAAACCTGGGCTATTTCCCGAGGGCGTACATAGTCAAACGCGGCTGCTTTCATGAGCGAGTCTGCCTTTACGCAAGATGCGTCAGGAGAAGCGTTGTGAGCACACCGAGCGCAAACCATCCGGCCCGCGCCAGTTCGGGCGCGAATCGCCCTTCAGGCCATAGCGACGACGGCGAGGTGTTGGGCCGGCGTTCCGGCGAGGGGGGCGCGTTCGTCGGGCGAGCCGCGGCTTCGGCGACAAGCGGGGCATCATCGGCAATCGCGCCTCCGCTGAGTTGCCGTTGCAGGCCGGCGAAGAACTCGTCGGCCATTTTTTTCGCGGACGAATCGATCAACCGCCCGCCGATCTGTCCCAGCTTCCCGCCGACGGACGCTGCCACCGAGTAGGTCAGCCGCGTGCCACCGGCCTCATCCGACAACTCGACGTTCGAAGAGCCCTTGGCCGACCCCGCGCCACCGCCCACGCCTTCGAACGAAAGCTTGCAATGCCTGGCCGGATCGACCTCGGACATGAACATCTTGCCGGTAAACCTGGCGCGCACCGGACCCAGCTTGACCAGAATCCGCACGTGCGTTTCTTCATCCGAAACCCGGGCGACGTCCTCGCATCCGGGGATGCAGCGCTGCAGGACCGCGGGGTCGAGAAGCGCTTCCCATACGGCGCTTCTCGGCGCCGCCATCAACTGGTTGCCGGACAATTCCATCTGCCGCCTCCTGATATAAACCCCAATTTCATGCGCTATTCTGCGCCTTATTAACCGGTTGGTAAATATGGGAGTGTTTTTAGACGCGTTGCCGGATCATGTGAAATCGCAGCGCGACGCCCGCTTAACGGGGGATTTGATGGGGTCAGGATGGCCCAAACGAGGGCAGTGGGGATGCCAGGTGCGCGGTTCCGGCGCCGGTAGTACGCGCCGGGTCGAGATTGCCGACCTTGAAGCCCGCCACAGCGTGACGCAGTTCCTGAGCCTGATCGGCCATCGACTGCGCCGCCGCCGAGGCCTCTTCGACGAGCGCAGCGTTCTGCTGGGTTACCTGGTCCATTTGCGTGACCGCCCGGTTGACCTGCTCGATGCCAGTGCTCTGTTCTTGCGATGCCGACGAGATTGCGCTCATGATCTCGGTCACGCGCTTCACGGCATGGACGATTTCTTCGATCGTATTGCCGGCCTCTTCGACCAGCCTGGCGCCGGCTTGTACCCGATCCACTGACTCGCCGATAAGCGCCTTGATTTCCTTGGCGGCGGTCGCGCTGCGTTGCGCGAGATTGCGTACCTCGCTGGCAACCACAGCGAAGCCGCGGCCTTGCTCGCCGGCTCGCGCTGCCTCGACCGCTGCGTTGAGCGCGAGGATATTGGTCTGGAACGCGATGCCTTCGATGACGTTGATAATGTCGGCCACTCTGGCGGAGCTGCTGGAGATCCCGTGCATCGTCTCGACGACGCGTCCCACGACTGCCCCGCCACGCTGCGCGGTATCAGAGGCGCTATTGGCCAGCGCGCTCGCTTGCAGGGCATTTTCCGTGTTGTGATGAACCGTGCTCGTCAGTTCTTCCATACTCGTGGCAGTTTCCTGGAGCGACGCGGCCTGTTCTTCGGTCCGCTGCGAGAGGTCGAGGTTGCCTGCCGCTATCTGCTGCGAGGCAGTGGCAATCGAGTCGGCAGAATTTTTAATCGTGCCGATGGTTCGCGTGAGGTGGTCCTGCATGAGCTTCATTGAAAACAGCATGCTCGAGCGGTCACCCGGCGCGGTATCGACTACGGCGGTCAGATCGTTATTGGCAATCCGGTTGGCGATTTCAGCGGCGTAGGATGGCTCGCCACCCAGGCTGCGCCGCACGTTGCGGCTGATGAGCAGCATCGCCGCCGAGACCAGCGCGCCAATCGTGAGAACGATCAGCAGGTATTGCAGCAACATGGCATGAAACAGGTCGTCGATGTCGTTCAGATAGAGACCCGATTCGATATACCAGTCCCATGGTTTGAACCGTTTGACAAAGGTGAGCTTGTTCGCGGCGACGTAGCCTGAGGCCTTCTGGATACGCCCCAGATACTCGACGTAGCCTTGCCCATGCGCCTGCGCCGTCTGCACCATATTGACGAAGACCAGCGTGCCGTTTGGTCCCTTGAACGCGCTGACATCCTTGTTGCGTAAATCAGGCAGGGTGGGGTGCATGAGCACGACGGGATGCGAGTCGGTGACCATCACGAATCCGTCCTTGCCGTAACGCATCGACTGCAGGCGGGCCAGCGCCTGCTTCTTTGCCTCATCCTCACTGATTGCATGCGTCGCCGCCTGAGCGGCGAGATCGTCGACTACACCGGTTGCTGCTTCAACGATGTTCTCGATGGCGCTCTTGCGATCGTCGAGCATCCTCTGGCGCGATTCCCACGCCGTGGAGCAGGCTAGCAACAGTAGCCCGATCCACATGATGACGAGGACCGACCATAGTTTCGCATTCAGGCTCAGGCGGCTCATGGGTGTCTCCTGCACAGCGACCTGTGGAAAGGAACTTCTTTTTGTTAGCAGCGTCTTGCGCGCGCCGTCACGACAATAAAGCCGGTCTCGTACCCAACGTTCAGACCTGATCCGGCGAGGCGTGCACGAGGCGGTGTACCGCTTCTACGACGGCTTCCGGGCTTGCCTGATTGAGGCCGGCGATATCCAGCGCGCTACCGTGCGCCACCGAGGAAAACAGGATGGGCGTGCCGATCGTCATGCCTGCCGTCCGGTTGGTAGCCAGCAGCTTGGCGGCGATATGCCCTTGATCGTGGTACATCACGATGAACGCGTCGTAGCCGGACTTCTTGAACATCGTATCGGCGCCGAATGGACCGTCGACATCGAGCCCGCGCTCGCGTGCCGCTTTCAGCGCGGGCTCGATGATGCGAGCCTCATCGTCGCCAAACATGCCGCTTTCGCTGGCGTGCGGATTAAGACCCGCGACAGCGATCCGCACGGGCTTGCCGTGGCGTGCGAGCACCGCATGCGTTGCCGTGATCACGCTCAGGACACGTGCCTCGGTAATCAGATCGAGGGCGTGGCGCAGACTCACGTGCAGCGTCGTATGCACGATGCGCGTGGAATCGAAGCACAACATCAGATAGGCGTCGTCGACGGGCGTGCCCGTGCAACGCGCGACAAACGACGGATAACCGTCGAACTCGATGCCCGCCTCCTTGATGGCGTACTCGGTCTGCGGGCAGGCGACCACGGCGCGGACGTCGCCCGCCATGGCGGCTTCGATGGCGACGCGTGCCGACTCGATAGCCGAGCGTCCATGCGCCGCCGCGATCTTGCCGACACGCAGCGGTTCGGCCGAGAAGTGGTCGAGCGCCATGAGCGTGACATCCGAGGGACCGGTAATCGCCGGCTGCTTCGCCGACTGAACCGAATGAATGTGAGCATCGATCTGGCTGGCCTTCGCGTGATAGGCGAGTGCCTGAGCATCGCCCACGAGGATCGGTTCGCAGATTTCCAGAACGCGTGGGTCAAGCGCCGCTTTGAGCGCGATTTCCGGGCCAATCCCGGCGGGGTCGCCTAGTGCGATGGCAATTTTGGGGCGGCTCATTTACTCGGACTCCACCAGTTCGATTCCAACCTCATCGTTTTCCACATAGGTCTTGTACGTCTTTAGCGGGATCATGCATGGCGGCGCCACTACTTCACCCGTGCGGATATTGAAGGCGCCATTGTGGAAGTCGCATTCCACGACTTCCCCATCGATACACCCCTCCGACAGTGAACCTGGGCCATGTGTACAGGCGTCGTCCGTGACCAGATAGTCACCGGCGACATTGAACACGGCGAGCGTCAGGCCTTGCTTCTCGATCTTGATGGCCTTCCCGGAACTGACATCTGAAACTTTACAAAGCCCCATGCGGGTACACGACTGCGGCATCGGAAATCTCCGTTTGACAAAGGATTCGAGCGGATGATAACTTTGTTCTATTGAAAAGAACACTGTTCCTATATATGGAACATGTGAAATTTGAGGTCCTCCTGGCACGGCGCCGGACGGAAGAATTGCTATCAAGAACGCAAGGGCAAAACATGTTGAGGAAAGAACAAAACGATCTGCTGACGCAAACGGGTAATGGCACGCCGATGGGCGAGTTGTTCCGCCGTTACTGGTTGCCGGCGCTGCTGGCCGAGGAAGTTGCGGAAGCGGGTGGGGCGCCGGTCAAACTGCAGTTGCTGTCGGAGCGGATGCTGGCGTTTCGCGATTCCGAAGGACGTCTCGGCCTGATCGACGAGTTCTGTGCGCACCGTGGCGTATCACTCTGGTTTGGGCGCAACGAGGAGGGCGGCATTCGCTGTCCGTACCACGGCTGGAAGTACGACGTGAACGGCCAGTGTATGGAAGTACCGTCGGAGCCGGCTGAAAGCGGCTTTTGCAACCGCATCAAACTCAAGTCGTATCCGCTGATCGAGCGCGGCGGCATTGTCTGGGTGTATATGGGTCCGCCGGAAGATCAGCCGCCCCCGCCGGAATTCGAGTTTGCGACGTTGCCGCTCGGTCGCAGCTTCATTACCAAGCGCTTTCAGGAAACCAACTGGCTGCAGGCGCTCGAAGGCGGCGTCGACTCGAGCCACGTCTCGTTTCTGCACAGCGCCAGCCTGCATCACGACCCCTTGTTTAAAGGGGCAAAAGGTAATCAGTACAACCTCAGCGACCTGAGCCCGGTGTTCGAGGTTGTCGACACAGAGGGCGGCCTTTTCATCGGTGCGCGCCGCAATGCGGAGAACGAGCAGTACTACTGGCGCATTACACCGTGGGTGATGCCTTGCTTCACACTGGTGCCGCCGCGCGGCGACCATCCGGTGCACGGGCATTTCTGGGTGCCGATCGACGACGAACATTGCTGGGCCTGGAGCTTTGATTACCACCCGACGCGCGACCTGACGCAGGGGGAAATCCAGGCAATGAAGGAAGGCCACGGCATTCACGTCAAATACGTGCCGGGTACCTATCGTCCGCTGCAGAACAAGGACAACGATTACCTGATGGACCGCGCGGCGCAGAAGGCGGGTCATACATATAGTGGTGTGGAAGGCATTGGCATGCAGGATGCGTCGCTGCAGGAAAGCATGGGAGCGATCCAGGACCGCACCCGAGAAAACCTCGTATCGACCGACAACGGCATCATCATGGTTCGCAACCGCTTGATGAAAGCCGCCCGTGCACTGGCCGAACAAGGGCAATTGCCGCCGGGCCGTGACGCCGCGGCGCAGAGCATCCGTTCGGTTGCCACGGTGCTCGCACGCGATGTTCCGTTCAAGGAAGGCGCGAAAGACGCACTGCGCGCCGAACCGGGCAAGTCCCATACCACGGTCTGATTCCGGACAAACGGCAAAAGCGTCCACTGATGCAAACAGGCGAATCCGAATCCAGGCGCGCTCAGGCGCGATCCTCTTCCTCCGGCTGGCCGGAAGCGCGCTTCCGGATACGGGCAGCGAATGCGTCGCCCCGCACGGCTCGGGTAATCTTCCTGAACGAGGCAGACCCGGAGATGGCCTTGTGCCGCTCGCGGGCGCCGTCGGCGCATATGCGCGTTTCGGGGCCGGCGGAGCTTCATGCGTTCGCCGAGCCTGGCTCAGGCTCGGGCTTCGGCTTCGGCTCGACAGCGGCCGAGCGCCTTGCGCAGTGGGCGGCCCCCGTGGACCTTGTCCTCATCGTCGGCGACGAAGGGGATGATCCGACTGCAGGTGTGCTGGCCGCGCGTGCTTACCGCGGCCGGTCTGTCACGATCTCAGGGCTGATCCGCCGGCGTCTCGGTACCGCGTCGACAGACTCGCGGACCTCGGACACGTTGCGGCCTTTGTGTACGACGATGATGCTGGTGAACGACACCGGCTATCTCGACGATTTGCTGGACGCGCTGGGCGTCGGCGAATAATTGTGGAGTGAGACTTGAACAGTAAAGAATTGAATCGATGGTGGACCGTCGTAGGCGGCGCCATCTGCCTCTCGGTGGGCGCCGGGGTGATATCGGCGTTCATGTTTGGCACCTTCATCCGTGCCATCGCCGCACAGAATCACTGGGGACGATCGGAGGTATCGCTCGGCCTGACCATTTTCGAATTCGCGATGGGGCCGGGCACGATCGTGCTCGGCTCGCTGGTCGACCGCTGGGGTGTGCGCAAACCCACGCTGCTGTTCCTGACGTTGTTCGCACTTTCGATCGCGCTCGTCAGCGTGATGCCGCCATCGGTGCCGCTGTTCTGCCTCGCGTTCGTGCTGGTCGGTTTCTTCGCGCCCGGCAGCAATGCATTGCCTTACGCGAAGGTCGTCTGCGCGCGTTTTGACCGTCATCGCGGCCTTGCTCTCGGCTTGACGGTCGGCGGCACTGCAGTGGGCGGCGCACTGATGCCGCAGTACGCAGGCTATCTGCTGCGAAATTTCGGCTGGCGTGTCGGCTATCTCGGCGTCGCGGTTGCGGTTGCCGCGTTCTCTCTACCCGCGCTGTACTTTCTCGTGAAGATGCCCCGTGACTCGCAGCTCACGCCGCGTACCCGAAAGAACAATGCGGACCTGCCGAAGCTTTCGCAGATCGCGCGGACGAGCCGCAGTTTTCGTCAGCTGGGCTTGGCCATCTTCTGCATGTCGGGGGTGATGCTCGCGCTGCTATCGCAACTGGTGCCGATGATGATGGACCGCGGCGCGACGATTCGTGTCGCAACCAGCATGCTATCGATCGCCGGCCTGTCGTCTGCGGTCGGGCGCTTGCTGGCCGGGTATCTGATGGACCGCGTGCATGCGCCGTATGTGGCTGCGGTGTCGTTCTCGATCACCATGATCGGTGTGCTGATTCTGGCGAACGGCGCTACGGGGACTTCGGCGATGGTGGCGGCCGGTTTGATCGGCGTGAGCATCGGTGCCGAAGCCGACATCATCACCTTCATCGTCAGCCGCTATTTCGACCTGAGACTGTTTGGGCGCGTCTGCGGCGGTATCTGGGCGTGTTGGGGATGGGGCGCCGGCATCATGATCTTCCTGACCGGTCTGTGCTACGACCTGCTGCATTCGTACCACGTCGCGCTGTGGGCTTTTGTCGGGCTGACTGCCGTATCGATCGTGTCGATTTGCCGCCTTGGGCCGTACGTTTATCCCGAGCGGCGGGACGTCTACGCGGCGTATGCACCTGTACCTAATGACGAAGCGGGGGTTCAGGAGCCCGTGCGCTAGGCAGAACAGAAGAGCAGTACAGATGTTCGCGCGGCACGGTGAATTCTCTCCGTGCCGCGCGTTTTGCTACATACGCGTCAGATCTTGAACGACTCGAACGTCTCGGGTGCGAACAGGTCTTCCGGCGTCAGGAGTTTTCTGGAGAGACCTTGCTCGTACGAATAGCGCAGGAACACTTCCAGATTCGCGCGATTCTTCTGCAAGCCGTACGGCCAGAAGTCGTCGCCCATCTCCTTGCGGACTTCCTCGACGTGCGAGTTCAGCCACGGCAGCATTGCCTTTAGGGCAGCAGTCTCGTTGAGGTCTTCGTAGGTTCGGCGTTGCGATTCTACGAGCGCCTTGTAAAGCGATTGTGCGACCCAGCGGTTCGCCTCGTAAATCTCGCGGCGCACGACGACCGTGTGCATGATCGGGAAGAGCCCCGTTTCCTTGAAGTACTCGCGCTCGACATCGACGTAATTTTCGAACAGCCGCGTCACCTTGCCGTCGCCCTTCCGGTACGAAGAGGGCATACGCGCCGTGTAGAGCGCGTCGATTTCGCCGTCGTAGAGCATTTGCGACAAGGTCTTGTCCGGGCCGATCCGTTCCACGCGGATGTTGTCCGGCAAGTCGAGCTTGAGCTTTTCCGAACGGTTCGGTTCTTCTTCGCCACCGGTGAAGTAGGTGACGCTGTCGACCGGCACGCCGTAATGGTCGGACAGAATGCCGCGGATCCAGACCGGCGCCGTCATCTGGTATTCAGGGTTGCCGATGCGCTTTCCAATCAGGTCCTTAGGACTCTTGATGCCAGAGTTCGCGTTGACATAGATGCACGAGTGCCGGAAAAAGCGCGAGGGAAACACCGGGATGGCAATGAACGGCTGCGGATCCTTGAAGCACGACATGGTGTACGACGACAGCGACATTTCCGCCGCATCGAATTCACGGTTGCGCAGCATCCGGAAGAAGGTCTCTTCGACCGGCATGTTCAGATAGTTCAGATCGATGCCGTCGGGTTGGACAGATCCGTCCATCAGCCCGCGAGTGCGGTCGTAGTTCCAGCAGCCGAAGGTGAGTTTAAGCTTTGACACGTGGTCGCTCCTGAGGCCTGCGCAGCGCGCGCGACCGACGGCGCGCGTCGCCGTTGCGCAGTGGGTTCAATAAAACTGATCGAAATGCACGCGATCGAAGGAAATCTTCCGGGCAAGCAACATGCGCTGGATGGCCTCGCCCATTGCCGGCGGTCCTGCGAAATAGATCTCCATGTCGCGAAGGCTGTCGCCGAGCAATGTGTCGGCCAGTTCATGCACGAAGCCGGTGTGGCTGGCAGTAGCGTCAGCATCGCCTGGTTCGGGCGTCGAGACCACCGCATGAAACTGGATTCGTTCGCCGAAACCGGGCAGAACTTCGAGCATGTCGCGGCCGCAGATGTCCTTGCTGGTGCGGGCGCCATACAGGAAGTGCAGTTTGGTGTCCTGAAGATTGGGGTCGAAAGCAAAACCACGGGCGATCGAAATCATCGGTGCAAGACCTGAACCGCCGGCAATGCACACAATGTCGCGCTGCGCATCACGCCGCAGATAGGCGCGGCCATAGGGGCCGTCGATCTCGATACGCATGCCGGGCTGCAAACCCTCGAAGAGCGCGGCGGTACCTTTTCCGCCCGGCACGCGACGCACCTGGAACTGCAGGGTCAAGGCCGGCGCTTCAGCGACATTGCTCATCGAATACGCGCGCACGCCGGTCACGCCGGGCAACGTCAGCAGTGCGTACTGGCCGGGTTCGAACGGCAGCGGTTCGTCGAGCGAAAAGTGGAATTCGTGAATGTCGTGCGTAATGGGCCGGCTTTGCGTCAAGGTCGCCGCCACGCGGCGCGGCCGATGCACGGGCGCGTAGAGCGCCGAAGGCCTGACCTTGATCGTGCAGGCGGAGCCAGGCACCGACTGGCAGCCCAGAAAACGGCCGCGTTCGCGGTCCTTGTCGCTCCAGGCCGGTGCTTCGGCCCAGCGTTGCTGAAGCTCGCCGTCGACGAGCTGGAACTTGCAGTTGCCGCAGGCGCCCACATTGCATTCATAGGGAAAGGCAATGCCTGCGCGCAGCGCGGATCGGAGAATGGTGTCGTCGGGCGGGCAAGAAAATGTGACGTCGCCCCCTTCCAGGGTAATGCAATGAGTCAGTTCAGACATGGATCCACTATTCCCCTTCCGGGCAGGAAACAAGATTTATGGGCGCCGGTATCCCAGTCGGGTCGAGATACCTTCGGCGGCGTTGATCAATAGCGGAGTGAATCCGCGCAATGCTTTTTTGGTGAGACGTTGAGTCGGACCGCCGACGCTGATGGCGGCTACAACCTGTCCGGTCAGATCGCGAACGGGCGCGGCAATGCCACGCATACCGGCTTCCGACTCTTCGTCGTCCATCGAAAAGCCTTCGACGCGAACCTGTTCGAGCACCTTGAGCAGGGCGGCCGAACTCGTATTGGTGTTCAGCGTGCGCGCCACGAGACCTTCCTTGATGACCCGGCCGACCACGTCGGGCGCGCTATGCGCGAGCAGGACGAGACCTTCGGACGTGCAGAAAGCGGGCTTGCGCACCCCGATGTATGACCGCACCCGGATGGCCTGATTGCTCTCGAGGTTGAACAGATAAATGATGCTGGTGCCGTCGAGGATGGCGAGGTGAACAGTCTCATCGGTCTTCTCTCTTAATTCGTGAAGGAACGGCAGCGCCTGGGTGGACACGGTGAGCCGCCGGCGCACGAGCGCGCCGAGCGCGAACAGTTCGATCCCCAGCCGATAACGGCCATTCTCCAGGTTCTGCTCTAACAGCCCCTCGGCAAGCAATGTCGTGGCAAGCCGGTGCGCGGTGCTCTTGGCGAGTTTCAGCCGCTTGGCGAGCGTGCTGATACCGATTTCCGGCTCTTCCTCCGAAAATGCCTTGAGCACGCGGACCGCCGCGGTGACCGATGACAGCCGCCCCTCTGCAGGACTTTCAACCGCCGCTTCTTTCGGACGCGACGCCTCAGATGCATTCGTTGCCATAGACTTTACCTCAAAAGTTATTGAATGGAACATCGTTCCGTATAAGGGAACATTGTGCAGTTTTTGACAGGATCTGTCCAGTAGCGGACGTGACTGCTCACGAAGACGAAAGTGTTGCGGCATGCCAAATGATATTCGCTCCACGGCGGCCTGGCGAATTGACGAAAGGCCTCCCACAACCGCGCGGCGCATGGCTCTGACTCGAAAATGGAAGGGCCGCTGGAAACGCTCTCAGGGCTTACCCTGGCTGAATATTTCTTGACACAGATCAATGGAGATTGCCAAATACCACCGCTCGCAAACAGGAACGACGTTCCGTATAAAGGAACGTCAAGCGAGCGGTGCGGAGCGATGCCGGCCGACGGGGACGGCGCGCGTCTAGCGTGGGTGGTGGTGGCGAGCGGTAGGGATGCCAGCTTGCGAACACCGTCTGACACAGGTTTGTTCGGCGCAGTTGCATCAAAAAAACACGAGGAGATAGCAGGATGCGAGCAGGACTGTTGGGGCTTTTCGCAGCACTGGGTTTGACCTTTACCGGTGCCGCGTATGCGCAAAGTAGTGTCACGCTGTTTGGCCTGATGGACAACGGCGTCAGCTATATCAGCAACGAGCACGGGCATGGCCTCGTCAAGGCCAATGACGGTGTGTTCACGCCGAACCTGTGGGGCATCAAGGGTATCGAGGATCTGGGCGGCGGACTCAGGGCGATCTTTCAGTTGACCGACCAGTTCTCGGTCAACACGGGCAGCATCACACCCGGTCAGCAATTGTTCTCGAAGACGTCGTATATCGGCTTGCAGGACGACCGCTATGGAACGTTCACGATGGGTAGCCAGTACGACTTCATGGCGATGTCGCTGTGGGCGTCGGGTATCGATACGGCCGACGACGGCGGCTTCTTCTTCGGCTTTCCGGCGGGCCCGTTCCAGCGTCTCGGCATTCCGAACAATCCCACCGGCGAACTCGACTGGGATCGCAGCGAGGGCACGGCGATCGCCAACACGGTCAAGTATCTGAGCCCGTCGTTGGGCGGTTTGACGGTCGGCGCCATGTATGGCTTCGGTAATGTGGCGGGGTCGGTCGGCACGGGCAATTCATCGAGCTTCGGGCTTGACTACCTGGTGGGCAATCTGAAGCTCGGTGCGGCCTATACCGATGTGAAGTATGTGGTCACGGGCGGCCCGCAGGTGAGCGTACGCAACTGGGGTGTGGGCGCCTTGTACACGTTCGACAACATCACGCTGCACGGACTGATCACGACCGTACACAACATGGGTAACGGTGCTGCCGCGGCTGAAATGTCAGGGGGCGTGCGCTGGCAATTCACACCGACCTGGATGTTGAGTGGCGAGTACATGTACCTGAAAGGCAATACGTTTCTCGACAACAATCACGCCAATCAGGTCGGCGCAACACTGTTCTATATCCTCTCGAAACGTACGACGGTCTACGTGAGTTCGATCTATCAGATCGCCAATGAAGGCGCTTCGGCGGAAATCAGCGGCATCACGGATACCGGTCCCGGTTCGAGCAGCAATAGCCAGACCGTGTTCCGCGTGGGTATTCACACGGTGTTCTGAGCGGTGGCTTGAAAAGCCTCGCGCAACGCCTCTTTGGGTTGCGCGAGCTCGTCGCGTATTGCTCTGGTTTGAAGAAGACGCCGGTATTAGACCCGCAACGCCGCGCGCAACTTTTCCGGCGATAAAGGCAAATCCCTGAAGCGCTTTCCGGTCGCGTTGGCAATCGCATTCGCGAGTGCCGCCGACATCGGCCCTTGCGATGCTTCGCCAACGCCGAGAAACGGCGTGCCCGGCCGGTCGATCAGATCGACATCGAGCACTTTCGGCACGGAAGAAAAGCGCAGGATCGGATAGGCGCTCCAGTCGAAACTCGTGATGTTGTGCTCGTTGAAGGTCGTGGCTTCGAACAGCGTCCAGCTGGCCGATTGCAGGATGCCGCCTTCGATCTGATTGCGCACGCCGTCGGGATTCACGATCTGTCCGCAATCGAGCGCGCTCGCGACGCGTTCTATCGTCACGTAACCGGTCTCGCGTTCGATCGAGATTTCGATGGCCAGTGCACAGTAGGCCATCAGGTTCTTGTACTTCGCGAAGGCGAAACCGACGCCACGCGACGGTGCGCCCGAGTGTGCGAGATGCGGCCAGCCGAAACGTTGCGCCGCGCGCTCGATCACGGCATGCGCGCGCGGATCGTCCAGATGCTTCAGCCGAAACGCGACCGGGTCGGTATGCGCAGCAAGCGCGAGTTCGTCGATGAAGCTTTCGATCGAAAAGATGTTGTGATACGCGCCGAGCGAGCGCATCGCCGACACACGGATCGGCATGTCGGGCAAAAAATGATGCTGCACGTACAGGTTGGGCACGCGATACAACGGAATGCTGTTGCGGTCGCCACCGCCTTCCGGCATCGGAATCGGCTTCGGTGGTGCGGGCGTGAAGGGTTTCGAAAGGGACCATGTCGGCATGAAGCGCCCGGCATTTTCGATGCGGTTGTTATGCGTGTTGCTCCAGAGTTCGTACTTCCAGTCGACGATCTGCCCGTTCGCATCCAGCGACGCAGAAATGTTGCTCGACATCGCCGGTCCGAACGGCTCCCACGTGTGTTCCTGCTCGCGCATCCATTGCACGCGCACCGGTTTGCCCGGCACGGCGCGCGCGATCAGCGCGGCGTCGGCGGCGACATCGTCGGCACCGTTGTGTCCGTAGCAGCCGGAGCCTTCGACATGGATGCAGCGCACGCGCTCAGGCGGCATCGACAGCATCTCGGCCAGCCCCTTGCGCATCGGGAAGACGCCTTGCGTGTGAGTCCAGACCGTCATCTGTCCATCGTTGAGCCACGCCACGGCGCACGACGGACCGATCGAACCGTGCGTCAGATACGGTTTGGTAAAGCGCGCGTGCAGTGTCTGCGCTGCGGGCGGCGCCGCGCCCTGCGTGTTGGCAACCGAGATTTCCTGCGCGGGCAGTTTCTCCAGCGTCTCGTGAATCGTCGCCTGTGCCGGTAGCGGCGGCCCGCTTTGCCATTGCGCGAGCTCTGTCAGCGCGCGCATGGCGGTGATGGCGCGCCATTCATCGTCGGCCACGACCGCGAGATAACTGCCGTCCTGCACGACGGCGATCACACCTGGCATCGACCGTACCGACGTCACATCTACCGGCTTCAACGTCGCACCGTACGACGGCGGCCGCACCACACGCGCGTGCACCATGCCGGGCAGCTTCATATCCTGCACATAGCGCGGAGCGCCGGTTACCTTGCCCGGAATATCGACACGATGAAACGACTGACCAATCACCTTATATGTACTGGGATCTTTGGTCGGCACGCCGGGCTGGGCATTGCGATGCAGATTGACGCCGCTGACAGCTTCGCCGAATGTGAGACGACGGCCATCGGTGGCGACGATTTCGCCGTTGTGGGTCGTCAACGCGGCAACGTCCACGTTCAATCGAGCGGCCGCTGCCTCGAGCAGGAGCGCCCGTACCTGAGCCGTGGCGTTGGCGATTGCGGTGCCGCTGTCGGCCGTCGAATGGCTGCCCGCGGTGTAGCCCTCATCCGGTGTCGAGTTAGTGTCCGCGGTCACGAGCGTGATGTGTTCGGGCATCACGCCGAACTGTTCGGCGGCGATCTGCATGAATGCAGTGCGAATGCCGGTGCCGAGTTCCGCCTTGCCGGTAAACACGCTGATGCGGCCTGTTTCGTCGATCTTGACCCACGCGTCGAGCATCGGCGCCGTTTTCAGACTGCCCGGCAGGCTCGGCGCGGACGCGGTGAAGGTGCCGGCTTCGGTGGTGGTGGTCTGCGCGAGCGCGCGCGCCGCAGGCAGCAGCGTGAAGCCGACCATCACGCTGCCCGCCGCGAGAAAGCGGCGGCGGCTGACGCTGTCGGGTGCGGCGGGTGTGTCGTTGCTCATGCGTGTTGCCCAGCTTCACGAATCGCGGCGAGTATCCGCATATGCGTGCCGCAGCGGCACAGGTTCGGCTCCATGTGTGCGCGGATCTGTTCGTCGGTGGGTGAGGGCACCCGTTCGAGCAGCGCCTGAGCCCGCATCACCATGCCGGCGATGCAGTAGCCGCACTGCGCTGCCTGCCTGTCGATAAACGCCTGTTGCAGCTTGCCGGGCTTGTCCACGGTACCAAGTCCTTCGATCGTGCGTACGGGACGTGTGCCGACCGCTGCTACGGGCAACAGACACGAGAACACCGGCTCGTCGCCGACGATCACCGTGCACGCACCGCATTGGCCGAGACCGCAACCAAACTTGGCGCCGTGCAGGCCGAGCTGGTTGCGCAAGGCGTAGAGCAGCGGCGTCGATGGATCGATATCGAGCTGATGGGGTACGCCATTCACGACGAGTGTCATCATGGTTCGCTGGTCTCCTGGCGCAGTTTCTCGACGTTGGCTGCGTCGAGGTTCCATGCGGGTTGGCTGCTGAAGTTGGCACGCAGGTACGCGGCGAGATCGGCAATCTGCGCGTCGGTGAGCGTGCCGGCGAAGGCCGGCATGTACGGGCCGCGCGTGCCACGTTCGTTAGGAATCCCGTCGAGAATCAGCCGCAGGGCATTGCGTGGATCTTGCGCATTGACGGCTGTGCTCAGCGCGAGCGATGGCCGGTCGCCAAAGGTCGTCATCGGCGCATGGGCTGCGTGACATGATGCGCACGTAGCGCTAAAGAGCACGGCGCCATTTTGCACGTGCATGTTGTCGGCCGGGGCGGTTTGCGTTTGCGCTTGTGCTTCTTGCGGTGCCGCGTCTGTCAATGCTGTAGCGCTTGCTGTCTGCAGCGAGAGCAGATAGGTAGCCATGGCGTCGACGTCGGCATCGGACGCATCCGCTAGCGACTGCGTGACCGGCCGCATTGGCCCAGCCGACGCGCCATGTTGATCAGCTAGGCCGGTACGCAGATACGCGGTCAACTGATCGTGTGTCCACGGCTTAGGCGCGCGCAGCAAAGTGGTCAGCGCGGGTGCTTGCCAGCCTTCGATCACGTTTCCGTCGAATGCCTCATCGCGCTTTTCGGCTCCGAGCAGATTCATCGGCGTGTGGCACGCTGCGCAATGCGCTGGCCCATCGATCAGATATCGGCCGCGCAATAGCTGTTCTTCGTGCGATGCGGTTGGCGTCGAGGTTGACGTTGCTGCAGCAGCAAAGGACGCGCCATCCGGTTCGACGCCTCGGTTAAGGAAGAACAGGTTCCATACCGCGATCAACGGACGAAAGCCAAGCGGAAACATCAGACGGTTGGCAGGCGCGGTGGCCTGCACCGCATCGCGCGACATCAGATACGCGTAGACCGCGGCGATGTCGGCATCCGTCATATGTGTGAAGTGCGGGTACGGAAAGGCTGGATAGAGCAGATGACCGTCGCGGGAGACACCGCGCCGCATCGCCTGCTTGAAGTCGTCGAGGGACCAGGCGCCGATGCCGGTCTGGCGGTCGGGCGTGATGTTGGTGGAGTAGATCACACCGAACGGCGTATCGAGCGGACGGCCGCCCGCGAAGGGCGCATCATGCTTCGCGGTATGACACACGACGCAGTCGCCGATCGCAGCCAGTTCCGCGCCGCGTTTAAGCGTGGCCGTTTCATCGGCCGCCGGCGATGCTATGGGCGCTTCCGCGACAGCCGTTGCCGCGAAGAGCGGATGCACGAACCAGCACGACGTCGCCGCGACGAACGCGGTGCACGCCAACACGCACAGCCATGCCGACAACCCGATCGACCTCGTCTTCATTGCGTCTCTGTCGTTATGTTCGACCCGTCGGCATGTATAGCACATACGCCGCGCACAAATAACATCATCGCGTGCGGTTCGAACTTTTGACACCGATGATGGCACGAGAATGGCGCGCAGGTAACACGAAGGTGACATACGCCAGGCGATCGGCCTGCAGCCGATAGGATTATCATCTCGCAGCGGACGCTATCCGCTGCGAGCACGAAGCGTCGCGACCTGATTTCTCTGAACAGATATGAGTTCATCCTCCACAAGCGATCCCTCCAGCACGCGCGATGACTTGTCGACAGCGCATCCGGACCACGCAGCACGATTCACGGACGCGCTCGCGAAGGTGACGCCGCTGCTCGAGATGGAGCCGCCGTTAGCGGAGCACCAGCTTGCTGAGGCGTTGCAGATCGCAGCGGTCAGTTCGCTCGGTCTGGGCCGGTTCGACGATGCCGAGTCGTATTGGCGCCGTTCGATCGCTGCGAACCCAGGCCTCGTGGATGCGTACTTAAACCTCGCCACGCTTTTGAAAAAGCTAAACCGTTTGCCTGAGGCGGAGGCACTGTTTCGGCAATTGCTGCATGTCCGTCCCCATCTCGCGGATGTCCACAACCAGCTTGGTTCGTTGCTGCAGGACCAGGGGCGCTTCTCCGAAGCTGAGGCGGCTTATCGGCAGGCTGCGCTGCTTCGCCCTGACCGCGTCGAATTTCATTACAACCTGGGCGTCGTGCTGAGGCCGCTTGGCCGTTGGCGCGAAGCTGCGCAAGCGTATCAACGGGCAGTCGAAATGAACCGGGGCTTTGTCATGGGCTACAGCAACCTCGGCAATGTATTGAAGGAGCTGGGCCGCCTGCCGGAAGCCGAGGATGCCTACCGCGATGCACTTGCTATCCACGGCGATTATCACGTTGCGAAGTTTGCCTTGGCTACACTGCTGATCAGCATGGGACGCTTCGAAGAAGGATGGCAGCTATACGAGGAGCGTCACGAGGACCCCAACTCCATCCAGCACAGGACGCAGAAGATCATTGGCCGTCCGCGCTGGCGTGGCGAAGCTTTGGCGGGAAAAAGGCTGCTGGTCTGGCAGGAAGGTGGTCTTGGCGATGCGATTCACTTTGGGCGCTACTTTTCGCTGCTGAAGGCGCAAGGAGCGGCGGAGGTCGCGTTTGTCTGCGGGCCGGCGCTGCAGCGGCTCTTCGCGAGGGCTGAGGGCGTCGATGCGGTGCTGAGTCACGAAGCGGGACGGGCCAAGGCGGCCTGTTACGACTACTGGACGAGTCCCTTGAGCGCGCCGCTGTATCTGGGTACGACGCTTGAAACTATTCCATCGCCTATGCGGCTGAAGCCCGACCCGTCCCTCGTCGAATCCTGGCGTGTGCGCCTCGCGGGGCTGCCGCCGGGTCGAAGGATCGGTCTCGTATGGAAAGGCAACGCCAAACATCAGAACGATGCGCACCGCTCGCTGCGATCGCTTACGATGTTGGCGCCGCTCTGGAGTGTGCCGGGAATCAGTTTCGTGAGTCTGCAGAAGGGGGAGGGCGAGGATGAAGCTGCCGCACCACCGGTCGACCAACCCCTGTCGCATCTCGGCTCCGAGATCGCGGATATGGCCGACACCGCCGCGATCGTCGCGCAACTCGATCTTGTGATCTGCGTGGATACGTCGATCGCGCATCTCGCGGCATCAGCGGGAACGCGTTGCTGGGTGATGCTGCCGGCAGAGGAGGTCGACTGGCGCTGGATGCACGAACGCAGTGATTCGCCCTGGTATCCCGGGACGATTCGTCTGTTCCGCCAACCTTTGGGCGGACAGTGGCCTGTGGTTATCGAACAGGTGCGGCAAGCGTGTGCGGAGCGGTTCCCGGAATATGACCTCAGTCGAACTTCGTCAGGTCCTGGAAAATGAGTTGTGCCCACGTGTTGCCGCGAGCCTGAACGAGCAGACCGCCTTCGCCGATCTTGCCAAGCTCGATGGGGGCGAAGCCCAGACGATCGACCAGGGCCGCCACCGAGGCGCTAGCGTCTTCGTGGTCGCTGGAGACGAACACGACCCGCCGGCCGCCTTGCCGTGTCGTCGCCCCTTGGGCCAGGGTGGCAGCAGGCAGATGGTTGAAGGCCTTCACCACCTTCGCTCCGGGAAACGACTTGGCCACCGCAGCGCTCGACGGCAACCCGCCAAGTTCCTCTGGAGGCACGCCGTACGCGTTCATCGCGTCGATTACGATCTTCCCTTCCCAGTTGGCGGCAGCCCGCCCGATGTCCCGGTGATTGGCGAAGGGCACGGCCAGGATGACGACGTCCGCCTTGACCGCGTCCTCGATTCGCCGGGGCACGAGTAACGGGCCGATCTCCGCCGCGAGTGCATCAACCGGTCGTCTTCCTGCCACGATTACTTCGATATCCTGATGGGAAAATGCCTGGGCGATGGCCGTGCCGATCTTGCCAAGCCCGATGATTGCGTAGCTCATTGAAATCTCCTTGATGTATCGGAGCGCGCTGGCGGCGCTTCTCTGGTGTCAGACCTGACCGATCCCGCCATCGGCCATCAGATCCGAGCCCGTCACGTAAGAACTCTGATCGGACGCGAGGAATAGAGCCGCGCTGGCAATTTCCTCGGCCTGGGCGAGTCGACCGAGCGGGATCATGCCCTGGTACATCTTCACGAGATTCTCGCGAGTGTCCGACTGCGAATCGAGAATCGGAGTGTCGGTAGCGCCGGGGCTGAGCATGTTGACGCGGATGCCGCGATCCTTGAATTCCGCAGCCCAGGTGCGGGCATAGGAACGCAATGCCGCCTTGGTCGCCGCGTAAGCGGTGTGGCCAGGAATACCCATCTGATGCATGGCTGACGAGACCAGAATGATCGATCCGCTGCCTGTCATCATCGGCAACAGCTTCTGCACCATGAAGACGGGGCCGCGGGCCATGAGGTTGAACGCCTTGTCGAAATGCTCGGGCGTGAGGGTGTCGATCGGAGCCTGCTCCGTAAAGCCCGCGTTCGACACGATGATGTCGACGACACCCTTTTCTTCTTTGACTGCCGCAGCGACACGGTCGAGGTCATCGAGATTCGCAGCGTCGGCCTTGATAGCCGTCACGTTGCGACCGATCAGTCTGGCGGCCTCGTCGAGCTGCGCCTGCCGACGGCCGAAGATAAACACGTGAGCGCCTTCAGCGACAAAGCGCCTGGCCGTCGCCAGACCGATACCGGTCGTTGCGCCGCTAATGACGGCGATCTTGCCTGTAAGTGTGGACATTGAAACCTTCTGCCTGTTCGTGATTGACAAGTTCATGGTAATTGTCATCGCCGGCGATGATAATCCGCCGATTTCCCATAAGATCCATTCTCAGAGAGAATGGGTTAAACGGGAGAGATGCAATGGACCGGTTTCACGAATTGAACGCCTTCATCGCTGTTGTCGAAGCGGGGGGCTTTTCCGCCGCGGCGCGTCGAACGGGCGAATCGCAGTCCGCCATCAGTAAGGCTATCGGTGCGCTCGAAAAGCGCCTCGGCGTGATGTTGTTCAACCGCAGCACACGCAGCGTGACGCTGACGGACCAGGGGCAGAGATACTACGATCGGACCAAGCCGCTGGTCGACGAGATGGATGAAGCCGATAGCGAACTGACCAGCAGCACGCTCAATGCATCCGGCCTGATCAGGATCGCCGCGTCCGGAACTTTCGGACGCCTGCACATTCTTCCGCTTATCCCCGACCTGTTGGCGCTGAATCCCGGCCTTCAGGTCGATCTGATTCTTTCGGACTTCGTACGAGATATGGTGGAAGACAGGATCGATCTGGCGATTCGTGTGGGCCCGGTCGACGATCCTGATGCGGTGGTCAGGCGCGTGGCCAGCACTCCGCTCGTGTGCGTCGGCTCCCGTCGTTACTTCGAGCAACACGGAATGCCGAAGATCCCCGCCGAGCTCGTCGATCACAATTGCCTTTTATATGGAGGCCTGATCGAATCGGCGAACTGGCCGTTCGTCGGGCCGCAAGGCCGGTTTAGTGTGGCCGTCCGTGGAAATCTCTCGTCCAACAGCGTCGAAACGATTCGCTCAGGTGTGCTGGCCGGGGTTGGAATTGGCCTGTTCGCCAAAGTCTCTCTTGCCGATGAGCTCCTGGATCCGGACGTGATCAGCATTTTCGACGAATATATAAGCGATGCCCGGGATGTGAGCCTCATCTGGCCGAAGCGTCGATTTGTGCCTGCACGCGTACGTCGTGCGACGGATTTTTTTGCTGCGGCTTTGGCGGAGCGACTTTAGACCAATGGAACCCGCCGGAGCGCGGAGTGTCGTCTCTGCGGATGTGGGCAGTCGCGATGGACGTTGGATTACCGCGCACTGGCTTGCCACAAACGATTTTTGGTCGCTTAGCCTTCACGCAACATCGAATTGTCTTCCTCCAACAGACCATGACCGGAGAGCAGGGTATCCATGACAGTGATCGCGCAACTTTCAGATATTCATGTTCGACCGCGAGGAATGCTTTATCAGGATCTCGTAGACTCCAATGCGATGTTCGCGCGCGCGATCGAAACGCTCAACCGGCTGCATCCCGTTCCTGATCTCGTGCTGATTACTGGTGATCTGACGGACGAGGGATCTCCCGAAGAATATGAGGCACTGCGTGAATTGCTCGCGCCGTTAAAGCATGCGTTTGCCGTCATGCCCGGCAATCACGATGACCGGGACCATTTGCGCGCCGCCTTCGACGATCACTTGTGGTTGCCTGCCGAAGGCGAGCTTCACTTTGGCATCGACGTGGACGCAGTGCGGATTCTCGCGCTCGACACGAGCTTGCCGGGTCTCCACCACGGTGAACTAAGCCACGCGTCGCTCACGTGGCTCGAACGGGAACTTGCTGAAAACTTGCATAGACCGGTCGTCATCGCGATGCATCATCCGCCGTTCATCACCGGCATACCGTATCTCGATCAGTACGGCCTGCGAAATGTTGGCGCCTTCGCCGAGCTCGTGTCTCGATACGGCAATATCGACCGTATCGTCGCAGGTCACGTTCACCGCTCGATGCAGACGCGCGTTGGATCTGTGCCCGTATTGACGTGTCCGAGCACGACGACGCAGATCGCGCTGCGCGTCGAACCGGACGCCGAGCCGGCGTCCTATCTTGAACCGCCTGCATTTATGTTGCATCGCTGGGCAGACCCGGCGGGCTCCGCGGTTTCGCACTTGTGCTACATCGGGCGCTTTGAGGGACCGCTGCCGTTTGCCTAGACTTCACTAACAGGACGGCCCCCCCCACTGGCCGCCTGGCATGTAGGTGCCAGTAACCTTCCGTTTCGGGTTTGAGAACTCCGTGCACATCGAACTCGACGAATACACACCTCACACATGTCCTTGCCAACCCCGACGCTGCATACCGCCCGCCTGCTATTGCGCCCGTTCACCGACGCCGATATGGACGCTATCTTCGCGCTGCAAAGCAGCCCGCGCGTGCTGCGTTACTGGGACGCGCCGGCCTGGAAGAATCGCGCACAAGCGGAGCGCTTTATCGCCGGTTGCAGGCAGATTGAGCGGGAAGGCACCGGCGCGCGGCTGGCCATCGAGCGGGCCGCCGACGGTGTGTTCATCGGCTGGTGCTCTCTGGGCAAATGGGATCCGGTCTATCGCAGCGCGAAGATGGGCTATTGCCTCGATGACGTGGCATGGGGCCAGGGCTTCGCCACTGAAGCAGCGAACGCTTTGTTGCAATGGGCCTTCGAGACGCTGGACCTGAACCGTGTTCAGGCCGAGACCGATACGCGCAACACGGCATCGGGCCGCGTGCTAGAGAAACTCGGGTTCGTGCACGAAGGCACGCTGCGTGAAGATTGCATCGTGGACGGCGAGGTGTCGGATTCCTCGGTGTATGGGCTCCTCAAACGGGAATGGAAGCCGTTGCCTCGCCGCTGAAGCGTCGCCGCAAAGGCGAACGCCTCAGCCCCCAGCCCTTGACGCACCCGCCGGATTAAACATGGACATCCGGCTCACCATCCACTTCAGCACTTCATCTGCCGCGGCACTCAACGGCCGCCCGCCCCGGATCAGCAAACGAGCCTTCGCCGATGCAAACAGCGGGTGATCGATCGGCAACGCAACCAGCTCGCCGCTGGCGATTTCACGCATTGCCGCGAATCCCCCAATCAGCGTCGCGCCATTGCCTTTCTTGACGAAGCGCTTCATCACCGCCAGCGAGTTGGTGGAAACCGTTGCCCGGATGGGGATATTTTCGGCGAACGCGAGCATTTGCACGGCCTGGCCCAGTCCGTACGCGGGCGGCATCAGCGCGAGTGGACACTGAAGCATTTCGCTGACGCTCACCGGTCCGCCACGCAGCGCGAGCGGATGGCCGGCGTGGACCAGCAACTCCACCCGCTGTGACGACGTCGCACGATACTCGATGTCCGGATGCGTCGGCGGGTTGTAAGCCAGCCCGATGTGCGCGCGGCTTTCCACCACTTCGCCGACCACATCGTTGACGGGCAGCGCGTCGACCGTGATGTCGAGCTGCGGATACTGCGCGCAGAAGTCGGTGAGCACTTCGTCCATCAGGCCGTCGATATACCCTTCGCTTATTGCGAGCCGCACATGGCCTTGCTGCAAGCCCTGAAGTGCTTGTAACCGCTGTTCGAACTGCTCCTGCTGCGCCTGGCAGCCACGCCAGAACTCGACCAGATGCAGCGCCGCTTCGGTTGGCGCGACGCCGCGAGCACGGCGCTCGAACAGCGGTGCGCCGATTTCCTCCTCCAGCAGCCTGATCTGCCGCGTAATTACCGAAGCCGCCGTATTCAGCCGGTCCGCGGCGCCGCGGATCGAGCCGTGGGTCAGCACTTCATGGAAGTAGCGTAGCCGGCGCTGATTGATCTCTCGCATTGTCGGGTCCTTTCCTGACTGTTGCCCATTGAGCAACGTTACTTCACATTAGTTGCTCTTGCTATCCCGTTTTTGGCTGCCGACCATGATTCGGTGCCTCAGCCGTCCCCTACGACCCTTCTCCGGAGATCGTCCGTGTCCGCCATTCCATCGAATCCGAGCGCAGACCAGACCACGGCGCTCTACAGCAGGCTCAATCTGCGTCTGCTGCCGTTTCTGCTGATCTGCTACCTGTTTGCCTGTCTCGACCGCCTCAACATCGGCTTTGCGAAACTGCAGATGCAGACCGATCTGAACTTTTCGGACGCGGTCTATGGCGTCGCCGCGGGCATCTTCTTCCTCGGCTATGTGCTGTTCGAAGTGCCGAGCAACCTGTTGCTGCCGAAACTGGGCGCGCGTAAAACGATCAGCCGCATTCTGGTGCTGTGGGGCCTCACATCCGCATCGATGCTGTTCGTCCACAACGTGCCGATGTTCTACGGGTTGCGGTTTCTGCTTGGCGTATTCGAAGCCGGCTTCGCGCCGGGGATGATTTTTTACCTGACCTACTGGTACGGCGAGGAGCGCATGGCGCGCGCGATCGCGACCGTGATGATTGCCGGGCCGCTCAGCGGCGTAGTGGGTGGGCCGCTATCGGCGTGGACCATGACGACCTTCGCCGGCGCGTTCGGACTCGCCGGCTGGCAATGGATGTTTCTCGTCGAAGGCTTGCCGTGCATCGTGCTCGGTGTGGTGGCGTGGTTCTTCCTGGTCGATCGGCCGGGCGACGCGAAGTGGCTGTCGGCGGAAGAGAAGCGCGCGCACACGGCGAGCCTGGGTACACCTGCCGCCGCGCATCATTCATTTGCTCAGGTGGCGCGCGACCCCCGTGTCTATCTGATGGCGCTGGGCTATTTCTGCGTGATCTGCGGCATCTATACGGTCAACTTCTGGTTGCCGACCATCATCAAGGCCGACAAGGTGACGGACACCATGCAGATCGGCCTGTACTCGGCGATTCCCTACATTGCTGCCGTGATCGGCATGTATTTAGGAGGACGTAGCTCGGATCGCTATCGCGAGCGCCGCTGGCACAGCGCGGTGCCGGCGCTTGTCGCGGCGATCTCACTGGCTATCGCGACGCTGGCGAGCGGTCAGCTTGCGTTGTCGCTCATTTTCATGACCATCGCCACGGCGGCGATGTGGGTCTCCTACACGGTGTTCTGGGCCATTCCATCCGACTATCTGAAAGGCGATGTCGCCGCGGGCGGTATTGCCTTGATCAATACGATCGGTTTGCTCGGCGGCTTTTTGAGCCCGACCATCATCGGCTGGGCCAAGACCGCGACCGGCAGCCTGCAGGCTGGCCTGTATGTGATGGTCGCGTTGCTGGCGCTCGGCGCGGGCCTGCTGCTGGCGATCCGCTTGCCGTCGCGCACGGAGGTCGTCGCTCAGCGTGCCCGGGCCTGATCCCATGCACGCGCTGGTGCGCTGTCTTTAATGGAGAGTACGAACTTGGCATACAAGATCCTGATTGCTGGCTTCCAGCACGAAACCAACACGTTTGCGCCGTCCCTGGCGACCTATGAAAGCTTCGTACGTGGCGAGGGTCATCCGCCGATGGCGCGAGGCGACGCTGTGCTCGCGATACGCGATGTCAACCTGCCGATCGGCGGCTTTATCCAGGCCAGCGAGCGGCAAGGGCACACGCTGCTGCCCGTCATCTGGACCGCCGCGAGTCCTTCCGCGCAGGTGACGGAAGACGCCTATGAACGCATCGTCGGTGAGATCGTGGCGGCAGCGGGCGAGGGTGGCTTCGACGCGATCTACCTCGACTTGCATGGTGCGATGGTGGCGCAGCATGTGGACGACGGCGAAGGCGAACTGCTCGCACGCATCCGTGCCAAGGTCGGTCCGTCTGTGCCGGTCGTCGCTTCGCTCGACCTTCATGCGAACGTGACCGAGCGCATGCTCGCCAGCGCCGATGCGCTCGTCGCCTACCGGACTTATCCGCATGTCGACATGGCCGACACTGGCGCGCGGGCCGAGCGCCTGCTGGTGCGCTTGCTCGACGAGCGCAAGCCACTTGCACGAGCCGCCCGTCGTCTGCCGTTCCTGATTCCGATCAATGGCATGTGCACGATGCTCGAACCGGCTCGCTCGATGTACGAAGCGCTCGGCACGCTGGAGCAGGGACCGGTGGTCTCGCTGTCGTTCGCGCCGGGCTTTCCCGCCGCTGATTTTCCGGAATGCGGGCCTGTCATCTGGGGTTATGGTGAGGAGGCCTCAGCGGTGCGCGACGCCGTCGATTCGCTGTACGACACAATGCTGCGCAACGAAGCGCAATGGGCGGTGCCGTTCCTGTCTCCCGACGCTGCCGTCGCTGAAGCGATCCGCCTCAGTGCAACGGCGCAGAAGCCCGTGGTGATCGCGGACACGCAGGATAACCCCGGCGCCGGCGCCGATTCGAACACGACCGGCATGCTGCGCGCGCTGCTCGATAACGGCGCACAGGATGCCGCGCTCGGCCTGGTCTGGGACCCTGAGGCGGCCGCGCAGGCACACGCAGCGGGCGTGGGCGCAACGCTGGAGCTGGCGCTGGGAGGCCGCTCGGGAACGCCGGGCGATGCGCCTTTCATCGGCACATTCGAAGTCGTCGCGCTTTCCGACGGCCGCTGCCGCTACGATGGTCCGATGATGCACGGCATGCAGGTAGAGCTGGGCCCGGTGGCCTGCCTGAAGATAGGGGGCGTGCGCATCGCCGTGAGTTCGACCAAGGCGCAGATGCTCGATCGCAATCTCTATCGGGTCGCGGGTATCGTACCGGAGCAAATGAAAATACTGGTGAACAAGAGCTCCGTCCATTTTCGGGCCGACTTCCAGCCGATCGCGCACACGGTGCTGGTCGCGAAGGCGCCGGGTCCGATGACGGCAGATCCCGCCGACTTGCCATGGAAGTGGCTCGCGCGAGGTATCAGGATTCGGCCTATGGGAAAGTCGTTTGGCGGCTGAGGGCGCCTTGAGGCTATGCTCTCGCTGCAACCAGCGTGTGCATCGGAGGCACGGTCGCCTCCGAGCAGAGAAACTCGATTAACGCGTCGAGCTTGCGATGACGGCGCGTCGGTCCGCGCCGCAGAACGAAGCACCACGACGCCGGCCGGGAGCGGTCGGGAAACAGCCGCACCACACGCCCGCTGCGCAATTCCGCGTCGATCAGCGGCGAGCGCCCAAGTGCGAGTCCCGCACCGCCGACGGCAGCACTCAGCACCTGACTGAAGCTGCTATAGCGGACGATTTTGGTTTCGAAATCGCCAGGCAGCCCGAACTCCGCTGACCAGTTGCGCCAATCGATCTCAGGGAAATCCTCGTGCGTTTCCTGCAGCAGACGGCAACGGCAAACTCTCGTGGAGGCGAACTCATACAGATCGGGACTGCAGACCGGAAACACCTCTTCGCGGAACAGCACGATGTCATCGGGACGTAGGGCGCGTTCGGATACGTGCAGGATGGCGAGGTCGATGCTGTGGCGGGCGAATTCTGGTTCGCCATCCTGAATGATGGCGTTCAGCGGGGCATCAGGATGGCTGGAAGAAAACTCGGCGAGACGGCGCGCCAGCCACATTGTCGAAAACGATGCGTTAGCAGAGACGGTCAGCCGTCTGGAGACTCCCTTGATCTGTGAACAGGCATCCTCCAGCAGCGCCAGCGCATTGCTGACCGAGGGCATCAGGTTCGATCCGGCCGGTGTCAGGCGAATTCCCCCCAGCCCCGTGCTGCGTTCGAGCAGACGCGTGCCCAGCGATTCTTCCAGGCTGCGGATCTGATGGCTCACGGCGCTGGTCGACACGCTCAGTTCGACCGCCGCGCGGGCAAAGCCGCCGAGCCGAACCGCCGCCTCGAACGCGCGCAACGCTGACAGTGGAGGGATATTGGACATAGGAGGGTATTGTAGGATATTCAACACCCCTTGAAAAACCATCTTTTGCCTGCCGGTCCGGCGCTTGGTAACGTCGCATAAACCCGAATATAAAAAGCGACGTTGCGCTGAACCGACCGGAGAAACGGATGTATTTCGATAGCAGGTTATGGATGATGATGGCGGGGCTGCGGTTACGCGTGGCCGGCGCGGTGGTGCTGGGCTTGCTCGCTATGGGCTTTGGCGTGATGCGCTTCGTCTTTCTCGGCCGGGTTCTCGCGCTCGCGTTCAAAGGTGCACCACCGCAACAGATTGCGCTCGCCGCAGCCGCTACGGTGGCCTGCATGCTGCTGCGGGCCGCACTCGATCATCGCCGCGTCGTGCTGGCCCAGGGCACGGCTGGGCGAGTGCAGTCGGTGCTGCGCGCACGCCTGTTCGACCGCATCGCCGAGCTTGGCCCCGCCTGGTTCGGCGCCGAACGCACCGGTGGCGTGATGCTTGCCGTCATCGACGGCGTGGAGCAGTTGCAGACTTTCTTCGGCGCTTATGTGCCGCAACTCGTTATCGCAGCTTGCGCGCCGGTGGTGATCTTCGCGGTGCTGGCCTGGTGGGACGTGCCAACCGCCGCCGTGCTGCTGGTCGCCGCGCTCGCGACGCTCGCACTGCCGATGCTGGTCCACAACGCCGACAAGCGCGCGGCCATCGCTCGCGCGGCGGCGTTCAAGGCGTTCGGCGAAGAGTTCCTCGATGCGGTGCAAGGTCTGCCCACACTCAAGGCATTCGGCCAGAGCGGTGCCTTCGCGCAAAAGCTCGCGGGTCACGCGCGAGCCTTGTCCGGAAGCACGTTCTGGGTGCTCGCCCTGGGTCTGCTGACCCGCTTCTTTACCGATCTCGGCACCGGGCTGGGCGCGGCGGCTGCCATCGCGGTAGGCGCCTGGCGGGTGCGTCACGGCGAGATGAGCCTTGAAGCCTTGCTGATCATCCTGATGGCCGGCACGGAGATCTTCCGGCCGCTGCGCGATCTGCGTTCGGTGCTGCATTCGGGCATGATCGGACAGTCGGCGGCGAACGCTATCCACACGTTGCTGGAGGCCCGTAGCGATGCTCCGGCTGCGCTCGGCGCGCAGGTCCCGGACCTGACGCCCAGCATTGCATTCGACAGCGTCGGCTTTGCCTATCCGGGCCGCCGAGCCGATGCCCACGCCGGGCTGAGCTTTACGATTGCCGCCGGCGAAACGGTGGGCATCGTCGGGCCTAGCGGGGCGGGGAAATCGACCATCCTGCGCCTGCTGTTACGCCAGCACGATGCGCAGGCCGGCACAATCAGCATCGGCGGTCACGACATTCGCACGCTGAATCCCGACCAGGTGCGCGGCATGATTGCGATCGTCGCGCAGGACACCACGCTGTTCGACGGCACGATCGCCGATAACCTGCGGCTCGGCCGGCACGATGCCAGCGAGGCGGACATGATCGCCGCAGCGACTGCGGCCAATATCCACGACTTCATTAGTGTGCTACCCGACGGTTACGCGACGCGCATCGGAGAGCGCGGCGCCACCCTCTCCGGCGGACAGCGCCAGCGCATCGCGATTGCCCGGGCGTTGCTGCGCGACGCGCCGATCCTCGTACTCGACGAGGCGCTTTCCGCAGTCGATGCGGAGAACGAAGCAGTCATCCAGCAAGCGCTCGACCGCTTGATGCGCGGTCGCACGACGCTGATTCTCGCGCACCGGCTGTCGAGCGTGATCGGCGCCGACCGGATTCTCGTGCTGGAGCAGGGGCGCGTGGTGCAGAGCGGCACGCATGCCGAGTTGATCGATCGTCCGGGAGCGTATCGCCGTCTGATGGGACCGCAGGTCTCAACGAGAGGCGAAGCGCCGGCTGTGATCGAGCGGGTAAGGACAGCGGCAGTTTCGTCGGGGCCGCAAGTGCGAGCGCTCGCCGAGGACGCCGCGGCGATCGGTTGGGGCGACACATTGCGGACCTTGTTGCGCTTCGTTCGACCATGGCGCACGAAGCTGACGCTGACCGTGCTGTGCGGCATCGGCCGTGTCCTGAGCTTCATCGGGGTTGGCGTGCTGGCTGCGCTGGTTGTGGCCGGCGTCTCTTCGGGGCGGCCAGTCCTCGCGTTGACCATCGGACTGCTAATTGCTGCGCCAGTTGCGGCGACGCTTCACTGGCTGGAATCCTGGCTCGCCCATGACATGGCTTATCGTCTGCTGGCGGAAATGCGCATTGCCTTGTTTGCGAAGCTGGAGCGTCTCGCGCCTGCGTATCTGCTGCGTCGCCGTTCCGGCGACCTGGTGGCGCTGGCCACTCAGGACGTGGAGACCGTCGAATATTTCTATGCCCATACCGTGGCACCGGCATTCGTCGCAGTGTTGATTCCCGCTGGCGTGCTCGCATTGCTCGCATGGGCGGCCTGGCCGCTCGCGCTGGTGCTGCTGCCTTTCCTTGCGTGGGCCGGTCTCACTCCGGTCTTCGCGCGCAGCAAGATCGACCGTCTCGGTGGCGAGGCACGCGCTGCATTAGGACAGCTTGGCGCGCATCTCACGGAGACGATCCAGGGTCTCGCCGAACTCGCCGCTTTCCAGGCCACGGGGCGCCGCCGCGCAGTGTTTCTCGCGGACCTTCAGGCTTACCAGAAGCAGCGCTCCGCTCTGCTCGACGATCTGTCGCGTCAGAGCGCCGCGCTGGAAATCGCGACCGGCCTCGGTGGACTCGCCGTGGCCTTGCTGGGCGCCGTGCTTGCTTCGCGCGGCTGGTTTGCCCACGAGTGGCTGCCGTTGCTGGTGCTTGTAGCCGTCGCGGCCTTCATGCCCGTCGCCGAGATCGGCCAGGTGGCGCGTCAGTTAGCCGATACGATCGCCTCCACGCGCCGCTTGCATGTAGTCGAAAGCGAGAACGAACCGGTGACCGACGGCGACCTCCCGGTGCCGGCGAACCCGCCCATCCACATCGAAGCGTTGACGTTCTCGTACCCGGGACGCAGCGTGCCGGCGCTGGACCGCGTGAGCTTCGCCGTACGTCCGGGCAGCACTGTGGCGCTGGTGGGTGCATCGGGGGCAGGCAAGTCGACGGTAGCGAATCTGCTGTTGCGTTTCTGGGATCCGCAGCAAGGCGCAATCAAGCTGGGCGGCACCGATTTACGCCAGCTGCGCCTTGACGATCTGCGCAGCCACATTGCGCTGGTGGCGCAGGACACCTATCTGTTCAACGACACGCTGGAGGCGAACATCCGTCTCGCGGGACGCGACGTATCCGACGAGGATGTGCGCCGCGCACTGGATCGGGCAGCGCTGAGCGAGTTCGTGGACCGCTTGCCGGAGGGACTTGCAACCCGGGTGGGCGAACGCGGCGTGCAGCTGTCTGGCGGTCAACGTCAGCGGGTGGCGATTGCGCGGGCATTCCTCAAGGACGCGCCGATCCTGATCATGGACGAGGCGACTTCGCATCTGGACACGATCAGCGAGCAGCAGATCCGCGCGGCGCTGGAAGAGCTGATGGCGCACCGTACCTCCATCATCATCGCGCATCGTCTGTCGACCATTCAGAACGCGGACACCATTCTCGTGATGGATGGCGGACGCGTGGTCGAGGCCGGTAGTCATGACGAACTGCTGGCTGCGCGCGGTGCCTATGCAAGGCTCGTCGCGCACCAGTCGGGCGTGGTGGCCGCTTAATTGGACGTATGCGCTGGCATCAGGATGCCAGTACAGCGGTGCAGGGCGGTGGCCAGCGACGCGCGCCCGCAAACGGGCGCGCGTCCGGCCTTAATGCGTTATAGATACCTTGAAGGCAGACTCGTAAGTCAACTGGACGTGCTCGTGGCGCGCCAATGAATTCATCACGGTGACGAGATCCGGCTGGCTCACCTTCACGGACTGCGCCGTGCCTGTCCGGTCGGCAATGGTCAGGAGATTCAGCTTGCTATTGATCGCCGTGACTTCCACTACCCCGTCATAGGTTCGCACTGCGCGAAAACCGTCCTGGCCGGAATCGGCTGACGATTGGGTCACCTTGACGCTGTGCGTCAAGCGCGTGAGTTTGGCACCCTTCATGGGAGTAAGCGCGGTGACGTACGGCTCCAGATAGGCGATGGCGACTTTGTTGCCTACGCTAACCCGGTCGAGCACGTCGCTATGGTCCTTCGCGTTCAGACTCAGTTCGCGGCCGCTTTTGAGCGTCACGACAATGATCGAATTCTTCTTGTCGATGAAACTCACGGTGCCGTTTGCGTGGTCAACGGTTTTGTCGCTTTGTGAACTGACGGCCGCTGCCGAAGCGGCTGCCGGTTCCGAAGCCGTGTTGTCGGCCGCGGCGCAGATTGAAAGCCACGAGGACAGACCTAGTACGACCGCGATTGCTGCGGATCGCCGTGCTACGGAAGAACGACCACTGGACTGATAAAACATTAGTGCCCCCCTATCTATATGCGTTTCCGGTCCACGAAAGACGCAGCATCGATACGTCTCGCGCTTGACCCCTGAAATGCAGGTTCGAAATGTCAATTCCATCCTGATGGCACCGGAAACGTTTCATGCCGGCTTCTTGCGCCGCAGGATGCGGTGTAACGGTACCACGTTCCGCCAGCGGGCTTACCAATCGAAAGCTTGTCAGGGTGCTCGATAACGATGTGGTGGAAGGGTATCTGGAGTGGTTCAGATCAGAGGCAGGCGAGAAAGTGCGGACGGAGGTCGGCAAGGACGACGGCGTCGTGATCGACCGGCTGTTCACCTGAGGTTCGCGATCCATATCACAGCGTGAAAAAACCTTCACGTGTCCGAAGCCGGAACGACACCTCTTCCTGCCTATTCTGAATACGCAACTTCGGCAACGGTCCATTTCCATCGCGACACAGGCCGCCTTGCCGCAGGGCAATATTAGACACTGGAGGAAGACACCATGAAGACCCCGTTGAAGTACGCATTGCCTCTCGGGCTGATGATGACCAGCGCCTGTGCGATGGCTTCGGGCCAGCTCACGCCGCACGAGTGCAACTCGTATCCGTTCAAGCACACTCAGGGCGAGGTGACGCACCGCGACATGATCCGTGAACTGCGCGAACTGGAGTCCGTCGGGTACCGGCCTTCGACTGATAACTACTCCCTCGACATCACCGATGCACGGGCGCGTTTGATGGCGAAGTACGCTACGGACTGCAAACCAGATCAGAATGCGACGGCTGTACCGCCGTCGAGCAGCTGATTCGTTTCAGGCTGCGGGTAAGGGCGTCGCGCCAGGCTTTCGATGCCTGCGCGCGCTTATCGCGTTGGTGTCAGGCGCCTGCGTGCTCCATCCAGCCAGCGATGGCGTCGACCACCTCGCCCTCGATCCCGTAGTAGCCGTGTGGTGACAGCGACGCACACTGGTTCGACGAATGCGCCGTGCCCCCTTGCACGAATATCACGGTGCTGTGCGTATTGCGCATCGACTTTGCAATCGCGTCGGCCATCGAAGGTGGTGCGACCCAGCACTGATCGTCCTTGTTCGCGACCACGAGCGCGGGTACGTGCACGTCATCGGGATGCGCGTCGAAGACGGTCTCGTGCGAGGCGCCGAGGATCGACACCGATTCGGTCAGGATCACGCCCGCAAGTCGCGAGCCTTTCTCGTGTGAAGCCGCGTTCATCGCTGCAATCGACCCCTGGCTCGTGCCCATCACCCAGACGGGGACGTTGGCCTGCTCATGAGCGAAGGCCACGATCTCCCGCGTTACTTCAGCGTAGGCAGCGGTGCTGCGCTTGCCGCGCATCGACTCATGGTCGATCGCGTCCACCAGCACGACGCCATAACCCTTGGCTTTCCATAGGTCCCGCGAGCGAACGACGAAATTGTCGCCGTGTTTGATCACGCCATCTTTCTCGATGCCGATGTCGTCTGCGCCGCCCGGAAACATCACGATGATGCCGCGTGGTTCCGAGGGCGGTGCATCGTATAGGACCCGCTGAAAGCCGCCGTCTGCAAGCGGCAGGTCCCGCACGAGGACACCGCCTTGCGACGCCGCGCTGATGACCTCCTCGTTCGCCGGGTGGTGATGATGGATCTCGAAGGTGGATGCATCAGCGGCAATGGACAGCGTGCAGAGAACGGCAGCAACGAGGGCCGAGCGAAGGCGGCCAGTTTGATGTGAGAACACGCAAAGCCTCTAGGTCGGGTATCTTCAGGACTTCCTTGCCATCCCGTGGATGACACATGCGAGGATACGAGACAGCGCGCCAAATTGAAAATACATGTGAACGACGGTTGCCATATTTTCAGTGTATGGCAATCTGGCGCAAAATAGACTCAAGACAATCAGCCTGCCTATCATGCACTCACACGAATCTCTTCAGAAGCTGGACATTATCGAAGCCGATCAGCTCGCCGATCATCTGCCGGCGCAGGTCATCGCTCATTTGCCACCCAATGGTGTCGTCGTATTCGCCGTCAGCGACGACGCCTCGGATACGGCCGCGTTCAGCGAGCGTTATGGTTTCGGCCTGGAAGACTGCGCGAATACCATCGTGATTCGCTACAGGAAGGATGGCGGCGAGCACTACGCTGCGATTGTGACGCTCGGCTCGTTGCGGCTCGATATCAACGGTGCGGTGAAGGCACACCTCGGCGCGCAGCGGCTCTCGTTCGCCAGGCGGGAGGTTGCGGTCGAACATAGCGGAATGGAATTCGGCGGCATCACAGCGTTTGGAGTGCCTGACGACTGGCGCATTCTCGTCGATGCTGCGGTGATGGAGCGTGAGCAGGTCGTGATGGGCGCCGGTGTGCGCGTGGCCAAGCTGTTGTTGCCGCCAGCGGTGTTGCGCGGTTTGCCAAACTGCGAGGTTGCGCAGTTGACGTTGCCTGCGGAGTAGGCGCCGTTGGCTGCGACTGCGTGGTTACGCGCTCATGCGCTGAGCGCGGCGACGATCTGTTTGCGCAGCGCCGGGTCGGGATAGTCACCGATACCGGCGTGCACGTTGTCGATCATGTATTCGGGGCGTCCAGTGCCGGGGATCACGCAGGTCACCGCCGGATGCGCCAGCACGAACTTGAGCAGAACCTGGGCCCATGAGGTGCAGCCGATTTCCGCGGCCCATCCTGGCAATGGACGCCCGTGCAGTTGCGCGAGCAGGCTGCCGCCGCCGAACGGCTGATTGATCACCACACCTATGCCTCGCTCGGCTGCCAACGGCAGGATGCGTTCTTCAGCGGCGCGATCGTCTGCCGAATAATCGATCTGCACGAAATCGAGTTTCTCGCTGCGCATGATGGCCTCGACTTCGTCGAACGCGCCTGAGGTGTAGTGCGTGATGTCGAGATAACGGATCCGTCCGCTGGCTTTCCAGTCGCGCAGCGTTGCCAGTTGCGTGCGCCAGTCGAGCAGGTTGTGAATCTGCATCAGGTCTATATGCGGCTGCTGCAGGCGCCGCATCGACTCTTCCATTTGCGCAATGCCTGCTTCGCGGCCTTGCGTCCATACCTTGGTGGCGACGAACGCTTTCTGGTGGGCGGCGAGTTGGGTCAGCAAGGTGCCGGTTACCGCCTCGGAGGTGCCGTACATGGGGGATGAGTCGATGACGGAGCCGCCGGCGGCGAACAGTATGCGGAGTACCTCGGCTAGACGTGCCTGGGCGGTGAGGTCGTCGCCGACGTCGAAGGTGCGCCATGTGCCGCAGCCGACTACGGGGAGTGGCTCGCCGGTGCTCGGGATTGGGCGTGTGTGCATGGATGGGGTAGGTTGCGCTTTGAGCAGGGTGCTAAGCGGTGCGGTCAGGATGGTGCCTGCGGCGAGGCGCAGGAGGGTGCGGCGGGTTGGGTGTGGGGTCGTGGTTCGTGGTGGAGTCATGCGGTCCTCCGTGCGTCCTGTAGTCGCTCGTGGCGTCATCGGCACGGTGCGCTGCGCTGCGAAACGCCGGAACATGATGCTCTCACGAAACGGCAAATCCTGCGGTACGCAACCACTATCACCTGCGCAACTGCGACGCGCGTCATAAATCCTCAAGGGTATCAACGACTTGCCGAGTTTGCCTGGCAGTTATCCACATCCTTATGAACGGAATGTGTGGACAACTCGTACCCCGGCGTTCCTGCGCGCCTCATCCCCAAACCTGCGCCAATCAATATAAACGGTATATACTGTTTATATTGTTTATGACATGGAGATGAAAATGAACGAACCCAGCCTGAAAAAACCGACCAAAAAGACCTTCCACTTTCCGAAGAGCGCTACGGCAGACGCAACGGCCGATGCCAGTCAAACCGACGCAGTGGTGGAAGTAACCGCGAAACCCGAGAAGACGAAGGGAGCCGCAGCGCCGAAGGCATCGCGTCGCAAGTCCGCTGAAAAGGCCGCTGCCGCCCCGAAGACCGAGACTGCAGTGAAAGAAAGAGCCACCCCAAAGGCCGAAGCCGTAGCAAAAGAAAAAGCTGCACCGAAGTCCAAGGCCGCACCGAAGCAAAAATCCGCACCGAAAGAGAAGGCCGCCGACGCCAGCGTAGCTGCAGCTGAAAAGCCGAAGCGCGCCAAGAAGGAAACCGCGAAGAAAGTAGTCGCGAAGACGGAAGTAGCGAAAAAAGAAGTAGCGAAAAAAGAAGTCGCCAAGAAAGAAAAAGTCGTCCGCGACAGCTTCACGATGCCCAAGTCCGACTATGCAAAGATCGCCGCTCTGAAACAAAAGTGCCTCGAAGTCGGCATTTCGGTGAAGAAAAGCGAAGTGCTGCGCGCCGGTCTGCTGCTGCTCGAAGGCGCAACCTCGCAACGCCTGCTGGCTGCGATTTCGGCGGTCGAAACTGTCAAAACCGGTCGCCCTGCAAAATCGTAATTTGAAGTCGTAACGCAGGGTCGTATCGGCAAAGAAGCAAATAGGCAAAGAGGAAAAGAAGCAAAGAACTTCGCGCTCGTCTTGATCGTATCGCTCGCCGGCGGCAATCCCGTATACCGCTTCCGGGGTCACGCAAGTGACACTGCACTTCACTATCGTGAAGAGGCTCACTCCTATCGTGGAGTGAGCCGTTGCACATACCGGAGACTTCCATGAGCGATCAACACGAAGTTCATCACCATCACCACGAAGCAGCCAAGCATCTCGATTCAGCGGCCAAGCATCATCGCGAAGCAGCGAAGCATGCTGAGGCAGGCGATCACGAGGCAGCAAGCCACCATGCGCATCTCGCCCATGGCCACGGGCTGCACGCTGGCGAGCACGCCGAGCATGCGGCCAAGAAAGCGGCTCATCTGCATAGCGGCCATCAATCGATTTAGCCGCTGCTAAAAGACAAACGGCGCACCCTCGAACCGGGTGCGCTGTTCTGTTTTAGCGGGTCCTTATTTGATCGACTGGATCTGCGCCTGGCTCAGCTCCCACGTATGCGGCGGCAGCGGAATGAAATGCACGGTGTCGAGGTACGTCTCATTGGTTTCGGACGGCACGATCGACCATAGCAGGAAGCGGCGCACTGCCGCAGCCGTCGTCGGATCGGGCTGTTTCGTCGAGACCACCGCGTACTCGTAGTTGACGAGCGGGTAGGACCCCGAGGCCGGCGCGTACACCAGACTCAGCCGTTCGTCGGCCGGCGTGCGCGGACCCAGCGAAGCGGCGCCCGCCGTGATCGTCTCCTTGGTGGGCAGCACGAATTCCCCTGCGCCATTCTTGAGCGCAGCGGTGCCGAGTTGCGCGGCTGCCAGTTTGTCGCCAAAGCTGACACCCACGTAACCGATCGAAAAGGGCGTGCTCTGCAGTGTCTGCACCATGCCTGCATTGCCCGTCGCCGTCAGGCTGCCCGGTACGTTCGGCCACGAAATTGTCGTGCCATAGCCGTTGGCGTTTTCCCAGCTATCCGTTGCGAACGACAGAAACTGGGTAAAAACGAACGTATCCCCCGAGCCTTCGGCCCGGCGGATCGGCACGATAGCGTGATTCGGCAACGTTACGCCCGGATTGAGCGCGGCGATCTGCGGTGCATCCCAGTTACGGATCGTCCCGCTGTAGATGCCAGCGAGTACGGGGCCATCCAGCTTCAGATGCGTTGCGTTGAGACCGGGCACGTTGTAGTTGACGGTCTGCGCAGCGATTGCCAGCGGCACGTTGATGATCTGCGGATGTTGCCGCATCTCGGCATCGGACATATACGCATCGGACGCTCCGATATGCACCTTGCCCGCCAGCACCTGCTGGATGCCGGCTTCGGAACCCGTGCCGGCAACGGTGATGTGAACGCCGGGATGCGTCTTTGTGTACGCGTCCACCCAGGTCGTGAAGAGCGGGTACAGAAGCGTCGAGCCGGTCTCGTTCAACGTGAGGTCTTGTGCATTGGCCAACGCGCCCGTCATCACCGTGAGCGCTGCCACGCATAGCGGCGCGGCAGCGAAACGCTGCCAGCGCAGGCGTAGTGCAGGTTTTTTAACATCGTGATTCATGCATCTCTCCGTCGCATTGCTGGGAAGCTATCGTTTATGTGGAGCAACAAAGGCGGTACAAAGACGCGTCTACTGGCCAATCTCGTCCAGGCTCACACCATTCGTTTCGATGCGGAATAGCCAGGTCACCACGGCGCCTAGAATCGATGTGGCCACGAGGATGTAAAGCAGCGGCCCAGTGCCGATGCCCGTCAGCAGAATCGGGAACAGGAACGCAGTCGCCACTGCGCCGATCTTCCCGACCGCCGCTGCGAAGCCTGCGCCTGTGCCGCGAATCGCCGTCGGGAATACTTCGCCCGCCAGCAGATAGGTCTGCGCGTTCGGTCCCAGGTTGGTCATGAAGTTGAACAGCATGAAGCCGGCGAAGATGACCGCGGTCTTGGTCGAGCCTTCGAATCCATCGGAGAACGAAGCAAGCAGCAATCCGGCTGCGCAGCCGACGAACCCGACCACCTGCAACCAGATCCGGCCAACCTTGTCCGCCAGAATGACCGCGAAGATGATGCCGACGATCAGCAGCATCGTGATCAGCGCAGCGCCCTTGGCAGCGAGGATGTCGTTGAGGATCAGGTCGGTGATGCTGCGCACGTGGTCCTGCTTGGCGCCGAAGGCGGCGCCCAGGATCGTCGGCGTGAAGATGCCGATCCCGTACGTGCCCAGATCCTGCAGGAACCACGGCACCGAGGCGAGAATCGTCGCGCGCAGATTGCGCTTGGCGAACAACGCCATAAAACTGCCGTGACCGTGACCCGTGGCGGCATTATCGATTTCGCGCGACAGCGCGATACTGGTCGGATATTGCGGCGTGCGCACGAGCAGGCGTGTAGCAGCGGCTTCCGCACGGTCGACCGCGCCGCGGATATGCAGCCAGCCCGGGCTCTCGGTGATGTAAAAGCGGCCGATGGTCACTGCCAGCGCCGGGATGATCGCGGTGCCATACATCCAGCGCCATGCATCGAGGTTCGGGACGGTCGACAGCACGAGGAAGCCCACAGCGGTGCCGCCGAGTGCGCCCAGCGCCTGGAAGCCGAACGCGGCCAGCACCAGCTTGCCGCGACTGGTACTCGGGATGCTTTCGGAGATGATCATGTGCGCAGTCGGGTAATCGCAGCCGAGCGCGACACCGAGACCGAACAGGCAGATCACGAGCGAGAGGAAGTTAGTGCAGACGACCAGCAGCACGAGGAACGCTACGAAGATGATCATCTCGACGATGAACATCCGCTTGCGCCCGAAGTAATCGGACATACCGCCCAGACCCACGGCGCCCACCAGAATCCCCATCAGGCTCGCCGCGCTGATCAGACCGTTCTGCGCAGCACCGATGCCGAATTCGCGCGAGATCAGCGGCAACGCCACACCGGTCATGAAGACCACGAAGCCCTCGAAGAATTTGCCGGCTGCTGCGAGCGCCCAGATGCGCCATTGCATGCCGGTCATCGGGACGGAAGGAAGACGTGTGCCGTCTGGCCACATCGGACGCTCGTCGATGTACTGCTGAACCGACTTCACGGCGGCGCGCTGCACGCTGTCGGTGTCTGCCACATCATGCATATCACTCTCCTTGTGGTGTGTTGCTAATGCGCTCGCGTTGGAGTGCAGTTCGATGAGCGGAGCGCTACCCTCGCACGGAATTGCGATGCCAACGTGCATGGTGCCGCGCGCGGGTGTCGTGCGGATGACAGGCGCCACGGCAGGGCGCTCGCCAGGGGAAACCCCATCTCTGCGGGAGTGCTAAGGGATCAGCGCGGGATCGATGGAAGACGAATGCTGCGATGCAACGGGTGCGTGTGTCCGCAACTAAACGGCGAACAGCACGCCGAGAGTGGCGTCATTCAGGTTAACGACGCAAATGTAGGGATAACGTAATCGAAGCGCTCGACGTTTTCCGCCAGAGTTACGGGGCGAAAAACGCCAAAACGTTAAATGGCATTGTCAAACGTAGTGCGTTATCCGCGTCACCCGCGGCTGCCCCGCGAGATCTCTTCGCCCGCATGAGGCGGCAGACGCAGCGTCACCGGAATGGAAGCAAACGAGCAGAGTCCGACTACGAGAAATGCGGGCCAGAAATCCGTCCACGCAATATGCGAATGACCGTGCATCGCACGCGTGATCTGCAGGACGATCCCGCCGATCGTCACGCCGAGGCCGAGCGACATCTGCTGCACGACGCTGCCGAGGCTCGTCGCGCGGCCGACATCGCGGCTTGCGATTTCCGCGTAGGTCAGCGAGTTCAGGCTGGTGAACTGCAGCGCCGGAAAGAAACCGCCGAGCAGCACCACAAACCAGATGACCCAGGTAGGTGTCCCCGGAAAGAACGCGCCGCAAATGGCGATCGCGATGCCGGAAAACGCAGCATTGACGACCAGCACTTGACGAAACCCGTAGCGCCGCAAGACCGTCGATGCCATGGTGCGCATGAACATGCCGCCGAAGGCCGAGGCACAGGTAATCAGGCCGGATTCGAATGCGCTCCTGCCGAGTCCCTCTTGCAACAGCAATGGCAACAGGAACGGCAAAGCGCCGAGCCCGATCCGGAATAGCGAACCGCCCGCGACGCTCGCCTGGAAGGTCGGGATGCGGAAGAACCGCAGATCGAGCAGCGGCAATTTAACCTTCAGCGCATAGGGTACGTAAATGGCAAGCAAAAATGCGCCGCACACGCACATGCCAACCGCATTGCTATTCGACGTCATTTCTCCGCCCAGCAGCGAAAGCCCCAGCAGAAACAGAGCCGCGCCGCCTGCCGAGAGCACGAAGCCGATCCAGTCGAGCGGCCCCGGATGCGGTTCACGCGTGTTGACGATATGACGGTTGGTCAGATAGATGCCGAGTATGCCGACCGGCACGTTGATGAAGAAAATCAGCCGCCAATGCAGATACGTGGTGATAAAGCCACCCAGCAGCGGTCCAGCCGCGGGCCCAAGCATGGCGGGCACGCTCAGATAGTTCATCGCGCGAATGAACTCGGATTTGGGCACCACGCGGAAGATGATGATGCGCCCGACCGGCACCATCATCGCGCCGCCTACGCCCTGGATAAAGCGGGCCACCGTGAAGGTGCCGAGCGAACTGGAGGCCGCGCAGAGCAGCGAGCCGCCCACGAAAATGCCGATGGCGGTGCGAAACACGGTGCGAGCGCCGAAGCGGTCGGCGAGCCAGCCGCACACGGGGATGAACACGCCGAGGCCGAGCACGTAACTCGTCACGGCGATCTTGAGGGTGACCGGATCGCGGCCGAAGTCGCGTGCCATCGAGGGTAGGGCGGTCACGATCACATTTGCATCGACGCTTTCCATGAACATCGCGCACGCGACGATGAGCGGGGCAAGAAGCGCTTTCTGGACAAGTGTCATGAGTGCGACGGTCTGCAGAGGGACTACGAAGTCGCGATTATGGCATTGGAACGCGCACAATTGCTCTGAAGTGTTCCCTACATGAACGCGCAATGCGGTTTTCGAACGCTTGTGCGGTGCAGGACGAGGGGGCATGTGCGGACTATGCGAAGGGTGCGGAAGATGCTCAACCGGAGTGCGGCACAAACCGTGCTGGCAGACTGATGTTGCCCACGCGGCTCGCTTTGGCGGGCCAAACCGGATCCACGCATGCTGACGATTCTGCTGACCGCCTTTGTAACGCTCGTCGTGGTGCTGATGATCGCCAACCTGTCGAGCGGCGAGAAAAAGATCGAGCACAACATCGAGCGGCTCTACGCCAGCGACGACCCGCAATTTTTGCGCTCGATGGGCCTGCTGCTCGGGCCACCCGTCATCGGAGGCAACCGCTTCGAGGTGCTCGTGAACGGCGATGCGATTTTTCCATCGATGCTCGCCGCAATCCGCACGGCGCAGAAATCCATTACGTTCGAGACGTTTATTTACTGGTCCGGCGAGATCGGCGAGCAGTTTGCGCAAGCGCTCGCCGAGAAAGCGCGCGAGGGCCTGGCGGTGCATGTGCTGCTGGACTGGATGGGCTCGTCGAAGATGGACCGGCGTTATCTGCAGATACTGAACGACAGCGGCGCCGAAGTGTTCCGCTATCACAAGCCACACTGGACCGGACTCGGTCGCATGAACGACCGGACCCACCGCAAGCTGCTGGTGATCGACGGGCACACCGGTTTCACCGGTGGCGTCGGCATTGCGCCCGAATGGACCGGCCATGCGCAGGATCCGCAGCACTGGCGCGATACGCACTTTCGCGTCGCCGGCCCGGTAGTCGGGCACATGCAGGCGGTCTTCATGGACAACTGGGTCAAGGCGAGCGGCAATGTGCTGCACGGGCCCGACTATTTTCCGGAGATCGCACCCTGCGGCGACGGTGTCGCGCATATGTTCAGCAGCTCGCCATCGGGCGGCAGCGACGACATGCAGTTGATGTATCTGATGGCGATCACGGCGGCGACCCACTCGATCCATCTGGCGAGCGCGTACTTCGTGCCGGACAAGCTGACCATCAACGCGCTCGTCGAAGCCGCGCGGCGCGGCGTCAGGGTGCAGGTGCTCACGCCGGGTCAGCGGATCGACACGCATACCGTGCGCGAGGCGTCGCGCGCGTGCTGGGGCGATCTGTTGAAGGCGGGTGTCGAGATGTACGAGTACCAGCCCACCATGTTTCACTGCAAGCTGCTGGTGGTGGACGAATATCTCGTATCGGTAGGCTCGACCAACTTCGATAGCCGCTCGTTCAAGCTGAACGACGAAGCGAACCTGAACATCTATGACCGCGATTTCGCGCAGCGTCAGGCAGCGATTTTTGCCGACGACCTGGCGAAGTCGGAGCAGGTGACGCTGGATGACTGGTTGCGCCGCCCGCTCAAGGAGAAGCTCGTCGAGCGGCTCGCGGCGCTGCTCGACGGCCAGCTCTGATCAAACCCTGACCGGCGGAATACTCGAGTGCTGGATGTACTGCGGCTCCTCGCGCCACTGCGTCGCCTGTTCGAACGCATAACCGAGCGCCAGCAGTCGCGCTTCGCTCCATGCCGGACCGACGAACGACAAACCGACCGGCAGGCCACGCACGAGGCCGGCCGGCACCGTCAGATGTGGATAGCCGGCTACTGCGGCTGGTGTCGAGAAACCGTCGCCGCTGCTGTCGCCGTTGATGAAATCGGTCAGCCACGCGGTGCCGCCGGTCGGGGCGACAATCGCATCCAGCTTGTGTTCGCGGATCGCGCGGTCGATGCCTTCGTCACGCGAGCCCTTGCGGCAGGCGGCCAGCGCTTTTATGTAGACCTCGCTGTCGAGGTCGCCCAGCGCCTCAGCCTGGATCAGCAGCTCCTGGCCGAAGTACGGCATCTCGGTCTCGTGGTTCGCATTGTTGAAGGCGATCACATCAGCGAGCGTACGAATCTGCGCGTGCGGGGCGAAGCTCGCGAGCCACAACGGTAGATCGTGCTTGAATTCGTGCAGCAGCACGGACTGTTCTTCGGTGTCGTAGTTCACCTTCGGCAGGTTGATCGGGTCGATCACCTCGGCTCCCAGCATGGCTAGCCGCGCAATCGCATAGTCGATCCTTTCGTCGACTTCGTCGTGGCCGCTGAAGAACTCGCGGGCCACGCCGATGCGCGCGCCGCGCAGCGCGTTTTTGTCGAGTGCGCCGAGATAGTCGGCAGGCGCGGGCGCGCCGAGCGTTGCAGGATCGCGCGGGTCGGGTCCGGCCAGCGCAGTGAGCAGCAACGCGGCATCGCTCACAGTGCGGGCGATCGGGCCAGGCGTGTCCTGCGTGTGCGAGATCGGGATGATGCCGTCGCGGCTGATACGTCCTACCGTGGGCTTGAGCCCGACCACACCCATGATCGACGACGGCGAGACGATCGAGCCGTCGGTCTCGGTGCCGATCGCCATGCGTGTGAGGTTCGCCGCAACGGCGGCCGCCGAGCCGGAACTGGAGCCGCTCGTGGAGCGGTCCAGGGCATACGGGTTGCGCGAGAGTCCACCGCGCCCGCTCCAGCCGCTGGTCGAGCGTCCTGAGCGGATGTTGGCCCATTCGCTCAGGTTGGTCTTGCCGAGGATCACACCGCCGGCCGCGCGCAGGCGCTCGACCAGATGCGCGTCGCGGGTGGCGTGCACGCCGTCGAGCGCCAGCGAACCGGCGGTCGTCGACATGCGGTCGCCCGTCGCGATGTTGTCCTTGATCACGACCGGCATGCCGTGCAACGGGCCACGCAGCGTGCCGGCCGCGCGCTCGGCATCGAGCGCAGCCGCCATTTGCAGTGCGTCCGGATTGAGTTCGATGATGCTGCGCAATTCCGGGCCGCGCCGGTCGAGCCGGGCAATCCGGTCCAGATAGTGGCGGGCGGTCTGTGCGGCGCTGGACGGATCGGGGGCGTTTTCACCGTGCCCGTGTGCGAGGGCCGGGGGCAGGGCGGATGCATTCCTTGTGGTGATAGCGGAGGCCAGCAGACCGATTGAAGCGAAGAAACTGCGTCGTCTCATAGTGAGGTTCTTGTTGAAATGTGAACGCGGAAGCCGCCACGCCTTGCTGTGCTTCCGTGCCGTTGCCATAGCCCCTGCGCCGTCGAGGCGATTCGCAATCGCGCGAGATTACCTTAACAAAATTAGATGGCGGCGAAAGTCCTCGCTGCGCATGAGGCGAAACAGTTGCTGGGAGCAAATATTGCTTTGCGTGCAGGGCCGGGGCACGATACCGCGTGTCCGTATAGACCATGGAGGCATTCGATGTCGATTACGCTAACTTGCCGTACTGTGCTGTGTTCCGTACTGGTTGTTGCCGCAACTACCGGGATCTCCGGGTCGGCGTGGAGCGCAGACCCGGCTGCGCCTGGCGCTGCTCCGACTGCTGTCAAGGGCGTGCCCGGAGCACCTGGTGTCGAGACCGCGGCCCCTGTGCCCGCCGGTGACGATACCTTCCTGCTGACTATTTTTCTGCGGCACGACGAATCCAGGCCGTTGCCGAAAATCAACGACGAACTGCGTGCGCAGGGTTTCTATAAGGCTTTTCCGCCGCCGGGGATCGAGGTGGTGTCGTGGTATGTGATGATGGGCATTGGCCAGGTCGTGACGTTGCGTGTACCGGCAAACCGTCTACGCGAAGTCAACCGGGCGATCGAGGAGACCGCATGGGGCGGCTACCGCACGGAGTTTTATCCGACCTATGATTACAAGGCGGTCGCGCAACATATGCGCGAGACGAATGGGAAGTAGTGGGTAGTTGAGGGAGTATGAGCTATGCAAACGCATCCGATGCGCTTGTCTCCGGGAGATGACCTGCGCGGCGCGCTTGAAGACGCGCTGCGCGGGTTCGGTGTGCAAGCGGCCTTTGTGCTGCAGGGCATCGGCAGTCTGAGCGTCGCGCAGTTGCGCTTCGCTGGCGTGGATCAGCCCACCGAGTTGCGAGGCGACATGGAGATTCTCACGCTGGCCGGATCGATCTCACCCGATGGTGCGCATTTGCACATGTCCGTTTCCGACGCGCATGGACAGGTGTCGGGCGGACATGTGACGCGCGGCTGCATCGTTCGAACTACGGCGGAAATATTGCTGGCGCTGCTGCCCGAGCATCGTTTTTCACGCGAGCACGATGCGGGTTCGGGCTTTGCGGAACTGGTTATCCGGCCGCAGTCGTAGTTGCGTGAGCCGTAAGTCGCGAGCCGGAGTCGTGACGCGGCGCACTGCAGCTAACGCGCCGCCTGCATAAATGCGCGTACCTTCGTCTCATCAACCGGATTCCACCACACGCCCCCCACCTTCAACGAACTCGCGACAATCACCGCGTCCACGATAGAAAGAATCTCCGCGACATTGCCTTCAGTGCAGCCGCTCCCCACCAGCAGCGGCAGTTTCGTCGCCGCCCGGATCTGCCGCAGATAATCAGCGCTCGCAGCGTCGCCCGTGCGCTGTCCGGTGGCGATGATGGCATCCGCATCGAAGAATTCGACGTCGCGCACCAGTTCCTCCAGCGCGCGGTCCGCGACGATGGCGTGCGCACCGTGTTTGACATGCGCGTCGGCGAACACACTAATGCCGTCCGCGCGCAGACGCGCCCGGTAACGCAAGGCGCTGGCGGCCGCGCCCTCGATAAAGCCCTCGTTCGCAATGTACGCATTGGCCCACTGATTGACGCGCACGAACGCAGCTTGGCTCGCCGCGGCGATGGCCAGCGCCGGAATCGCCGCATTCGCCAGAACGTTGATGCCGATGGGCAGGCCGGTTTCGCGCGCGATGCGATCGGCTGTCACCGCCATGAATGCCGAGGTTTCGTGCCCGATGTCTTCGGGCTTGGAGAACGGCACATCACCGTGATTCTCGATGATCAGACCATCGACGCCGCCGTTGCGATACGCAAGCGCATCGGCAAGCGCTCCCTCGTATAGCGCCTGGCTCGATGCCCCTTGATATCGCGGCGAGCCAGGGAAGGCCGGACAGTGGATCACGCCAATCACCACGCCACGGGCGCGTCCGAAGATCCGCTTGATGCAGTCGGTCTGCCCGCGTCCGACGCCAGAAGAAGTGTCCATATCGATTCAACTTACCTGAGTGGGAGAGGCCAAGGGTGGGACGGAAAGAAGCAGATCGCGCATCGTTGCGCGGTCGGGAAAGCTGGCTTGTGCACCGCGCCGTGTGACGACGACAGCGGCAACGGCCTGAGCCCAGCGCAACGCCAATGGCATCGCCAGGCCGTGGCCGAACGCAGCGAGTAGCGTGCCGCAAAACGCATCGCCGGCGCCTACGGTATCGATCGCGGTCGTTGGCATGGCGGGCAGATGCTGCGTGCCGCGCTCGTTGCACCACAACACGCCTTGCGCGCCGAGCGTGACACAGACTTCGCGGGCACCTGCATGCAGCAGCGCCGCGGCAGCGCGCACCGGATCGTCGTGGGCGCTGAGTGTTGCCGCCTCGACGCGGTTAACTACCAGCACGTCAACATCGCCAAGCATCGGCACGCAATCGAAACACACCGGTCCGGGATTGAGCAGCGTGCGGCGCGCACCGAGCCGAGCGGCGCTCAGCATCTGCGCCGTGAAGTCCGCGCTTAGGTTGCCCTGCAATGCGATCCAGTCGCCGGCGCGGGTCGCATCAACGATGCTGCTTGCCTCGGGACCGTAACGGGCGGCGGCTTCGTTACGCGTGACGATGGTGTTCTCGCCGCGCGCATCCACGGTGATGATGGACAGATCGGTCGGGTAGGGCACACGCATCATATGGCGGGTGTCGATACCTTCTGCACTCAACTGCGCAACGATGCGATCCCCTTCGGCATCCTGACCGACCGCTGCGAACAACTGTGTCGGTGTGCCTGCGCGTGCCGCGACCACGGCCTGATTGGCGCCCTTGCCACCCAGATCGTAGAGCGTTTCGACGGCGAGCGAAGTCTCGCCCGCCACCGGCAGGCGTTCGACGCGCAGGCTCAGATCGAGCGCCGCATTGCCGACTACGCAGACACGCGGCGCCGGGTTGAGTGCGTCGAACGTCGTGTGAGCCAACGGGATATCTGCGCGCATGACAGCGAGAGCCTAGTGCGCCGCTGTCGACGTAAGCCAGTCGAGGCAGTTCAGCCACAGCCGCGCATTGCCATCCCACGCGGAGAACTCCGGCGGTAGCCAGTGATGCGACATGTCGCTCGTCCATGCCAGCGAACGGCCCTGACCAAAGGTACCCGCAACCAGCAGTGGATGGCCAGTCTCCGGCACGGTGGCAATGACAGTCGCCCCAGGCTTGACCTGCACTTCGTTGTAACCGAGCAGATGCGGCCACGCAGTGCCGAGGCCTTCAACTAGCGGATGCGAAGCCACCACCTGCGGCGTAAATCCTTCGGGCACCTCGACCCGGTCGTCATAGGGCAGGCAAGTAACCGGCAGCACATCCTCAACGGGCGTCCCACGAAACCGCGCACTGCCGTTGATGCCCTGAAAGCTCAGATAACCGCCGATCATCATCAGCCCGCGGCCGGCCGCCACATACTCGCGCAGCAGTTTGAGGCGATTCGGCGTGCGCTGGCTCTTCGCCCACGTGTCCGGATGCAGCAGCAGCGTATTGGCGCCGATGTCGGACAGGATGATCGCGTCATACGCTAGCAGGCCTTCGAGCGTGGTCGGAAATTCTTCTTGTGCTTCATGGCTCGGCATATGCGTGATCGCATAGCGGCTGTCTTTCAATGCGTCGAGAAACAGCGTGGCGCCGTTGTGATACGTCACCGTCGGAAACTGATCGAATCCCTTGATGTGTGTCGACGTGCTGGTCCAGCTCTCTCCGGCCAGCAATACGGATCGGGTCATGCGAATCTCCTGTTAGGCGCGCGGGCGGCCGTGTCGGCGGCGGCATGCGCTGCGTAAAACCGGTTTACTGTTGAGCGGGCAGACACGCGTCGAAAGCGGTCTGCCTGTGCATCTGTCTATCTGCCTGCCTCGCGTTGCCGTGAAAAGACCCTGACCGGGTTGGCGATCATCAGCGTTTCGATTTGCGGGGCCGTCACACCGTGGCGTCGTAGCCGCGGCACGAAATGCCTGAGGATGTAGCCATAACCGTGGCCGCCATAGCGCGTCAACATGGTCTTGAGAAACACGTCCTGCGACATCAGCAAACGGTCGATGAAGCCCGCGTCGATCAGTGCCCTGATTGCCCGCGCATTCTCTTCGTCCGATGGCGACTGCGCGTCTTCCTCGGGATAGTAGTAGTCCATACCGATCATGTCGTATTCGAGCCAGGCGCCGCGACGCGCGAGCGCGTGCTGGTATTCCGTATCCATGTGGCTCGGATTCATGTGGCACAGCACCGTGTGATTCAGGTCTGCACCTTCCTGTTCGACGATATCGAGCACACGGTGGCCGTGCCGCACCCAACCGGGCAGGTGGATCGACAACGGCACATGGGTCGCCGCGCTGGCGCGCGCGGCTGCCCGCAACGATTTCTCTTCGTGCGCGGTGAAAGCCGCGGACACGCCGATTTCGCCAATCAGGCCGGCCACCACTTCGGGCTTCTCGTCCGCACCGCCGACTTCGAAAATCAGTTGCGCGGCCAGATCGTCGATGGAGCGCTCGCTGACATAGCGCGGATGCGTCGGCTCCAGGTAAAAGCCGGTTGACATGACGATGTTCAGGCCCGTACGCCGCGCGATTTTCTGCAAGGCAGCCGGGTCGCGGCCGATGCCGAGGTTGGTCGGATCCACCACCGTATTGCCGCCGAGTTCGCGAAAGCGCATCAGTTCATCGATCGCGGCTTCGACGTCGAACAACTGGCAGTTGTCGCGGTTCATCAGCGGGTTCATCCGCAACGCGCCGAGAATGCCGATATGCACCTTCTGCTCGCCGATCTCGCGCTCGCCGCAGCAGGTCGGCGGTACCCACTTGCCCGACGCATCCAGCAGAATGTGCTCGTGCATCAGCGTCACGCCCATCTGTGCGACTGGCAGCGGTCCGAGCACGGTCATTACGTGGCCGCTATCTACGCCGACCGGCAGCGGATCAACCGGGCGAAAGATCGACGTCATGACTCAACCCTTGCGGCCGCGTTGCGGCGTGAAAATGCGCGTGTTCATCCAGATGGCGAGCAGCATGATGGCGCCCTGGATGATCTGGGTATAAAACGGCGATACGTGGATCAGGATCAGGCCGTTGCCCAATACGGCGATGGTCAGCGCACCGAGCAGGGTGCCGAGAATCGTGCCGCGTCCACCGAACAGGTTCGTACTGCCGAGCACGACGGCGGCGATGACCGCGAGTTCGAAACCGACGCCCTGATTCGACGAGCCGCTGCCCAGGCGCGCGGTGGTGATGAGACCAGCCAGCCCGGCCGCCGCGCCGCTCAGAATGTAGACCTTCAAGGTAACGACGCGTACGTTGACACCCGCACGCCGCACCCCTTCTGCGTTCGTGCCTATACCCACCACGTAACGCCCGAAACGCATATGACGCAGTGCGAACCATCCGGCGAGCAGAATCACGATCGAGATTGCCGCAGGCATCGGCACGCCGAGCAGATGTCCACGTCCGAGTTGCACGAACCAGCCGTCGTTTTCGATCGGTACCGAATAGCCCTGCGTGATCAGCAGCGCGAGACCACGCACCACTGAGAGCGTCCCGAGCGTCACGATAAACGCCGGCATACCGGCCCATGCGATGAAATAGCCGTTGATAGCACCAATAAGCGCACCGAGCAGGATGCCGCCAATCAGCACCACGCTGTCCGGTGCGCCCGCATGCAGCGCGATAGCGGCCAGCGCGCCGACCAGCGCGAGGGTCGAGCCGATCGACAGATCGATGCCGCCGGTGGTAATCACGAGCGTCATCGCGGTTGCCACGATCAGCAGCGGGGCGCTCTGGCGCAATACGTTCAGCAGATTGCCCGTGGTGAGAAAGGTATCGGTAGCGAAACTGAAGGCTACCGCGCAGCACAGGAAGAACACCGCGATGCTGGCAACCCCGGCATTACCGCCAAGCCGGTTTCTGAACGAGCGCCGCGACGCCTTCTGTTCCTGCTGATCCTTCTCCTTATGCATGGCGATTTCCATCATTCGTTCTCCGCAAGAGCCCGCGCCGAGCGTGCCTTGAATTTGCGTCCGACGATCAGGTCGACGATCTCTTCCAGATTGGTGTCGGCAATCTTGCGCTCCGCGATGTTCTGGCCTTCGTACATCACGCTGATCCGGTCGCAAACCAGAAACATGTCCTGCAGACGATGGCTGATGAGAATCACACTCACGCCACGTTTGCTGATGGTCTGCACCAGTTCGAGCACGGCTTCGACTTCCGCTACGGCCAGTGCCGCGGTCGGTTCGTCCATGATCAGCACCTTCGGATCGAACGACGCCGCGCGTGAAATCGCAATGGCCTGCCGTTGACCACCCGAGAGATTCTCGACATCGAGGCGGGTGTCCGGAATGCGGATGCCCAGGCCGTTGAGCATCTCGCGCGCATCGTGGTGCATCTTGGCGTGATCGAGCATCGGCACGCCGAGCAGACGCCGCATCGGTTCGCGGCCCAGAAACAGGTTCCCGGCGACATCCACGGTGTCGCATAGCGACAGGTCCTGATAGACCATTTCGATGCGATGCGCGCGGGCGTCGCCGGGATCCGCGAAACGGACCGGCTTGCCGTCGATCTCGATCGTGCCGCTATCGGGAATCACCGCGCCGGACAGCACCTTGGAGACCGTCGACTTGCCCGCGCCGTTATCGCCGACGAGACCCAGCACCTCGCCGGGCGCCACTTCCAGATTCACACCGCGCAGCGACTGCACCGCGCCGTAGCTTTTGGTGATGTTCTCCATGCGTACGCGTGGAGGGATGGCGTCGCTGTTCATGTGCGTGTCCTCTGCCGGCTCACTTGAAAATCGCGCGGTACTTGTCGACGTTCGCCTTCGTGACGATCGTGACCGGCACCGAGATATTCTTTTCGACCGGCTGCTTGTTGATCAGTTTGAGCGCAGCGCCGACCGCCGCCTTGCCTTCGCCTTCCGGATCCTGCTGGACGACAGCGGCAACGAAGCCCGAGTCGATACCCTTGATGGCCTGCGCGCTCAGATCCCACCCGACGATTTTCAGATGATCGGTCGCGTTCTGCGAAAGCGCCGCGGCCACCAGACCGATCAGGGCCGGCTCGCCGGTCGCATAGACGACCTGCAGGGTCGGATTACCCGAAATCAGATTCTCTGCTGCAGTTTGCGCCTGATCCTGAACGTTCTGGCCGTCGACGGTGGCGACGATCTTCGCCCCGGGTGCGCTGGCGACGCCTTCCTTGAAGCCGTCGAGCCGGACGTTCTGGATGAACGAATTCAACGCCCCGACCACGCCGATCTGCGCCTTGCCGCCAAGCGACTTATTGATCAGGTTAGCCGTAAATTTCCCGATGTCCACGCCGACTTTCTTGTTGTCCACGCCGACCTGGACCGAGTTGTCGCCGTTCACGATGGCGTCGATGGTGACCACCGGAATACCGGCTTTTTTCGCTTCGGTGATGGCCGGTTTGATGCCGTTGACGTCGATTGCCACCACCAGGATGGCGTCCACTTTCTGCTGGATGTACGTCTCGATCGCGTTGTTCTGCGCGTTCGGGTCGTTGTTCGAGTTGTAGATCTCGAGGTTGACGCCGGCCGCCTTAGCCGCGTTCTGCGCGCCTTCATCCATCTGGGTGAAGAAGAGCGCTTCCTGGTTGATCTGCACGAGGGCGATCTTTTTGCCTGCGGCACAGGCGAGGCCGCTGGCGCCGAGCGTCGAGAGCGCGAGCACAGTGACGGCGAGACGGCGCAAAGCTATAGCTGCGTTCATCGAAATTCCTTTTCTGGGTGGTCGGGACAGCACGCGCAAAGCGACTGCCCCGGGGAGTGGAAAAGACTTTCAAGGACGCAACCGACATCGCGTCCGCCTTCTTGTAAACCGGTTTATTAAAAGTAAGTGGCGAGTATTTCGGTGTCAATGTTTTCAATAAAGACCAAGGGAAACTACTTAGGAGCGCCCTGGCTTGCATGGAGGACTCGCTTGACGGCCTATGCCTGGCGGTCTGCGGTGCGCGGCTACCGTTTGCGCGGAGGCGCCACCGAGGCGCGTTCGATCAGGCGCACCGGCAGACGGTGGACCGGTTTGCCGGGCGTGGCGTCGGGCGAAAGGGACGGGGCGTCGCTGTCGCCGGCCAGCATGGCGAGCAGGATGGCCACGCCGGCGCGGCCGAGTTCGCGTGCGGACTGCCGCAGGGTGGTAATCGGCGGCATCAGCAGACTGGCGAACTCCATATCGTCGAAGCCGACAATCGACATGTCGCCCGGCACATCCAGACCTCTGTCGCGCAGCGTTTCGAGCATGCCGACCGCGAGGTAATCGCTGGAGGCGAATACGGCGGTTGGCGGGAATTCGCGCGAGGCCAGCTCAGCCGCGGCTGCCTCGCCGAAGCTGCGGTCATAGGCGCCGAACAGTACGAGGGCGGGGTCAAGCGGGATGCCGGCTTCGTCGAGCGCGCGACGATAGCCTTCGTAGCGCTCGCGCACGGTGAGGAGCGGCTCCGGCCCGGTGACGTGGGCAATCCGCGTATGGCCGGCGTCGATCAGATGCTTCGTGGCCAGATAGCCGCCCTCGCTGTTGTCGACGAATACCTTTGGCACATCGACACCCGGCACGTCCTCATCGATCAGCACGATGTTGCCGCGCTCGCCGATCAGTTGTCTGAGCGAGCCGTCGTCGGGACGGTTGGTTGCGAAGATCAGGCCGTCGAGATGGCGAGTGTCGAGCCAGCTCAGATAGAGCGCTTCGCGTTCGAGGCGATTGCGTGTGATGCACAACGAGAGGCCGAAGCCGCCTTCCGAGGCGGCTTCCTCGACGGCGTCGGCGAGCTCTGCGAAGAACGGATTGGCGACGTCGGGCATGGCGAGGCCGATCGTTTCGCTGCTGCCGAGGCTCAGGCGGCGCGCGAGACTGTTTTGCCGATAGTTGAGTGCGATAACGGCATCGTCGACGCGTTTCTTTGTTTCCGGCGGCAGCGAGAGCGTACCGTTCAGGTAGCGCGAGACAGTGGCCTTGGACACGTTGGCCAATTCGGCGACGTCGCGGATCGTTGAGACTTTTGCCAATTGAGCGGTTCCCGGAATGTTCGGCTTAGTGTACCGTGCCTCGCTTTTGCGCCTGGTTCATCTGGGCAGTCTGTGGAGCGCCTGAAAGCCGCGCCCGGGTCAGGCGCGCGGCAGAGCGGCATGCTGCTGTTACGGTTGCGCTGCATTGGGCGTTGCGTCCGGTTCTGCGGGACGAAAGCGCTCCTGCACCGCGACGAGCTGGTCGTCCGAGGTGGCCACCAGCCACAGGTGTGCGCCTTCCACCATCAGGCGGTTGTGGTCCTTCAATACGCCCATGGAGGCTGCTGTCTTCCACATCACCGGCGCCACTTTGCTGGTGCGGCCCGAGGGCGTTCCCACCAGCAGCGAGTAAGGTCCAAGCGGCAACGAGACGAGCGGTAGCGCGGGTTTGACACGCACCCGCCAGTCGATGAAGGGCATGTCGCTAAAGAGCAGCGGTGCAGGCAAACCGAGCAGCACCGTGAAGTCGTAGAGTGCGAGATGCTCGCGCATGCCCGCGTACAGACGACGGATATCGCTCACCACCGCCGCGCGGATTTCGTCGTCGAACATCGCTTCCTCGGCGTAGCGCGCCTGGGCTTCGTGTGCCTCGCGTTGATAGGCGCTGAACACGGCCAGTTCCATGCAGTCTTGCGCCGCGCGCTGCACATCTGCCGGCGAGCCGGCTTCTTCCGGTTTGCCCAGCTGGGCGGCGCGCAGGAAGCGCGCGAGCGCTGCTTCCTGGATCGAGGGACCGTCGATCTGCGGGTCGTCGACGGCGTCTTTGCCGAGCGGCACGTAGATGTATTTTTCAGCGGCAAAGCGCGACTTCTTGCCGTCGTCGAACTTGATCTCGCCGTTGCTGCAGTCAAGATAGCGCGTGCCGATCTTGCCATGCTCCCACACGTAGTTCTTCAGCAAGGGGCGCAACGGATGCAGCGTCTCGCGATCGGTCATTGACAACTCCAGTGCCTCGATGGGGTTCGGCAGACGGCTGACGCCGCTGCGGGTTCATATCCCATCATGGCACGGGAGCCTCGCGTTCGCGAGCAGTTTAGCGCGTGACCCTGGCTTCGAGCAGATCGCCCATACCGATCCGTTTTGCGAAGTCGATTCGCACACGCTCCGATACTTCGAGCACTTCGCGCGCACCGTCGCCGACGAAGTCGATCACCGAGCGCATCGGCCGGGTGCCCTTCGGCAAGCCGACGATCCGCACGATTTCATCGGCGACCGCTTGCGGATCGGCGTCTGCCGGCGTGAGCGACGAGAGACGCGCGCCGATCTGATCCATCACGCCGTCATACCGGCTGTACGCTGTGGCGATACCGGTGTCAGCCGGTTTGCCTGCGCTCGGAAAGTGGTCAGTGCCTTGCGTGAAAGCGCCCGGCACGACGATCGAAGTCTCGATGCCAAAGCGTGCAATTTCATACGCGAGGGTGACGGCGAGCGAATCCATCGCAGCCTTCGCTGCACCGTACGGGCCCATGAACGGCGGAAAGCCGCCCTTGGTCGTGGTGCTGCTGATCCACAGCATCAGCCCGGTCTCCTGCTGGCGCAGATAGGGCAGCACAGCGCGGTTCACGCGTTGCGCACCGAACAGGTTGGTGTCGAAGACCTTTGCCATCTCTTCGGGCGTGAAGGCTTCAGCGGGACCGACTACCAGATGCCCGGCGTTTTGCATCACCACGTCGATGCGTCCCTGCTCGCGCATGATCGTTGCGGCAGCTGCATCGGCGGAGTCCTGCGACAGCACGTCGAGTTCGAGCGGATGCAAGGCGATGCCGCGTTCTTTGGCGAGCGCGCGCAATTCGTCGGCGCGCGGCTTGTTGCGGCCTTCGACGTCGCGCATCGTCGCGTAGACGATATGACCAGCCTCGGCGAGTGCCTGGGCCGTGAGTTTGCCGATGCCTGTGCCGGCGCCCGTAACCAGAATGACGTTGTGCATGATTTTTCTCCGGAAGGTTTGTTGTTTGGTTATGAGGTTGGTAGCCGGTCGCGCTTAAGCGACTCCGCCGTTGGCGCGCAGGATCTGACCGTTGACCCAACCCGCGTCGGGACCAGCGAGGAACGACACGACCGACGCGATATCGTCCGGCTGACCGAGGCGTTGCAGCGGCGGCATCTTCGCGAAGGTCTGGATCTGCTCGTCGGTTTTACCGTCGAGGAACAGCGAGGTGGCGATCGGCCCTGGCGCCACGGCGTTCACCGTGATGTTGCGGCCGCGCAGTTCCTTGGCGAACACATGCGTGAATGCTTCGACGGCTGCTTTGGTTGCGTTGTAGACCGCATAGCCGGGCATGTTCAGCGCGAGCGTCGTGCTCGAGAAGTTGACGATGCGGCCGCCGTCGCTCATGCGTGCCGCCGCTTCGCGCAGCGTGTTGAAGGTGCCGCGCAGGTTGATGTTGAGCGTCTGGTCGAACAGGGCGTCCGAGGTGTCGGCGAGCGGCACGGTCTTCAGCACGCCGGCGTTGTTCACGAGCACGTCGACCTTGCCGAGCTGCTGTTCGCTGATCTCGAACATGTGGCGTACCTCGTCGGCCTTGGCGACGTCGGCTTTCACGGCGATCGCTTGCGCGCCTGCAGCTTTCAGTTCGGCGACCAGCGCGTCGGCTTCGTTCGAGCTGGATGCGTAGTTGACGACTACGGAGAAACCGTCGCTGGCGAGACGGCGGGCGACAGCTGCGCCGATGCCGCGCGAAGCGCCGGTGACGAGAGCGACTTTGGACGGGTTGTTTGCGGTGTTCATGATTCGTTTCCTCAGGGTGGGTGGTTCGGGGCGACCCGGTTGTCCTTGCTCGGTCTCCTAGGTGCGTCTCTTGAGCGCGGCGGGTCCGTGAGGTGAATCATGGATCATTCCGTTTTGAAGATAATCTGGCCTAGCTTGGTATCATCGTTCCATTCACTTTAATAATGACCGGGAGCGCCGCCCATGGACCGCTTCGAGGAAATGCGGGTGTTCGTACGCATCGCCGAGCGCCAGAGCTTTACCCACGCATCGGACGATCTGCAGATTCCACGCGCCACCGTCACCAATCTGCTCAAGCGCATGGAGCAGCGGCTCGGCACGCGGCTGCTCGAGCGTACCACCCGGACGGTGCGTCTGACGCACGATGGCGAGGCCCATTACCGCCGTTGCGTGCGCCTGATTGCCGATCTGGAGGAGGCGGAGGAGTCGTTCAGGAACACTGCGCCCAAGGGTCTGTTACGGGCCAATCTGCAGGGCACGCTTGCGCGCACTTTTGTCGTGCCCGCGCTGCCGGCGTTTCTTGCGCAGTATCCGCAGATCGAACTGCACCTCGGCGAGGACGACCGGCTGGTCGACCTCGTGCGCGAGGGCGTCGATTGCGTGCTGCGGGTTGGGAGCCTGCAGGATTCGTCGATGGTGGGGCGGCGCGTCGCACAGCTTTCGCAGGTCACCGTGGCGAGCCCCGCGTATCTGGCGAAGTATGGGGAGCCGGGCGATCCGGCGGTGTTGTCGGCGCATCGTGCGGTCAATTACGTCTCAAGTGCAACCGGAAAGGCGCTGCCGCTTGAATTTACGATCGACGAGCAGGTGAGCGCGGTGAATCTCGGCTCGGTGGTGTCGGTGGCGGGCGCGGATCTTTATACCGGTAGCGCCGTGGCGGGACTGGGGATCGTGCAGGTGCCGCGCTACCGCGTGGCGGAGGAGCTGAAGACGGGACAGCTGAAGATCATTCTGCAGGACTTTCCGCCACCGCCGATGCCGGTTTCCGTGCTGTATCCGCAGAGCCGGCAGTTGTCGTCGCGGGTGCGAGTGTTTGCGCAGTGGCTGCGCGATATCTTCGAGGCGGCTAGTGTGTAGCCGAGTTTTCTCTGTGCCTTTAGCTTAATGCCGCAGGCACACCGCGGCGCATCTTCAGCGCTTGCGGGACAGGTCTTTTTGCAGGCGCTCCGGCAAGTGCGCGAGATCGCCGAGCAGTTCGTCAGCGGCCTGCTCAAAACGCGCGACCAGGAAGTCCAGCAGCGCACGCACGCGCGGCGCCATATAGCGGTTGCCGTGGAATAGCGCGTGGACGCCCGCCTCGTTGGTGCACCAGTCCGGCAGCAGGATGGTCAGCGTGCCGGCGCGCACGTCCGCCGCGATATCCCAGATCGACTTGTGGACGATGCCATGACCTGCCAGCGCCCACGCTCGCGCAAGCGCGCCGTCGTTGGTTTCCCAGGACCGTTCGATGGGCACCGTGTAGGTCACGCGCTCGTCGTCCTGTGCGAAGCGGAATTCGTTCAGCGGTCCGGCCGCTGTCACCAGCACGATGAAGCGGTGATTGGCGAGGTCAGCCGGTGTTTTCGGTTCGCCATGCCGCGCCACGTAGTCCGGCGACGCGCACAACACGCGCCGGTTCGGCGCGAGGCGGCGTGCCACCAGCGAGCTGTCGAGCGGCAGGCCGAAACGGATCGCCAGATCGATGTCTTCCTGCAGCAGGTTCGAGACCGAATCCGACAAGCTGAGCGCATAGCTCACCTCCGGGTGCAGCGAGCTGAATTCGTGGAGCCAGTGATACAGCAGGTTGCGACCGAAATCGGAGGTGGCCGAAATCCGCAGCTTGCCGCGCACCTGGTTTTGTCCCGCCTGGAGAGCGGCTTCGGCATCTTCGATGGCTTGCAGCGCGATACGGCAGTGTTGCAGATAGAGCCGCCCTTCATCGGTTACGCGCAACTGGCGGGTGGTGCGCTCGAAAAGGCGCGCGTGCAATGCTGCCTCGAGCTTGAGAAGCCTCGCGCTGGCGGCAGCCGGCGAGAGGCCCAGTTTGCGGCCGGCCGCCGACAGGCTGCCGGCTGCTGCTGCTTCAACGAATAGCTGCATATCGCCGAGTCGATCGGTTGCCATTGCCTGCCTGAATTTGAAAGTTATTCAAATGCTACGCCAATTATCAAATAGGCGGCGTATCGCCAGAATGGTTCGATCGCGTCGTCGGCGCGCTCGGCCAGCGTTCTGCGGTAGATTGAGTACAGAGGGATTGCGCCGCGCTTTGGGCGCATGCGGCGCCTTTCCGCGGTTTCGACCGGCGGCTTTTCGATTTATGCGACTTGCCCGACTTACCGATAGAGAGGAAACAGAATGGATCTGCAACTGAAAGGCAAACTGGCGCTGGTGAGCGGCAGCACTGCCGGCATTGGCCTCGCCATTGCCAGCGCTCTGGCGCAGGAAGGCGCGCGCGTGATCGTCAACGGACGCAAGCAGGAAGCGGTGGATGAAGTGGTCGCACAACTGAAATCGAGCACAGGTGGGGACGTGCTGGGTTTCGCCGGCGACCTCAGCAAGGCCGACGTGGCTAACGAACTCGCGCGGCGCTATCCGGATGTGGAGATTCTCGTCAACAATCTCGGCATTTTCGAGCCGAAGCCATTCGAAGAGATCCCGGATGAGGACTGGCAGCGCTTTTTCGATGTCAACGTGCTGAGCGGAGTGCGTCTGGCGCGGCTCTACCTGCCGTCGATGAAGCGGGCCAACTGGGGGCGTATCATTTTCATCTCGAGCGAGAGCGGGCTGCAGATTCCCGTCGAAATGGTCCACTATGGTGTAACCAAGACGGCGCAGATTGCGGTGGCGCGCGGCATTGCGGAATCTGTCGCGGGCACCGGCATTACCGTCAATACCGTGCTGCCGGGTCCGACCAAATCGCGCGGAGTGGGCGACTTCGTCGACGGTCTTGCCAAGGCCGACGGCAAAACGTCCGGGCAGGTCGAGAAGGAGTTCTTCGAACACGTGCGGCCGACTTCGCTGATCAAGCGCTTTGCTTCGACCGAGGAAGTGGCCTCGCTGGTGGCGTATGTTGCGAGTCCGCTGGCATCGGCGACGACCGGCGCTGCATTGCGCGTCGACGGCGGCGTGGTGAAGAGCGCGTTTTAACGCGGAGATCGGCTCCGCTCGTGGGATCATACGGCTCGCGCAAGGCGCTCACGCCTCGCGAGCCACAGGAAACAGGAGCGGATGAGATGATCGATGGACTGGTAGGCGGGCGGCTCTATGGAGAAGCCCAGATCCGCACTGGACAGAACGGCAAGCGTTTTGTGACGTGCAAGGTGCGTGCGACCACCGGTGACGGCGATACGCTGTTCGTCAACGTGATTGCGTTCGACGACGAGGTGCAGACGGGCTTGCTCGCGCTAAGCGATGCGGATAGCGTGGCCTTGAGCGGTGCGCTGACGCCGAAGGTCTGGACTGACAAGAACGGGCTCGTGAAACCAGCACTCGACATGGTGGCGCATGGTCTGCTGAGCGCGTATCACGTGCGGCGCAAGCGGGCGGCGATGGGTTCAGAGGCGCCGCAAGAGGATGGCGCGCATCTGGACGATCCGCTTTGAGTGAGGTGGCGGTGGCGACCGCCTGGCGATGCCCGCCTGGTCATCCGCGTCAGTGACACACGACCGCACAGGTCACCGCCGTCACACCGGCCACTGCGCCGACCACGACCCCTGTAGCAAACGTCTCGACCGACGACGCACAACCCTGCAGATTGAGCACGCCCGCCAGTATTAGCACCTTGATTATGCGACTCATTTTTTGAATTCCCCGTGAGTACGCGCGCATCGTAGCAACTAGTTGTCTTTATGGGTCTTTCTGAAACTATCGGCGCCTTACGGGGTTTTTGTGGCATTGACCGCGGCTGGGCATAGCAGGCCCAACGCTTGCAACGAGACCCACACCGCATGGCCGCACCATCGATGGAAAACTGTATAAATATACAGTATAGTGTTCCCTTCAAATCCGCCCTGCGGCGATTGATCCATATGGTCGGGCGCGGTGAATCATTACGGTCGCAAAGCGGCCGTAAGATGTGGCCAACTCATTCAGACGGTCGGGCAAATTGTCATCTACAGGAAAAATCCGCATTCGCGGAGCGCGTCAGCACAACCTCAAGAACCTCGATCTCGACCTGCAGACAGGCGAGATGACGGTCGTAACGGGGCCTTCGGGGTCCGGCAAGTCGAGCCTCGTGTTCGACACGCTGTACGCGGAAGGGCAGCGACGCTATGTCGAAACGTTCAGCGCGTATGCGCGGCAGTTCCTCGACCGCATGGACCGGCCGCAGGTAGACCGTGTCGACGGCGTGCCGCCGGCCATCGCGATCGACCAGACCAATCCCGTGCGCAGTTCGCGCTCCACAGTCGGCACGATGACCGAGCTCAACGATCATCTGAAGCTGCTGTATGCGCGCGCGGCCGAACTGTTCGATCGCAAGACGGCTCAGCCCGTGCGGCACGATTCGCCTGAGACGATCTATGGCGATCTGGCCGCGCGCACGGCGGCGGACGATCCGCGCCTTGTAGTGACGTTCCCGGTCGAATTGCCTGAGTCCGCCACCGAAGAAGAGGTCGCGCAATGGCTCTCCGCGAGCGGCTATACGCGCGTGCAGGCGCAGCGCGAGGTGCAGTCGTCCACTGGCCCGCGCAAGCTGCTCGACGTCGTGGCCGACCGCTTCCGTCTGAGCGCGGTCGAGAAGGGCCGTGCCGTCGAAGCCATTGAAGCGTCGCTGAAGCGCGGCGGCGGACGTGTGAACGTCTATGTGCTGCCGCAAGCGTCGGAAGAGTCCGCCGAAGCCGAGCCGCAGATCTGGCGTTTTTCCACTGGCTTGCACAACCCGGACAGCGACCTGCGCTACGCCGATCCGCAGCCCGCGCTGTTTTCGTTTAACTCCGCCTATGGGGCGTGCGAAACCTGCCGCGGCTTTGGCCGCGTGATCGGCGTCGATCTGGGCCTGGTGATTCCCGACGAGCGCAAGACCTTGCGCGGCGGCGCGATCAAGCCTATGCAAACGCCGGCCTGGAAGGAGTGTCAGGATGACCTCATGCGCTACGCGGCCAAGGCTGGCATCCCGCGTGACACGGCCTGGTCCGCTTTGACCCAGCCGCAGCGCGATTGGGTCATCAACGGCTCGCCCGACTGGAACGGCAAGTGGCAGAGCCACTGGTACGGTGTGAAGCGCTTCTTCGAATACCTCGAATCGAAAGCGTACAAGATGCACATCCGCGTGCTGCTGTCGAAATACCGCAGCTACACGCCGTGCGAGGTCTGCGGCGGTGCGCGTCTGAAGACCGAATCGCTGCTGTGGCGTCTCGGCACGAAGGTCAATGCGGACGCCGTGCTGGAACCGGTGCAGCGCTTCCTGCCACGCGGCGTGGACTGGAATCGCGCGCAACTCGAAGCGCTGCCAGGTCTGACGGTGCACGATCTGATGCTGCTGCCCATCGAGCGTATCCGGCGCTTCTTCGACAACCTCAACCTCCCGAGCGCGCTGCTCGACGATGCTCTAAAGCTGCTGCTCGCCGAGGTACGCACGCGCCTGAAGTATCTGTGCGATGTCGGGCTCGGCTACCTGACGCTGGATCGCCAGAGCCGCACGTTGTCGGGCGGCGAGGTGCAGCGTATCAACCTTACGACGGCGCTCGGCACGTCGCTCACCAAAACGCTGTTCGTGCTCGACGAGCCGAGCATCGGGCTGCATCCGCGCGATCTGAACCGCATCGTGGAAGCGATGCACCGTTTGCGTGATGCGGGCAACACGCTGGTGGTGGTCGAGCACGATCCGTCGGTGATGCTGGCGGCGGACCGGTTGATCGACATGGGCCCCGGTCCGGGTGAGCGCGGCGGCACGATCATTTTTGACGGCGTCCCCGAAGACATCCGCTCGTCGGGCACGCTAACGGGCGAGTATCTCGGCGGACACCGCCACGTGGCCGATGTCTCGCTCTGGTCGAGCCGGCCGGTCACGAAGGAGACGCCGCGCATCGTGCTGGAAGGCGCGAGCCAGCACAATCTGCAGGACGTGACCGTCGAAATTCCGTTGCAACGCCTCGTGTGCGTTACCGGCGTTTCAGGCTCCGGCAAATCGACACTGATCCAGGACGTTCTGTATCCGGCGCTGGCGCGTCATCTCGGCGTCGCGACGGAATCGCCCGGTGCGTTCCGGCGTCTGCTCGGCGCCGATCAGGTGAACGAGGTCGTGTTCGTCGACCAGTCGCCGATCGGCAAGACGGCGCGCTCGAACCCCGCGAGTTATGTGGGCGCGTTCGACGAGATCCGCAAGCTGTTTGCCAAGGTGCCGCTCGCACAGCAACGCGGCTACGGTCCGGGCATGTTCAGCTTCAACTCGGGCGACGGCCGCTGCCCGACTTGCGGCGGCTCGGGCTTCGAGCACATCGAGATGCAGTTCCTGAGCGACGTCTATCTGCGTTGCCCGGATTGCGATGGTCGTCGTTATCGCGCCGAACTGCTCGAAGTGAAGATCGAGCGCGGCACGCCGGCGCGTGCGTTGAGCATCGCCGACGTGCTGGAGTTGACCGTCAGCGAGGCAACCGCGTACTTCGCCGGGGATGCGGAAGTGCTGCGCGTGCTGAAGCCGATCGTCGACGTGGGTCTTGAATATGTGAAACTGGGCCAGCCGGTGCCTACCTTGTCGGGCGGCGAAGCGCAGCGGCTCAAGCTGGCCGGCTTCCTCGCCGAGGCGGCGCAGGCGAAGACCGCGCGCAGCGCGAAGCAGGCAACCGCAGTGCGGCTCTTCATGTTCGACGAGCCGACCACGGGGCTGCATTTCGACGACATCGCCAAGCTGATGCAGGCGTTCGGCAAACTGCTGGCGGGCGGCCATTCCTTGATCGTGATCGAGCATAACCTCGACGTGATCCGCGCGGCCGACTGGCTGATCGATCTCGGGCCGGAAGGCGGCGACGGCGGCGGCCGGGTGCTGTGCGCGGGCACGCCGGAACAGGTCAAGCGCTGCGCCGAGTCGTACACCGGCCAGGCGCTGCTTCAGTACGACGCGGCCATGGATGCGGCGGCAGATCCTGCCGCGCAAGGCATGCCGCTGCAAAAGGCGTTGACCGCGGCGCGTGCGCGTCGTGCCGTGGAAGGCGAGGACGTGGTGCGCATCGTCAACGCGCGTGAGCACAACCTGAAATCGCTCGACGTCGATATCCCGCATGGCAAGTTCAACGTAATCACGGGCGTGTCCGGTTCGGGCAAGTCGACGCTCGCGTTCGACATCCTGTTCCATGAGGGGCAGCGCCGTTACCTGGAGTCGCTCAACGCCTATGCGCGTTCGATCGTGCAGCCGGCAGGGCGTCCCGAAGTCGACGCGGTGTATGGCATTCCGCCGACCGTGGCCATCGAGCAGCGCCTCTCGCGCGGCGGCCGCAAGAGTACTGTGGCGACCACCTCGGAAGTCTGGCATTTCTTGCGGCTGCTGTACGTCAAGCTCGGACTGCAACATTGCATCCACGACGGCACACCGGTCACGGCACAGAGCGTGGAATCGATCGCAGCGCAGTTGCTACGTGACCACAAGGGGCAACACGTCGGCTTCCTCGCACCGCTGGTGGTGAACCGCAAAGGCGTCTATACCGATCTCGCCAAATGGGCGAAGGCGCGTGGCAATTCCCATCTGCGAGTGGACGGCGAGTTCCTGCCGGTCGACCCGTGGCCCAAGCTCGACCGTTTTCGCGAGCACACGATCGAGTTGCCGGTGGCCGACGTCGTCGTGTCCGCTGACAACGAAGCGGAGTTGCGCCGCCTGCTCGACGAAACGCTCGAAATCGGCAAGGGCGTGATGCATTTGCTCGCGCCGCTCGACGGCCTGCAGAACGCGTTGAAGAGCGGCAGCGCCACCGCAAGGCTAGGGACGGTGAAGGTGCTGTCCACCAAGCGCGCCTGTCCGGTGTGCGGCACGAGCTATCCGGAACTGGACCCGCGGATGTTCTCGTACAACAGCAAGCATGGCTGGTGTACGACCTGCGTCGGCACAGGCCTCGCACTCACGCGCGAGCAACGCGCAGCCTACGACGATACGGTGGTCGCCGAAGACGGCCGCGGCCGGGAGCAGAGCTTGCCCTCGGAAGAGCAGGAACCGGAAGGCGTAGTCGACGAACCGTGTCCGGATTGCCACGGCACGCGCCTGAATCCGACCGCGCGGGCGGTGACCTTCGAGGCCCAGGCGATCGTCGACGTTGCGCAATGGACGGTGAGCGACACGCGCCGCTGGGTAGACGCGCTGGACCTGACGGGCCGCGACGCGGACATTGCCCGCGACGTCGTAAGCGAGATCGGCAGCCGGCTGCAGTTTCTCGAGGAAGTGGGGCTTGGCTATCTGAGCCTCGACCGCGCGGCACCGAGCCTGTCGGGCGGCGAGGCGCAACGCATCCGGCTGGCGGCGCAACTGGGCAGCAACCTGCAAGGGGTCTGCTACGTACTCGACGAGCCGACCATCGGTCTCCATCCGCGCGACAACCAGATTCTGCTGAACGCGCTGCGCAAGCTCGGCGAGAAGGGTAATACGCTGGTCGTCGTCGAGCATGACGAGGACACCATCCGGCGTGCCGACCACATCATCGATATTGGCCCCGGTGCGGGCAAGCGCGGTGGCACGCTGGTCGCGCAGGGCAGCGTGGCCGATCTGTCAGCGCAATCAGACTCGTTGACGGGGCAATTCCTTGCAAACCCGATCGTGCATCCGTTGCAGCCGCGCCGCACGGTGAAGCCGAAGGTCAAAAGCGCAGCGGCGGTGCCGGAGCAGTGGCTGACGGTGCATGGCGGCAAGCTGCACAACCTGCGCAATGTAACCGTGGGGTTGCCGTTGGCGCGCCTCGTGGCGGTGACGGGGGTGAGCGGCTCGGGCAAATCGACGCTCGCGCGCGACGTGCTGATGGCGAACCTGCTGGATGCCGTGGGGCGCTCCGTGCTGTCGTCGCCGGCTACCCGTCGTGCCCGCAAGGCGGCGCAAGACGAACCGGCCGCCAACCGGCGCTCGAGCGTGCTGGCCCGCAGCGCACCGCGGACGCAACTGAACGTCACGCATGCGTGGCAGGGTTGCGATGCGGTCACCGGGTGGGAGAGCATCGACCGCGTGCTAGAAGTCGACCAGACGCCAATCGGCAAAACGCCGCGTTCCTGTCCCGCTACTTATATAGGCGTATGGGATGCCATCCGTAAGCTGTTCGCTGGCACGCTGGAAGCCCGCGCTCGTGGCTATACGGCCTCGCGCTTCTCGTTCAATACAGGCGAAGGCCGCTGCCCGGCCTGTGAAGGCCAAGGCGTGCGCACCATTGGCATGAGCTTCCTGCCGGACGTGAAGGTGCCGTGCGACGTCTGTCATGGTCAGCGCTTCAATCCGGAGACGCTGGCGGTCACGTGGCGCGGCAAAAACATCGGTGACGTGCTGACCATGGAGATCGACGAGGCCGTCGAATTCTTCGCGCCCATCACGAATATCGCGCATCCGTTGCAGTTGATGAAGGATGTCGGCCTCGGCTATCTGACGCTAGGTCAGCCATCGCCGACGCTCTCGGGCGGCGAAGCGCAGCGCATCAAACTCGTCACCGAGTTGAGCAAGGTGCGCGACGACATCACACGGCGCGGCCAGAAGGCGCCGCACACACTCTATGTGCTGGACGAACCCACGGTTGGGCTGCATATGGCGGACGTGGCACGGCTGATTCGCGTGTTGCACCGGTTGGTGGACGGCGGTCATAGTGTCGTCGTCATCGAGCACGACCTGGACGTGATCGCCGAGGCCGACTGGATCATCGACCTCGGCCCGGAAGGGGGAGTCGGCGGCGGCTCGATTGTCGCGGCGACGGATCCGGAGGGGCTTGTGCGCGTTCGAGAAAGCCACACCGGGGCAGCGCTGCGCCCGGTGTTGGCGCGTGGCGTCAAACGCGAGGCGGCCGTACCGGTCGAGGCCGGCGAAGGCACCCACGGTTGAAGTAGCCAATCAGGAGGGGGCTTTCTCAAAGAGCCTCTCAACTGAGCCTGACGGGAGGCCCTTGTAGCGTATTTGCGACGAGGGTTTTCCCGGCTTGCGGCAGACGTCACTATCAATCCTAAAACAGCGTTTGCAAGCCGTCTGGCGCCACAAGTTCACCCTGTAATTGGAGGAAAGACTCTAAACACTATCTGTTCCCATCAAAAAAAGTTTGACGGACGATTTTGTCTTGATATCGTCACTCTCCATCAGGCGCGTCAACGCGCTTGCGCCTGCCGGCCAGATTTTCGCCGGTTTCGCGCACAAGGTTTTCTATTCCAATTCAACGATTCCAGGCTGGGAAGGGAATGCGCTCGCACTTTAGTTGTGCATTCAACCATCTCATGGCACTGGATGAATTCGATCCTCGCCCAGGTGACCGGTTTCGTCCGGTTATCGCCCGGGGCGATCACTAACCCAATTTCTCAACTGACTTTGCGCCCGACATCGCTCACTCGATGTAACTTAATTTGCCTAGATCAAACAAATTTTGACTACTGGATTCTGTCTTGCTATGGTTCCGCCACTCGATAAGAAGGCCGCAGCCGCACTCGCAATGGGCAGCAAGATTCGCGCGTTGCGACAACGGCTTAAGCGCACGTTAGATGAAACGGCAAAAGCGGCTGGTATCTCGAAGCCGTTCCTGTCGCAAGTGGAACGAGGGCAGGCCACGCCGTCTCTCACGTCGCTAGTCGGCATTGCCCAGGCACTCGGCGTCACGGTGCAGTACTTCGTGGAAACGCCGACCGAAGCGAAGTCGGTGTGCCGCGGAGATGAACTGAAATTTTTTGGGTTTGCCGATTCGGCGAACCTGTTCGGCAGGCTGACGAACCTGTCGGTCGACCGGAAGCTGGAAGCGATTCTGGTGAAGATGCCAGCCGGCCAGCAACCGTCGGAAGTGACGACGCACGCAGGAGAAGAGTTTTTGTATGTGATGAGCGGACAGATTGCTCTGACGCTCGAAGGTACGACGTTCGTGTTGCAGGCCGGTGACACCGCGCACTACGAGTCAACGGTCCCGCACGCATGGGCTAATACCGCGGGCGAAGAGACGGTGCTCGTCTGGGTAGGCACACCAAGATTATTTTAGTAACGGTCAATTGTGTTTGTACTGGGGCGGTCTGAATACATCCCTAAGTAGTCCTACAGGTTAACCCGTAACGTGAATTTGCAGTGCCAATCGACTGGCGAACGGCTCGGTCATAAGCTGATGTTCGCCGAATGATTGAAATGAAAATGAAAGTTAATACAACTAAATTGTAATGTTTTTGTAGTTAGAAATTAATAAGTCGAAGTGCCCTTTCTATCTCGCTGCAATGGATTGGAAACCGGTCGTGTTTCTTCAAGTTATACGACCGCAGGGCAACTTTGACGGCGCGCGGCGAACGTCGCCGCAAACGAGTAGAGAGGTTCAAAAGACCTCTCTTCGCACAAACAGGTGTGTGGCCTTACTGACGAGTGAGAAGGGGAAAAATGAAACAACGGGCATTGGCGTTGGCCATCAGACGAATAATCTGGGCCGAACTGGCATTGACGACCGCAATCGCCGTTCCGGCGTTCGCGCAAAGTCAGCCGGCTACCACGGAGACGCCGGCACCTGCCGCAGCGGCTTCGGGCACAGCAGCGGCGGCCGCTCCGGCGGCAGCATCGGGCGCTACAGCGACGGGCGGCAAGAACGTCAAGCAGCTGCAGACGTTCCAGGTGACGGGTTCGCTGATCCGCCAGTCGGACAAAGTGGGCTTCCAGCAGGTCCAGGTGGTTACCGCGAAGCAGATCCAGGATTCCGGTGCGAAGGACGTATCCGATTACATGCGCCAGATTTCGGCCAACTCGGCCAACAGCTGGGCTGAATCGACTTCCGACAGCTTTGCGGCCGGCGGTTCCGGTATCGCCCTGCGCGGCCTGAGCGAAAAGTACACGCTGGTGCTCGTCGACGGTCAACGTGTTGCACCGTACGCATTTGCTGTGAACAGCTCGGACCAGTTCTTCGACCTGAACACGATTCCGCTGGACGTGGTCGACCGCATCGAAGTCGTGAAGACGGGCGCGGTGTCGCAGTACGGTTCGGACGCAATTGGTGGTGTGGTCAACATCATCACCAAGCACAACTTCCAGGGCCTGCAGCTCGACGGTAGCTACGGCGGCGCCACACAAGGCGGCGGCGGCACGACCAAGTTCGGCATCCTCGGCGGCTTCGGCAATCTGACGGAAGACGGTTTCAACGTCACGGCGGCGGCCAGCTACTACAAGTCGAACGGCTACACGCTGGCCGATCGCGATACGACCCAGAACCAGGACTTCAGCAACCAGCCTTATGGCGGCTCCATTAAAGGCCCGTCGTATTACCTGAATCCGAACACGGGCGTCACCACAGGCTTTGGCTGTGCACCGGGTGCGCAAGTGCCGGTGGGCAGCAACATCATCGCGACGAATGCCGGCGCAGGCGCGATCACCGGCGGTACCGTTTGCGAACGCAACACGGCTGAAGATTACTCGATCGAGCCGATGACCGAGCGTCTGAACGCCAAGGTTCACGCCGACTTCAAGATCAACGATACGACGACGGCGTACGCTGACCTGTGGGAAAGCAATAACACGACCACCGTCAACGATGGTTATGCAGGTTACGGCAACGGCCTTCAGTACAACCCGGCCACGCACTCGGTCAACCCGATTTCGTTCATTGCCGCAGCGAACAATCCGTACAACACGACCGGCGTCGCCCAGGAAATTTTTGGCGTCCTGCCGACCACGTACAGCTCGACCACGGACGCGAACTACTGGCGCGCAGCAATGGGCGTGAAGGGCAGCTACGAGTTGGGTAAGGAAGACTGGGACTGGAACGTGGGTTACACCCATTCCATGAGCACGGTCAGCAATACTTACGGCAGCATCGTCAACCCGGTCGCGCTGACCAACGAGCTGGCCAACGGCACGTTTAACTACGTGAATCCGTCGGCTACGCCGGGCGCACTGAGCAACATCCTGACGACGGCGAACAACCTCGGTATTTCCAAGCTCGACGCGCTCGACGCAACGGCTGGCACGCCGAACCTGTTCCATCTGCCGACCGGCGACGTCGGCCTCGGCCTCGGTGCCCAGTTCCTGCACGAAAGCGAACTGATCGAAGAAGGCGGCGCTTACCTGAGCCCCAACACGCTGAACCCGAACACGCAGGAAGTGGCCGGTGACCGCAACGTGGCGGCTGTGTATTACCAGGTCGATGTGCCGTTGATCGACAAGATGCTGACGTTCAGCCAGTCGGGTCGTTACGACCACTACAGCGACTTCGGCGGTGCGTTCTCGCCGCGTTTCGCCCTGCGCTTCCAGCCGATCCAGCAGTTCACGGCTTACGCTTCGTATAACCGTGGCTTCCGCGCACCGGAATTCCTCGAAAATACGAACTCGTCGAACCTGGGCATTCAGCCGATCGGTCCGAACGGTCAGGACGAAAACGTCGTGACGAAGGGCAACCCGGCGCTGCAACCGGAACGCACGAAGAACTACAACATCGGCTTCGAGCTGTCGCCGACGCGTAACACCGACATCGGCTTCGACTGGTACAAGATTCACGTCGACAAGGCGATCGGCACGCAGACCGATCCGGCGGCCACCGTCTTCAACGCGGATGGTTCGATTGCGTACATGGTCAACGAGTACGAGAACCTCGGCTCGTTCGACACGGACGGCTTTGAAACGACGTTCTCGCAGGCGCTGCCGACCCCGATCGGTACGTTCAAGCTGACGGCTGACTGGGCCTATGTGTGGCACTTCTACATGAACGGCGTGGGTGGCCTTGCCTCCCAGGTTGACGGTGCAGGTAACGACCTGACGCTCGCGCAGCCGTTCGGTGGTTCGTTCCCGCGCTGGAAGGGCAACACGGACCTGTCGTGGAACTTCCACCAGTGGAATGCCGATCTGGAATGGCAATACACGGGGCCGTACTCCGACGCGCTGGGTCTGAACTACACGACCGGTTCGTATAGCGTGTTCAACCTGAACGTGGCGTACACGGGCTTCAAGCACTGGACGATCTACGGCGGCATGAACAACATCTTCAATCGTGCGCCTCCGTACGATCCGCTGTGGGTCAATGCAACCGACCTGACCGGTTACGACCAGTCCCTGTACACGTACATGGGCCGTTACCTGCAAGTGGGTGCAACGTATAAGTTCTAACAAGTTGTAAGCCTGTTGACGATTGTCGCTCCGGCATTCTTTGTGCCGCCGGAGCGACTTTTTTTCGTAAGTAGCACACTGTGAGCTTCTCCGTACGTCGCCGTGACGGGCATGTCATGCCGGACCGGCCAGCGCGAGAGGAACGCAGGGATTGCGTAAGCGATGTGGTCTTGCTGTTCGGGACTTGTCGTGCGACGCTACCCGTAACCCAAGGCGCCATGCGACGCCTTAAGTGATCCGGGCGATGGCGGTTGGCATTGCCCAGGTCGATCCGACGAACCGCGTGTCGGCCACAAGCCAGCGCGCGACCTACGCATACTGATGATGAGACTTGTGAAGTTTCGGTTGCCGCGCGCCGCATGGACGATCTCTTGCGCTCTGGCGACCCGGCAAGCTGCCACGCGCGTTGCTCCGGCGCTGGTTGCCGCACTGCTTGGTGCAATGAGTCTGGCGGTGACGCCGGCCCATGCCGCCTCCGCGATCGCCCAATACGACCAGCCCAAATACCCCGCCAATTTCACGCATTTCGACTATGCGGACCCTGACGCGCCGAACACGGGCACGCTGAATTTCGAGAACTACAACGAACTGCAGAGCTACGATTCGCTCAATCCGTTTCTGGTTCGCGGCGCGCCCGCGCCGGACATCCAGAACCTGATGTTCGATACGCTGATGCAGCGCAGTTGGGATGAACTCGCTTCCGAATACGCCCTGATTGCGGACAATGTGGATGTGGCGCCGGACCTGACTTCCGCGACGTTCCACATCAATCCCGCCGCGCGCTTTTCGAATGGCGACCCGATCACGGCCGCCGACGTCAAATATTCCTTCGATACGCTGACGAGCCCGCAGGCCTCGCCACTGTTCAACGCGCAGTTCTCGATCATCAAAAGCGCGACGGTCGTCGACAAGATGACGATCCGCTTCGATTTCAAGCGAGCCGAGCGCGATGCGCCCCTGATTGCCGGTGACCTGCCGGTGTTTTCGCCAAAGTGGGGTATGACGGCTGACGGCAAACGTCCGCCGTTCGACCAGATCGCAGTAACGCCGCCGATCGCAAGCGGCCCGTACCTGATCGCCCAGCGCAAGAACGACAAGGACATCGAATACGTCCGTAATCCGAACTATTGGGCGGCGAATCTGCCGACGCGGCGCGGCATGTTCCGCTTCGACCGCATCCGTTTCAAGCTGTATCTGGACCAGTACACGATGCTGGAGTCCTTCAAGGCCGGCGATTCGGACGTCCGGGTCGAATACAGCGCCACTCAATGGGCGCGCAAGTATGTCGGCAAGAACTTCAAGAACGGTCTGCTCAAGCAGGTCGATGTGCCGGACGGCCCGGCGCAAATGCAAGGTTTCCTGATCAATCTGCGCCGGCCGATGTTCAAGGACGTCCGCGTGCGCCACGCACTGGCGCTTGCGTTCGACTACGACTGGATGAACCGGATGATGTTCTACGGCCAGTACACGCGTCTGAACAGCTATTTCGACGCCAGCCCGTTTGGCGCGACGGGTATGCCGAGCCAGAAGGAACTCGCGTTGCTCGAGCCGTTCCGCGCGGACCTGCCGCCTGAAGTGTTCGGCCCGGCAGTGAAGCAGGCCAACACGTTGCCGCCGAACTCGCTGCGCGGCAACCTCGTCGAAGCTCGCGATCTGCTCGCGCAAGCCGGCTGGCACTACCGTGATGGCGCTCTGCGTGACGCCAACGGCAATCCGATGACGATCGAGGTCATGGACGACGAACCCGGCATGGACCGTTTGATCCTGCCGTACATGCAGGCTCTCAGTACGCTCGGGATTCAGGCACACATGCGCGAAATCGACAGCGCGCTATATCAGAAGCGTCTCGACAACTTCGAATACGACATGACCACCTTCATCTACCCGCCGGTCACGATTCCGGGCGCGGAGCTGGAGCGCCGGTTTGGCAGCGAGGCCGCGACGCAGGTGGGCTCGGAAAACTACCCGGGCATCCAGTCGAAAGCGGTGGACGCGCTGGTTCATGCAGCGCTCTCCGCGAACAACCTGGACGACCTGGAAGCGGCCACCCGCGCGCTCGACCGTGTGCTGATCAACGAGTACTACCTCGTGCCGCAGTACTACAACGCGAACTCCCGCATCGGCTACAAGACGACAATGGCGTATCCGAAGATCGTGCCGGTCACGTACCAGGCGGAAGACTGGATCATCGACTACTGGTACAAGAAATCGCAGGCGGCGCTTTCCGCGGCCACGCCGGTTTCTGCTCCATCCGCAGCAAACTGAGGTTCACCATGCTTGCTTACATTCTTAGACGTCTGTTGTTGATGGTGCCGACCTTGATCGGCGTCGTGACCCTAACCTTTGTCGTCACGCAGTTCGTGCCGGGTGGGCCGGTCGAACAGGTGATGACGCAACTCCGCCACGGCAAAGGCCGTGGCGGAGAGGCGGGGGCGGGTGGCGGCGGCTATCACGGCAGCCAGGGCGTCGATCCGCAGCAGATCGAGCAGATCAAGAAGCAGTTTGGCTTCGACAAGCCGCCGCTCACGCGTTACTTCCTGATGATGAAGAACTACGCGACCTTCAATCTTGGGCAGTCCTACTATCAGCACGACAGCGTGTGGGACGTGATCAAGTCCAAGCTGCCGGTGTCGATCACCCTCGGCTTATGGACGGTGATACTGACCTACCTGATATCGGTGCCGTTGGGCATCGCGAAAGCGGTGCGCAACGGCTCACGGTTCGACACGGTCACCAGCGTTATGGTGCTGGCAGGTTATGCAATCCCGGGCTTCGTGCTCGGTGTACTGCTGCTGATGCTGTTCGGCGGCGGTACCTTCTGGCAGGTGTTTCCGATGCGCGGTCTCACCTCGGATAACTTCCAGGACCTGAGCCTGTTCGGCAAGCTGCTGGACTACCTGTGGCACATCGTGCTGCCTGTCACCGCATCGGTGGTCGGCAACTTCGCTATCGTCACGATCCTGACGAAGAACACCTTCCTTGAGGAGATTGGCCGGCAATACGTGCTGACCGCAAGAGCCAAAGGGGCGCCGGAGCGCGACGTGCTGTGGAAGCACGTGCTGCGCAACGCTGCGATTCCGCTGCTGACAGGTCTGCCCGCCGCTTTCGTGGGCGCCTTCCTGAACGGCAACCTGCTGATCGAAACCCTGTTCTCGCTCGACGGTATGGGCCAACTGTCCTACGACTCCGTGATCCGCCGCGATTACCCCGTCGTACTCGGTTCGCTCTTCCTGTTCACGCTGATCGGTCTTGTAACCAAACTTATTGCTGACGTCTGCTATGTCCTCGTCGACCCCCGCATCCAATTCAACCGCCTGGGCCGCTGACCCGTCGGCAGTCACGCTCGTCGCCTCTGTGTCGCCGTGGCGGCGCACGTGGCAGCGTTTCAAGAGCCAGCGTCTCGGTTACTGGAGCCTGCTGATTTTCGGCGCGCTGTTCGTGATCAGCCTGTTCGGCGAAGTGCTGGCCAACGACCGTCCGCTCATCGTGCATTACGACGGCCACTACTATTTTCCGATCGTGAAGGACTATCCGGAGGCGCTGTTCGGCGGCGACTTCCCGGCCAGGACCAATTACCTCGATCCATATATCCGTTCGCGCATTCAGGGCAACGGCAACTTCGCGGTGTACCCGCCGAACCATTACCACTACGACACGATCGACTACTTCGCGGCGCATCCGTATCCGGCGCCGCCGTCGTCGAGCAACTGGCTCGGCACCGACCAGTTCGGCCGCGATGTGCTGTCGCGGCTGCTATACGGCTTCCGTTTGTCGGTATTGATGGCGTTCGCGTTGACGATTTCGGGCGTGGTGATCGGCGTGCTCACGGGCGCCATTCAGGGCTTCTATGGCGGACGCACCGACCTGATCGGCCAGCGTCTGATCGAAATCTGGAGCTCGATGCCGGACCTGTACCTGCTGATCATCTTCGCTTCGATCTTCGAACCGACGCTATGGCTGCTCTTTATCCTGCTGTCGATGTTCGGCTGGCTGGTGCTGTCGGACTACGTGCGCGCCGAATTCCTGCGCAACCGCTCGCTCGATTACGTGAAGGCTGCCCGCACGATGGGCCTGTCGAACTGGCAGATCATGTGGAAACACGTGCTGCCTAACAGCCTGACGCCGGTGATCACGTTTCTGCCGTTCCGCATGAGCGCGGCCATCCTGTCGCTGACCAGTCTCGACTTCCTCGGCCTGGGTGTGCCGCCGCCGACGCCGAGCCTCGGCGAGTTGCTCGCCGAAGGCAAGAACAATCTCGATGCATGGTGGATTTCGATCTCTGCGTTCTCCGCGCTGGTGATCACGCTGCTGTTGCTGACCTTCATGGGCGACGCCCTGCGCAACGCGCTCGATACGCGCATGCGCGCTTCGGCGTTCGGGGGTGGCAAGTAATGAACAAACCTTTAAACAGGCCTTTGCTGGAAATCGACCGCTTCTCGGTGCGCTTCGGCGAAAAAGTCGCGGTGCAGGAACTGAGCCTGTCGATTGCTCGCGGCGAACGCGTCGCGCTGGTCGGCGAATCGGGCTCGGGCAAGAGCGTGACCGCCTTGTCGATCCTGCGGCTCGTGGACCAGGCGGATCTGAGCGGGCGCATGTTGCTCGACGGCGAAGATCTGCTGCAAAAGACCGAACAGCAGATGCGCGGAATTCGCGGCGCGGATGTCGCGATGGTGTTTCAGGAGCCGATGACGGCCTTGAATCCGCTTTACACGGTCGGCAAGCAGATTGCCGAAAGCTTGCGCCTGCACGAGGGCATGCGCCCGAACGCGGCGCGCGAGCGCGGCATCGAGCTGCTGCGCCGTACCGGGATTCCCGAGCCGGAACGTCGCATCGACAGTTTCCCGCACCAGTTGTCGGGCGGCCAGCGTCAGCGCGCGATGATCGCCATGGCGCTCGCCTGTCGACCGCGTTTGTTGCTGGCCGACGAACCGACCACCGCACTCGACGTCACCGTGCGACAGCAGATCGTCGATCTGCTGATCGAGTTGCAGGAACAGGAAGCCGCCGAACGCGGTATGGCGGTGCTGCTTATCACGCACGACCTGAATCTGGTGAAACGCTTTGCGCAGCGCGTCGCGGTAATGGAAAAGGGCGTGCTGGTCGAAACCAACACTACCGAGGCCCTGTTTGCGAATCCTCAGCATCCCTATACAAAGCGCCTGCTCGATAGCGAACCGCAACGGAACATCGACGCGGTCGAGGCGGACGCACGGCAGATTCTCGACGTAAAGGGTCTGGCCGTCGACTATCACGTGTCGGCGAAAGGCTTGCGTTCGATCTTCGGCAAGTCGACCTTCCGCGCGGTGCACGACGTGGACCTGACGTTGCGCCGCGGCGAGACGCTCGGCATCGTCGGCGAATCGGGCTCGGGCAAATCGACGCTCGCTGCGACCGTCCTCGGCCTGCAGCACCCGGCCGCCGGGACGATCGATATTGACGGGCTGGCGCTCTCGTCGTTGAAAAACGCCAAGGCTAAGCGGGCGCTGTACGCGCGCATGCAGGTGGTGTTTCAGGACCCGTTCGGCTCGCTGTCGCCACGCATGACGGTCGAGCAGATCATCGGCGAAGGCCTGGCCGTGCATCGGCCCGACATCGACGCGAGGGTGCGGCGCGATCGCGTCGGCGCGTTGCTCGAAGAAGTGGGTATGCCGGTTGAATCGATGCTGCGTTACCCGCACGAGTTTTCCGGCGGCCAACGTCAGCGTATTGCCATCGCGCGCGCGCTGGCCGTCGAACCCGAACTGCTGGTGCTCGATGAGCCGACCAGCGCACTCGACGTGTCGATCCAGAAGCAGGTCCTGAATCTGCTGACAAATCTGCAGAAAAAGTACAAGCTTAGCTACCTGTTCATCACCCACGATCTGGCGGTGATGAAAGCCATGGCGCATCGCGTGATCGTGATGAAGTCGGGCCGCATCGTCGAAGCGGGCGATACGATGCACGTGCTGCACGCGCCGTCGCACCCGTATACCCAGTCGTTGCTGGCGTCGTCGATGATCGCGCCCGTGTCCGATATCCAAGAGAAAATTGCATGATTGACGAAAGGTGGGCGCAAGCTGCCCGCACGCTGAAAAGCGACGCGGATTTCTGGTCGCTGCGCGTCGTCGACGAAACGATCGACGATCATGAAGTCCGCGACGATGTCGCCCAGCCGCTGCGCACCGTGCGTGACCGCGGCGCCATGCTGATCGCCTATGCCGGCGCCGGTGCCGGCTATGCGGCCACCGCCAATCTCTCAGCAGCCGGTTTGCAGGCTGCATTGGATATCGCAACCGCACGCGCGAGGGCGAGCAGCGAGCTGTCGCTGATCGATCATCGCGAGATCGCGCGTCCGGCCGCGAGCGGCCACTACGTGTCGCCGAACACGGAGCACGCATTGCCGAGCCGGCGCGACTGGCTTGACCGGCTCTCGCGCGAGTGCGCGGCCGCCAATATCGACCCGCGCATCGTCGAGCGCGCGGCGAGCGTGCAGGTGACGCACACCGATCAGCTTTACATGACCGGCGACGGCGTGCGGATCGACCAGCATTTCCGTTTTGTGATGCCGCAGTTGAGTGTCGCCGCGCATGCCAATGGCGACACACAAGTGCGCACGCTGGGCGGTAACTACGGCACGCTCGCGCAGGGCGGCCTCGAAGTGCTGGCGCGCTATGGTTTCGACGGCGCCGGCGCGCGCATCGCCCACGAGGCGCTGCAACTGCTCAACGCGCCGAATTGCCCGTCCGGCAAGCGCGATCTGCTGCTGATGCCCGACCAGATGATGCTGCAGATTCACGAGTCGATCGGCCATCCGCTCGAGCTCGACCGTATTCTCGGCGACGAGCGCAACTACGCCGGCTGGAGTTTCGTGAAGGCGGAGATGTTCGGCCACTATCAATACGGCTCCGAACTGCTGAACGTTACGTTCGATCCGGAACTGCGCGAAGAAGCGGCGGCCTACGCCTTCGACGACGACGGCAGCGCGGCACACAAGCACTATCTGATTCGCGGCGGCCTGCTCGAGCGGCCGCTGGGCGGCGCGCTATCGCAACAGCGTGCGCATCTGCCGGGTGTCGCGAATTCGCGCGCGTCGAACTGGAACCGGCCGCCGATCGACCGGATGGCGAATCTGAATATCGAGCCGGGTGACCAGTCGCTCGACGAGATGATCGCCAATATCGAACACGGAATCCTGATGCGCAGCAATACGTCGTGGTCGATCGACGACCATCGCAACAAGTTTCAGTTTGGCTGCGAGTTCGGTCAGTTGATCGAAAACGGCAAGCTCACCCAGGTCGTGAAGCAGCCCAACTATCGGGGCATCTCCGCGAATTTCTGGCGCAGCCTTTCCGCGGTCGGCAACGCGAGCACCCGCCAGCTGTTCGGCACGCCGATGTGCGGCAAAGGTGAGCCGGCCCAGGCGATCCGGGTCGGCCATGCGTCGCCTGCCTGCGTGTTCAGCAATATCGATGTCTTTGGAGGCGCATGATGAGCGGCTCCATGATGTTGCAAAATGCGTCGACGGTGGACTGGTATCGTCATTTCCTGCTGCTCGCCGATGCCGTCGAGCATGCGCAGCGGGGTGCCGAAATCACGCTGATTTCGTTCTCGGCTGAGCAATCCGATTTCATCCGCTTCAACGCGGCCAAGGTGCGGCAGATCGGCAGTGTCTCGCAAGGCAAGCTGACGCTGCGCGTGATCGACGGGGCACGTCAGGCGTATTCCACGCTGACTGTCTGCGGCGAAACCGAGAGCGACCTGCAGGACGTGAGCCGTGCGCTCGCCACGCTGCGCGACGGACTGCGCGATGCACCGGACGATCCTCATCTGCTGTTCGATACGTCGCAGTGGGAACGCTCGACGCGCCGCGACGGCAAGGTGCCGGAGCCGCAAGCGCTGGTACGTACCGTAGACGAATGCGCGAAGGGGCTCGATTTCGTGGGCTTTTATGCCGGTGGCACGATTGTGCGCGGTTTCGCATCGACCAAAGGCAGCCGCGGCTGGTACGAAGTCAGCAACTTCAACTTCAGCTGGTCGCTGTACGACCCGAGCGGCCGCGCTATCAAGACGAGCTACGCCGGCGACCACTGGAGCGACGTCACGTTCGCCCGCAAGGTCGAGCAGGCGGCAGCCCGTCTGCCCATTCTCGCGCTGACACCGCGGGCGTTGGCGCCGGGGCGCTACCGGTCGTATCTTGCGCCCGCTGCGCTCGAAGAACTATTGGGCGTGACCTCGTGGAGCGGCTTCTCGGCCCGCGCGCAGGCTACGTCGCGCAGCTCGCTATACAAGCTGCATACCGGCGAAGCGGCGCTCGATCCACGCGTGACGTTGACTGAAGACCTGAGCATCGGCATCACACCGGGATTCAACGAAGACGGTTATCTGCGCGCCAGCGTGCCGCTGATTCAGGACGGTCGCAGCCTGGAGCGTCTGACCAATGCCCGCAGCGCCCGCGAATACGGCCTGCAGCCCAACGGCGCACTGGACTCCGAATCGCCTGTTGCGCTGTCGATGGAGGGCGGCGACCTCGCCGAGGAGGACGTGCTGACGCAGCTCGACACCGGCCTCTACATCGGCAACCTCTGGTACGTGAATTTCTCGGACCGGATGAATTGCCGCCTGACCGGCATGACGCGCTTCGCGACGTTCTGGGTGGAGAACGGCAAGATCCTCGCGCCGGTCGAGGCGATGCGCTTTGACGACAGCATGTACAGGCTGCTCGGCGATCAGCTGGAACGGCTGGGCGCGCAACCGGAACTGCTGTTGAACGATTCCACCTACGGAGAACGCGCGACCGGCGGGATGCATCTGCCTGGGGTCCTCACGCGTTCGTTCGAGTTGACGCTTTAAGCGGATGGATAAGAACGCGCCAGCAAAATCACTGCCTGAAGCGTTCACGCTGCGCGCCTTGCGCGTCGCGGATGCGGCGCAGTTCCATGCACTGGAGCTGCAGCCCGCCATGCTGCGCGGCCATCCGCATCCACCGTATCCGACCCTCGAAAAGACTCGTGAGGGCATCGAGAAAATTGCTTTACCCGAGGTAGCCATTGCCGCGATGGTCGGCGATATACTGGTCGGCTTCGGACGATTGGTCCCCGGCAAGCTGCGTCGGGCTCATGCGGGCATGATCGGCCTCGGCGTGCATGAAGCGTGGCATGGCCGCGGCGTCGGCAATGCGCTGGTCGCCGAAATGCTCGACCTGGCCGATAACTGGCTGGGTCTGCGGCGCGTCGAACTCTATGTGTTCACGGACAATGGTCCGGCCATCGCGCTCTACCGGAAATACGGTTTCGAAGTAGAAGCACTACATCGTGGAGCGTCTTTACGTGACGGTGTACTGATCGATTGCTACTTCATGGCGCGGTTGCGTGAGCCGATGCCATTCGCAACGGACCACAATAATGAACACGAGCAGCGTGAGGTTTGAGAGAGAAGCACAGGTGACACCGCGCGTGGTCGTGCGCGCGTGCGAAGCGTCCGACATGGAGGCGATCGCCGACGTCATGTGTCAACCGGGTGTCCGGCGTGGCACGCTGACGATCGGCTATCGCACCGCGGAAGGCTTGCGGGAGTGGCTCGCCAAACTGCCCGCCGGCAGTATCAATGTGTGCGCGGAGCTTGACGGCCGCGTGGTCGGACATGCCGGCCTGCTGGCGAAAACGCCGCGCCGTGCGCATATCGGCGCCATCGGCATCTCCGTGCACGACGCCTTCCAGGGGCGCGGTGTGGGTGCCGCGCTGCTCGCCGCGCTGGTCGAATGCGCGGATGGCTCGCTCGGTTTGCGCCGCCTCGAACTGACCGTGTTTGCGGACAATGTGGCGGCCATTGCGCTCTATCGCCGCTTTGGTTTCGTCGAAGAGGGACGTTCGCGTGGCTATGCCATGCGCGACGGCCAGTTGGCCGATGTCTTGCACATGGCCCGTCTCGTCGACGCGCCGTCCTTCGTGCAGCACTGACAGGAACCTGAGTGCCCTCATTTTTTATCGACCGGCCGGTCTTCGCATGGATTGTCGCGCTTGCCATCATGGTGGCAGGCGCGATCGCCATTCCGCAGCTTCCCGTCGCCCAATATCCGCGTCTCTCGCCGCCGCGCATCGTGATCGTCGCGAGCTACCCGGGCGCAGCCACCGAGGTGGTGGACGGCGACGTGGGCAGCATCATCGAGGAGAGTCTCGATGGCGCCGATGGGATGCTGTACTACGAAACCAGCAGCGACGGTCAGGGCAATCTGGAAATCGACGCGACCTTCTCGCCCGCCACCAATCCCGACATCGCGATGGTCGATGTGCAGAACCGGCTCAAGCAGGTCGAGCCGCGTTTGCCGCAGCAGGTGGTGCAGAACGGCATCAGCGTCTTCAAGGCCTCGAATACGTTCCTGATGCTGGTCGCGCTCACGTCCACCGACGGCACGCGCGATTCGTCCGACCTTGGCAGTTACATGAACCGCTACGTGATACGCGAGCTGAAACGCGCGCCCGGAGTGGGTTCGGCGCAACTGTGGGACTCCGATCAGGCCTTGCGGATCTGGCTCGATCCGATGAAGCTGCGCGAATACGGACTTGCCGCCGGCGACGTCAACGCCGCGATCACGGCCCAGAACGCCACGGTGACGGCCGGCACGCTCGGCGACGCGCCCTCGGTGCCGGGGCAGGAGCTGGTGGCCTCGGTGGACGTCAAGGGGCAACTGGTATCGCCGGAGGAATTCGGCCAGATTGTGCTGAAGGCGAAGCCGGACGGATCGGCCGTGCGCCTGCGCGATGTGGCACGCGTCGAACTCGGCCGCGACGATTACTCGTTCTGGTCGCGGCTGAACGGCCGCTCGTCCGCGACCGTCGGGATTCAGTTAGGACCGCGTGGTAATGCCCTGGAAACCTCGAACGCGATTCGAGCGCGCCTCGCCGAACTGTCGAAGAGCTTGCCGCCCGGCATACAGATGCAGATCCCTTTCGACAGTGCGCACTTTGTGCAGATCGCGATTCGTGAGGTGGTCTACACGCTGATCGAAGCTGTGGTGCTAGTGTTCTTCGTGATGTGGCTGTTCCTGCGTGACCTGCGTTATACGCTGGTGCCGACGGTGGTGATCCCGGTCACGCTGATGGGCGCGTTCCTCGCGATGTGGGCGTTCGGCCTGTCGATCAACGTGTTCACGATGTTCGGCCTCGTGCTGGCGATCGGGATTCTGGTCGACGATGCGATCGTGGTGGTCGAGAGCGTGCACCGCGTGATGGAAGAGGAGGGCTTGCCGCCGCGAGAGGCGACCCGCAAGGCGATGTCGCAGATTGGCAGTGCGATCGTGGGTGTGACCGCGGTACTGACGGCGGTGTTCGTGCCGATGGCGTTCTTTCCGGGCAGCGTCGGCGGCATCTACCGCCAGTTTTCGGTGGCGATGATCGCCTCGATGCTGGTGTCGTCGTTCATGGCGCTTTCGCTCACGCCGGCGCTCTGCGCCAACCTGCTGAAACCGACCGGCTCGACGCCGCACCAGCGCGAAGCGCGCCGCGGTCTGCGCGGCCTGTTCGCGCGCGCCGCCTCGAAGTTCGCCGAGGGTTTCGACGGGGCTTCGCATGGCTACCGCTGGCTTACCACGCGCACCTCGCAACGTATCGGGCGCATGCTCGCCATCTATGCGGTGCTGGTCGGCGTCTGCGGCTTGCTCTACTGGAAGATGCCGGGCGGCTTTCTGCCGACGGAAGATCAGGGACAACTGCAGGTGATGGTTCAGTTGCCGGCCGGTTCGACCCAGGCGCGCACGCTGGGGGTGATCAAGCGGGTCGAGCAGATCCTGAATCGCCACGCCGAGATCGCGCACGTGACGAGCCTGATTGGCTGGAGTTTCCAGGGCAGTGGCCAGAACGTCGGCATGGCCTTCGTCGAACTGAAGGACTGGGACAAGCGCACAGTCAGCGCAATCCAGTTGCAGGACCAGTTGAATAGCGAATTCGCGAGCATTCTCGATGGCAGGGTAGACGCGCAGTTGCCGCCGTCGGTACCGGGGGTGGGGCGCTCGGACGGCTTTGTGTTCCGCATGGAGGATCGCGGCGGCGTCGGTCTGGACGCGCTTAAGGCGGCGCGCGAGGACCTGTTCGCGAAGGCCAAAGCCGATCCGGTCCTTGCCGATGTGCATTCCGAAGACCTGCCCGACGCGCCGCGTGTCGAGCTGACGATCGACCGGGCCAAGGCCTATGCGCTGGGTGTGTCGTTCGACAAGCTTTCCGACCTGCTGGGCAGCACCTTCGGTTCGACCTATGTCGACGACTTCCCGGCTTCGGGTCAGATGCGGCGCGTGGTGGTGGAGGGTGACGCGTCGACTCGCATGACCGACGACGATCTGATGGCGCTCTCCGTGATGAATTCGCAGGGGGCCATGGTGCCGCTGTCGGCTATCGCGACGCGCAAGTGGACGGTCGGGCCGGTGGCGTTGAGCCGCTACAACGGCTACCCGTCGCTCGACGTGAGCGGCCGCGCGGCGCGCGGCTACAGTTCGGGCGCGGCGATGAAGGAGATGGAGCGGCTCGCCTCGGCGTTGCCGGTAGGCGTGGCGTACGACTGGGTGGATGCCGCGCGGGAGGAAACGCTGGCGGAGAAGCAGACGCCGCTGCTGATCGGTTTGTCGCTGCTCGCCGTTTTCATGGCGCTCGCCGCGTTGTACGAAAGCTGGACGATTCCGTTCGCGGTGCTGATGGTGGTGCCGCTTGGCGTGATCGGCGCGGTGTCGGCGGTGTTGATGCGTGGCATGCCTAACGACGTGTACTTCAAGGTGGGGATGATCACCGTGATCGGGCTGTCGGCGAAGAACGCGATTCTGATCGTGCAGTTCGCCCGCGATCTGCATGCGCGCGGCCTGCCGCTGACGCGTGCGGTGATCGATGCCTCGGCCGCGCGCTTCAGGCCGATCGTGATGACTTCAGCGGCGTTCCTGCTGGGCGTGGCGCCGCTGGTGATATCGGGCGGAGCAGGGGCCGAGAGCCGTCAGTCGATCGGTACCGGCGTATTCGGCGGGGTGCTGGCGGCCACGCTCCTTGGCCTGGTGTTCGCGCCGGTGGCGTTCCACGCGGTTGCGTCGCTGACGCAGGGCAAGCGCCGGCGTCTGGCTGACGCCGGGCATGTCGCGGCGGATGAGCGTAGGCCGGATGGGCCGGTGAGCCCGGCGCGCTCGGACCGGGAGATGGAGTCGCAGTAGGTAAAGCGATGTCGTCGGCTCATGCCATGTGCGCCGACGGCGCGCCTTTCTTCGCTACTCGGTGACAGGGCGTCCTGCATCGACCCAACGCATCAACTCGCGTAGCGTCAGGCGGTAACGGGCGAAGTTATGCTCGCCGAGCCGGACGATATCTCCTTTGACGATCTCGGCGAGCTTCTCGGCATCCTGCGCAGGGAGGTCAAATTCGGCGATGGCCGCCCCGAGCGGATGGCCTTCTCGCACAACGCGGCTCACCAGTTCGTTGATGGCATCGCGATGCGTCGCGCGAAACAGATCGGGCAGGCCCGCCGCCTGAATCTGCACGGCATATTTCCCGATCGAGCGGCGGTAGGTCCACGCGAACAGATCCGCAGCGATGCTGACGTCCAGCTTCTCATACACGCCGATCCTCGCGCGACTATAGTCGTCGTCCGTCACGTCGAGAAAACTGAGCGGCGCGCAGTTGTACATCAGAAGCGGGATATTTGCGCTGAGCCGGCTGGTTCGCTTGTTGCCGTCCTCGAACGGCTGGAGGTAGGCGAGGTTCACCCAGAGGAAGAAAGCGGCCTCTACGGGATTCTTGATATCACGTGCCTTCGCAACGATGATGCCGAGCATCTCCTCGAGCAGCGAAGGCATATGTGCCGGCACATACGCCGTGTTGCTGATGTTGACGACCTTCTGGCGAATCGCCCCGAGCGAATCTTCGTCGTGCAGCAGGCCCTGCATCAACAAGGTATGGATGTTCCGGATCACCATCACGGTGAGCCCATAGAGCGGCACCTCGTCGATCAGGAACTCGATCGCGCGCTTGTGGTTGAGCAGCATGATCGCGTCCTTGTCCTGCGGGTTGGCGTGCCCCGACCGGAACAGGACCTCGGTATCGAGCCGGGTGTAGCGGTTGCCTTCGAGCCGGGACGACGAAAAAGACAGGTCGATCAGCAGTGGCTCGATGACATTGCGCGCGTACGTGCCGGCGGGCTGTTGTCCTTGCATCCGTCCTTCTCGATAGAGATCGTTTGCGAGCGACTCAGGCAGCAGGAACGTCTGATTGGGTTCGTAATCGTCGACGAACTTGCGCTGATAAGTTACCGGCTGACGGGCGCCGAGAGGCACCTCGAGAGCAGCGAGGAGATCGCTTGAAGACGGAGACCACGAGGGGGATCCCGTTGGAATTACTGAGCCGGGACGTGTGACGGAGGAAGGCGCGGGTGCTTGCACCGCACCCTCGAAACTGGCAAGGCTGTAACGGGAGGCCGAGGTACTTCCCGACTGGACTACTTTTCCGTCCGCTTTGAGCCGGTTCAGGTAGCGGAGTACCGTCGCCGGCGGCTCACCCAGTGCCGCCGCGATGTACGACCGGGACAACTCGTGGTGTCCCAGATCGCGCTGCCTGGCCAGAAACCTCAGAACGGTGTCGTACAGTCCGCGCTTCGCCATTTTCTCGCTGGATACCTGCAAAATTGATTCAAGATTGATTCTTGAATCAATCTTAGCTCAAAACGGACGGAAAATGAACCAAGAATGATCCAAGATTGATCTAAGAATGATTCAAGACCCATAAATTGATCTAAGAATGATCCAAGATTGATCTAAGCCGGCGTCAGCGGGGAGACGAAACGAAGGGAAGGGAGCAAAAAAGAATCGCGCCGCTAACCGGGACTCGGAGAGTCCAGCTTGCGGCGCGAGGTACAGCGTGTACAGCGAAGGAGGAGCGCTTACTTCGACGCCACCAGAATCCACAACCGCGCCAGGTCAGCCGAGCCGTCGTCGCCCTTGACCGCCTTGAACGCCTGAATCGCCTTCTGCTTCTGCCCGGCGAAGTAATACGCTTCGCCCAGATGCAGCTGCGCCTGATCCGGATGCGGCAGACCGCCCTTGGCAATCAGCCCTTCCATCGTCGCCAGACCTTGCGGCGCCTGGCCCGCGAAGACCTGGTTGAACGCCAGATCGAACGGCGGAATCGGCACACCGTTGCTGTCGACCGTGCTCGTCGCACGCTTGGTCGCCAGCGCCTGCAGACGCTTTTCGCGGTCCGCACCGGCGTCCTTGCCGAGCACGCCTGACGAGAAGCCCTGATCCACCACCTGCTTGCCTTCAACCGGAGTGCCGGCAAGGATCGACAACTGCGTCATCTGCATATAGTCGTCAGCCGTCGTCAGCGAACCGGTAGCACGGCGCAAACGGTAGGTGTCGATATCCAGATTCGACGCGTAACCCGGCTTGCTGCGGATCGCCGAGAACAGATCATCCCAGTACGACTGCTTCGGGTGGTACGCCACCAGCTTTTCGAGCGCACCGCGATAGGTGGCCGAGTCGTTGGAGCGCTGCGCGCACGTGCCCAGCAACTGCAGCTGCGATTCGTCCGGAGCATGACCGGCACGCGCCTGTGCATCCACCGTAGGCTTGAGCAGGCTCACCACGTTGCCGCAGTCGTTCGACAGGTAGTACGACTGGATCAGCAGGGTCCGCATGTCCGGATCCGTGCCGCCGGCCTTCATGTAACGCTGCGCGGTCTTGATCGCCAGAGGATAGTTCTTACCCTCGAAGTAGATGCCAGCGAGAGCAGCGGTGGTGCGTTGCTCGTCGGCGCCCGTCAGCTTGCCCGAAGCGAGCAGCGTTTCGTAGGCCTTCGCTGCGGTACCGGAGTCGCCGGCCGCAGCGGCAGCCGCGCCGCGCATCTCTTCGATCATGTAGTTTTCGTAGGGCGTCTTGTTCGGGACTGCGTCGGCCTGCGCGATCTTCGCCAGCGCGTCCTGATACTTGTGAGCCCGGTACGAATCCTGCGCCGCGTTCAGCGGCTTGGCCACTTCGGGACGCAGGGTGTCGGCAGCATGCGACACGGTCGGCAGCACGACGAGGGCAGACAACCCCCCGAAAGCGGCCGCTATCACGGCACGCTTGAACCGTTGATGGATCATTAGCACTCTCACATCCTTATTGCATGTACTGCTCGTTGCCGATCAACCCGATCTTGGTGGCGCCAATACGTTGTGCGGCAGCCAGCACGGCAGCGACATCCTTGTACGGCACCAGCTTGTTCGGCAGCAGATGAATCTCAGCCTGCACCGGCTCGGCAGCAACCTGAGACAGTTTCGAGTTGAGGGTGGCCTGGTCCGGAATAACCGTACCGTTCCACATCATCGTGCCGTCGAAGTCGATATCGATCTGCACCACTTCCGGCTGGACCGCCGGAGGAGGTGGGTTGCCGACTGGCAGGTTCATCTTGATGGCGTGCGTCTGGATCGGAATCGTGATGATCAGCATGATCAGCAACACCAGCATCACGTCGATCAGCGGCGTGGTGTTGATGTCGACCATCACATCCGGTTCGCCGCTTTTACCTGAAGAGACGTTCATTCCCATAATCGATTCCCTTCCTCAGCCCCCGCGCGGCGGCGGCTCAGTGATAAATGACACCTTGGCGATGCCAGCACGCTCGCAGGCGGTGATCACGCGGCCGATAAACTCATAACGCGTGTTCTGGTCGCCACGCACGTTGACTTCCGGCTGCGGTTGCATCACCGACACGGTCTTCAACTGCGTGAGCAGCGTCGCTGCATCCACGTGCTTCTCGTTCCAGAAGAAATCGCCATCGCGGTTGACCGCGATCACGATACTTTTGGGCGTGGTCTGCAGCGGCTGGACTGCCTCATTCGGCAACTTCACCGGCACCGTGTGCGTAACAACAGGAATCGTGATCAGGAAGATGATCAGCAAAACCAGCATCACATCGACTAGCGGCGTGGTGTTGATGGCGGAGATGACTTCGTCCTCATCCCCCTCTTGCCCGACGCTCATAGCCATGGCTTACCCCGCGTGTTCGACCAACGTAGCCTTCTGGGCTGCAGCCGGGCGCTTTGCGCGGCCGCTGCCGGCCAGCAGGACGGTGTGCAGTTGTGCGCCGAAGCCGCGGACGCGTTCCATCACCGACTTGTTGCGGCGAACCAGGAAGTTGTAGCCGAGCACCGCCGGAACTGCCACTGCCAGACCGATTGCCGTCATGATCAGCGCTTCACCGACCGGACCTGCCACCTTGTCGATCGAAGCCTGGCCGGCGATACCGATAGCCGTCAGTGCGTGATAGATACCCCAGACCGTACCGAACAGGCCGACGAACGGCGCCGTGGAGCCGACCGTACCGAGGAAGGCGAGGCCGTCCTGCAGGCGGTTCGACACGTTGGTGATAGCGCGCTCGACCGACACGTCGATCCAGGTGTTGCGGTCGACGGCTTCGAGGAGCGCTTCGTCATGGTGTTCACCGGCATCGATCGCGGTTTCGGCGATGAAGCGGAACGGCGAACCTTCGTCCAGCATCTTCGCGCCTTCGGCGAGCGAAGGCGCGGTCCACAGCTGTTCGTCCGCGCTCTTGAAGCGGCGGTTCGCACGGAACTGTTCGAAGAACTTCGTGATCATGATGTACCAGCTGCCCATCGACATGATCACCAGCAGGATCAGCACGAAGCGGGCAACGAAGTCACCGTTTTTCCACAGGGCGCCAAGACCGTACGGGTTGTTGACGGTTTCGGAGGTGGCGGGTGCCGGCGGCGGCACAGCCTGGTCCGCCGGTGCTGCTGCGGGTGCGGCCGTCGGTGCGGCGTCGGTTGCCGATGCTGCTACGGTTGCGTCGCTAGCTTGCGCGTAGGCAATTTGCGGTGCGACAAAGGTCGTTGCCGTGGTTACGGTCAACACCATGCTTGCCGCCACTGCGGCGAGAGAACGCTTCTTCATGTCTGCTCCAGTTCATGCGTTGAACTTGTACAACGTGACTAATAAATCGCTACCGGTACCGCTCGGTTCGTGGGTTCAGTTCAGTTCAGGTTGAACGAGAACGGAACCTGGACACGGACAGGTTGGCCTTGGGAAACGCAACTAAACTTCTTTACCGCATTGAACGCCGCGCGATCGAGGGAAGAGTCATCCGACGATTTCGCGACATGCTCATCCGTAATATGGCCCTGCGGATCGACTACGAATTCGATGAGTACGTCACCCGTGACGTTGTTTTCCTGAGCTTCCTTCGGATACACCACGGTTGAGCGGATCTGGTCGGAGTTCGGGCACGCCACGTCGACCTGGGCGCTCACCGGCTTCGACGGGGCCGGCGGAGCGGGCGGGGCAGGCGGCGGTGCCGGCTGCGCCACGACCGGAGCGGCCTGGTGCGTAATGGTGGGCTGCGGCGGAGTCGGCACGTTGACTTCCGGCGGCGGCACGAACGGCGGCGGCGGCGGCGCGAACTTCGGCGGCGGCAACTGCACGGTCGGCAACGGCGGCGGAGGCGGCGGCTTCACCGGCTCGATGATCTTGGTTTCAATCGGATGTTGAATGACCTGCACCACCTTGGTGGCGAGGCCATTGAGCAGTGCATAGATCAGCACTATATGGAGGAGAAGAACGGCGGCAATACCGCCAAAGCGGCGCACGGGGTTCTGCTGCTTTTTCCCGAATTCGCGCGGGCGCCCAGTTCTGTGAACTGCGGTCGTGCCCGCCGGAAACTGCCCTTCAACTTTCATAACCACCTTCGTTCCTCCCGGCGTGAACCGCCCATTTCCGTGACTGCAGCGTTCTTGCTACGTCGAAACATTGTTTCCTTCAGCCCTAACGAGGGCGCGCAACATTCTTTTTGGACTCCAGATGGGCGGGCCGTAGCACTCGACTCGAGCCTAAAGGCTTGCGCCTTGGGTTCAGATCCCGGGTTGCAACGGCTATAGGCCGTCTGTGTGCAAGGCGCATGCCCGCGTCGGACAGATTCTGAGCGGTCCGCGGGGATGAGCGGAAACAGCCAGTAATCTATCTGCGTAGAAGTACTAATAGACGGTATTTGATACATCCCCTTCGCTTTGGCGCAGGCCGTGACGGACGAAAAGATGCTCGAACGTCACACGTATTTCACAGACCGTCATTAGCTGCGGCTGTAATTCCTGCGACGGAACGATATCAGTTCAAAATCTCGCGTCAAACTTTTTTTGATGGGGGCATACTGTGTTTAGAGGATGCGCTCTAATCATGTGGAGCGCATTTCGCCGGCCAGCTTACAAGAGTGAATGGTTGGGGCGAAAAAGTCGTTTAACTTCAACGTTATGCCAAATGCTTTTGTAAGCTTGTGAAGGCTGACGTTAATACTGATTTACGACGCGATAAAAAACAGCGTCAACGCCTTGCGCTACGCGACACGATTCTAAAGCAGGTCGCCGGTTGGCTGCACGGGAAAAAAACGTACCGCGGGGTGTGCGAAATGGATAGCCACGCGCATCGTGCAATGTCCGCGAAGTTCGCGCGTGACAAGGGCGGCGCCTGCAAATGATGAGAGCGGGATGAGGACTGCAAGCGCGAGAAGCGCGCTTGCAGGGTATTCGCCTAGACGCCTGGTTTCGACGGTCTGTGCGGCGGATTTCAAAGGCACGTGAGCGCTTGCCCGATGCACGGTCAGCTCGCCGGGTTCACTGCGCCGGTCGTTGCCGGTGCCGCGGTGTTATCAGGGTGCGCATCGGTCGCTGAAGCGGGCGGCATGCAGTCGGCGCGGTATTCGGCCTGCAGCTTCGCTTCGGCCGCCTCGAGGTCGGCAGGGTAGACGTTTTCGTCCGTGGCGGGGTTGTAGCCCATGGCCTCCAGTTCGCCGAGTTCGCGCATCAACTGCTTGTGCGTGACTTCGCCCTTGAGCTTCGTGAACGGATAACTGTTGCATTGCTTTGGCGTGAGACCGGGAGCGGCCATTGCAGAAGCGCTGCCGGCGAGCAACAGGGCCATCAAAACGGTGCGTGTCGCGAGTTTCATGTTTGCATCCCTTGGTGGAGTACTTCGTACAAAGGCAGCCAGGAAAAAGTGGCTACCGGATGCAAACAGGCTAGTGGAGGGCCCATACCGTTTCGCCCTCTTAACGATGAAAGATCGTTCATCTTTGCGCCGCCGCCGGGGAGGGCGTCAAAGCGTGCGCTGCGCGCGGATCCCCGTGAGTTCTGGGCGCCTTTTCCTTGTTTAAATATTTTTTAATGAAACCGATATGTGAGCGTTACGGCCTCGCGCGTAGCCTGTGGCCATCTGTTGTCCACGTTGCGGCGCCCGGCGCGCCGTCCGCTTCCGAACTCAAACCTGCAAGCCGAATATGGCATCATGTACTTCTACTGATAACCGGTCGCGCACGCCGCTCAGGTCGGCTGAGTTCGCTGTCGCGCGTGAAATCATCATGTCGCGAGTGCTGACAATCGAAGATGACGAGATCACCGCCAACGAAATAGTCGGCGAGCTAAAAAGCCGCGGCTTCACCGTGGACTGGGTGGCGAACGGCCGTGATGGCATGGCGCGCGCCGTCAGCGACGAATACGACGTCATCACGCTCGACCGCATGCTGCCGGGCGTCGACGGCCTGACCATCCTCACCACCATGCGCAGCATCGGTATCCAGACGCCGGTTCTGATGCTGAGCGCGCTCGGCGACGTGGACGAACGCGTGCGTGGTCTGCGCGCGGGTGGCGACGACTATCTGACCAAGCCGTTCGACCCCGAAGAAATGACCGCGCGCCTCGAAGTCCTGCTGCGCCGCAGTCAAACGCCGGCCACGCAGTTCGAAACTACGCTACGCGTCGGCCCGCTCGAACTCGATCTGATCTCGCGCAAGGTCCAGCGCGATGGCGAGGAGATCGTGCTGCTGCCGACCGAATACCGCGTGCTCGAATTCATGATGCGCCACGCCGGCCAGACCATTACCCGCACCATGCTGTTCGAAGCGGTGTGGGGTTACCACTTCGACCCGGGCACTAACCTGATCGACGTGCACATGGGACGTCTGCGCAAGAAGATCGATCCTCCCGGCGTGAAACAGATGATCCAGACCGTGCGGGGCTCGGGCTACATCCTCGCGTGAGCAGATAACCTTGACGGACAACTCTTTCCCCGCGCAATCCGCACTGGGGCGCCGTTGGCATTCCACGACGTTTCGTCTGATCGCGGTGTACGCCGTGATCTTCTCCATTTCCGTCATGTCGCTGCTGGGCTTCATCGGCGCCGCGGTCACCGGCGACATGGAGCACGAGACCGACGTCGTGATGCAGTGGCAGCTCATCTACTTCGATTCGATGCCGCATAGCGCGCTGGCCGATGCGATCCATCGCCGGCTCGAGCACGAGCGCATGCATGCCAATTACTACGGTCTGTTTTCGCCTGACGGCCACTATGTCGCGGGTGACGTGCTTGCGCTGCCGCCGGGACTGGCACCTGACCGGGGCGGCGTGACACTCGCCCGCAACAGCCTGCAGACCTTGAGCGGGGAGCCCTCGCCCGTGGTTCGCGCAATGGCCGAACGCCGTCGCGACGGCGAGACCCTCGTGCTGGCGCGCGACCTCACCCATATCCTGCGGATTCGCCAGACCATCATCAACGCGCTGATCGGCGGCGGGCTGTTGTGTCTCGTTGCCGGCGTGGTGGGCGGCCTTGCGCTGAGCGTGCGGCAAATGCGCCGCCTGAAGGCGATTCGCCGCGTCACGCTGCGCATCGCCCAGGGCGATCTCGGTCAGCGTTTGCCGATCGGCGGGCGCGATGAGATCGACATGCTTGGGCACCTCGTCAATCACATGCTCGAGGAAGTGGAGCGCCTCATGAACGAGGTCAAGGGCGCGTGCGACGGTATCGCCCATGATCTGCGCACGCCGCTCGCACACGTGCGGACGTTGCTCGGGCACATCGCGGAACGCTCGGATATCCTCGATGACGTTGCCGTGTCGGCGCTGGTCGCGCGTGCCCGTGACGAGACCGACGCGTTGCTCGACCGTTTCCGCGCCATGCTGCGCATTTCGGAGATCGGCACGCTGCAGCGGCGCGGCGGTTTTGCGACCGTGGAACTGCAGGCGCTCATCGAGGAAGTCGGCGAACTGTACGAACCGCTGGCGGAGCTTCGCTCGCTGCAGTTTGTTGTCGAATCCGAAGCCGTCGAGCCGATCCACGGCGATCGTGCGCTGCTGTTCGAAGCGTTCAGCAATCTGCTCGACAATGCCTTCAAGTTCACACCGGCCGGCGGCGTGGTGCGCATGTCGTTGCGCCAAACGCCCGCAGGGCCGCTGGTCGAGATCGTCGACAACGGGCCTGGCATTCCGCTCGATGAGCGCGACGCGGTGCTGCAACGCTTTTATCGCGGCGAGGGTACTCGCCATCTGGCGGGCTCGGGTCTGGGGCTTTCGATCGTCTCTGCCGTGATGCGTGTGCATGACTTTACGATCCGCATCGGTAATGCGGAGCCTGGCGCGTGGGTGAGCATCGAATGCTGGTCGAGGACGCTCGCGTGAGCCTTCCCGCTCTCTTTCCCTTCTGCACGGGAGGTTGAATGCGTATCCTGTTCGTCGCCGCGTCCCATCCCGAATCCGCCTGGCTCTATAAAGCGCTGCAGGAGAGCGCACACAGTCTGCAACGCGCCGAGGACGTGCGCGACGGCGCGTTTCTGACCACGCAGGAGCCGTTCGACGCGATTGTTGTGATGGCCCTCGACGCCTCGTCCTATGCAAGCCTGCTGGAGACGCTGCCGCAATTCGTCACGGCCGGTGCGGGCGCGGCGATCATCGCCGTGCTTGGCCACTCGAACGCCCAGGACCGCAGCCGGGTGCTGCGTGCGGGCGCCGACGCCTGTTTCGGGCAACCGTACTCCTTCATCGAACTGCACGAGCGTCTGCAGGCGTTGCGGCGCACGGCGGCCTCGCGCGCTGCACACGATTTGCCGCCGGCGATGGCGACCGCTCCCGGTGAGGCGAGCGCCACGCTCTCACTGGATCCGCTGACGCATGAACTGGTCGACGGCGAACGGCGGCTGGTGGTGACGCGGCGCGAGTATCTGCTGATCGAATGCCTGATGCGCCAGTTCAACGCGCCGGTCCCGCGCGAGCAACTGATTCGCTATGCGTGGCCCGAGAAGGACGATGTCGACCCGTCGAGCGTCAATCTGGTGGTCTCGCGTTTGCGGCGCAAGCTCGCACAATATCTGCCGGAAGTGCACATCGAGACCGTCAGCCGTTACGGCTACCAGATCAGTACTGGATCGCACTGAGGGACGCCGCCCACCCCTTTCCTCAGGGTGATACGCCTCAAATCTTAAGACGAAGCCGCAATGAAACGAACGCGCTAACCCGTATGGGGAGCGCGCTCGTGTCGTTCATGCTGACGCTCATGAACCGAAATACGGTGTGCAGAAGCCGGGCGGTCCGACACAGCCGTTGGCGGTGTCGGGGCCGGGCGCCGCGCAGCCGGATAGCAGCAGTCCGGCGGCGGCGAGCGCGTAAATTACGGCGCGCTTGAGTACGGTACGGGCTTTCATGGCTCTGATCCGGCGTGAAGCGGTATGGACAGCGCGCGCAGCGGCGTCTATTCCGCTAGCCTTAGTGTTCGTAGATCGTCGAGTTGAGATACTGCATCTGGCCATCCTGTTCGGCATGCACCAGTTCCTGGTAGACCTGCGCACGCGTCTTGGGGGCCTGTTCCTCGCCATACGGCGGAACCCATTGGCCGGCCTGCTCGACGGTGGAGTTCGAGTTCTGTGCCAGTTGTGCCGAAGCGGCCGGTTGCTGCGTGGTCGATGCACTGGTTTGCGCGAAAGCGGAAGCGGTAGCCGTGGCGCCCACAAAAGCGATAGCGATCATCAGGTATTTCATGTTGGTTGTCCTTACGAATTAGTGGTCGGTCTATATCGGGTTGCCTGACCGCGGCGCGAAGTTAAAAGCGAAGTAAAGAATTCGCTGCCCGGTTGATTAGAAGGATAGTCGCCGGGGGATAGCGGTTCGACGATCTAAACGTGAAAAGAAATTTATCCACGTGCAGCGGATAGCGCCTTTGCCTGAACCGGCGTAGCAGGCGCGGCTGCCACCGCCGTCTGATCCGCCGACCATCCGCCGCCCAGCGCCTCGATCAGTCCCACCGAAGCCAGTAAGCGCCGCGTATTCACGTTCAACGCGAGGATCTGCGTATTCAGTTCAGTGGTCTGCGCGGTCACCACATCCAGATAGCTGACCGTTCCATCGCGATAGCGCGACATCGAGAGATTCAAGGTGCGTTGCGCGTCGGTGAGCGCTTCGTCCTGCTGCGTCGCCTCATCGCCAAGATGATGCAGCTGGGCCAGATTGTCTTCGACCTGCTGGAACGCGAGCAGCACCGCTGCCTTGTATTTCGCGCCGTTTTCCGCCAGCTTTGCACGCGCTTCCTGTGTCATGGCTTCGCGGCGGCCGCCGTCGAACAGGGTCATCACGAGACTCGGACCGATCGACCAGATTTCGTTGGGCGCCATGATCCACGGCGAAAGCGTGTCGCTCTGGAAGCCACCGTCGAGTCCCAGCGAAACGTCCGGGAAGAACGCCGCCTTGGCGATGCCGATCTTTGCGTTCGCCTCAGCCACGCGCCGCTCGGCAGCGGCGATATCGGGACGCCGCTGCAGCAGCGCCGAGGGCAGGCCGGTTGGAATGGACGGCAGATAGGCGAGGCCGGTCGATGCTGTGAGCGAGAACGACGACGCCGGCACACCGGTCAGCGATGCAATGGCGTGTTCGTACAGTGCGCGTTGAGCCTTGACGTCCTCGGCAGCGGCACGCGCCGAAGCGAGTTGCGTCTGCGCGCGCGATACATCGAGGTCCGAAGCAATGCCGCCGGCGTGACGGCTCATCGTGAGCTGCAAGGCGCGTTCATAGGTGGTAATCGTGTCCGCCAGCAGTTGTTGCTGCTCGTCGAGTCCGCGCAGATTGAAGTAGGCGTCCGCAAGACTCGCCTGCAAGCTCAGACGCACGGAGGCGAGATCCGCGTCGCTAGCCTGGGCGGCCGCCTGGCCTGCGGCTACTTCGTTGCGCACCTTGCCCCACAGATCGAGGTCGTAGTTGATGCCGACGTCGACCGTGTTCGAGCCATACACCGAAGGTTCGCCGGAGCCGCGCAACGGCCGGTTCTCCGATTGCCGGTTGCTCGAGACATTGGCCTGCGCGCCGATGGTCGGGAACAGGCCCGAGCGCGCCTGCGCCAGATAGTCGACGGCTTCGTCATGGCGCGCCACTGCAGCAGCGACGTTCGGATTGGCCGCCGCCACCTGCACTTCGAGCTTGTCGAGCACCGGGTCGCGATATACCTGCCACCAGCCATCGCGCGGCACCTGATCGGCGGGTTTGGCCAGTTGCCAGGCACCGCTTTCCTTGAAGGCCGTCGGAATGGCCGTGGGCGGCACCTGATAGACCGGTGCGAACGAGCAGCCGCTAAACAGTGCGCTGACGGCCAGCGCCACGCACAGGCTGCGCTTTAACTTGAGCCTAGCCATGGGCGCGCTCCGCGTCGCCATGGTCGGCGAGCGACGTGGAAGATGGGTTGGCGGCGTGCGCCGCCGCGATTCGCACCGCGTCACCTGTGGCGATCGAGTCGGGCGGGTTGTCGATCACGCGGTCGCTGGCCTCGAGGCCCGAGCCGATTTCGACCTGGGTGCCGAGATCCGTGGCGATGGTGACGGGCTTGAGTATCGCGTGATCGCCCTTGCCGACCACCGCCACCTGCAAGCCGCTTTGCCGGAAGATCAACGCGCTGGCTGGAACGAGCAGCGCATGAGGGTCGGTGGGCATTGCGAAGTGGACTTCGGTGTATTCGCCTGGAATCAGCAGGCCGTTCTGGTTATCTACCTCGAGTTGCACGAGCAATGTGCCCGAAGACTGTGTGATCGAATCGTCGGTGTCGAGCAGCTTCGCTTCGAATGTCATCCCGGGACGCTCAGGCATGGTCAGCGTTGCCGTCATGCCCGGCTTGATGGCTGCAGCGTCGCTTTGCGGCACGCTGACATACACCCGCAACTGACGCGCGTCGGAAACCGTAAACAGTTCATGACCGTCACCGCCGCCTGCGTTGATCAGGTCGCCGATATCGGTCTTGCGCGCGGTGACGACGCCATCGAACGGCGCGGTGATCCGCTTGAACGATTCAAGTGCTTCGAGACGGTTCACATTCGCCTGGGCGCTTGCCACGATCGCCTGCTTGGCAGCCAGGTCGCCGGTCTTCTCATCGGTGTCCTGCTGCGAGACGGAATCCTGTTTGAGCATTTCGGTCCAGCGTTTGGCGGTGGATGCCGCGAGCTTTTCGTTCGCCTGCGCGTCCTGCAAGTCGGCTTTGGCCTGCAGCAATTGCTGGTCGAGATCGGGCGTATCGATCAGGCCGAGCAGTTGTCCGGCCTTCACATGCGTGCCGATATCCGCGTACCACGCGTGCAGATAGCCCGGCACCCGTGCGTAGATGGGTGCGTCGACGAAGGCGGACAGATGACCTGGCAGAACCAGGGATTGCGTTGCGCCCTGTTGACCCGGCGTATGCGCGGCGACGGTCGGAATGGCCTGCGCGGCAGACCACGCGGTCATTTCCTGTTTGGCGTGCACGCGGGTAAAGATGCCGGTTGTCACGATCCCCGCAGCAGCGAGCAGCACGACGATGCCAACCAGCTTCAGATGACGTAGCCGCTTGGGCGAATTGATCTCGATCTCAGTGGACATGGAGGGCTCCGGTTTCGGAAGTAGGATGATTTTTTTCTTTGACAGGAGGGTGCTTCGCCGCATCGCGACGGTGCACCAGGCTGAACACAACCGGGACGAACAGCAACGTGGCGAAGGTTGCGCAGATCAGACCGCCGATCACCGCGCGTCCAAGCGGCGCGTTCTGTTCGCCGCCGTCGCCAAGACCGAGCGCCATCGGCGCCATGCCGATGATCATCGCGAGCGCGGTCATCAGCACTGGGCGAAAGCGTGTGAAGCCGGCTTCCATTGCTGCGACCAGCGCGTTGCCCGTGACGGTGAGGCGTTCGCGTGCGAAGCTCACCACCAGAATGCTGTTGGCCGTGGCCACGCCCATGCAGAGAATGGCGCCGGTCAACGCCGGCACCGAGAGCGGCGTATGCGTGGTGAACAGCATCCAGACGATCCCGGCGAGCGCAGCAGGCAACGCGGTGACGATGACGAATGCATCGGACCACGAATGGAAGTTGACGACAATCAGCATGTAGATCAATGCGATCGCGCCGACGAGGCCAAGCGAGAGTCCGAGGAAAGCGCTGTTCATCGTCTCGACCTGGCCGCGCAAGGTGACCGTCGAGCCCTTCGGCACGTCTTTCGCCGTGGCATGCAGGATGTGCTGTATATCCGTTGCGACTGCGCCCAGATCGCGCCCCTGGGTGGTTGCAAATACGTCGTAGAGCGGCTCGATGTTGTAGTGCGAGACGACCGCATCGCCGACGCCGCGCTCGATCGTCGCAATGCCACCCAGAATCTGCGACTGGCCGTTCTTGCCTGTGATTGGCAAATTGTTCAGCGCCGAGAGCGACTCCATGCGGTATTGCGGCGTCTGTGCGACGATCGGATACGACACACCGTTATGCGGATTCAGCCAGTAGGTGGGCGACACCTGGCTCGTGCCAGAGAGGCTCGCTACCACGGAATTGGTCACGTCCTGTTCGGTGATGCCCAGTTCGTCCGCGCGCGACCGGTCGACCGCCACGGTGAACTGCGGGTAAGTCGACGCCTGCTGGATGCGCGTATCGGCAATGCCCGGAATCAGGCGCATGCGACGCATCACTTCGTTGGCGTAGCGATGGTTGGCATCCTGGTTCGGGCCCGCCACCTGCAGGTCGATCGGTGCCGGTGAGCCGAAGTTCAGAATCTGGCTGACGATATCAGCCGGCAGAAACGAGAAGGTCGTGCCGGGGAATTCGCGCGGCAGGATCTTGCGCAGTGTTTTCACATAGCCGGCGGTAGGTGCATGATTTTCGTTCAGCGAAATCATGATGTCGCCGTCGTTCGGCCCCGTAGTGCCGCTATTGTTGTAGGTCAGGTTGATACCGCTGTTCGGCAGCCCGACGTTGTCGATGATGCTGCCGAGTTGATTGGGCGGCACTACACTGCGCACGGCGTTCTCGATGTGATCGAACTCGGCGGCGGTATCTTCGATGCGCGTGCCGACCGGCGCGCGGACATGAAGCGAGATTTCGCCCGAATCGATGTCGGGAAAGAAATTGCGCCCCAGCCATGGCGCAAGCAGGAACGACGCGCCGACCACGATCAGAAAGCCAACCACGAAGCGCTTGCGGTTGGTCAGCGCGAGGCCAAGCACGATGCGATACACAGCACGCACGCGTTCGAAGCGATGCTCGAAGCCCCGCTGAAAGCGCACCAGCGGATTGCGCGATGCGGGTGGGTGATGGTGGCCGCCGTGCGGTTCCATCGCCGCCGCCAGTTCGCCGGAGGCATGACCGCCCGACGCATGCGGCTTCAGCAGATACTGCGCGAGCATCGGCACGAAGGTGCGCGACAGCACAAACGACGCCACCATCGCAAAGATCACCGCTTCGGCCATCGGCACGAACAGGAAGCGGGCGATGCCGTTCAGCAGCAGCATCGGCACGAACACGATACAGATACACAGCAACGAGACGAACGCCGGCCCGACGATCTGCGCGGCGCCATCCATGATCGCGCTTCTGACATCCTTGCCTTGCTCGAGGTGCCAGTTGATGTTTTCGATCGTGACGGTGGCGTCGTCCACCAGAATCCCGACCGCAAGCGCAAGACCGCCTAGCGTCATCACGTTGAGCGTTTCGCCCATCGCCGAGAGGCCGGCAATCGCTGCCAGCACGGCGAGAGGAATCGACGCCGCGATGATCAGCGTCGAGCGCCAGCTGCCGAGGAACAGCAGAATCATCAGCGACGTCAGCGCCGCGGCGATGATGCCTTCCCGCGCCACACCGCTCACGGCGCCCTTCACGAAGGTGGATTGATCGCCCATCGTAACGAGCTTGAGCCCGGGTGGTAGCGTCTCCTCGATGCGCGGCAGTTGCGCCTTGACACCCGCGATGATGTCGAGCGTGGAGGCTGAGCCGTTCTTCAGGATACTCATCAGTACCGCGCGGTGTCCGTCCACGCGTACGATGTTGGTCTGCGGGGGATAGCCGTCCCGCACGTGGGCGACGTCGCGAATATAGATGGTTGCGCCGTCCACGGTCTTGATCGGCAAGTTGTTCAGTTCCTGCAGCGACAGCGGGCTGTTGTTCAGCTTGATGTTGTATTCGAAGCTTCCGATCTTCTCGGTGCCCGCCGGGATGATCTGGTTCTGCTGCGCCAGGGCGTCGGCGACATCCTGCGCGGAGAGTTTCTTTGCCTGCAGCGCTTGTGGGTCGAGGTCGATCTGCACTTCGCGGGTCTTGCCGCCGTAGGCGGTCGGAATCGCCACGCCGGGCACGCTCAGCAGTTGCGGACGGATGAAGTTGGTCGCGTAGTCGGCGAGCTTCTGTTCGTCGAGTGTGTTGCTGGTGAGCGCCAGTTGCAGAACCGGCACGGTCGAGGCGTTGTAGTTGAGGATCTGCGGCGGCGTCGTGCCAGGCGGCATCTGCTTCAGTACGGTCTGCGAAACCGAGGTGACCTGCGCCGTGGCCGTGCGAATATCGACGTTCGGCTGGAAGAATATCTTGACGATGCCGTAGCCGCGAAACGATTGCGATTCGATGTGCTGAACATCGTTGACCGTGGTGCCGAGCGTGCGCTCGTAATACGTGACGATGCGCCCGGCCATGTCGTCCGGTTGCAGGCCCGCGTAGTTCCACACCACGCTGATCACCGGAATACGGATGTCGGGGAAGATATCGGTTGGCGTGCGCAACGCGGACAGCGGGCCGATCAGGACGATCAGCAGCGCAAGCACGATGAACGTGTAAGGCCGCGTTAGCGCTAGCCGGACTATTTTTAACATCGAAAGCTGCTCCGTTCAGAATGGCGCGATGACTCGGCGGCGTCAGTCGGTTAGGGCAAATCCCACTGGTGGATTACCCGATGTCGGTATTCTGTAGAGCAGGCCCTAACACCCTGCGACTAAAAAAATGAAACAAGTTTTAGTTGCCAGGCATGACGAAATTCACAGTACGGTGACGATGCGTTGGCCGTGCGGCAGCGCGATCACGTGCAAAGACACACAGCGCGCCGCATTGGGCACGCTGTGTTCGATGAGAGGGGAGAGGGCGGCGACGCGCTTGCGCGTCAACCGAACAGGTAGCCGGAGCCGCGAATGGTACGGATCAGTGGACGCTCGCCCGGCACGTCCACCTTCTTGCGCAGACGCCCCACGTGCACGTCAATGAGGTTGGTGCCCGGATCGAAGCGGCAACCCCACACCGCTTCGAAAATCATCGTGCGCGTTAGCACCTGGCCTGCATGACGCATCATGAATTCGAGGACGCGGAATTCGGTCGGCTGCAGTTCGAGTTCGCGCTTGCCGTGGGTGACGCGTCGGCGCACCAGGTCGAGCTCAAGCGCACCGGTACGCAGCAAGGTCTCGGCCTTGGCATTACGCGGACGCCGCCGCAGCAGTACTTCCACGCGTGCAAACATCTCGTCGGCTGAGAACGGCTTGGTCAGATAGTCGTCGCCACCGGCGCGCAGCCCCTGAATGCGATGATCGACATCGGACATCGCGCTCATCACCAGCACCGGCGTTTCCATGCCCACACCGCGCATGGTGGCGACGATCGTCAGACCGTCGAGATCCGGCAGCATGCGGTCGAGCGTGACGACGTCGTATTCGCCTGCCATGACCTTGGCCATGCCTTCGCGGCCGGTGCGAGCCACGTCGACCGAGAAACCGCTCGATGTGAGCGTGCGCACGATATCGTCCGCGATCAGTTCATCGTCTTCGATCGTCAGTATCTTCGGCATGGTTCGCTAGCGTATTTCTTCAGGGCCATCAGGCGACGACCCGCAACGCGACCTGCTTGTCGGGTGCGCGATACTGGCTCACAGCAAAGTCGATAAAGCTGCGCACCTTCATCGACAGATAGTTGCGGCCGGAGTACAGGATCGACACATGACGGGGACCGCCATTCACCTGGTACTCTTCGAGCACCGGCACGAGCGTGCCGTGAGCGAGGTCTTCGTCAACGAACGGCAGCGGCAGCAACGCGATGCCCATGTGGTTGAGAGCGGCCACCCGCACCATCGCGCTGCTGGTCGCCGTCAACGCGCTACCGGTGTTGACGCGGTAGACGCCGTCGGCATCCGCGAATTCCCAGGTCCGCGAGGTGCCGTCGGAGACCGTCAGCAAGCCATGACGATTCAGTGCAGCCGGGTCGCGCGGCGTGCCGTGGCGAGCCAGATACGACGGCGAAGCGACCGTGACTTCCTCGATGCTCGTGAGTGTGCGGCTTACCAGTGTGGAGCTGGCGAGGCGGCGGTCGTCGGAGAAGCACACGTCGTAGCCGCCTTCCACCATGTCGATATGCGTGTCGAAGGTGGTGATGTCGAAATCGACCCGGGGATGCAGCGTTCGATAGGAGGCGAGCAGGTTGCCGAGCCCTGAGGTCGCGAAGGTCATGGGTGTGGCGATGCGCAAGGTGCCGCGCGGGTCGCGGGTGGTCTGCACGAGGTTCGATTCCATTTCATCGAGCTTTTCGATGATCGTGCGGCAGCCGTCCAGATACTCCTTGCCCACTTCCGTGAGCGACAGGCTGCGCGTCGTGCGGTTGAGCAGGCGCATGTTCAGATGCGCCTCGAGCATACTGACACTGCGCGTGACGGCGGCAGCCGACATGCCCAGTTGTCTCGCGGCCAGGTTGAAGCTGGCGAGATCGACTACGCGTGTGAAGACACGCATCGCTTGTAGCTGGTTCATGTTCGTACACTAGGAAAGGACGATGCGTGCATCATGGGCGCTCGCAGATAACATGGCACTGCCAGCTTGATTAAGTCTTTTTTAATTTTGTGCAATGTTCATGAACTGCGTGGATACATTGCGCGCGTCGGAGGCGCGGTGCGCGGGTCGCCTTGCAAAAGCGACAGGCAAAAAAAAGCGCGGACAAGCCGCGCTGTAAGGAGATCTTGAAAAAGACCGCAGTGATGCGGAAAGGTCAGTATAGGGTGTCGCATGTGCGCAGTGGAGACGAACTTTGAAATACATTGCTGCACAAAGCGGAACAAATCGTTGCAACGCTTCAATTCATCAGCGCGTGCGCCTCTTCCACTTCCAGCTGCTTGAGATGCTTCGACAAGGCGTCGTTAAGTTTGGCGAGGCTTGCCGTGGGCAGCGCAAAGCCGGCCCAGCCGAGACCGGTGTGTCGCATGAACAGCACGGCGCCGTCATAGAGCGGATGTTTCTCCGTGTGCCAGCAAGGATCCATTTCGATTACATACTGGTGCGTGCGCGACGGCTCTTTCGGCACTTCAGGCCGCATCGCGGCGCGCAGCAGGCTCAGGCGCTCGATGACCGCGTCGACTTCGCTCGCCGCCAGCAGTACAGAATTGTCGTCGACGGCAACCCGTACTGCATTGTCACCGTACTCGTTGATCATCTCGATGCTCATCGGCATGTCCGTCTCCTCAATACGTATCACGTTGAGGAAATTATGGATCGGCGGCCGCGCGCGTTGGCTGAAACAGGGCAATCGTTTGATGAAACTTAATTTAAGTAACGCGTGACCCGGTATAGGCTGGCTTCGCCACCGGCGGCGGGAAACGGCGAACAGTTGGCAGGTAATTTCGACAGCTGCGGAATAGGCTCGGATTCACATAGCGGGAAACCGGAAACAACGACACGAAAGGGGAGTGAAGAAAATGCGCAACGTTCATAAAGCGGTTTTTCCCGTAGGCGGACTCGGAACGCGATTTCTGCCCGCCACCAAGGCCAGCCCCAAAGAGATGCTGCCGATCGTCGACAAGCCCTTGATCCAGTATGCGGTCGAAGAAGCGATCGCCGCCGGCATTACCGAAATGATCTTCGTCACGGGGCGCGGCAAGCGCGCGATCGAAGATCACTTCGACAAGTCATACGAGATCGAGGCCGAACTGATGGCCCGTGGCAAACAGGATCTGCTTGCTCTGGTGCGCGGCATCAAGCCGAGCCACGTCGATTGCTTTTATGTGCGGCAGTCGGAGCCGCGCGGCCTCGGCCATGCGGTTCTGTGCGCTGAGAAGCTGATTGGCGATGAGCCGTTTGCCGTGATGCTGGCCGACGATCTGATCGACGGCCGCCCACCCGTGCTGACGCAGATGATCGGCGTCTTCGACCATTACCACTGTTCGGTGATCGGCGTGGAAGAGATCGAGCCGCAGGAAACGCGATCCTACGGCGTGATAGAGGGCAAGGCGTGGGACGACCGCGTGTTCCGCATGTCGGGCGTGGTGGAAAAACCCGAACCGGCGCGGGCGCCGTCGAATCTAGGTGTCGTGGGGCGTTATGTGCTGACGCCGGGGATTTTCGGGCATCTGCGCAAGACGCAGCCGGGCGCCGGCGGCGAGATCCAGTTGACCGATGCGATCCAGTCGCTGCTCGCCGACGAACAGGTGCTCGCCTACCGCTACCACGGCAAGCGTTTCGACTGCGGCAGCAAGCTCGGTTATCTGAAGGCGACGGTTGAGTTCGCGCTCAGGCATCCCGAGGTGAAAGCGGGCTTTGAAGCTTATCTGAATGCAAAACTCGCGGCAGATAGCCTGGAAATGGCCGAATGAGCCGGGTGTGACAATGCGCGGCTGAGAAGCCTGCAGCCGCGCTTGTGTGCTTGTGTATTAAGCGCTTCTAAGTTTTCTTAGCGGAAATACGCCTTGGTGTTCTCATGCACGTCGCTGCAGGCCAGCAGTTCCGACGGCGTCATCCAGACGTAGTCGCTGTGCTGTTCGAAGCGACCGATACGCGCAGTTTCGCGCAGCACCAGCATATAGCCGAGCACGATGTAGTGAGTTGAGATATCGGCCGCGCCGGCGAAGTTTTCGTCGTAGTGATGTTCGAATACGCCGCGAAAGCAGGCCGCATTCTGCGACTGATTCTCCAGCCCGAGTTCCTCGCGCGCGATCCGGCTGAATGCGCCGCTTAGCGATTCGTCCTTGTGGATCCTTCCGCCGGGCACGAACCACGCGCCCAGTGCGGGGCGGTTGACGCGTCGTCCGAGCAGCACCCGTCCCTGGTCGTCGACGACGATGAGGTCGATCGAGATGAGCGGCGTCAGGCGGACGACGTCGAGGAATTCGGGGCGGGCAAGCATGGTAGCGTCGATCTCCTCAGTCGTCTGCGCGAGCAGATCTCAGTCTAGCGTTTCGTGCCGGCGCATCCGCCAGCGGCATCCCTGCCAAATGCGCCGAACTCTCTGCGCATCAGGACAAGCTCACTGCGCGACGTAACCGGCCGGCGTCGTGACGTTGGCGCGAGCGACGCCTGCGTTGGTCGAAATCACGTAGATGGGCGCCTCAGTCAGCGTGAGCGCAGCCACGCCGTTGCTGTAGGGCAGGCTCGACGGATTGCCCATCATGTCGAGCACCGTCACCTGGCCGGAGCTGCCCGGCGCGTCGACCTGCAGGCTGTAGGGCACCTGATAGGTTGCGCTGAAGCCCTTGCTCGCGTTCCAGTCTGCATTGTTATGGGTCCATAGGGCCGTGACCACCGCGCCGTTATTCAACTGCTGGAACGCATACGCGTAGACACCGGCCGGCAGATTGTTGAGCGGGCCGAGCGTGTTGGTGCCGTCGATAAGGCGGGTCATCGCAGCGGTGACCATGGCCGCGGGCTTCGGACTGATGGCGGACGGCCCGTAGCCACCTTGCGGATCGGCGAGATCGAAGAACAATCCATAACCAGCCTGGTCCGGAAAGTCGGTCGCATAGAACAGATAGGTCACATCGGCACCCTCGCCGAGCAGGATCAGATGCGTGCGCGCGACCAGCGCGCCCTGGGCGTACAGCACGTTCGGCGTCGGATAGTTCGGGCCATATTTCGAGCCGATGTCGTAGCTGATGCCGGTTTCGGTGACAAACAGACGCGCGCCGGGTTTGAGCGTCGAGGCAATCTGCTGGCGCAGCGCACGCATGGTCGCACGCAGCGACTGGGCCGCCTTGGCGGGATCGCTGTCGCCCACGAGCCGCTCGGGTGGATGAGACGGCGTGGTGCCGACGTCGTAGTAGCCATGAATCGACACGCCGTCGAGGTACTTCGCGATGCCGAGCGGCTGGAGCCGCTGCAGCCATTCGGTATTGGTGGCGACCGAGGCGTTGGTGGTGCCCATGATCACGGCATTGGGGTCGCTTGCGTGAATGGCCTGCCAGGTGGCCTGATACAGCGCGACCAGATTGGCGTCCGTGTCCTTCCACGGCAAGCCGCTGTTGTAATCGGGCTCCCACGTCACCTGATAGTAGTTGCGCGATTGCCGCGGAAAGTGCTGGGTGCGCACCTGGTTCGACTCCTGGCCGACCTTGGTCATGAAGGCCTGATACGCCGGCACCGAGACCGGCAGATAGCTGTGGGTGGCAACGTGCGTGGGGCTCGCCCATGCGGGAATCCCGTCCAGCTGGATCAGGCGCAGCAGATCGCCGCCCTTGAGGAACGGTGCGAGCGGATAGGACGCGGCGTTGAAGGTGTTCGGGCCGTTCGGCTCCATCATGTACCAGTTGCGGTTATCGTTGACCCACCGCAGTCCCAGATCGGGGTAGAGCGGCCGGTAGCCGTCGCCCGAGCAGCAGTGCTGGCCGGGCGTCACATAGGCCGAGCCCTGGCCGCCGAACCGGTGCAGGTCCTCACGCGCGTAGGTGGGGGGAGTGAGGACGCCAGACAGATCGGGCAGAACGCCGAAGCTCGCCATGCCGACCGGCCGCGTGCCGCGAGCCGGCAGTTCTGCGCCGGCCGAACTCAGGCTCGCGGAGATGGCAAAGTAACCGGCGAGCGTCGATACGCAATTGAGCGTGACGACCTGCGGGCCGCTCGCGACCTGGAATTGCCCAGATGCGCGCACGTTGCTCCACGTATCGAGAATCTGCCAGTCGAGTGTGTCGCGCTGCCTGGCGCGCGTGGTGAGTTCCACCGCGAAGGGGCGACCGTTGGCGAACATGCGCGTACCGTCGCCGCCGGGTGTATCCGCTTCGATGGCGGGGCCGTCGGCCGCCGCGTTGGCCGGTTCGGACGGTGCGCCACAGGTCAGCGCACTCTTGCCAGGCGTCGCGATGATCGATGTCGGCGTGGGTGCCGGCGCCACGCCGCTGTCGTACCAGCAGCGTTTTTGCGCGCCGGGCGCCGGATCGCCGAACACGGTGTTGTCGCACGCCGTGCCGCCGGTAAAGGTCAGGATGACATATTTTGAATCGCTGCCGTACTTGACGTCGTGCGTACCTGAGAAAGCACACGTGCCGCGCTCGCTGGCGCACGCGGTCCAGGTGATAGCGGCACGGTGGGGCGCGGCGGTGGCGGCCGGTGGCGGATCCTGAGAGCGGGCATCGGTTCCGTCTGCGACAAGCGTTGCGGCTGGGTTCGGTGGCGCCGCGGCGTTCGTCGCCGAGGTGCGCACGATCCAGCAACTCTTTTGCGAGCCCGGTGCCGGGTCGCCGAATACGCTGTTATTGCAAGGCTTGCCGCCGGTGAGCGTGAGCACGACGTAGCGGTTCGAGGTGCCGTAGCGAACCTGTTCGGTGCCGGAGAAGCGGCAAAACCCGCGCTCTGCTGCGCACAGCGTCGCCGGGCTGGCCGTCTGCGCCGATGATGCCTGTGGGGCTTGCGGGTCGTTTTCCGTGGCCGCGTTCACAGCGACATCGTGCTGGCTGCAGGCGGCGATGGTGAGCGCCACCATCAGACGAAGCGCCAGCGTCGTCAGTGAAAATCCGCCACGCCGAAAGAGGGACACAGATGGCGCAAGCTCGTGCTGCGAGGACGGTGTGTGTCTCATGGTGGTCCGAAGAACGACGCAGCGGCGCGCGAGTAGCGCTGTGAACATGGCGGAAGCAATACTCACATCATTCAGGCACACGATAAAACCCCGTCCAGTGCGCTACACCACGCAGCTCGCGTGTTGTCTTCGGCCGTTCCACGCGCGGTGCAGCGATTCGTCAACGTGGTGCAGCGTTAGCACCCTCATCGCCGGCGTACGCCCGCTTGTGGTGTCAAATCTCAGCATAGGGGACGCGTACCTGGTACGCCACGACAAACTCCAGGTCATCGGAGCAATAAACGTCGCGCGTTGTGCAATCCGCGCGAGCTTACAGACAAAATATGCAATGCTATGATCGCGCCGTTTTTTTAATCAGTAATAGATGCTTGCGCCCGTCGGAATAAATCGTCTGACGAGCGAAATAGTTACCCGGATGAAACGCTCTCGTCATAACTGGCCGCTTATGCGGAGCCGATTCGAAATCCGGTCGGACGAATAGATCAGACTTATTGAATTTGCATGGCGTTTCAATATTGAAACATTTTCGACACCTCCGGACTCTGTACGGTTTTGAAACAAATCCGGTTGTGGGCTGTAAATAGGGTATTGCCGGCGATTTCATAAAATAATAAAAGCCTCACTTCTTCGTTCCAATTGCTTAAAGCCGATCTGGCTCCTTCAATCAATTTCACCTTTGAAACGTTTTTCGCCGTCCGGGACAGCACGGCGAGGTGCTGCTCCCCGCAATCCCCCGCCACATCAGGCTGGTACGCGACGTGCTTGGTGCGATGCATCATAAAGTTCAAAACAGGCCATCGTACGAGGATTCCTCCACGGACTCCTTTCACATGCAGAGCAACATTGCCGTTTCACCGGCAATTTCGCCTGCCGTACCGGCTTGCGCTCGTCCAGTAGACCGTTTTGATTCATCTGATGTTTTATACGTTCCGCTAAAATGCGGCACAAGGATATCAATGAGTCAAATGTCGCGATTAGCCAAGCTGTTGTACGTTCGCATCGATTTCCATTTTGCGAATTTATATATAGCGACGCAATCCGCCAACATCGCGCGCATTTCGGTCACTGTCATCAACGGCGATTTTCGGCGTGGATATGATGCAGTGCAATGTTATTAAAAAGTTAGAAAATCAGAAGATTCGGCCCGCAACGCATGACATGGTAGGGGAAGATCATGCCGCATATGTCCGTTGATACCGCGAGGATTACCTGGCTGCATACGCCTAACGTGAATGTGCGATGTGCAGCGCGCCGCGTAGGCATCCTGTTGTTCGAACGATTCGGCTTGCTGGGCGCGGGCATCGTGGCCGAGATGTTCCATACGGCCAACGAAATCGCCACCGCGCATGGCGGCGACGACCCACCTTACGAAGTGCAATTTCTCTCGATGGAAGGCGGCAGCATTGCCAGCTCGTCGTCCGCGCGGATGTGGACGGATGGCGTCGACGCACGCTACAACACCGGCTTCGATGTGCTGTTCGTAGCAGGCGGCTATGGCGCCAACCTGGCGGCTCGCGACGAACGCCTGCTCGGCTGGCTGCGCTCGGTGCGCTCGCGCACCCGCACCATCGAACCAATCGCCGAGGGCCGTCTGATCCTGGCCGCTGCAGGTCTCGCCGAACACGACGACATCAGACATACGAGTCCATATCTGACGCACGTCGCGAACGACAGCACGCTCAGCGAAGCGAACGACCATCATGACTCGAGCAAGAGCGCGCTGATGTCCATCAAGCGCGATCTGGGTCTCGACGTGGCCCGCAATGTCGCCGATCGCGTCATGCCCGGCATGGGCGCTGCCTTGATGCCGCGGCTCGCCGAGGGCGGCACGATGAGCGTCGGCGAAAAGATCCGCGCGGCGGCACGCTGGATGGAGGCCAACTGCGATCGACCGGTGTCGGTAGCCGATGCCGCGCATGTGGCGGCCATGAGCGAGCGTAATTTCCTGCGCCGCTTCAAGCATGAGATGCACGTTACGCCGTCCGATTACCTGTTGCAGGTTCGCTTGCGCATCGCATGCAACTTCCTTACGGAAACGGAGTTGCCCGTGGACAAGATTGCACGGCGCAGCGGCACCGGCAATGGCGACCGGCTGGCGAAAATCTTCCGCAAACGCATGGCGCTCTCACCGACGGAATACCGCGCTCGCAGCCGTACTGTTACGCAGGACTAAACACGACGGATCCGGGAATGGCGAGCGGCATCGCCGCCTGAGATCTGGGGGTGCGAACGGGGCAGGCCGCCCGTGAGCGTGGGTTGGATGCGCGTGTTCGCGCACCTCGGCCTGTCAACGAAAAGAACGCCCTATTTAGGTGTAGGAGTACTAAAAATGGAAAATGCGTACCGGGATAACGCCGACCAGGACGGCAGCACCGGCGATGGCGCGGACAAGCTGACATTTACCGAACAGCCGTCGAGCGGTTTGAGCATTGCCCCGGTGATTCTTGCTGGCGGCTCGGGAACCCGCCTTTGGCCGCTGTCGCGCGAGAACCACCCCAAACAGTTGATCGACGTAATCGGCACGCAATCGCTGCTGCAGGACACCGTCTCGCGCATGCAAGGCTTTTCCGCGCAATGGACGGTCAGGTCTGCGCCGATCATCATCTGCGGCGAAGAGCATCGCTTCGTGACGGCCGAGCAGTTGCGCGAGAACGGCGTCGAGGCACAGCTCATCGTCGAGCCGGCGCGCCGCGATACGGCGCCGGCGTTGACGCTCGCTGCCGCACTGGCGATAGCCGACGGCGACGACGTGATTCTGGTCGCGATGCCGGCCGATCACGCCGTGCTCGACACCGCATCGTTCCAGCAGGCCCTCGCACGCGCCGCCGAGCATGCGCAGCGCGGCGCAATCGCCACGCTCGGCGTGCCGCCGACGCGGCCCGACACGGCATTCGGCTATATCCGCCTCGGCGCCGAGATCGAACCGGACACCTTCCGCATCGACCGCTTCGTCGAAAAACCCGCGCTCGAACTGGCCACGCAATACGTCGCCTCGGGTGCGTACTGGTGGAACAGCGGCATCTTCGTCGTGCGCGCTTCGGTATGGCTTGAACTGGTCGAACGCCTGCAACCTGCCATGGCCGAGGCTTGCCTCGCCGCCGTTGCCGGCGGCAAGACGGATGGCACGTTCTTCCGCCCGCAGGCGGAGGCGTTTGCCAAGGCGCCGTCGGATTCGATCGATTACGCCGTGATGGAGCGGCTCAATACAGCAGGACCCGAAGGCCAGCCCTTCGAGGGTGTCGTCGTGCCGCTGGTGGCGGGCTGGTCCGATCTGGGATCGTGGGACGCGGTATGGGATGCGCTCGACAAGGATGACGCCGGCAACGTCGGCCGTGGCCGCGTGGTGTTCGAAGGCAGCTCCTCGTCGTACGCGCATTCGGAAGGGCGTCTGGTGGCCTGCGTAGGCATCAGCAATATCGTCGTGGTCGAAACGGCGGACGCCGTGCTGGTCGCCGACCGTTCGCACGTGCAGGAGGTCAAGGGGCTGGTCGCACGCATCAAGGCCGACCGTTCACCCGAAGCCGACGCACACCGCAAGGTGCGGCGCCCGTGGGGCTTTTACGATTCCATCGACCAGGGCGACCGCTTCCAGGTGAAGCGCATTGTGGTCGAGCCGGGCTCGCGGCTCTCGCTGCAACTGCATCACCATCGCGCGGAACACTGGGTCGTCGTGCGCGGCACAGCGATGGTCACGCGCGGCGAGGAGCGCTTTCTACTGAGCGAAAACGAGTCGACCTACATTCCGCTCGGCGTACGTCACAGGCTTGAAAACCCCGGCAAGGTGCCGCTCGAAATCATCGAAGTCCAATCAGGATCGTATCTCGGCGAAGACGATATCGTGCGGTTCGACGATACGTACGGCCGCTGCAATTGAGTCTGCGTAGTTGGCGAAACCGTTTCAATGCAGGTGGTGGGGAGAGAAAAATGATCAAGCCTGTAGCGTTGGCCGCGCGCGTGCTGGATGTCGTGCTGGTCGTTTCGGGCGCCTATTTCGCGTCCCAGATACGCTTTGATGACATTGGGCAGCGCAGCTTCTATTACGCCTTCGTCGCGTTCGCGGCTGCGTTCGCCCTCGCGCTTTTCCCCGCCTTCGGCGTCTACGAGTCATGGCGCGGCCGCTCGAAGATGGGGCTGGCCGGGCAGGTGTCGCTCGCTTGGCTGACCGTACAAACCTGCGCGCTCGTGTTGATGTTCACCCTGCACCGTAGCGACTTCGTCTCACGTCTGTGGTTTGCTTACTGGACCGCCATGACCGGCGCCCTGATGATCGCCTCGAGAATCGTCGTGCACCGCGTGCTGGCGCGCATGCGCGTGGCCGGCCTGAATCTGCGCAAGGTCGCGGTGGTGGGGCGCGGCTCGCATGCGGCGGAACTGGTGCGCAAGATCGACGGCTGCACGGCAGCGGGTTTTCGTACCGCGGCGGTGCTCGACGTGTTGCACGATGGCCCGGCGCTCAGCAACGTGATTCCGACGGTGCCCGCCTTCGACGATCTGCACACCTTCACCGACTATATCCGCGCGCAGGACGTCCATGAGTTGTGGCTGGCCTTGCCGCTATCCGAAGAACACACGATCTACGAGTGTGTGAAGGAGCTGCGTGAAGACCTCGTCAACATCCGCTTCATGCCCGATCTGCGCAGCGTCGCAATGTTCGAGAGTTCGATGATCGATCTGCTCGGCGTGCCGGCCATCAACCTGGTCGCCTCGCCGCTCTCGCAGACCTCCGAACTGCAAAAGGAGATGTTCGATCGCGTGTTCGCCGCCGTCGCGCTGATTTCGCTCGCGCCGCTGCTGCTGGGCATTGCGATCGCGGTCAAGCTGTCCTCGCGTGGCCCCGTTCTGTTCAGGCAGAAACGCAAGGGCGCCGACGGCCGCGTCTTCACGATCTACAAGTTCCGCTCCATGCGGCTGCACACGGAAAAGCCCGGAGCGCTGCGTCAGGCGACCCGTCACGACGAGCGCATCACCCGGGTGGGCGCGTTCCTGCGCCGCACCAGTCTCGACGAGCTGCCGCAATTCTTCAACGTGCTACGCGGCGATATGTCGGTCGTCGGACCGCGCCCGCACGCCCTTGAGCATGACGATCTGTATCAGAAGGTGGTGGCCGGCTACATCCAGCGTTACCGGATCAAGCCGGGCATCACGGGATGGGCGCAGATCAACGGCTATCGCGGCGAGACTGATCGGATCGAAAAAATGGAGCGGCGTGTGGAGCATGACCTGTACTACCTCGGTAACTGGTCCTTTGGATTGGACATGCGCATCATCGCGGCAACGATCGTCAAAGGCCTGGTACATAACAATGCATATTGACGCGGTGAGGGAGACTGAAATGAGTCAAATAAAAAGCGCGACGTATAGGGTTGGTGTCAGGCACACGGCAATTGAGCGTGCGCGTCTGTTCGGCATCATGGCGGCCGTTGCGATGCTGGCAGCGTGCTCGGTTGTACCCGGCCAGCGCATGGTGCAGCCACCAAGCCTGCCGGTTAGCAATACTGACGATGGCAAGGCCACCGGTTCGCAAGAGATTCCGATCACCGATATCACGCTCGCAACCATCCAGCAGGAGCATCAGGCTATGGTGAGCGGCGACGGCAATGATCTGACGCCGCTGCTGGGTACCGTCGGACCCTACAAGATCGGCCCCGGCGACGTGCTGCAGATTACCGTCTGGGATCACCCGGAGCTGGCGGCCGCGCTCGGTCAGCCGGTCGCGCCCTCGCGTCCCTCGGATGCCGCGCTGGGCTTTCTGGTCGATCACGAAGGCAACCTGCAGTTTCCGTATGTCGGCACGCTACATGTAGCCGGCGAAAGTGCGGAGCAGGTGCAGCGCAGGATTACCGCCGACCTTGGCAAGGTGATGGTCAAGCCTCAGGTCACGGTGCGCATTGCGTCGTTCCGCGCGTCGCAGGTCTACATCGACGGCGAGGTGCGCGCGCCCGGCTCGCAAACCATCAACGACATTCCGATGACGTTGACCGAAGCGATCAGCCGCGCGGGCGGCTTTGCGCCGACCGCCGACCAGGGCCATGTGGTGATCGTGCGCGACGACAAGACCTACTACATCAATGTCTCGCAGATGCTGCACAACAACCAGAACCCCTCGAAGATCGTGCTTCAGAACGGCGATCTGCTGCGGGTCGAGGCGCGCGAAGACTACGGCGTCTACGTGATGGGCGAAGTCAACAAGCCCGCAACGGTGCTGCCGATGAAGAACGGCAAGCTCTCGCTCGGCGAGGCGATCTCGCAGGCAGGCAGCCTGAATTCCACCACCGCGGCCGCGAAGGAACTCTACGTGATTCGCGGCGGCCCCGGAATCAAGCCGCAGGTCTGGCATCTCGACGCTACTTCGCCGGTCTCGATGCTGCTCGCGAACCAGTTCGATCTGGAGCCGAAAGACGTGGTGTATGTGGACGCGGGCGGCCTGGTGCGCTTTAACCGTGTGCTGAACCTGTTGTTGCCGTTGGTCAACGCAGGACTGACCGCGGCAATCGTGACGAAGTAAGCCGTAGCCGGGCACGTTGGGGCAAGAACGTACCCGGCGCGGCACGCCGATTCAACGTAATTGTTGTGCGGGATTGATGACACTATGGCTACCAATTTTGAAAACCGATATGTCGATGTCCAGACCGCCGACGAGCTGCGTCTGTCTGACTATCTGACCGTCATTTCGCAGCACTGGCGGATGATCCTCGTGGTGACGCTATCGGCGCTGCTGATCGGCACCACGGTGGCGTTCGTGCAGACGCCGGTGTACCGCGCGGACGCAATGATCCAGGTGGACACCGCGAACGACGGCAACGGCGGCAATGCCAACGGCAACAAGGACGCATTGCAGACCATGGCGTCGATCTTCGACACCAAGGCGGTGACCTCGGCACAGATCGAGTTGCTCCGCTCGCGGCTCGTGATCGATGAGACGGTGCGCAAGCTCCATCTCGACATCACCGCGGCGCCGCATCATTTCCCCGTGATCGGCAAGATGTTGGCGCGCTGGCGCGGCAGCGACGGGCTTGCTCCGCCGCTGTTCGGCATGCCGCAGTACGGATGGGGCGGCGAGCAGATCACGGTCTCGTTGTTCGACACGCCTAAGGACATGTACGACAAGCCGTTTGCGCTGACCGTACTGCCGGACGACTCGTATGTGGTGACCGACGAAAGCGGCGCCGAAGTGTTGCGTGCGCGGACCGGACAACTCGCGGTCGGCACCACTTCGCGCGGCCCTGTGCGGCTGCAGATCGACCAGTTGATCGCACGTCCCGGCACGCAATTCAGTCTGAGCCGCGCGTCGACGCTCGATACGGTCAACAAGCTGCAGAAAGAACTCAATGTCGTAGAGACGACCGTGCAGTCGGGCATCATCGCGGTGACGCTCGAAGGCGCCGATAGCGAACTGACGGCGGCGATCGTCAATAACATCGCCCGCCAGTACGTGCAGCAGGACATCGACCGCAAGTCGGCCGAGGCCGAGCATACGCTGGCGTTTCTCGACCAGCAGTTGCCGCAGTTGCGCACCGAACTCGATCAGGCCGAGCAGCGCTACAACACCTTCCGCAACAAGGAGGGTACGGTCGATCTGAGCGAGGAAAGCCGGCTGCTGCTGCAACAGATCGTCGAGAACAAGACCAAGCTCGTGGACCTGCAGCAACAGCGCGCCGAACTGGCCACGCGCTTTACCGCAGCGCACCCCGCGGTAGCCGCGCTCGACGCGCAGATCGCCCAGTTGCAAAGCGTGCAGGGCGGCTTGACGCATAACGTGTCGACGCTGCCGGACACGGAACAAACCGCACTGCGGATGTTGCGTGACGTCCGCGTGGATACCGAGCTTTACACCAACCTGCTCAACAGTGCCCAGCAGTTGCGCATCGTCAAGGCGGGGCAGGTGGGTAATGTGCGCGTGGTCGACTATGCGGAGCCTGCTGACGATCCAGTCCGCCCGCAACGCGCGTTGCTGATCCTGATCAGCACCGGCCTGGGCCTCGTCCTCGGCATCCTCGCGGCATTCACGCGCAAGACGCTGTATGGCGGCGTGCAGAACACCACGGAAATCGAATCGCTGCTCGGCGTGCCGGTGTGTGCGGTAGTGCCGCGCAGCAACCTGCAGATTCGCGTGCAGCGCAATGTCGGCTTGCGTCGCGCCGGTGTGCACGTGCTTGCCGCCCAGGCGCCGGACGACGTCGCCGTGGAAGGCGTGCGCAGCCTGCGCACCACGTTGCAGTACGCGCTAACCTCGGCACGCAATAACGTCGTCATGCTGACCGGCTCGCGGCCGGATGCCGGCAAATCGTTCATGTCGGTCAACCTGTCTGCGCTGGTGGCTTCGGCACACAAGCGGGTGCTGCTGATCGACGGCGATATGCGGCGGGGCGATATCCACAAGCATTTTGGCTTGCCGCATACCCCGGGTCTCGCGGACGTACTGAATGGCGCAGATATTCAGGAGTGCGTGCTGCGCGACGTGCTGCCCGGCCTTGACGTCCTCACCAAGGGCGGTTTGCCGGGCAATCCATCCGAGCTGCTGATGAGCGACCGCTTCCGGACTTTGCTCGAACATTTCGGGCGGGTCTACGACCTGGTGATCGTCGATACGCCGCCGGTGCTGGCCGTGACCGACGCCGCGCTGATCGGCAAGCACGCGGGCACGACGCTGATGGTGGTGCGCCACGGCCGCCATCCGCCGACGGAAATCTCCGAAGCGCTTAAACGCCTTGTCAATGCAGGCGTCAACCTGCACGGCGTGCTGTTGACCGATGTGCCGCCGCCGAAGCTCAACCTGGGTGGCTACACCGGCTATTACGGATACGAAAGCCGCGCGGATTGACGCTGCGCGGGCGTCACAGATCGTGCGGTCAGGCTAGACGATTTCTACGCGCGCGCGGTGGGCCGCCGCACGTGCAGCACTGTAGTCAAACGTTTCGACGAGGGGAACACAATGGATCGTAAGGTCGCTTTGATAACCGGCGTAACAGGCCAGGACGGCTCGTATCTTGCCGATCTGCTGCTCGCCAAAGGCTACGATGTGCACGGTATCAAGCGGCGCACGTCGCTGTTCAATACCGATCGGATCGATCACCTGATGTGCGATCCGCACGTGGCCGACCGGCATTTCTTTTTGCATCACGGCGATCTGACCGATTCGTCGAGTATGGTCCGCATCATCCAGCGTGTGCAGCCCGACGAAATATACAACCTGGCCGCGCAAAGCCACGTTGCAGTGTCGTTCGAGGAACCGGAGTACACCGCCAATGCAGACGGCCTCGGCACGTTGCGGATTCTGGAGGCGATGCGCATTCTCGGACTCGAGAAAAAGACCCGCTTCTATCAGGCGTCTACCTCGGAACTGTACGGGCTCGTGCGGGAAACGCCGCAGAAAGAGACCACGCCGTTCTATCCACGCAGCCCGTACGCCGTGGCAAAGCTGTACGCGTACTGGATCACCGTCAACTATCGCGAAGCGTATGGCATGTATGCCTGCAACGGCATCCTGTTCAACCACGAGTCACCGGTGCGCGGCGAAACCTTCGTGACGCGCAAGATCACTCGCGCGCTCGCACGGGTTGCGGTGGGCCTGCAGGACGACATGTACCTTGGCAACCTGTCCGCCATGCGCGACTGGGGCCATGCGCGCGACTACGTCGAGATGCAATGGCTGATGCTGCAGCAGGAGGAACCCGAAGACTTCGTGATCGCCACGGGCCAGCAGTACAGCGTGCGCGAGTTCGTCCAGGCCGCAGCCGCCGAGTTGGGCGTGATGGTGCGCTTCGAAGGCCAGGGCGTGGATGAAGTCGGCATCGTGGACAGGGTGGAGGGCAAAGAAACACGCCTTTCGCCGGGTCACGTGCTGGTGCGGGTCGATCCGCGCTACTTCCGTCCGACTGAAGTGCAGACGCTGCTCGGCGATCCGTCGAAGGCGCACGCCAAAATGGGCTGGAGACCGACCACGCCGTTCCTGACACTCGTCAAGGAAATGGTGCGATCGGACTTCCAGATTGCGCGTCGCGACGCGCTGGTGACGCTGGCCGGTTTCAAGGCCCTCGAACATCACGAATAACATCGAGAGTGACGGTTATGGACAAGAGCGCACGCATCTTCGTGGCCGGCCATCGGGGTATGGTCGGCTCGGCACTGGTACGCCGTCTGCAGGAAGACGGCTACACGGACATTTTAACGAGAACGCACACCGAGCTGGATCTGCTCGATCAGAAGGCGGTGCAGCGCTTTTTCGCCGCTGAACACGTGGATGTCGTCCTGCTGGCGGCAGCGCGCGTGGGCGGCATTCTTGCCAACGCCACGCAGCCGGCTGACTTCATCTATCAGAATCTCGCCATCGAAACCAACGTGATTCACGCCGCCTATCAGGCAGGCGTGACGCGGCTCGTATTCTTCGGTTCGTCTTGCATCTATCCGAAGAACTGCCCGCAACCGATCGAAGAAGAATATCTGCTGAGCTCACCGCTCGAAGCGACCAACGAGCCTTATGCGATTGCCAAGATCGCCGGGCTAAAGCTATGCGAGGCGTACAACCGCCAGTACGGCACGAAGTTCGTCGCGCTGATGCCGACCAATCTGTACGGCCCGAACGACAACTACGATCTGCGCAGCAGTCACGTGCTGCCGGCGCTGATCCGTAAGGCACACGAAGCAAAACTGCATGGTGACAGCGTGCTGACCGTGTGGGGCACCGGCACGCCCCGTCGCGAGTTTCTGCATGTCGACGACCTGGCGGCAGCCACCGAGTTCGTGCTCGATCGCGAAGTGGCCGACGGATTGTTGAACGTCGGCATGGGCGATGACCTGTCGATCCGCGAGGTGGCGCAGCAGGTCGCCGAGGCGGTCGGCTTCGACGGCGAGATTGTTTTCGACACCTCGAAACCCGACGGCACGCCGCGCAAACTGCTCGATGTGTCACGTCTTGCACGTATGGGCTGGCGGGCACGCATTGGCTTGCATGAAGGGATCGAGGCGACCTATCGGGACTTCGTTACGCGCTTCGGCGCGGCCACGCTTTCCGAAGGGACGGTGTGACATGGCAACGGGTTCGGTCACGATCTTTCATAACGTGGTCTGGTCGCGCCACAAGGCTGTCGTTTTCTCGGCACTGCATACGATCTCGGCGGCAAGCCCGATCAAATATTCGATCGTTCAGATTTCCGAGACCGAACACTTCCGGCTCGGCTTTTCCGAGGTCGATTATTCATACCACCGCTATCCGATGCGCACGCTGTTCAACGGCTGCTACGAGGACGTGCCGACGTGGCGCATGATGTACCGTCTCACGATGGAAGTCCTGCGCACGCCGGCCGATCTCGTGGTGCTGCCGGGCTACCATCGGCCCGAGTACTGGGCGATGCTGCTTGCCTGCATTGCGACCGGCAAGCGCCGCGCGGTGTTCTGCGACTCCACCGGGCGCGACCGGCCGCGCCGCCTGCTGACGTCGATCCCGAAGCGAGTGTTTTTCTCCTTGTGCGACGGCTATTTCGGTTTTGGCGAGCGCAGCCGCGAATATCTGATGTCACTCGGCGCGAAACGTGAACGTATCTTCGTGCCGTGTCAGGCGGCGGCGTTACCGTGGTCGTTCGTGCCGGAGCGCGCGCTCGACGAGCGTCTGCATGCGCGCCGCAATCAGGACCCGGTGTTCCTGTTCGTTGGCCGGCTTTCGCAGGAGAAGGGCGTCGACGCATTGCTCGATGCGTTTGCCGCGATTCGCCAGCGCATTCCACAAGCAAAGTTACGCATCGTCGGCACCGGCCCGCAGGGCGAGCAGCTGCAGAATCGGGTGAACGAAAGCGGACTCGGTGAAGCCGTGTGCTTCGTCGGTAGTCTGCAGGACGAAGGGTTGTCGCGCGAATATTTCGGCGCATCGTGCCTGGTGCTGCCGAGCTTTAGCGAGCCGTGGGGTCTTGTCGTGAACGAAGCGCTCAGTCATGGCTGTCCGGTGGTGGTCAGCGACAACTGCGGCTGCGTGCCCGAACTCGTGATCGACGCCGTGACGGGGTACGCGTTCCGCTCCGGCGACGGCGCGTCGCTGCATCGCACGATGCTGAAGGCCCTCGAGGCGTTTGCGGATACGGAGAAAACCGCGCGCGCCTGCATGGACGTCATCCAGCGCTTCGATCCACCGAATGCGGCATCGAACATTGCACGAGGCTGCGCGGTGATGCTCGCAAGCTAGCTTGACGAGGCCGTGGTTGAAAAAATTGACACGCAGGCGCCGGCGCGCGCCGCGTGATGTGCCGAATGGGGATGGGTATGAAAATACTGATTGTTGGGCTCAACTACGCGCCAGAGCTCACCGGAGTCGGCAAATATACCGCCGAGATGGCGGAAGCACTGGTCTCCGAAGGTCATGAGGTGCGGGTCGTCTGCGGGCCGCCGTACTACCCGCAGTGGCGCGTCGCCGAAAGCTTCAGCGCCTGGCGCTATCGCCGCGAAATGCGCAACGGGGTGCGGGTGCAGCGGGTACCGCTGTGGGTGCCGGAAAGGCCCACCGGCGTTGCGCGTCTCCTGCATCTGGCGAGCTATTCGCTGACGTCGCTGCCGGTGCTAGCGGCGCAACTCGTGTGGCGTCCCGAGGTTGTGATGAGCATTGCGCCGAGCCTCATGAGCGCGCCTGCCGCCTGGCTCGTGGCACGTTTGAGCGGGGCGCGCGCGTGGCTTCACATTCAGGACTACGAGGTAGACGCGGCGTTCGATCTCGGACTCATTCAGGGCTCGCGTGCGCGGCGTGTCGCGCTTGCGATCGAGCGCTGGCTGTTGACGCGCTTCGACGTCGTGTCGAGTCTCTCCACCAGGATGGTCGAGCGCGCCGTCCTCAAGGGAGTCGATCCGCTCAAGGCGTACTGTTTGCCGAACTGGGTCGATACCCGCGCCATCGTTCCCCTCGTGCACGCCCGCTATTACCGCGAGCTGCTCGGACTCGAGAAGCGCAGTTTGCCGCAGACGGTGATTCTGTATGCCGGCAACATGGGATCGAAGCAAGGACTTGAAGTGCTGGCCGAAGCTGCGGTGCAACTTGCGGGGCGCACGGACATCAGTTTCGTGTTTTGCGGCAACGGGCCGGCGCGGGCGATGCTCGAAGCGCGTTGCATGGACCTGCCGAACTGCAGTTTTATGGCTTTGCAACCTGCGCGTCAGTTGAACCAGTTGCTCAATCTCGCCGACATTCACGTGCTGCCGCAACGCGGTGGCGCTGCGGATCTGGTGATGCCATCGAAGCTCAACGGCATGCTGGCGAGCGGCCGCGCGATTGTCGCGATGGCATGCCCAGGCACCGAGCTCCATGACGTCGTGGCGCCGCGCGGAGTGGTTGTGCCGCCCGAGAACGTCGGCGCGCTGGTTGAAGCAATCGTGACGCTGGCCGCCGATCCGGCACGTCGTGCAGCGCTCGGTGCAGCGGGACGCGAATATGCCGAACGCGCATTGTCGAGCACAAGCGTGTTCGGTGCGTTGAACAGGAAACTACTGGAGTTGTGTGGACGGGATAGCGCGGTGGTAAGCGGCGCTGAGGGCGCTGGTCCTGGCGGTGTCGTGCGAGGCCCGAACACGGGCAACGGTCTGGTACAGGAGAAGTTGGCGGCTGCACCGCTGGAGCCGACCCAGGTCGACTGAGCGTGATCGCCCCGCTGGACGCGCGGCTTTTACCAGGGCGACTTGTAGATTTCGCGTTGACCGGCACCGGCTGCTGCACCGCCGCCATAGAGCTGTTGTGTCGCCTTGCTGCTGCCGTAGAGCTGCTGTGCGGCGATATTCGGATCCTCGCTCAACACGCCTGTGGCGACGCCACGGCCCGCAGTGGCGGCATTGCCGCCAGCCTTGAGTCCTGGGGTGCCGGCGTTTGCGGTGCGCAGGGCAACACCGCCGGGCTGAGGCGTGCCGGGGGTGGCGAGCATATGTTCGACCGGCGTGACGCCACGGCCTTGCGGATTGGCCGCCGTAGCAGGAACGTTTTGCTGCTGGTCGTCGTCAAGCGTCTGTGCGCGGTAGACCTCGCCATACGCAGTCGGGCCGCCCAGTAGCGAGGCATCGTTAGTGCCGGGTGCAAACGCGGCCCGGTCGCCAGCGCGATTCGCAGCGGCAGCTGCGCCTGCTGCTTCGGCAGCGGGGGCGTTGCCGTAGGTTGCAAGCGACTGGCCATAGCTCGCAACGCAGGTTGCAGTGCTGGCCAGTGCGAGGGAGAAGGAGAGCGTGATGCGCAGGGCACGAGGTTTCATGGCAAGGCGTCCGGGGTACTACAGGTTGGCGGCACGCGCTATCGCGCTGCGTCATGCTAATGGTAGTGTCAACCGCGCAACGTCCCTAATAAGATGCCAGTCCAAAGCCGACAAAGCCTGTGCGCATCAAGCCAATCGTCGCTAGCAAGAACGAAACCTTGCGAGGACTGTGCCAATTTATTACGTAATGCTACAAGGCGAAATAGTGCCTGGCAGCGACGATGGACGAAGGTCCACATCGAGGTAGCAGCATGCAAGTGGAGCGCAATACTCAGATGAAACGCGACGAACTCAACGAACTCGATGCAGCGAGGGAATGGCAGGCGGATGCCGCAAAGGCGACGCCGGCGCTTTGCCCGGTCATCGATCTCAGCCTCGCGGGCAAGGGCAATTATGTGCGGCAGGTGAGCCGCCTGACCGAAGCGTTGTGGTTCGTGGTGGAAGCGTGCGTCATCAACAACAAGCTGGTGCCGTTCTCGGCGTTGCGCGTCACACTGTTGCGCTGGTTCGGCGCGAAGATCGGCCCCAACTGTCGCTTCGTGCATCCACTCCGCATCAAGGCGCCATGGAATCTCGAGGTCGGTGCGAACTCGTGGTTCGGCGTCGATGCGTGGATCTATAACCAGGCGCTGATCCGTATCGGCTCGAACGTGTGCATCTCGCAGGGCGTTTTTCTCACCGCCGGTTCACACGATTACGCCACCAACATGGATCTGCGCGTGGCGCCGATCGTGATTGAAGACGGTGCGTGGATAGCGTCGAAATGCGTCGTGCAGATGGGCGTGACGATCGGCCGTTCTGCGCTCGTGACGCCGCTTTCGGTGGTGCATCGATCGCTGGCGGCCAACGGTGTCTATGGAGGCAATCCGGCGCGATTTATCAAGCAGCGGTTTGCGCCACAACGCGTGCAGTAATGCGTGATAGCGCACACCGTTGTTCGCAATCCGCATGAAAGATAGATGGCAGTACTTGGCGTATTCGGGACCGTTCATCCCGGGCGACAGCAGACCGTATCGAGCGGCATGTCGACAGCAGTGCAGAGGTGCCTGAACACGTACCACTGAATGTCGCCGCGGGCCAGGTGGCGGCATGGCAAGTGCGTGTACCGCAAAGGTCCTCGGCAGTGCTCAGGAACATTGGGTGGCACGGCGTGGAGTGCCGGTACGGCGGCTGCACAAGAATCACGGGAGCGGGGATGTTCATCGACAGCCGGGGTGTGGAAGAGCGGTCGGTCATTAGGACCACCGTTTGCATAATCGGAGCAGGCGTAGCCGGTATTACGTTCGCGCTCGAAATGAACAAGCTCGGCATCGACACATGCCTGCTCGAGAGCGGCGGTTACAAGGCCGACGACGAAACACGCGACCTGTATCGCGGCGAGAACGTCGGCATTCCCTATACGTTCGCGGATGGCAGCCGCAGCCGCTTTCTCGGCGGCAGCAGCAATTGCTGGGGTGGCTGGTGCCGCCCGCTCGATCCCTGGGACTTCGAAAAGCGTGGTTGGGTCAAAGACAGCGGCTGGCCGTTCGGGCTCGAGGAACTGAAACCCTATTACGCGGCGACGCATGGCTTGCTCAAGCTCGGACCGCAGAATTTCGATCCGGCGTTTTGGGAGAGCTCGATCAACCGTTCCGATGTGCGCCGGCATCCGCTGCCGAGCGGCAACGTACGCGACACGATCTCGCAGTTCAGCCCGCCGGTGCGCTTTGGCAAACTGTACCGCGGCGAATTGCAGAAGTCGCACCATGTGCGCGTCTTCCTTAACGCCAACGTGCTCGACATCGACACGGATACCCAGGCGCAGAACGTTTCGCGCGTGCAGGTCGTCACGCTGAGCGGGCGCCACTTCGTGGTGACTGCAAAGATCTTCATTCTGGCCACGGGCGGCATCGAGAATGCGCGTCTGCTGCTGGCGGCCAACAAGGTGCAGGCGGTGGGTCTCGGCAATGGCCACGATCTGGTGGGCCGGTATTTCATGGACCATCCGCGCATCATGTCGGGCAGCATTCGCTTCAATCCGGCGTGGGCGCGCAACAAGCTCTACGACATCAAGTATCACTACCAGAACGACGCGGTGAAGGCTCACGGCCAGCATATCTCGTCGCAGTTCGCGCTGACCCAGGAGGTGCTCGAACGCGAGAAGCTGCTCAACGCGCGCGTGTGGTTCTATTCGATGTTCTATGGTGAGAACACCGATGGTGCTGAAGCACTGATCCGCTGCAAGCAGGCCTTGCTGAAAAAGGACCAGCCGGGCTGGAGCCTGCGCCGCGATATCGCCACGATGGCGTTGCATCCGGTCGAGGCTGGCTGCTTTGGCGCGGCGCGCCTGTTTCAGCCGCGCGCGCTGATCACCGACGTGAAGTTCCAGACCATCGTGGAGGCAGAGCCGAATCGCGATAGCCGCGTGACCTTGTCGACGCAGCGCGACCGTCTCGGCATGCAGCGTGTGAAAGTGGACTGGCAGTTGACGGAACTGGTGAAGCGCACCTTCGACCGCACCAACGCATTGCTCGCACAGGAGATGCAACTGGGCGGGGTGGCGAGCGTCTCGCTCGATGCACCGCTCGAAGGGCGGCCATGGCCGGAACAGATCGAAGGCACATGGCACCACATGGGGACCACCCGCATGCACGATTCGCCGCGCCAGGGTGTAGTGGATCGCGATTGCAAGGTGCATGGCATTGCCAATCTGTACGTAGCCGGCAGTTCGGTGTTTCCGACCGTGGGCGCAAATTTCCCGACCATCACGATTGTGGCCCTGACGTTGCGGCTCGCCGAACACGTGGCGCACGCGCTCAAGGGCCGCGAGCCCGGGCTGCAGGCGAACCTCGCTACGCTGACGCAAGCGCCGGCGGCGGGTGGGGAACTGGTGGGCGAAAAATTGCCGTTCGCAGCCGAGGTGCGGCCGTTGGGCGAGGATCTGCTGTTTCTGGCGAAGAAGTGAGGAGAAGCGCGGGCGCCCGGAGTTGGGGCGCGCGTGGGGCTCTGGGCTTTGGCGACTATGCTTCGGTAACCTGACTAAACCTAACCTTGCCCCAGCGCTAGCGGCGAACGCTCCTCTGCGCCTTGCTTGCGGCGGCCCTGCTGCAGCACACGCAGCAGATCGGCCGACATTGCATCCACCGTGAAGTGCTGCTCGAAGCAGTGCAAGGCCTGCTTGCGCATCTTCTGCGCATCGGTTGCGTCGAGTTGCAGCCAGCGGGTGAGGCTGGCGAGTGTGCCTGCAACCGTATCAGGCGCCACGAAGCCCGCACCATCCGCTTCGACTTCGCGCCAGATATTCACCTTGTCGGAGATCAGCGCTGGCAGGCCACAGGCGAGCGCTTCGGCCACAGCAATGCCGAAGTTCTCCTGGTGTGACGGCAGGACGAACGCATCAGCGGCATAGAACGCCCCCCACTTTCGATCGTCCTGCAGCATGCCAGTCCATGTGACGCGGCTCTCGATCGCGAGTTTGGCACTCAGGGTCTTCAACGTCGCGTTCCACTGGCCGCCGTCCGGGCCGGCCATCACAAGATGTGCCGCTGGATCGAGATCGCGCGCCGCGGCAAACGCCTGCAACAGCAGGTCACAACCCTTCTTGGGATGGATACGGCCGAGGAACAGGATCAACCGCTTGCCGCGCAGGGCCGGATAGGTCGCGTAAAACGCTTCGCGCAAACTTCCCGCGTCGGCGGGCGGCCGGTTGGTCCCGAACGCGACGACTTCTTCATTGACCCGGTAGAGGCGGAACGATTCGCGCGCGAGGCGACATTCTTCCTGGGCGGTAAACATCACACGCGTCGCATCGCGCAAGACCCGGTACTCGGCCCACGGCCAATAGAGGGACTTCTTGAGATGCTTGAGCGGGTAGGTGCGCTTGAACCATGGATCCAGCATGCCGTGCGGAAACACGTAATACGGCACGTCGAGATGCCGCAGTGCTTTCCAGGCGGCGTAGCCGTGGTACTGCCATAGACCGTTGACGATCACGGCATCGAATGAGGCAGCGTGTGCCTTGAGCCACGGCACCAGCTTCGGCGTGAGGCCGTACGAGCCTCTGGCGGGGCCGAGTGCATGAACGGGGAGTGGGAACGATTCGAGCCATGGCGCAGACGGGTCGTCGACAGTCGCGACTTCAATCCGATGGCCGAGCGCTGTCATGTTCACGCCGCTTTGCCGCACGCCTTCCGTGGGACCACCTGCGCGCGGGTCGAGCGTCGACAGCAAATGCAGAATCTTCATGGCACCGTATTCCCCCCAATTATGGTTTCGAATATAGCAGTGCACATTCGCGTAACCGCCTCGCGAGGCGCAAGGCGGCTAGCCTTCGGCGTGAATCGACTGCTGCCTTGGTACGTCTTCGCACACGGGTGTTGGAGTTCGCCAACAGTACACACAATGGCCGTGAAAGCCGTGATGTTGGCGGATCAAACCGTATCCGTCACAAGAAGATAAGAGGACGGATCGCGGAAACACGTTTTGAACACGTCAATTCCGTGTCAGGGGGAAAAATCATGCGCTGGTTTGGGACAGAAAATAGCAAAGGGCCCCAACGCTCGATCGAGCTCGATTTCATTCGGGGCATTGCGATCATTGCGGTGATGGGTTTTCATTTCCACAGCGTACAAACGGGCAGTGCGATTATCGCGGCCATCGAGTATCCGCTGAAGAGTTTCGGCCGTGAAGGGGTCAACTTGTTCTTCACGTTGAGCGGTTTCCTCGTGGGTGGGCTGCTGCTCAAGCAGTATGCCAAGGTGGGCCACATCGATGCGCGACGCTTCATTATCCGGCGGATCTTCAAGATCTGGCCCGCCTACTATGTGCTGATCCTGTTCCATGTGCTCTCGGGACGCCATCCGGCCAGCACTTTCCTGGTTCAGAATCTCACGCATATGCAGAACTATCTGGGCTCCTCGATTAGTCAGACGTGGAGTCTGGCGGTCGAAGAGCACTTCTATCTGTTTCTGCCAGCACTCCTGATGATCGTCGCGGCGCTCAGACTGCGGGCGAATGCGGTCATCGCCACGCTGCTGACCATCTGCGTGATCGTACTGGCGGCGCGCTGCGCGGTGGTCGCGAACGGCAATCTGGATGCCGCGTTCTTCTACACGCAATACCGCATCGACAGCCTGCTGTTCGGCGTGATTCTGGCGGCGGTGTACTGGATGAAGCCGGAGCTTTATCGCCGCCTGGCCGCGCACAAGAAAACCCTGATAGCGCTGGTGCTGGCGCTTGTTGCATGGCTCGTGCTCGCCACGAAGAACATTCCGCTCGACGAGAGCATCGGTTACACGATCCAGGCGCTCGGCTTTTGCGCGTTGATCGTGCTGACCATCGAGTACTCGCAGAAGCTGCGCGAAGCATGGCTGTTCCGTGCGGTGGCGTGGATCGGCGTCTACTCGTACGGTATCTACCTGTGGCACTCGCTGGCGCTTGCACCCGGCGACATGTTGATCCGCAAGTTCGCCGCATTGCATGTGCCGGCCATCGCCGCATGGGCGCCGGTGCTGATCGCGCAGTTTGCGATTGCGATCGTGATCGGCTATGTGACGACGCGCGCCATCGAGTTCCCGTTCCTGCGTATCCGCGATGCGATTTTCCCGGCTCGCCGCAAGGGCGCGAAGGGCGAGGGCATGCCGGAGGAACTGGAAGTGCCGGCGGTCGGCGGACAGGTCTCGTAACAGAGGAACCCCACTGGCAGGCATTGCTTAGGGGTTCTTCGCTTAAATCCCTGCTCAGGGAACTGCTCAAGGAGCCACTTATGGGCGTGGCACTGCCGCCTGAGTGGGCAGTGAGGCCGCGCCGCGAGTCTGGCGCGCCGACGACACTTGAATCGCGGACTGCAGCGTCTGCTTGAAGTGAGCCAGGGTGTTGCGCTCGAGCAGATGGCCGTTCGATGCGCCCGGCCTCACCCAGATGGAATCCAGCAGCGTGTCGAGAGCCTGATTGATCGAGTCTGGCGTGAGATCGTCGATCACCGGGCCCAGTTCGCCGTCCCGGCAAAACCAGCCAATCAGTCCGTCCGCTGTGGCGATGACCGGCCGCCCTGCGCGATACGCCTGCACCAGCACGCCGCTCATGCCGTAGTGTCCTTTATAGCCGAGCCAGATGATGTCGCAGGCCGAGAAGAGATCCTGTTCGGCGTCGCTGTCGATGAAGCGGTCGAGCACCACGGGCTCGGGGCTCAGTTGCGCGAGCGCGTCGCGCAGAGGCGCTCGTGCGTCCTTCTCCTGGGCGCCGGCGATCACCAGCGTCGGTGCGTCCTCTCGCGCAGCCAGCGCCTCGATGAGCTCGAAGATGCCCTTGCGTTCGCCGATCGAGCCATACACCAGCACATACTGCCCGTAGCCGGGCAGACCGAGCCGCTCGCGGGCGAGCCACGGGTCGCCAGGCACGGCATCAGGGGAGGGGTCGGCGAGATACTGCACCGGCGCAGCGCCGGGTTCAGGATGGCTCGCGCACCAGTCGGAGAGCGTCGGGTCGATGGTCAGCAAGGTTTTCAGGCCGCTTGTCCGCACTGCGCGGCGAAATAGCTGCTCCTTGATGGCATTGACCAGCGGACGGCGCGGTGCGCGCACGCCAGCCTCGTGATGATGGAAGGCCGCACGCATCGTGATGCCGATCCACGGTGTGTTGCCGAACGGTGAGCCGAGAAATGGCAACGCATAAAAGAAGTAGTCCACATACGGTACGACTGCCAGCACCACGCGGTACTCGCGGCTGACGGTGCGATAGATGTGCTGGAAATGGCGGAAGTAGCGCACGTAGCTCACTGAGCTGAGGCTCGCGCGGCTCGCTTCGGCAGGCGGGTCGACGAAGGTGATCTGCAGGTCCGCGTTGCTGCCGGTGCCGTTGTCGTTGCGGTTACCGGCGGCAAGGCGTTGCGCAAGCGGATGCGTCGCGTTCGCCGAGGCGGTCACGATGACGCACTGGTAGCCGGCTTCGACACACGCTTGTCCGGCCCACTCGGCATAGCGCCAACGGTGTCCGGAGAAGTCGGGTTCGATCACGAGGATAGTGTCTTTTGTCATACCCCGAAGGTAGCGAAAAACATTGTCACAGGCCTGCGCGGGGCCGATATCGGCTAGGAGATGGCGGTCCCCGCATAAACAGCCGCGTTACCGTGTCAGGCATGCTGTAGCAAATACTAAAGGGGAGGTCCGCTGTGAGATCGATCAGGGTTCCGCTTGTCTCGATGAGGCCTGCTTTCAATAGCAGTGCGGCGACCTGGGTCCTGATCCAGCAGATTGTCGTACGTGGCCTCGTGGCGATCAAATTTCTCGCGATTGGACGTCTGCTCGGACCGTCTGCGATCGGTAGCGTCAGTGTCGCGTTGCTCGCGGTGGCGATTGCCGAGTCCCTGAGCGATACCGGCCTCGCCCAGGCCGTGGTGCAGGCGAAGAGCACGCCCACTCGCACGGAACTCGGTGCGGTGTGGACGACGCTGACCACACGTGGCGCCATGATTGCGCTGCTGTTGATCGCGCTTGCACCGCTCATGAATTCGCAATTCCATCTGGGCGGTTCGCTGTTGCTGTTGCAACTGGCCGCTGCGTTGCCGCTGATCCGTGGCCTCGCCTCGCCAGCATATTTCATGCTTCAGCGCGAGCGGAGTTTTCAGCAGCTGGCTGGCGTCGAAACCTCAGCGGCGTTTACCGATTGCGCGCTCGGACTCGCGTGTGCCTGGGCGGGTACAGGTGCTTACGCCATGTTGATCGGCATGATCGCCGGAGAGACGCTGAAGACGGCGCTGACGTGGACCACGATGTCGCCACGGCCGCCGGTTCGTCTGTCGTGGCACGGCATTGGTCATTACGTGAACTTCAGCCGCTGGATCTGGGCGGGCAGTATCGTCAACCTGCTGCTCAACCAGTTCGACAAGGTGCTGGTCGGCAAACTGCTTGGGCCGGCGGCGCTGGGCGCTTATCAGATGTCGTCGAAGTTTGCGCAGATGTTGCTCGCGGACGCGGCCATCGCCATGCAGCAGTACCTGTTTCCGACCTTTTCCGCCCATCATCGGCGCGAGGACGGCTCGGCGCAAAAGCTGTTTGTGCGCTACTTTGCCATCGCTACGGTTGGGCTGGTGCTTCTGGTGCTCGTGTTGCGCGCCGTCGCCGGGCCGCTGTTCATGTTCGTGCTCGGACCGGCCTGGATGTCTGCGGTACCACTCTTCAGGATCTTTGTCATCAACATGGCGATCGGCTCGCTCATCGCCGTGCTGGTTGCCTACGTGCGTGCAATCGGGTTGCCGAAGGTAGCGACCCAGGCTGCGGTTCTGCAGATCATCACGCTCGTCATCACCGTGCCGCCTGCGACGCACTTCTGGGGCGTCACGGGTGTGGCGTGGTCCATGACAGTGGGTCTCGTCGGCAGCGCCGGCTGGATGTTTTACCGGAGTGTGAAGAGGACGTGATGCAGGTTTTTGAGTGCCCACGTGTCGTCGACGGGGCGCAGGATCTCTGGCGAAGCGGTGCCTGGCGATCGCCCGCGGGATCGAAGGAGTGATCGCATGAGCGCACATTTTTCACATGCTGCGAAGCAGGGCGTCACGCGCAGTGTGTGCAGCGGTTACGAACGGCTAGCCAGTCGACGCGCCGGTCCTCATGGCGGGACGGCAGCACCTCTTCACGGGAAGAGCGGCATGAGCATCAAGGTGACACGAACGGCGCTTCCGGAAGTCAAGATCGTCGAAACAGACCTGTTCTGCGACGAGGCGGGCAGCTCGTTCGAAACATTCAACGCCGACGAATTCGCCGAGTCGGTGGCCGGTGGCGTCGAATTCGTACAGGACGATCATTCACGCTCGAAGTGCGGCGTGTTGCGTGGTCTGCATTACCAGATTCACCGCCCGCAGGGCAAGCTCATGCGTGTAGTAGTGGGAGACGTCTTCGATGTGGCGGTGGATGTCCGCCTTAGTTCGCATACCTTCGGAAAATGGATCGGCGTGCATCTGAGCGCAGCCAACCGCCGGCAAATGTGGGTGCCGCCCGGATTCGCGCATGGCTTCGTGGTGATGTCGGATATGGCCGAGTGCCTGTGCAGGGCAACCGACTACTGGTATCCCGAACACGAGCGCAGCATCCTGTGGAGCGACCCGGATATCGGCATCGACTGGCCGATCGAGTTTGCGCCCATCCTCGCGCCCAAGGACGAAGCCGGCAAGCGGCTGTACGAGAGCGAGTTTTACGCGTAGGCAGGCATTACGCGTAATCGCTTCTGCTTCTGTCTCGTCGCCAGGCTGCGCTATTGCATGCCCGGCATTCCGGACGAGCCCGGCACACGAGTCACCCCGGGCACACCAGGCAGGTGCGGCATGCCCTTCACACCCGTGACGCCCGCGTTCAGCCTGGCGCGCGCAACGTTGATCGGCATCGCGCGGCGAGTGCGTGCTACGTGCATCCGATGCAGGTGCGCGTGCATCGAGATCATCAGGCCCAAGGCGACACCGAACACCAGCCCCGCAAAGCGTGGGCCGAGCGGATTGCCACCTATCGACGTCGCCGGCAAGGCCGCCACCATCAGAATCGCGCGTCCCATCACCGGCAGGTACAGTGAATTGGGTGCGACTGCCCGCCATTTTCTGTAAGCGATGCAGCAGCGGTAGAGCGAGTAGAGCAGCGCTAACGGTAGCGCAAGACCGAATACGATGCCGCCTGCGAACAACTGGTAGACCCAGAAGTTGTGCCCGGCGAACCACTCGTGGATTGCGTAGAAGTCCTTGGCACTGATCTGTCCTGCCAGATCCGGTAAATACGACGGAGAGTAGCGGTAATAGTGTCCATAGCCCTTGCCGAACAGCAGCGAATCGGGCGAAGACGTGATCTGGTCATACTGATCCTTCATTTCAGCCAGACGCGTTATCGTGGTGGGATCTCTGCCCGACTCGGTCGCCTTCGATGCGGACATGCGGATAGTCCAGTGTTCGGCGACGGTCGGGAAGAACGAGGCTCCGCCTGCGATCACCGCACCGCAGATGACGGCGACGAGCGCCGCGCGCAGCACTGCGCGCATCAGACGATGGATCGACGGCGCACCCAGCCAGGTCGCCAGCATGAGCAGGAGCAGTGTGCCCAGCATCAGGCTTCGCGTAACGCTTAGCAGTTCGATCACCACCGTGATCATGAAGATGAAGATAGAGAACTTGGTAAAGCGCTTCGCAATGACGAATTCGTGGAGCAGGGCAGCCTGAAGGACCAGGAAGGTGGGGGAGACGATGCGGTAGCGGACGTCGTCGAGACCGGTGGCCGTGGTTTTCATGCCGTACACCAGCGTGAACAGCAGACAGAGGACGTTCGCCCAGAACAGGGCCTTCTCGATCTGCCCGATGCGTTGTTCGTGCCAGGGATGGCACATTACCCGGTAGCCGAGCAGGAACAGCAGAAATGGCAGCAGAACGCGCAGGTAGTTGCCGAAATCGTTACCTTCCAGCAGTTGCGGCACGATGCTGCCGAGGACAGTCACCATCACCGCAACGCTGACGATCGAACGAAGCTTGGCCTTGCGTGCAAAGCGTGGTGCAATCAGTTCGAGGACGAAGCCGGCGCCTAGCACCGGTATGACGAGCAGGATCTGCGCGAGATGGCTGCGCGCGTCGTCGGCCGCCTTGTAGTCCAGCGCGAGCGGCAACAGGAAGATCCATAGCCAGAACGAAGTGAAGAAATTGCGCATCACGGGCTCTCTCTTGTTCCACATGGATCGCCCCGGCAGATGGTATTTGCCATGACCGTATCCCCCTTTTTTTCTGAATATAACAGTGGGTACCCCGCCATTCGGACGCGCGGCGTCAAACGACTAATTTTCGGCGGCGCCGCACGGATCGGTGGCGCACACTCGTCAGGTTGATCGTCTACGGCCTGTCTGCGAACGCCGCTATGTTGGCGGGCGAGCGCGTATAGCTCAGTGGACCATTAATTCATCGCACGTTTATCGATTGCGCGGAGGCCAGGTGAAATCAGTTTTGGTATGCGGGCCAGGAGCCAATGTGGGTGGGCCGGGGAGCATGGCACGCTTTCTGACGCACATGACCGGGGCGCTCAGGTCGCACGGTTGCGAAGTCATCGTGCTAGGGGCGAAGGAGCTGGAAGACGCGCAGCGGAATCATGCCGTATTGAGAATCCTCGGCAGGCTGCACGTTCCCTGGCTCGTGATTTACTGGGCTTTCGTGTTCGATGCGTGGCGCTCGGCGGGTTATCCGTTGATTGTCGTGACATCCCAGGAATACGTGGTTCCGTTCGCATTTTCAAAGCAGATTCCGATCTATCACGACATCATCCAGTACTTCTATCCGCGCAACAGAAAGTCGCTTCTGTTTTATCGCTACTACCTGCCATGGGCTTCCAGAAAAATGGGCTTTATTTACAGCGTGACCCATGCGACTGGACGCATGATCAATCAGGTCTACGGAAAGTTGCCGTACCACATCTGCGGCGTTCCGATAGACAGGCAGTTTCTGTCCTCTGTCGGCGAGGCGCCTGCCGGTGAACGCTACGAAGCGGTGTGGGTGGGGACGTTGGCTGAGCACAAGAACTATCAGCGCGTGCTGGGATACGTCAAGGAAGACGCCGAGGGCACGGGGACTGTCGCGATGGTCGTGCCGCGCGAGGCGGCGCCGGTTCTGACGCAAGAGGTCGAGGCGCTAGGGCTCGCAAAGAGAATCAAGGTATTCACGGGCCTGAGCGATGACGAACTTTCGAGTATTTACCGTCGTTCCGCCACGGTCATTTCGACCTCGGACCTCGAGGGCTTCTGCATGCCGGTTCTCGAAGCGGCGCTGTGTGGCTGCCGTCCGGTCGTTCCTGACCGCGCAACTTTCAGGGAGAACTTCGGTGGCTTCGGCGTGCTGGTGCCGCAAGGTGCCGCTTACGGCGCATATATAAAGCATGCAGAAGCTCACTTCGAACGAAGCGAAATCATGGAGGGGGCGCAAGCTCACGACAAGGTCGTGCGTGACAGGTGGAGCGCAAGCATGGATGAAATCGCGGCCGCGGCGATCGTCGGCAGCACGGGCGAAATTGTCCGCGAGTGTGGTCACTTCGTTTGATACACGCCCGCTTTCCTGCTGCAAGCCTTGGCGGCGGCCACCCGGCCGCCCGGCGATGTATGCAGTTTTTACGACATTTTTTCTTGCGGGTGCTCACAGGCCAAATCTACACTTCAATCACCTGATGATGAATGTGGATGGTCAAGGTGAGTATGAATCAGCGCGCAGCCCTGCAGCAGCCCCAGCGGATCGAGTATGTCCGGCGCGGCCTTGGCCGTATCGAACTGCGGCGCTTCGATCCGGCGCGCGATTCGTTCGATGCGCTCACAACCATGCTGCATCGCGCGTTTGAGCGGCTCGGCACGATGGGCCTGAACTGTAGCTGCGTCGATCAGAGCGTCGCGGTGACGCGTTCGCGGGCTTCACGCGGCGATTGCTACGTGGCTGTATGCGATGGCCGCATCGTCGGCACCATGACCTTGTATGCGCCCGATCGCGAGTCGCCTTGCGAACTGTACTGCCGCGACGATATCGCGAGCCTGCGCCAGTTCGGCGTCGAACCGGCCTGGCAGGCGCGCGGCATCGGTACGCTGCTGCTGGCCTTCGCCGATCACTGGGCGGCCACCCGCGGCTATGCGGAACTCGCTCTGGATACCCCGCAGCCCGCTGCACATCTGGTTGCGTTTTATCGCGGCCACGGCTTTCGCATTGTCGACTTCATGCGCTTTGACGGCAAACGCTACGACAGCGCGATTCTCAGCAAACCCGCAGTGGCGGCGCGAACCCTCGCCACGTGGTCGCAGCGGCTCGAACTGCCGCGCCGCCAGATTGCCCGCGCGGCATAGGCTGCCATGCGAGACCCCCTAAACAAACCAGCAGAAGGACCGAAGAAAGAGATGGTGCACCCAAGACCGGGGATGATGTTCCGGGGCATGCTCAAGGTCGTGTTGATCGCGATTGCGGCAAGCCAGATCCTGACCACTGCGTTCACGGTGCTTGCACGGCAGATCGACGCGGGCATCTCGCCGCAGATTGTTTCCGTGTTCGGTTTCGTGACCTGCGGACTCGTTTCGATGTGGCTGCAGGCCGACGCGCGCCGCGCGTTCAGCTTTGCCAAAGAGAAGGGTTTTGTCGCCGCCGCGCGCGACGGTCAACCGGGGCCGCGCATCGCGGCCGATTGTCCGCGGCGCTGGCTGGTCGTGCTGCATATCGAGCTTAATCCTGCGGCTGCGGCGCTCTGATCTCATCGAGGCGCAGTCGCAAACTGGGCCGCAACTATTGCAATCCGGAGGCGCAACAATTGCAATGCGCGACGGCCCAGTCCGGTGTTCCTTTGGCCCTCGCTAGCCGTCAGCGTCGCACCACGCCCATCAGCAAGGTCACGAGGAAGATCACGATAAAGATAAAGAACAGGACCTTGGCGATCTCAGCGGCGCCGGCGGCGATGCCACCGAAACCGAACACTGCAGCGATGATGGCAATGATGAAGAAAATTGCAGCGTAGCGAAGCATGGGCGTCTCCTCGTTGGATGGCTGGAATGGTCGAAGCGGCGGACGTCGGTCTGCGCTGCGCCTCAACGGCTCAGCACGCGCGTGCCACTGAGCGTCTGGCAGCAACTCCTGTGCCCGTCACAGCGAACGGGCCTGAATCGAGGCAAGGCCGAGCGGCGTTGCTTGCCAGGCCGTGACGCGGTCGCGGCCGGCTTCCTTGGCGCGATATAACGCGGCGTCGGCCTGGGCAAGAAGCTCGGCGGCCGGTATGGCCGCCTCGGGCTGCGAAGTCGCGACACCCACCGAGACGCTTACGCAGCCCGCGTCGGTGAACGGGGCCGCGACGGCGAGGCGTGCGACTGCCGCGTGCACGTTTTCGGCAAGCTTCGTGGCCATCTCGTGGTCGCAGTCCGGCAGCACGACGACGAACTCTTCGCCACCGAAGCGCGCTACAAAATCGCCGCTGCGCCGCAGACTGGCCTGCAGCGCACCGGCAACGGCGACCAGGCATTCATCGCCGCGCAGATGCCCGAGCGTGTCGTTAAAGCGCTTGAAATGATCGATGTCCACCATCAGGATCGACAATGCACGTCGCGCCGTTTGGGCATGGCCCAACGCCATGGGGTAGCGCTCGTCGAAGTAGCGGCGATTGAAGATGCCGGTCAGGCCGTCGCGCGACGCGAATTCGCTCAGCCTTGCATTGGCCGCGTGCAACTCGCGATACAGGTGACTGATTTCCCAGATCAGCACGCCGAGCACCATGCTCGAAGCCAGCACCGATTCGAGCCGGGCCACGTACCAGCCGATGCTATAGCGCGAGTTCGCCGCAATCGTCACCAGCACGTCGCCAAGTCCGGCAAAGAGGGCTACGCCCAGCCAGAGTTCGAGCAAGGTCTGCAGGCGGGTGCTGTAGACCAGGTAGAGAAATGTCCCGGCGGTCAAGATGGCGATGTTCACACCCGAGGGACTGTTCGGCAGCCGTTGGTACGACCGGGGGTCGACCAGTTGGGGCAACCAGGCATCCCCGCGGATCGCGATGAGGCAAAGCAGCAGCGACAAACAAACCGGGACACCTAACGAAAGCAGGCCGACAAGACGCGTCTTCGCATGCGGCACTGGAGCCTGGAAGCGGCGGCGCACGAACAGCGCGGCGAGGATCAGCAGTGGCGAGCCGCTATGCCAGAAAGCCCAGATCCATAGCGCGCTCTGTGGCCCGGCGCCGAGCAGCCCTTGCGGCGAGAACACGCCGGGGAAGACCATCAACTGGATCGCGACCGTGACGGACGTGTACGCGTAGGCGCCGCTCAATGCAGCGAGAAACGGCCCACGTGTGATCATGAACTGCGTCCACAACAAATAGGCGGTGAGGCCCTCGGTAACGAACACGGCCATCGCGAACAGCGGCAGGAAGGCCGCGATATTCGGCTCGCGGACATTTGCCACCGGCAGCACGGCCAGAACCACGCTCAGAATAAGGCCCGCTACGGCATACGCCGCAAGGCGATGACGCCGGCTGGCCGGCAGGCTCATGATGCTGCTCTTCATGCGACGCTAGAGTGAAGTGATGAGTTGGACTGCGAAAGAATATTGAAAGACGTATGAAAGCAGGGCGTGGCTTGTGTCCCACGGGCATTCTATCGACTGGTGTGGCGTTTGGGCGACGCTTGTACCCGTAAGGAAGGATGGGATGGCCGAATATTTGGGAATTGACGCGCGCCCAGGATCGCCACGACACTGAGGTCGAATGACGATTGAGAATGGGGTCCGGAATGACATCAGAAAGAGCACAATTCGCGCACCGCTTATTCCGGCATAGAAAATAAGTCAGCGCTTTGCGAATGCGGACGATAACGTTTGCGGCCTATTCGTATCATCAATTAAATAGTGCGACCGTTCGCTGGCGTACGTTGCCATTCAATAGTCAACGATCGTTAAATTTTAACAACGGAGATTGGGTGGTTATTAACCTTGGCGGAAACGTTTGCGGGCGCCTATTGGCGGGGGCTTCATCTCATAATTGCCGGCCAACCTGTTGATCTAATTGGCATTGGCGTTATCACTTGTCTCAAAAATAATACTTACTTTATTCGGCGAACGCGCTAAAATGCGCGCCGAATCATCGTATCAAACGATGCCTTTTGCGCGTCGATCGATCCTGTCTGTAGCAGCATGAATCCGGTTACCTGTTTTGTCCCGGGGAGGGGATGCCGCGGGGTAGTGTGGTCAGCATTATGAAGTCGAATCGGTAGATTTGGCCTGAATAGCTGGGCCGTGTATCGCCGGTCGCCAATAAAACATTCAAAGCGATCATAAGAAATCAGATGCGAACGAGGATTGCGCCGAGATTCGGCGCGCAAGTGGGGGCCCCGGGGGTGGTGGCGCTCATCAAACGACTACAGCTGAGTACGCTGGCGACGAGAGCGGTGCGTTGCTGCGCCGCTACACTCATCGTTCTGGCAACGAGCCTCGCGCCGAACCAGGCTGCGTACGCGCAGGCAGCGTCGCCGGCCCATGCCGGCGAGGCGCTTGCCGGCGTCTCCGGCCATCCGGCACAGCCGAACCTGGCGCTTTTCTTCGGTTCGAACGTCCCGGTCGATCTGCTGCAGGCATTCGACGCCGTGGTGGTAGATCCCACGCGTGGTTTTGATCCCGCAGCGCACCCGCTGGCGCATACCGTGTGGATAGCCCGCACGCACCCGTCGGATCCGGGCGTCACACCCAACGCTTTTGCACAATCCCTCGCGCCGCTGTGGCAGCGGGGCTATCGCGGCTTCCTGCTCGACACGCCAGCGGCGATCGCGGCCGCCGAGGCTATTCGTGCCGCCCATCCGGATGCACGCCTCGTCGTCGCCGGCCCGGACGCGCTGCAAGCGGCGCAAACGCATGCCAAAGCCTTGTACGCGGTGATTGGCGATTCGCTGGTGCGTGGGCTGGGCAACGGCGGTGCACAGCTGCTCGACGTGCCGGACGCCACGCGCGCGAGCCGTGTCGCCGCTGACCGCGCCTTCACGCAGCAGACCGGCGTGCCGGTCATTTCGCTCGAATATTGCCCGCCTGCCGACCGCGTGTGCGCCCGCGCGACGGCGGCCACGGTGCTGGCGACGGGCGTGGCGCCGTATGTGACGGACGCTGCCGCCGATGTAGTCGGCGTGGGAGCAATCGAAGTGCTGCCGCGCAAGATCCTGGTGGTGCAAGATCCGGCTGCGGGTCTGCCGCTGGACGAAACTCCGGGCGTGCGCGATCTCGCGACGCCGCTCAACTATCTCGGCTATGACGTCGAATACGCCGACGCCAATGGCCAGTTGCCCAGCGACATCACCCCGGATCGGTACGCCGGTGTCGTCGCGTGGTTCCAGGGCGACGATCTGCGTGACAGCAGTGCATGGCGCTCGTGGGTAGAGGCGCGCATGGCGGCGCACGTCCCGGTCGCATTTCTTGGCCAGTTCGGTTTTGACGCCGAGCAGGACGACGGCGCGGCGCTCGATCTGCTGGCCGTTGCCGGTCCCTTCAACGATCCGCTGGAAATCGTTTCGCGAGATCCGATGATCGGCTTCGAGATCGACCCGAAACCGGGGCCGCGCGACCTCGTCGGTATTCAGGTAGGCGCCGCGAGCCATTCGCTGCTGCGCGTGCGCTCGGGCAACGCCACGCTCGATGAAGTCGCGGTCACGCCGTGGGGCGGCTACGCGATGAACCCATACACGATCGTATCGCTCAACGGTATCGGTCAGGAACGCTGGGCGATCCAGCCCATTTCGTTTCTCACGGCAGCGTTGCGCCTGCGGCAGATGCCGGCCCCCAACGTGACGACGGAAAACGGCCGGCGCCTCTTCATGACGCACGTGGACGGCGACGGCTTCGCGTCACGCGTCGAATTCCCCGGGGCCGATTACTCGGGTGAAGCGCTCTATGAACAGGTATTCAGCCGCTACAAGATCCCGATGACCCTGTCGGTCATCGAAGGCGAAGTGGGGCCGAAGGGCCTGTATCCGCAGATCTCGCCGCGTCTCGAAGAGATCGCTCGCAAAATGTTCGCACTGCCGTACGTCGAGATTGGTACGCACACCTATTCTCACCCGTTCGAGTGGGAGGACATTGATGCGACGACGGGTGAGCGGATCGATCGCGGCGGTGGCGATACGGCGTTTTCGCTGAACATCCCGAACTACAAGTTCAATATCGATCGCGAGATTACCGGCTCGATCGACTACATCAACACGCGCCTCGCGCCGCCGGGCAAGAAGACGGTCATCCTGCAGTGGCCCGGCAACTGCGAGCCGCCCGCGATCGTCGTGCGCAAAACCTATGCGGCGGGCGTCCAGAACATCAATGGCGGGGACACGGTCATCACGAAGAGCGCGAACAGCTGGACCAATATCGCGCCGATCGGTGTCGACAAAGGGCCGGGCGCGTATCAGGTGTACGCACCGAATCAGGATGAGAACGTTTACACCAACGACTGGCTCGGCCCGTTCTACGGTTTTACGCGCGTACTCGAGACCTTCGACCTGACCGACAAACCGCTGCGCTTCAAGCCGATCGACATTTACTACCACATGTACAGCGGTACCAAGGTCGCATCACTGCGTGCGCTCGACCAGATTTTCTCGACGGTGCTCAAAGAGCCGGTGCTGCCGGTCAGGATCACGGATTACACGCACAAGGTGCTCGACTGGCATAACTTCGCGGTTGCGCGTGCGATTGCGCCGGCGGGCGCCGCACGCAGCCCTGATTCGAACTGGATCGTGCGTGGCGACGGCGAAGTGCGCGAACTGCGTGCGCCTCCAGGCAGCGTACCGGATCTGCGCGCGTCGGCCGGTGTCACCGGTTACGACGTGGGCGCCGACGGCACATACATTCATTTCGCGGATGGCGCCGCGTCATTTGCGATCACCCAGGCCGATGCGGCGCAGACGGCGAATGCACAACTGCCCTACATCGCCGTCGCCAACGGTTACGTCCGTCAGTTCAAACGTACGGCGCGCGGGATGGCATTCGAGTTTGGTGGCTATTACCAGCCGTTCGTACAACTGGCCAATGCTGGCACCTGCAGTGTCGAGGTTGCCGGCCGGTCCGTGGCTGTACAACGCAACGGCTCGTCCCTGCGTTTCGACACGTCCGCGAGCGCGGATTTGCAGATGAACTATCAACCGGTCGAGGTCAACTGTGCGCGCTGAGCGTCCGCGTATCGCTCCGACCAAGCTCGTCCTGCTGCTTGCTGCAGTGGTGCCGCTGACGATGATCGCGTCGTCGCCGCGCGGTGGCCTGCAGCAACGGCTGGCATCAGTAGGCGCGCCGAGCGATCTGAGTGCTGCCTACCTCGAAGCCTGGTCGAAGGTCCAGCCGAACAACGAGGAATTCCTCTCGCTGCTGGGTGCGCAGTACACGTCGCTCGGGCGGATGGACGACGCCGCCCGGGTAGCCCGGCGGATGGAGGCGCTCGGTTCGACTCACATGCGGCTTGCCGCGATGATGCTGCGGCTGTCGATCGCCGAACAGCGTACGTTTGCGATTCCCGAGGACGACCCCCGCCGCGAAGCCGCGCTTGCGAATCTGCGTGCGCAGTTGACGCAGGCCGCGCGCTTGCCGTGGGCGCCGAAGGATCTCGAATGGCTGGCGCAGCGTTGCGCCGCGGTTGGTTTGCCCGATCTGGCGTTGCAACTCTACACGCGTCTTTCGGCGGGCGACCCGGGCGGGCGCAACGGTTGGGATACGCAGATCACACGCTACGCCATTCAGACGGGCGACTACCGCGCTGGGGCCGATGCCTGGTTCCGCCAGCAGGCCGCGGCGAAGACGCGCGAAGAACAGCGGCGCTGTTTCATTGCGGCGATCCGCACGCTGCAGTCAGGCAATCTGTTGAACGAGGCGCTGACGGCTGCCGATCAACATCTCGGCGCGCTCGATACCGATCCGGCAACCCTGGTCGTGTTGCTCAATCTCGCGCGCGCCGCCAACCGGCCCGATCGCGTCGATTACTACGCGAAGATGCTCGCGCGCTACGCGCAGGCGCAGCCATCCGGGCCTGACACGGCTCTGGCACAGGATGGTACGGCTGCAATCGCATCCGACGCTCCGCAGGGTGGGGAGCGAGACGTGTCGCAAGACACGCCGCAGTCGGCGTATGCCTATATGGATGGTCCGCTGCCGACGCACCATGGTTTCGCCTCGGTGAGCATGCGCAAGGCGACGGAGTGGTGGGGCGTGATCCGGGTTGCCGCGAGCACGGGTGCAAACCCGGTGCCCACGCCGGCGCCGGGCACGAAGCCCGTTGCGGCGCCGAGCCCAGCGCCCGCCGTTACGGCTACGCTGGCAGCCGCCGCGACACCCAGCCCGGCACCCGCCGCGCCGGCCAGTCCCAAGCCCGTTGCGCCAGCCGACCCGGCACCCGCCGCGGCGCCCGCACCGGCCTCCGACGGCACCGCGCCGGGCGGCGGCAAGGATCCGAAGGTAGCCGACCTCGTATTCCAGTCGTTCGTCGAATCGGGTGACCTTGCAAATGCCGAGAAAATCGCCCAGCAGCAGGTCCAGCGGGATCCGCGCTCGGTCCTGTGGACGAAGCGTCTCGCGCAGACCGCCGAGTGGGACCGCAATCCGTCGCTCGCGTTGAATGCCTGGCTCGACTACGCAAGACTGTCGAACGACCCTGTAGGTTGGCAAAACGTCCTGCGCATCGCACCGATGCTCGACGACGACAACGCGTATCTTGCGGCCCTCGTTCACGCGTCCCAGGCGTCGCCCGACGATCTGAAGCTGGTCGACAACGTGATCGCGACTTACGAGCGGCTCGGCCGGCCGGACGACGGCCTCGCGTTTTTGCGAGGCTTGCCGCGCGGACACAACGCCGATGCAATCGATCAGCGCATCGGCGCGCTCGCCGAACGCGCGGGCCACGACGATCAGGCGCTCGCGGCGTACCGCGCCGTGCAGTCGCGCGATCCCGGCAACGCGGGCGCTGCGCTGCGTACGGCGAGCGTGCTGTATCGCGAGGGTAATTACGAGGCCTCGTTCGCAGCACTGCAAAGCGCACGCGGCAATGCGAAAGACAGCGATACCGACTACTGGCGCAACTACGCCGAACTCGCACGCCTGTTGCAGCGTGACGCCGAGGCGAGCGAAGCGTACCGTCACCTGCTCGCGGGCGGTGACAGCACGCCGGAAGACCTTGGTGACATGACGTACTTCTTCGATCCGTATCCGATCGATGCAGCACGGGTTGCCGAGTTGCAGTACCGCCGCGATCATTCGCCGCGTGCGCTGCAAAACGCGATCTACTACTACACCGACGCACAGGCGCTCGACCGTGTGGCCGCGCTGCTGGCGAGCCTCACGGAGCAGGAGCGCGACGAAGCGCTGCAGTCGCCCGGCGTACTCGGTGTGCGCGCCGAATACTATCGCCTGACCGACCAGCCCGAGAAGGCGCTCGACGATCTGAAGCACGCGGTCAATCTGCCGGGTGCGACTTCGGACCTGCGCGCGGCCTATTTGTGGACCCTGGTCGACTACGGCACCGACGCGCAGCTGGATGCGACCTTGAAACGCTGGCGTGGCACGGAAGACAGGAGTGCTGCGTTATGGGAACCGTACGCGGCCGCCGAGATGCGCCTGAACCGTCCGGTGCGCGCGCTCGACTATCTGCGGCGCGAATCCGCGTCGTTGTCGCGGGATCCGCTGTGGCTGATGACGTATGCCGACGCCCAGGAAATGGCAGGCCGCCCCGATCTCGCCTGGTCGATCCGTCATAAGGTCTGGCAGCAACTGCAGCAGGATGAAGCGGCATTGGCCAAACTGCACGGCGCGGCACGTGCCGCGCAGCGGGGCCGTTCCGGCCAGGACGCTGAAACCCTCGCGGACATTCGTGGCCGGCGCGTGACGCTCTCGACGGATTTCCAGACCGGCGACGACTCGGCCGCCATGCTGAACGATCTGCTCTCCGGCACCCAGTCGACGGAGAGCGTGAAGCTTGCCCGCCGTTCGCTGCTCGGTACTGCCAAGGGTTTGCCCGGCGCGGCGCCCGAAGCCGGTATCGATACCGCGCAGAATAACCGCCTGCGCGATGCAGTCGCCAAGGACGTAGCGATCGCCTGGGGTGTGTCGCACGAGAGCAATCCGCTCGCGAAGCGCTGGCTGGCCCAGCAATACGCGGCGCGCCTTGCTCAGCCAGCCGATGCGCGTCTCACGATCGCACTCGCGGAAAACGATACCGGCGCGATGGAACAACTGCTCGCGCAGGAGCGCTCGCGCCTGCCGCTGGACGATCGCATCGACGCCGAGGTGGCAACCGACCGGCAGGGCCGGGCAGAGCAGCTCGCCTTCGACGGACTCGACGGCGCTCCCGACAACAACGACGTACATACACGCCTGACCGAAACAGCGCTCGACTGGCCGCAGTCGATCGACGCGAGCGTCGTGAACTATGTCGAACATCCGCTCGACTACGTCGCGCAGACGCTCGCCGGCAGCAAGAAAATCGCCGACCACTACCTGATCGGCGCGACGGAAGTGCAGAACTTCCAGCGCTCGACGGACATTACCCAGCTCGTCAATGTTCCGTCCGTCGATCGCTCGCTCAGCTTTTTCCTGCAGCGGCAGACGGTGGATTCAACGGCGAGCGTGACGATCGGCCGCCGCGAGGCGCTCGACAGTTTCTACACGGTGCAACTCGCAGCGGAAACGGGCCGCAACTCGGATCTGCAGTTCGGCGTGCACGCTGGCCGCAATCAGCTCGCAGACGAGGACCAGTTCCTCCAGATTGGCGGCATGAAGGACAACCTGGTCGGCGACTTCACGTGGCGCGCAACCCAGCAAATCACGATGACCGGTAGCGTCGAAGGCGACCGCTTCTACAGCCAGGCGCGCGATTACATCGGCAGCGGGCTGCTGGAAACCGGTGAAATCAGCTACCGGATCCGCACGGGCTACCCCGATTACACGTTCCGTCTGGTTGGCGAACACGGCGGTTACGGTGCGAGTGGTTCGGCCGACAGCCTGATTTCGCAGCTCGAGCCGGCGGCCTTGCAGCCGGCTCTCGCCAGCGACTTCATACCGCAGAGCTATACGCAGTATGGCCTGTACTTCGGCTTCGGCAACGACCTGCTCAATCAGTACACGCATGCATGGCGGCCGTTTCTCGATGTCGGCATCGTGCACAACTCGATCCAGGGGTGGGGGCCTGACGTCAGCGTTGGACTCGCGGGTTCGGTGTTCGGCGGCGATCATCTCGCGCTGTATTTCGAGCATCAGTCCGTGTCGCGGCTGGGTACGCCGCAGACGGTGGTGGGTATGCGCTACAACTGGTTTTATTGATCCGGGCGAGGTCGGGGGCGGGCGGCGGGGTTGCCGCAACGCTTATGTAACGTAGATAACGTAGACACAAGCTACGAATTCGGCAAGAAAGACGACATAAACTGAGGAGTGGTTCGATGAGCAAGACTAAAGGATGGTCCCGTATGGCCGGCTGGTCCGCCGCGCTGGCGACATGCGCGCTGTTGCTCGGCGCATGCAGCTCGATCCGGCAGACCGGCATGCCGGCTTTGACGTCACAGGATTCGGTTGCGGTGGTGTCGATGGCTAACTTCACCGAAACGCCGGCCGCCGGTGGCAGCGCAGCTGCGATCGCTGCGAACGTGCTGCGCGCGAACGGTTTCGCGGACGTGCGCCTTGCACCGGTCGACGGCGCGAATACCGCCATGTTCGACACCGCGCAGCGCGACACGGGCGAGAAGCAACTCGGCTGGGCGCGCGATCAGCACATCAAGTACGTGCTGACCGGTGCGGTCGAAGAGTGGCGCTACAAGGTCGGTGTCGACGGCGAACCGGTGGCTGGTCTTACGTTCCAGCTGATCGACGTGACGTCGGGCCAGGTTGTCTGGAGTGCTACGGGCACGCGCAGTGGCTGGAGCCGCTCGAGTCTCTCGAGTGTCGCCACGACGCTGATCGGTGGCCTGCTTGCACCGCTGCACGCGCATTCGTGAGTGACGGCACGCCGTCATCCGCAATTCGCTCCGTCATGAGGAACACGCCGTGAATACAGCTACCGCTACCGCGCAAACCGGCGCCGCCGCGTCGAAACCGCGCCACTCGAACCCGTTCGGCAACCTTGGCGCCGTGCGTCGGCTGGTCGCGCCCGCTGTTACACGGCCCTTCGCTATTGTCGAAACGATCATCTTCATGCTCGTGGTGTTCGGGCTGTGCTGGGCGTTCGACCGTACGGATCCGCTGCTGCTGAATTCGGGTTTCCCGTGGTTGTGGTTCGCGCCGTTCGTGATCGCCCTGCGCTACGGCACGTTGCTCGGACTGCTGGCGAGCGCGATGACGGTGGGCGCATGGTATCTGCTGGGCGGCAGCCACGGCCAGCCGTGGCCCCTGATGTTCTTCACCGGCGGGCTGCTGCAGACCATCGTCGCGGGTCACTTCGGCGATACGTGGGGCCATCGCGCCGCGCGTGCTTCGACCATCAATGACTACCTGAACGACCGTCTCGTGGCGATCACCAACAGCCACTATCTGATGCGCCTGTCGCACGAGCGGCTCGAAAAAGATCTGCTGTCCCGGCCCACCACGCTGCGCGATTCGATTACCGAGTTGCGACGCCTGTCGGTGCAGGGAGAGAGCGGTGCTCAGGACACCGTCACACCTCCTGCTTCGTTGCGCGCGTTGCCGGGCGCGCATGGTCTGCTCGAATTTGTCGCCCAGGTATGCCAGATCGAAGTCGCGGCGCTGTTCCCGGTGCGCAACGGCCAGGTCGGCCGCGAGGCTGCTGCCCGCGTGGGCGATGACTTCGCGCTCGCGCCGGACGACGAGCTTGTCACGCACGCTATCAGCACGATGAGCGTCGCGCATCTGAAAAGCGAGGATATCCCCGTCGCCCAGTCGCAATACCTGGTGTGCGCGCCTCTTGTCAGCGCCGACGGCCAGTTGCTGGCGGTGCTGGTGATCAAGCGCATGCCGTTCCTGTCGCTGAACTTCGATAACCTGCAACTGCTGCTGGTGCTGCTCGGCTATTACGCGGACGGCGTGGAGCACTCGGGCCTCGTGCAGGGCATCCTTGCCGCTGTGCCTGGCTGTCCGTACGATTTCGCGCTCGACCTTGGACGCCTGACGCGTCTGCAGCGCGACGCCGGAATCGCTTCGTCGATGGTCGCGTTGGCGTTCCCGCGCGACGAAGCGGGCGACTCGCTGTTCGAACACGTGATTCGCCGCCGTCGTGCGCTCGACCTGATGTGGCCGGTGCAAACGGCGTCGCAGTCGGTGCTGGTCAACCTCATGCCTGCAACGGACACGACCGGCATCGACGGTTATCTCGCCCGTATCGAAGGCAGCCTCTCGGCCCAGTTCAACCTGAATCTGGAGAGCGCCCGCGTCGGCGTGCATACGCTGCATCTGGGCACCATGGATCCCGGTCCGGCGCTGCAGCGCCTTCTCAAGCGTAGCGGCCTCGATGTCTAAGCTCATTTCCGCCCTCGTCAACGTGCTGTCGTTCGCCGGCTATGTGCTGGTGGAATACTTCGCGTACCTGAGCTTCCTGCGCGCACCTGCGGGCGTCGATCCGCTGCTGGCCGGCTTTGTCGCGCAGGCGCTGGTTGCGCTCGTGCAGGCGCTGCTGCTGCGCGTGATGCTGCCGTCGCGTTACCGCGAGCCGCGCTTCTGGACGCTCCTGCTGCTGTGGGTGCTGTGCACGTTCGTGCCGCTCGGCGCCGGCCTCGTCCTGCTGGCAAGCTGTATCTGGGCAGCGTGGTTCCCGGGCACGAGAGACAGCGATCAACTGACCGATGTGCCGCGCCCTGAATTCGTCAGCTACCTCGTCTCGCGCGTTTCGCACGGTGGCGGAGCCCGGCTGCAGGCGCGCCTGATCAACACGCAGGTCTCTTCGACCGACCGGCTTACCGCACTCGTCGCAATCCAGAGCATGCCCACCCGCACCACGGGCACACTGTTGCGCGATCTGCTGGCCGATCCGATCGAGGACGTGCGTCTGATTGCTTACGGCACGCTGGACCAGGCCGAGAACGAGATCATGCAGAAGATCTTCACGACCGCTAAAGCCCTCGAACAGGCGAAGGACGACAGCGAGCGCCATGCGATCAACCGGCGCCTCGCCGAACTGTATTTCGAGCTGGTCTATCAGAACCTCGTGCAGGGCGCGGTGTATCGCCATACGCTCGAGCAGGCCGACCGCTACGCACGCGACGCGCTCGCTACCGACGACAAGGACGCGGCGCTGTGGCTGATTCGCGGCCGCCTCGCGCTTGCCGAGGGCCGCCCCGATGAAGCGGGACAGTACATGGAACGCGCCCTCGAACTGGGCTTTCCGCGTGAACGCCTGACGCCCTGGCTCGCCGAAGTGGCGTTCCTGCGCGGCGACTACGCTCAAACCAGTCAATGGCTCGCGACGCTCGGCAATGCCGCAGCGCTGCCGACGCTCAAACCTGCTGTGACTTACTGGTCATCATGAAAGAGTCCTTGATGCGGCGTGCCGCCGATGCCGATGTCTGCCTGCTGCTGGAAGGCACCTTCCCGTTTGTGCGGGGCGGGGTGTCGAGCTGGGTCAACGAAATGCTGCGCGCGTACCCGCAGACGCGCTTTGCGATTGTCTTTATCGGCAGCCGCGAGCAGGACTATCACGGTGCGGCCTACAAGTTGCCCGACAACGTCGTGCACTTCGAGACCCATTACCTGTATGAGACGGCTTCCGTAGACGCCAGCCGGCCGCGCGAGATTGAAGGCGACGCCGCGGCGTTTGCGAAGTCGGCCGAGTTGCACGCGGCTTTGCGCGACGTGCGCGGTGCGGATGTGGGCAAGCTGATGGCCGAGATGGTGCCGACGCTCGGCGAACACGGCGCGCTCAACGAAGCGCAGTTTCTGGCGAGCCGCCAGTCGTGGGAGTTCATCGTCGAGCAGTACGAAAAGCACTGCACCGACCCGTCGTTTACCGACTACTTCTGGACCGTGCGGATCATGCACAAGCCGTTGTGGTTACTCGCGAACGTCGCTGAGAAGCTGATACCGGCGAAGGTCTATCACACGATTTCGACGGGATACGCAGGCTTTCTCGGTGCGCTGCTGCACTACCGCACGGGGCGGCCGCTGCTGATTTCCGAGCACGGTATCTACACGAAAGAGCGCAAGATCGATCTGTTGCAGAGTCAGTGGATTCGCGACAATCGCGGCGCATTCGAGCGTGACATCTCGCGTATCAGTTATTTCCGCGAACTCTGGGTGCGCTTTTTCGAGGCGATCGGCAAGCTCGCGTACGACGCCGCCGACGACATCGTCGCCCTGTACGAAACGAACCGCTTGCGCCAGGTCGCAGACGGCGCGGTTGCCGAGCGCACCCGCAGCATTCCGAATGGCGTGGACGTCGACGGCCTTGCACCGCTTGTCGAGCAGCGCAAGGCAGGGCCGCACAAGGTGGTCGCGCTGATCGGCCGGGTGGTGCCGATCAAGGACATCAAGACGTTTATTCGCGCCATGTTCGTGGCCTCCCGCAGCATGCCCGAGATCGAAGGCTGGATCATCGGGCCGGAAGAAGAAGATCCGGGTTACGCGCTCGAATGCCGTGCGCTGGTGGAGAGTCTGGGGCTGGCCGCAAACGTGAAGTTTCTCGGCTTTCAGCGCATCGACGATGTGCTGCCGAAAATCGACGTCATCGCCCTCACGTCGATCAGCGAGGCGTTGCCACTGGTCGTGCTGGAAGGGTTTGCAGCCGGTATTCCGTCCATCACGACCGATGTCGGCGCATGCCGCCAGATGATCGAAGGACTCGATGCGGAAGACCGCGCGCTCGGCAGTGCGGGCGCAGTGGTGCAGATCGCCAATCCGGCCGCCTTCGCGCAGGCCGTGGTGGCGCTGCTGAACGACGACGCCCGCTGGCAGGCCGCGCAGCAGGCTGGCCTCGCACGGGTGCGCCGCTATTACACGAAGGCGCAGATGACCGACAGCTACCGGACCCTGTACGAGAAGCTCGCAGCGGCCCCGGATGTTCCGCGCGGCTCGCGCAACGCAGCCGCGGGCGGCTGCCCGGTGCACCATGGCGCGCAGACGAGCCCGCGCACCGCTCAAGCCGGGGAGACACGCTAATGGCCGGGATTGGTTTCGAACTGCGCAAGATCCTCAAGCACGACACGCTGTTCGGTGTCGCGCGGGCTTACGCCTACGCTGGCCTGATCAGCTCGGGGCCGTTGATCCTGTCGATCTTCGGTATCCTGATCATCGGGGTGATGAGCCTCGCGTTCGTGATACCGAAATACGCGATCGTGCAGTTTCAGATATCGGTGACGTATCTGATTGCGCTGAGCCTGATTTTGACGGGTCCGCTGCAACTGTCGTTTACGCGTTTCATCTCCGACCGCCTGTTTGAAAAGCGCGACGATCTGGTGCTGTCGAACTACAACGGGGTCGTGCTGGTCAGCACGATCGCTTCCGGGCTGGTGGGCGTGGTGGCAATGCTGGTGGGGTTCAAGAGCGAGCCTTTGGCCTATCGCGTGCTGATGGTGGCGGGTTTCGTGGTGATCAGCAACATCTGGATCGCCGTGATTTTTCTCTCCAGCGTCAAGCAGTACCGGCAGATCCTGTTTGTGTTTCTGATCGGCTACGGCTGCACCGTCGCGTTCGCGCTGATGCTCAACCGGCACGGCCTGTCGGGGCTGCTCGGCGGCTTTGTTGCGGGCCACCTGGTGTTGCTGGGCGGTCTGTCCGGATTGATCTACCGTAACTACCGCAGCGGCCGGCTGATTTCCTTCGAGGTGTTCGACAAGCGCTTCGCTTATCCGACGCTCGCGCTGGTGGGGCTGTTCTTCAATCTCGGCGTGTGGCTCGACAAGTTCATGTTCTGGTATTCGCCAGGCACGGGCGCGCCGGTCATCGGGCCGCTGCATGCATCGGTGATCTACGATATCCCGGTGTTCATCGCCTATGTGTGCGTGATGCCTGGCATGGCGACCTTCCTGGTGCGTATCGAGGCGGACTTCGTCGAGTATTACGACGCGTTCTACGATGCCGTGCGCAGCGGCGCGACGCTGCGCCACATCAACGATATGCGCGACATGATGGTGGGCAGCGTGCGTGCGGGTCTGTATGAGATCATCAAGATTCAGGTTGTCGTGCTGCTGCTGATTTTCGCTTTTGGGTCGAACGTGCTCGCGGCGCTGAATATTTCGCCGCTATACATGCCGCTTCTCACCGTCGACGTGATTGCGGCCAGTCTGCAGGTGGTGCTGTTGGGTCTCCTGAACGTGTTCTTCTATCTGGATGCACGACGTACGGTGTTGAAGCTGTGTGTGGCGTTTGTGGTGCTCAACGGCGCGCTGACGTGGATCACGTTGCAGATGAGTCCCAATACGTATGGGTATGGTTTTGCTTTGGCGCTGCTGATTCTGGTAGTCGGCGCGGTGCTGACGCTGGATCGCAAGTTCGCCAAACTCGAATACGAAACCTACATGCTGCATAACTGATAGTGCGGGATGCGAATGTTTATGGTGCGCGCGCTGTGCCGCTTCGCTGCCTGGGTGGCCTGCTTCGGCACGGCCGCCGGACTGGGACCTCTCGCGCAAGCCCAGAGCGCCGCCAGCGCGGGGAGTCACTCCGCCACGGCGGCGAATGCTTCCATGCAGCCCTCAGTGGCGTTCTTTTACGGCGACAAGGTACCTGTCGAGGCACTGTCCGGATTCGATGTGGTGGTGGTCGAGCCGGATAGCAACCTCGATCCTGCAATCCAACATAATCGCCATATCGCCTGGTTCGCATACGTCAGCGTCGGCGAAGTCACGCCGCAACGCGCCTACTACGCTGCGATGCCGCAGGACTGGCTGGCTGGCAATAACCCCGCGTGGGCGTCGAAGGTCGTCGATCAGGACGCACCCGGCTGGCCAGCGTTCTATGTGAAGCAGGTGATTGCGCCGCTCTGGCGTAAAGGCTATCGCGGCTTCTTTCTGGATACGCTCGATTCGTATCAACTGATCGCCAAAACCGATGCAGACCGCGCCCGCCAGCAAGCAGGACTGGTGGAGGTGATCCGCGCGATCAAGAAGCGCTATCCACGAGCCAGATTGATGTTTAACCGCGGCTTCGAGATCCTGCCGCAGGTGCACGATCTCGTGTACGCGGTGGCCTTCGAATCGCTCTACAGCGGCTGGGATCAGCCGAACCAGCGTTATACGACGGTGTCACAGGCAGACCGCGACTGGCTGCTGGGGCAGGCGAGGGTTGTGAGCGAAAAATATGAGTTGCCAGTGATCGCAATCGACTACTGTGCTCCCGGCGACGAACAATGCACGCGCGACACCGTGCTGAAAATCTGCAAGGACGGGTTGGTGCCGTATGTGGCTGACGGCGCGCTGCAGACCGTTGGAGTCGGACGTGCGGGAATCTGCCCTGACGAGATACCGGGCGCGCAGCCCTGACGAGCGGAACGCCGCCGTTCAGGCCGCGGAAGGTCGCTGCTCACCCGCATCCGGAGCCGGATGCAGATCGAGCCGCCGGCCGGCCTTGAGCAACTGGCTCGGTACGTCGTGGCCGATCAGCCCTGGCAAATGTGCGGCAGCCTGCAACACCTGGGTGAGATCGACACCGGTATCGTAGCCGTTCAGTTCCAGCATATGCACGAGTTCTTCGGTGCACACGTTCCCCGTCGCGCCCGGTGCATAGGGACAACCGCCCAGGCCGCCCAGCGAGGCGTCGAAGCGGTCGATGCCTGCGTCCAATGCAGCCAGCGTGTTGGCGAGCGCCATCCCCCGCGTGTTGTGAAAGTGCAGCGTGGTTTCCAGTCCGGCGAATTCATCGCGCGTGCGTTGTGCCAGTTGCCGGACCTGGTTGGGATACGCCATGCCGGTCGTGTCGCACAGCGTGACCCCGTGCACGCCGAGCGTGGCGAAGCGCGCAACCCAGCTCAGCACTTCGTCTTCCGCAACGTCGCCCTCCATGGGGCAGCCAAACGCGGTCGACAGCGACACGTTAATCGCTACTCGCGTGCGGCTCACTACTTCGATCACATCCCGCAGTTGTGCGAACGATTCTTCCCGGCTCATGCGCAGATTTGCCCGATTGTGGCTTTCGCTGACCGACATCACCAGATTGACTTCGTCGACATCGCATGACAACGCGCGTTCGGCACCGCGCACGTTCGGCACCAGTACGGTATAGACCACACCGGCGCGGCGCTCGATGCGATGCATTACCGCTTCGGCATCGCGCAGCGCCGGAATGGCGCGCGGCGAGGTGAACGAAGTCACTTCGATTTTGGCGAAACCGCAGGCACTCAGTCGATCGATCAAGGCAACCTTGTCGTCGGTTTCAATGAAGCGGGCTTCGTTCTGGAAGCCGTCGCGGGTGGCGACTTCCTGGATGTACAGGCGAGGGCGGGTGGCGCTCATCGAAGGTCTCCTGAATACTTGTTCAGATGATGCCGCGTTCGCGCAGCGCGGCGCGTTTGGCATCGTCCAGGCCGAGGGTGGCGAGCACCTCATCGGTATGCTGGCCGAGTTCGGGCGCGAGTGTGCGGATCGTGCCCGGAGTGGCGTTCAGTTTCGGCAAAACGCCGGGGACTTGCACCGGTGTGCCGTCGGCGAGCGTGCTATCCACAATCATTTCGCGGGCACGGTAGTGCGGATCGGCAGCAATGTCGGCGACATCGTAGATCTTGCCGGCCGGAATGCGCGCTTCGTTCAGATGCGCCAGCACCTCGTCGAGCGAACGCTGTTCCGTCCAGGCGCTTATGGCTGCATCGATCCGTTCGACGTTCGCGACCCGGCCATCGTTTTGCGCGAGCGCCGGATCCTCACCAAGGTCGGAGCGCTCGATCACTTCCATCAGACGTCGGAAGATGCTGTCACCGTTGCCGGCAATCAGCGCGAATTTGCCGTCGCGGCAGCGATAGGCATTGCTCGGCGCAATGCCTGGCAGGCTGCTGCCCGCCGCCTGGCGGACCGCGCCAAACACGGAGTATTCGGGCAGCAGGCTCTCCATCATGTTGAAGACCGATTCGTACAGGGCGACGTCGACCATCTGGCCTTCACCGCCGTTCTGGTCGCGATGACGCAACGCCAGCAGGATGCCGATCACGCCATGCAGGGCAGCGAGCGAATCGCCGATCGACACGCCGACGCGCACCGGCGTGCGGCCCGGTTCGCCGCTCAGGTGACGCAGGCCGCCCATTGCTTCGCCGATCACGCCGAAGCCAGGCAGGTCGCGATACGGGCCAGTCTGGCCGTAGCCGGAGACGCGCAGCATCACGAGCCTGGGGTTCAGCGTATGCAGTGTGTCCCAGCCGAGGCCCCAGCCTTCGAGTGCGCCAGGGCGGAAGTTTTCGATGACGACGTCGGCCTCGGCGGCGAGGCGTCGTGCAATATCCTGGCCTTCAGGGTCTCTCAGGTTCAGCGTCACCGAACGTTTATTGCGCGATTGCGCTGCCCACCATACGGAGGTGCCTTCATGCAGCATGCGCCATTTGCGCAGCGGGTCGCCCGTCACGGGCGTTTCGATCTTGATGACGTCGGCGCCGAATTCGGCGAGCATCCGGCTCGCGAACGGGCCTGCAATCAGTTGTCCGAGTTCAAGGACGCGGATCCCGTCGAGCGGTCCAGCCATGCTGCGTCTCCATCGAGTGTGTTCCGTTGAACAGGATAGTGACGCAGCGCGGCGGCGCTGGGAATGTCGGATTCTTCACGGACCCTTTCCCGGGTGGAAAGGGCGCGGCGGCGCCTGCCGGCCAGGCTCCGCTCAGCCTGCCGCCGCCGGCATGGCCGCCATGAAATCGAACAGCCTGGCTGCCTCCGGTGTGAGCGCCTTGGCGTCCTTCGCACCGATCCACAGCGTGCGTTCGGACCAGGTGTCGGTCAATTGCACGGCGCGCAGGCCCGCTGCGAGGATTTCCGGGCGCACTGCCGCGGCGGGCAGCATGCCGATGCCGAGGCCGGCTTCAATCATCCGGCAGATGCCGTCGAAACTGCGCATCTGGATGCGCAGCCGCAGCGGCTTTTCGGCGGCGAGCGCGGCGTCCATCATGCGCAGCAGCAACGAGCTGCCGGCGTTCAGGGCGACGTAGTCGTATTCGAGCGTGTCGGCAAAGGCGATCTCTTTGACGCCCGCCAGCGGATGGTCCGCGGGGACCAGTATGATCAACCGATCGCGCCGGTAGACGCGCTTGTCCACCATCGGCGCGGGGACGTTGTCCGCGAATACGCCCAGATCGGTGCGGCCCGCGCCGAGCGCTTCGATCACCTCGCCGCTCAGGCGTTCTTCGAGCGTGACCTTGACGCTCGGGTTGTTGGCGAGAAAGCGCTGCAGATCGGTGGGAAGGAACTGCACGATGGCCGATGTGTTGGCCCAGATCCGTACATGACCGCGTACGCCGACGGCAAAGTCGCTCATTTCGCTCGCCATGCGGTTGACCTGGTCGAGCACCTGAAGCGCGTGATTCAGCAGCCCGTGGCCCGCCGGCGTGAGTTCGACGCCGCGCGGATGGCGCACGAGGAGGGCGCAGTCGGTGGCCCGTTCGAGATCGGCCATGCGCTTGCTGATGGCGGAGAGCGTCATGTGGCTGCGTTCGGCCGCGCGGGTCAGGCTGCCGGTTTCGGCGACCGTCAGAAACACGCGCAGGGAATGCAGATCGAAGTGCGTCGGATTGACCATGAGGGCGGCGAATAGGCAAAAAGCGGGACAGGAAGCACGATTCTACGGCTTCCTGTCCCGCTGATTGTCCTTTGTTTGCCCTGTAGTGGTCCTTGTGTTTGCCGAGTGCTTCGCTCTGCCTGGCGTTCGCTTAGCGCAATTGCGTGACGGCAAGCAGCAGAACCATGCTGCCGATCGCGCCGTCGAGTACGCGCCAGGCCGTCGCACGGCGAAACAGGGGGGCGAGTGCTCGCGCGCCGTAGCCGAGGCCGACGAACCACACGCCGCTGACCGCCATCGCACCGAGCGCGAAGGCCACCCGGCCGGTTTGTGCTTCGCGGGCGCCGGCTGTGCCGATCAGGAGGAAGGTGTCGAGATACACATGCGGGTTGAGCCACGTGAAAGCGAGCGTCATCAGGATGATCGGCATGGTGCGTTGTGCGGACGTCGCTGTGGTTGCCGGCGCGTTGGTCGGGTCACCGGAGACGCTGACGTCGAGCACGGCATGGCCGGGACGCACCGCGCGACGCAGCGCGTTGATGCCGAACCAGGCAAGGTAGGCGAGCCCAACATATAGCATGGCATGGACGAACACCGGATAGCGCTCGACCAGCGCCGATGCGCCGCCCACCCCCGCACCGATCAGGATGAAGTCCGATACCGCGCACAGCAGCACGATCTTGCCGACGTGCGAGCGCATGATGCCTTGGCGCAGCACGAAGGCGTTCTGGGCGCCGATGGTGACGATCAGCGACGCGCACAGCGCCGCTCCGTGGGAGAAAGCAAGCCAATCCATGAGAGATCCAGTAGACGGATGAGACGAATTGGCGCTAGTCTGCGGTTTTCCAGCTCGTAAGAGAAGCTAATTCAGTTAATGCCGATTAAGGAATGCTAATGCTCGACTATGCTTTGCTGGATGCGCTGGCTGCTGTAGTGCGCCACGGATCGTTCGACCGCGCGGCGAGCGAGCTGAACGTGACGCCGTCGGCGGTGTCGCAGCGTGTGAAATTGCTGGAGGAGCGGGTGGGCAGCGTGCTCGTCAAACGCGGCCAGCCGTGTGTGGCGACGACTTCGGGCGCGCTGCTGTGCCGCCATACGGAGCGGGTGCAGTTGCTCGAATCGGAACTGACGGGGCGATTGCCTGCGCTGCCGGGAGCGTTGGTCGAGTCCTGGCCGACCTTGCGCGTGGCGGTCAACGATGACAGCGTCGGCACGTGGTTTATCGATGCGGTGGCTGGGTTCTGTGTGGAGCGGGAGATGCTGCTCGATCTCGTCATCGACGATCAGGATCATACGGCACAGCGGATTCGCGATGGCAGCGTGCAGGGCGCGGTGACCACGCAGGCGGAGCCGGTGCAGGGTTGCCGGTCAGTACGGCTTGGACGGATGCGTTATCTGGCCGTGTGTGCGCCGGATTTCTTCGAGCGCTACTTCGCCGATGGGGTCACGCGCGATTCGCTGCGGCGCACGCCTTGCATCGACTTCAATCCGAAGGATCAGCTGCAGAAGCGCTTTATGCGCCGGATTACTCGCGCGGAGGTCGATCCGCCGTTGCACTGGATTCCTCACGTTGCGGGCTTTCTCAGAGCGTGCGCCACGGGAATGGGGTGGGGCCTGTGTCCGGAGCGGATGATCGCCTCGCATCTCGAGAGCGGCGAACTCGTGGATATGGCGCCCGGTAAGCCCGTCGATGTGGATCTGTACTGGCAGAGCTGGCGCTTGTCGATCGGATGGCTGGACGATTTCGGCACGGAGTTGCGCAAGCGGGCAGCGGAGTTACTGGATTGAACCGGCTGGTTGATGCAAACAAAAAAGGCCGGTATCGCTCGCGCGACACGGGCCTTTCTGTGCAACAGACCCGCTGTAATTACCGCGCCTCGGGCACCCCTTCCGCCTCCGGCACAGTCTCGCTCTCACGCGTCTCCGGCATGGCCGCCCACACGAGCAGCACCGCCAGCGCCCCAGCCGCGGCGAGCCCAAAGAAGCTGACCGTATTGCTGAACCGGTCCGCAATGAAACCCGCCGCTGCCGTGCTCAACGTCGCGCCGATCCCGGCCGCCAGACCGAACAGCCCGATACACAGGTTATAGCGACCCTTGCCGCCAGCGACATCCGCAGCGATCAGCGGCAGCATCACCCCGAACACAGCTGCACTCAAACCATCGAGCATCTGCACCGGCACCAGCAGATAAGGGCTGCTGATTCCGGCAAACAGCAGCGCGCGAACCGGCAGCGCAGCGAAGCCGAACAGCAGGATCGGCCTGCGTCCCCAGCGTTGTGCCGAACGTCCTACCCACGGCGACATCATCGCCACGATCGCCTGCGGCACGATGATGCAGGCCGCAATCACGAGCTGCACGTTGTCTCCCATGCCGGCAGTCACTTCACCGGCCGCGAGGTTGAGCATCGCCGCATTCGACAGGTGGAACAGCACGATACAGGCCGCGAAGATCAGCATGCGCTTGTCGCGCAGCAGTTCGCGCAGGCTCTCGCGCTTTTCATCCGCGTCCGGAACTGGCTTGGCCTGGGGCATGGCGTCGACGGTGCCAGTGTTCTGCACCATGCTCAGCGCAATCAGCGCGGGCATGGCGAGCGCAGCGGTCAACCAGAACACCGCGCGCGACGAGAAGTACTCGCCGAATAACCCCATCAACCCGGCCGCAATCGCACTGCCGATAGACGCCCAGCGCGCATTGCGCCCGAGCCGGTCGCCAAGGTTCTGGCGTCCGACCAAAGCGAACGAGATCGCGGCCATGGCCGGCACCAGCATGCAGCTCGCGAAGCCGTGGAAGACTTCCGCGGCGATCACGGGCAGCACGGTTGGACTGCTGGCGAGCAGCACCGCGGAGAAGATGATCGCGAAGATCGCCCAGGCGGCAGCGCCTTTCTTGTTCTTCATTGCGTCGACAGCGGCGCCTGCCGGCACCTGGCTCACCATCGCGCTGATCGTACCCACCGAGAGTGCCATGCCGATCTCACCCTGGGTCCACTTGTGCGAGGCGAGGTAGGACGCGATGAACGGACCAAAGCCGGTCTGCACGTTCGCGACGAAGAAATTCATCCAGTCGAGCGCGCGCAGGCTGCGTGTTGTCACCATAAGCCGGCCTGTCATCGGGCCGCCCGTGCGGTAGATGCAGTCGCGGTAGATGATGCAGCGGCGGCGGGCGCAGGCGTGGCCGGCGGCGCGGGTGGGGCAGGCGAAACGGCGCGGATCGGTTGATCCGACGCATACGGCGGCGACGCGGCGATCGCTGCATCGCTCAGGTCCATCAGCGGATAGAGCGTCTTGTCTTTTACCGCAAATCGCAGCGCCGACCAGTTCGCCGCAATCGTGCGGCGGTCGGCGCTCACCATGCCGCTCACGTCGAGCACGACTGCTTGCGGCTGGGCATTGGCGTCGATCAGCACGTCGATCACGCGGCCGACTTTCGCGCCGTTAGGGCGCTCAACGGTGGCGTCGAGCAACGGCAAACGTGTGGCGGTTGCGGTGCCGGCCGCTGCCGCGGCGGCCTTTGCGCGGTCGGCCGGCGGCGCCTGACCCGGAGCGAGATTCAGCGTGATGGGCGCGGTCTTCGCGCCCGGCGTGAAGCGGAATACGTTCCATGGGAAATTGACCTTGCGGTCGCCGACCCCGAGGAAGCCCTGCAGATTGACGATCATCTCGATCGGCTTGCCGCTCGGGTCGGTGACGAGATCGACGGCGCGTCCCACGACCTTGCCGTCGGGCTTCTGCACTTCGCTGTCGAGCAGTCCGTGCGCCTGGTTGCGATCGATCACCCGCGTCACGATCAGCGGCGCAGGCGTGGGCGGCGGCGGGGCGGGCGTGGCGACCGGCGGCGGAGGCGGTTCCTCCTTCTTCGGCGGCGGCGCAGGCGGTCGCTTGGGTTTGGCCGGCGTTTCGGGCTTGCTGGTTTCCGTCTGCACCGTCGTCTCAGGCGGTCCGGCTACGAGGGTGGAACTGGCGGGTTCGACGAGATCCGGGACGGCCTCGGTGATCGGCGCCTGCTGCGGTCCGCGCAGCAGACTGCAACCCGACAGGGCGACAGCCGCGAGGACGAGAAGGATCGGGTAACGGAAAGCTGGACGTCGAAAACCGCCACTCATCAAGAAAGACTCCATGGGCGCGAGCGAAGGGTGCGATTGGCTTGCCGCACTCTCCACCGCTGCAATTGAAACGGCGAATGGCTCAGAGTTTAACCCGCTGCACGCTGCGTTCCGGCACATGGCCACTGCAAAGCAGTCGGCCGGCGACGTCGACGGGACATCTCCCGGTCTGCGGTCCGCGCAAAGCGGGACCACAGGCATACGACACGTGCGTTACAGACCGTAGGTGTAAACACGCGGGCCGAAGCCGCGTGCCGCCGTGCCTTAAACGATATAAGCATCGCGACATGACCGGCATGCCATTCATGCGATGGGAGACATATTGGTATTCGCCTACATTTCGGGACAGCAAATGACGAACGGTGCTAACGCGGGTTTGACTTTGCCGGTTTAACGCGATGAGCAGATGGCCGATTGTAAGGGATGTCGGGAATCTTCGGATCAAAGCGGGCCGGCCTGAAACACAGACTATCCGCCGCGACGAACGTTCAAAACCTTGCCCACCACATTACATAAACGCAACGAGACGAACCTGATGACAGCCGGTGCCCCGGCTGTTTCAGCATGCTGATAAAGGAGGCACTCATCATGATGGAACCCCACGCCCAGCCGATTTCCGATGTCGGCGTCGAACGCTTCGACTCCAAGGGCTTTCTCGACCGGTACTTTGAAATCTCCTCGCGCGGCAGTTCGCAGCGCCAGGAAATCATTGCCGGCGTCACCACTTTTCTGGCGATGGTCTATTCGGTGTTCGTCGTGCCGGGCATGTTCGGCAAGGCGGGCTTCGACACCAGCGCGGTATTCGTGGCCGTGTGCTTGACGACGGCATTCGGCTCGCTGCTGATGGGCATCTGGGCCAGGCTGCCGATCGCCATTGGCTGCGCGATCTCGCTGACCGCCTTCACCGCCTTCGGTCTCGTGCTCGGCAAGGGCCTGCATCCGACCGTGGCGCTCGGCGCCGTGTTCCTGATGGGGATCGTCTTCACCGGCATTTCGGTGACGGGCGTGCGTTCGTGGATCCTGCGCAACCTGCCCTCGGGCGTGGCGCACGGCACGGGCATCGGCATCGGGCTGTTTCTGCTGCTGATTGCGGCCAACGACGTTGGGCTCGTGGTCAAGAACCCGGGTGCGGGGCTGCCGGTTTCGCTCGGCAATATCACGGCGCTGCCGGCGCTGATGTCGGTGGCGGGGTTGGCTGCGATCTTCGGGCTGGTGCGCCGTCGCGTGCCGGGCTCGATCCTGATCGTGATCGTCGCGATCTCCGCGCTTGGACTGCTGATCGATCCGGCGGTGACGTATCACGGCGTGTTTGCGCTGCCGTCGCTGAGCGCGCCGGGTCATGCTTCGCTGATCGGTGCGATGGACATCAAGGGTGCCTTGTCGTTGGCGGTACTGCCTAGTGTGCTGGCGCTGGTGATGACAGCCGTGTTCGATGCGACCGGCACGATCCGCGCTGTCGCAGGGCAGGCCGGGCAGCTCGATGCCAACGGCCGAATCATCAACGGTGGCCGTGCGCTGACGGCGGACTCACTCAGCTCGATCTTCTCGGGCTTCCTCGGCGGTGCGCCGGCTGCGGCCTACATTGAATCGACCGTCGGTGTCGCAGCAGGCGCGAAGACGGGGATGGCCGCGGCTGTCGTCGGTCTGCTGTTCCTCGTCGTGATGTTCTTCTCGCCGCTCGCCGGTCTGGTGCCTTCATATGCGACGGCTCCTGCGCTGATGTACGTCGGTCTGCTGATGCTGTCGAGCGTGAGCAAGCTGAATATGGACGACATGGTCGATTCCATGTCGGGTCTGGTGTGCGCGGTGTTCATCGTGCTGACCGCCAACATCGTGACCGGCATCATGCTCGGCTTCAGCACGCTGGTGATCGGCCGTGTCGTGAGCGGCGAGTATCGCAAGCTGAACGTCGGCACGGTAGCGATCGCAGTTGTTCTGGCCGCGTTCTATCTTGGTGGCTGGGCGATCTGATCGCGGCTCTTGCCGCGGTCCCTGGTAGTCCTTGTTTTGACGCGTGAGCAGGGTGGTCTGGGCAGCCCTGCTTGCGTAAGTAGTCGCTTTAATCTCCACCCTTGACGCGGCGTGTTGCAGTCTTTTGGGCTGTGATGCGCCGCGTGTCTTTTTTTCCTCCACGCTACCCTCACGGGTCTGCGCGCATCTCCAGCATCTTTTCCCGCACCTCAAGCACTGTCGCCTTGACATCCACAATCGCGCGACTACACTTAACCTTATGGTTAAGTTTTCAGAAGATCTTCTCGACCGCACGTTTGCCGCGCTTTCCGACCCCACGCGGCGGGCGTTGCTCGCGCGCCTGTCCACCCATCACGACCTGTCGGTCAGCGAACTCGCGCAGCCGTTCGAGATGTCGTTGCCGGCGGTGATGAAGCATCTCGACGTACTGTCCGAGGCCGGTCTCGTCACGCGCACGAAAACCGGCCGCACGGTGGCGTGCCGGTTGTCCGCGGGGCCCATGGAGCAGGCCATGCTGTGGCTGAACCGCTATGAACGCTTCTGGAGCGAGCAGCTCGATCGTCTCGCCGCTTTTGTCGAACAGGAGGAGGCATGTCCGCCCGTCCCAGTCTCACGCTCCAGCGCCGTCTCAACGCGTCGCCCGGCAAAGTCTTCCGGGCCTGGACGCAGCCGGCGCAAATCCTGAAGTGGATGCACCCGAGCGGCAACGAGATGATTCATGCTGAAGTCGATGCGCGGGAGGGCGGCAGTTTCCGGCTCGTGATGCGCGGCACGGACGGCGCGGAACACGAAGCCAGTGGCCGCTATCTGGAAGTCGTGGCGGACGCGAAGCTGGTTTTCACGTGGAGCTGGCGCTCGGCGCCGGAGAGCGAGTCGCTCGTGACGGTGGCGTTGCGCCCCGATGGTGGCGGCACGCTGCTTACCTTGACGCATGCCCAGTTCCTTGACGAAGAGACGCGCGACCAGCACGCAGAGGGCTGGACGTCCACGCTGGATGGACTCGAGCGTTACCTTGCCTGACCACTGAGGAAGGAGATGCAGATGGAACCGCATAGCACTGTCTCAAGAGAAGAATGGCTGGCTGCGCGCCGCGCGCTGCTGGCTGAAGAAAAGGCATTCACACGCGCACGCGACGAGCTCAACCGCAAGCGTCTGGCGCTCCCATGGGTCAAGGTCGACAAGACCTATACCTTCGATACGCCGCAGGGTCGCAAGACGCTCGCGGAGCTGTTCGACGGGCGCAGCCAGCTGATCGTCTATCACTTCATGCTGGGCCCGGAATGGAAAGAGGGCTGCCCCGGGTGCTCGTTCCTCTCGGACAGTGTCGATGGCGTGTTGCCGCATCTCGAGCATCACGACGTTTCGTACATGGCCGTTTCGCGCGCACCGCTCGAGAAGATCGAGGCGTTCAAAAAGCGCATGGGCTGGCGCTTTCGCTGGGTCTCGTCGCATGAGAGCGATTTCAACTTCGACTATCACGTATCGTTTACGCCGGAGCAGGTCGCAAACGGCAAAGGCTTCTACAACTTCGAAGAGCAGGAGATTTCCGGTGACGAGGCACCCGGCCACAGCGTTTTCTACAAGGACGAGGCCGGCAATATTTTCCACACGTATTCAAGCTACGCGCGCGGTGGCGAGCCGTTTATCGGCACGTACACGCATCTGGATATCGCGCCGAAGGGGCGTAACGAAGTCAGGAATCTCGGCGAGTGGGTCAAGCACCATGATCGCTACGAGGACGCGCCGCGCGGTTGTCCGGCATGCGGTTCGTGATGAGGGGATAGGGCGGTGGAGCAGGCGGCGTGCGGTTGAGCGGACGGCATCCGCGCCGCTCGCTATAAGGACATTTCGAAAGCAGGCCTGAGGAACAGCTCGATGGCCATGACCACCAGTCCCATCGCCGCCGCCGCGAGGGTCAGCGTGCCGTATTCGTCGTAGCGCGCGTCATAGAGGCAAGCCACGATGAAGAGAATCGCGAGAAGGTTGGTCAGCCAATCGAAATTTAGCGCGATGCTCATCGAAGAATCCGGGCTCAGGGGGCCACTCGCTTTGTCGAATCGGCCCATCAATTGGGCGGCATTCTAACGAGTTGATCTTACGGATTCGCAACAGCTTCGCTTACAGAGATTACTTGCTCTCCAGGGCGCCCTTCGGTGGACGCCCTGGAGTAACCTTTGACGCTACATCATCTCCCGCTCAATCCACTCGATCACCGACGTGCGCTGCGGCTGCCAACCCAGCAGTTTGCGAGCGCGTTCGCCACGTACCCGGCTGTTCGAACCAAGCCCGTAGTTCGCCATTTCATAACCCCATTCCTGTTCGGCGTCCTTGAGCGGCCAGTCTTGCGCAGGACCTAGTTTCGTCGCGCGGGCGATGGCGGCGGTCATGTCGCGAAACGACGCCTCGCCGCTTTCGACGAAGTAGAAAGTGCCGGCTGGGGTCTTCTCCAGCGCGAGGCGATATAACTCGACCACGTCGTCGATATGCACGTTGGACCAGGTGTTGCCGCCACTCCCCACGTGCCGGACCACACCGCTTTTCTGCGCCTGGCGCACGAGGCGCGGCAACTGCACGCTGGCGCTGCCGGCAACAGCACCATGACCGTAGATCAGCGTGTTGCATAGCACTGCTGAGCGGATATTTTCCTGCGCTGCTTCGAGCACCAGACGGTCGATTGCGACACGCGCCGCTTTATCCGCAGTCGGTTCGGGCAGCGCGTCTTCGCTATAAATCCTGGCCGCGCCGGCTTCGCCGCCCGACGCATCGCCGACGATGCTCGAGCCGCTCGTATGCAGAAACGGCTTGCCGGAGCCGGCGAGCCCTTCGATCAGCGCTTCGACTGCCGCGCGGTGATCGCTGCTGGCGGCGTTAATGACGGCGTCGGCAGCCTGCGCTTGCGCGACAAGCAACGCGCGGTCGTCGAGTGTGCCGATCACCGGTTCGATGCCGAGGCGCTCGAGTTCGGCGGCGTGTTCAGGATTGCGGATCAGGCCGCGCACGCGATGTCCGGCGCGCACGAGTCCCGCGGCGATCGAGCCGCCGATGAAACCGCTGGCACCAGTAACGAAAATCTTCAAGATGTTCTCCTTGCTTGCTGGAACAACTGCATTGATTGGCATCGGCCCGATCATCGGATCGGCGATGGCATACCGTGAGTATCCGCCGTCTTGATTCTGGCAAAAAGCGTGTTAGTCTCAAATCAATCTTGATTTGAAATCAACAATGAAGACATCCACCGACGAACTGCTGGTATTCGTAACCGTGATCGACAGCGGCTCGATTACGGCTGCCGCCGAAAAGCTGCAGCAGACCGTCTCCGGCGTGAGCCGTGCGTTGACGCGGCTGGAGAAAAAGCTGGATACAGCGTTGATTCGCCGGACGACGCGGCGCTTGCAGCTCACGGAAGAGGGCGTGCTGTACCTCGACCGGGCGCGGGCGATTCTGGATGCGATGGAGGAGGCCGAGCAATCGGTGGCGCGCCGGCGCGAGCGCCCAAGCGGACGTTTGCGGGTCGACGCGGCGTCGCCGTTCATGCTCCACTGCATCGCCCCGCACATGAAAGCGTTTTCGGCGCTGTATCCGGAGATCCGGCTCGAGTTGACGAGCAACGAGCGGATCGTCGATCTGCTCGAGCAGAAAGTGGACATCGCGATTCGAATTGGCGCATTGCAGGATTCGACGCTGCATGCGCGTTCGCTCGGCAGCAGCAAGCTGCGTATCGTGGCGAGCCCTGGCTATCTTGGCGAGTGCGGCGAACCGGATTCTGTCGAGGCGTTACGCACGCATCGCCTGATCGGTTTTACCGCGCCGGAGCATCTGAACCGCTGGCCGTTGCGGGACGGCGCGCGTGCATGGTTGAAGATCGCGCCGGTCATGACGGCGTCGAGCGGCGAGACGATCCGGCAGCTATCGTTGGCGGATAGCGGCATCGCCTGCCTTGCGGATTTCATGACGCTCGCCGATGTACGCAGCGGGCGGCTGGTGCCGATTCTCGCCGACGCGCTTGTCGACGAACGGCAGCCGGTTAGCGCGGTGTTTTATCAGAGCGCGGCGCTCGCGGGGAGGGTGCAGGCGTTTCTGGATTTTATCGGGACGCGCTTGCAGCTTTAGGCGCGTCCCGACGTCATTCAGCTTGCCTTCCTGCCTCGCGTCGCCCCGCTGCCCGCGAGACCACATCTCATTTTGTCCACTTGCCACTCAACCCGTCCAACGTGTATATACAAGTCATTGCGAAGTGACAGCGCTGGCCCGTGCCCGCATCTGACGCAGGAACCCGCACCGCGCTTGTGAATGCCTGCGAAAACCATGCCAGTCATGATTCGGGATTTAATGGAAATCCCTGATATCAGATCATTAAAAACAAGTTGTATATACAAGCCGTCGACGCTAGACTTCTCTCAAATTGTATAGACAGGACTCTTCCATGATGATTCTCAAGCCCGGTCACCTGACTCTCCAGCAACTGCGCCAGATCGCCCGCGAACAGGTCACGCTGCAGCTCGATCCCGCCAGCTTCGCTGCGATCGACGCCTGCGCCCAGGCCGTGGCCGATATCGCCGCGAAGGGTGAGCCCGCTTACGGCATCAACACCGGTTTTGGCCGCCTCGCCAGCACCCATATCCCGCACGACCAGCTCGAACTGTTGCAACGCAATCTGGTGCTCTCGCACGCGGTTGGCGTGGGCGAGCCGATGTCGCGTCCGGTCGTGCGTCTGTTGATGGCGCTCAAGCTGTCGAGCCTCGGCCGCGGTCATTCTGGCATCCGCCGCGAAGTGATGGACGCGCTGATCACGCTGTTCAATGCCGACGTGCTGCCGGTGATTCCCGTCAAGGGTTCGGTTGGCGCCTCGGGCGATCTCGCGCCGCTCGCGCATATGTCGGCAGCGCTGCTGGGCGTCGGCGACGTGCTCGCCAAGGGCGAGCGCATGGCCGCAACCGAAGGCTTGCGCCTCGCCGGCCTCAAGCCGCTCACGCTGCAGGCGAAGGAAGGTCTGGCGCTGTTGAACGGCACCCAGGCATCGACCGCGCTCGCGCTCTACAACATGTTCGCGATCGAAGACCTGTACCGCACCGCGCTGGTGGCGGGCGCGTTGTCGGTGGACGCGGCGGCCGGTTCGGTGGCGCCGTTCGACCATCGCATTCACGAGCTGCGCGGCCACCAGGGGCAGATCGACGCCGCGGCGGCTTACCGTTCGCTCCTCGAAGGCTCGGGCATCAATCTGTCGCACCGCGATTGCGGCAAGGTACAGGATCCGTACAGTTTGCGCTGCCAGCCGCAGGTAATGGGCGCGTGTCTGGACCAGATGCGCCACGCTGCGGACGTGCTGCTGATCGAAGCGAACGCTGTCTCGGACAATCCGCTGATTTTCCCGGACACGGGCGAAGTGCTCTCGGGCGGCAATTTCCACGCGGAGCCGGTCGCCTTTGCGGCCGACAATCTGGCGTTGGCCGCAGCCGAAATCGGTGCGCTTGCCGAACGTCGCATCGCACTGCTGATCGATTCGACGCTCTCCGGTCTGCCGCCGTTCCTCGTCCGCGATGGCGGTGTGAACTCCGGCTTCATGATCGCCCACGTCACGGCCGCCGCGCTCGCTTCTGAGAACAAGACGCTTGCGCATCCGGCCTCGGTCGATTCGCTGCCTACCTCGGCGAACCAGGAAGACCATGTGTCGATGGCGACCTTCGCGGCGCGCAAGCTCGGCGATATCGCCGAGAACACCGCCAATATTCTTTCGATCGAACTGCTGGCCGCCGCGCAAGGTGTCGATCTGCGCGCACCGCATAAAACCAGCCCGAAATTGCAGCACGTGATGAACACGGTACGCCATGAAGTCGCGCACTACGAACTCGATCACTACTTCGCGCCGGACATCGAGGCGGTCACGCATCTCGTGCAGAACGGCACGATCGCTGCACACAGTCCGCTGACGTTTCCGTCCGAGCAGTAAGCACGTGACACCATTAACGGCAAACCCGGCATGAACGCACCGGCCTATCAGGGAATCAAGGACTTCATCCTCTCCCGCATTTATGCGGGCGAATGGGGTGAGGGCGACCAGGTTCCCTCGGAAAACGAGCTTGCCCGCGAGTTCAACGTGGCGCGCATGACGGTCAACCGTGCGCTGCGCGAACTTACCTCCGAGCAGGTGCTGACGCGCGTGCAGGGCTCCGGCACGTTCGTTGCGCGGCCGAAATACGAATCGACCCTGGTGGCGATCCGCAGTATCTCCGACGAGATCGTGGCGCGCGGTCATCGCTATCAGGCGAAGGTGTTGCACATCGGCGCGGCGATTGCCGACGAAGCGCTTGCCGACGAGATGCAGGTGAGCGCCGGCAGTCCGGTGTTTCATTCGCGCGTGCTGCATTTCGAAAACGACGAGCCGGTGCAACTCGAAGAACGCTGGGTCAACCCGGCGGTCGCCCCCGATTATGCGTTGCAGGACTTCACCAGCACCACGCCGAACCAGTATCTGGTGCGCGTCGCGCCGCTGCAGCGCGTCGAATACCGTATCGAGGCGGCTTTGGCCGATGCCGATACGCGTCGATTGCTGACGATGGATGAACTCGAGCCCTGCCTCGTGCTGCATCGACGCACGTGGTCGCAGAGTCTGGTCGCATCGGTGGCGAATCTGTGGCATCCCGGCAGTCGTTACCGCTTCACTGGACACTTTTGATCTTGCTTCCTGAGCTGCGCTTTCAACCTGCGCATTTGACGTGATTTTTTGAGTACTTTTCCGCCTCCGAGGGCCACCATGAACAACCCCAAGCACATCGATCCGCGTCTCGACCCGACCCGTACGATTCGCGCCCCGCGTGGCGCCGAAAAGACCTGCAAGAGCTGGCTCACGGAAGCCGCCTATCGCATGATCCAGAACAACCTGGACGCGGAAGTCGCCGAGCATCCGCATGCGCTCGTGGTGTACGGCGGCATCGGCCGCGCTGCGCGCAACTGGGATTGCTTCGACCAGATTCTCGCCACGCTGAAAGATCTCAACGACGACGAGACGCTGCTGATCCAGTCGGGCAAGCCGGTTGGCGTGTTCAGGACGCATGCCGATGCGCCGCGCGTGCTGCTGGCGAACTCGAATCTCGTACCGCACTGGGCGACGTGGGAACACTTCCACGAACTCGACCGCAAGGGCCTGATGATGTACGGCCAGATGACGGCGGGGAGCTGGATTTACATCGGCAGCCAGGGGATTGTTCAGGGCACCTACGAGACTTTCTTCTCGGTAGCGAACCAGCATTTCAACGGCGACCCGAAGGGCCGCTGGATTCTGACGGGCGGTCTCGGCGGCATGGGCGGCGCGCAGCCGCTCGCTGCCACCATGGCCGGCTTCTCGATGATCGCTGTCGAGTGCGATGAGACGCGCATCGACTTCCGTCTGAAGACCCGTTACGTCGATCGCAAAGCGAAGACGCTCGACGAAGCGCTTGCGATTGTCGAAGAGGCAAAGAAGACGGGCAAGCCCGTGTCGGTCGGTCTGCTCGGCAATGCGGCCGACGTGTTTGCCGAATGCGTCGAGCGCGGCATCACGCCGGACTGCGTGACAGATCAAACGAGCGCCCACGATCCGATTCATGGCTACCTGCCGCAAGGCTGGAGCGTCGAAGACTGGCGCGAACGCCAGAAGACGGCGCCGGACAGCATCACCAAACCGGCCAAGCAGTCGATGGCCAGGCAGGTGCAGGCCATGCTGACGCTGCAGGAACGTGGCGCCGCGACGCTCGACTACGGCAACAACATCCGCCAGATGGCGCTGGAAATGGGCGTCGAAAACGCGTTCGATTTCCCGGGCTTCGTGCCGGCGTATATCCGTCCGCTGTTCTGCGAGGGCAAGGGCCCGTTCCGTTGGGTTGCGCTGTCGGGCGATCCTGAGGATATCTACAAGACCGATGCGAAGGTCAAGGAGCTGATCCCCGACGACGCACACCTGCACAACTGGCTCGACATGGCGCGCGAACGGATTGCGTTCCAGGGTCTGCCGGCGCGGATTTGCTGGGTGGGTGTGAAGGACCGGTATCGCCTCGGCCAGGCGTTCAACGAGATGGTCAGGAATGGCGAATTGAAGGCGCCGGTCGTGATTGGGCGCGATCACCTCGATACGGGTTCGGTGGCGAGCCCGAACCGCGAAACCGAATCGATGAAGGACGGCTCTGACGCTGTCAGCGACTGGCCGTTGCTCAACGCGCTGCTCAACACAGCGGGCGGCGCGACATGGGTATCGCTGCATCACGGCGGCGGGGTGGGCATGGGCTTTAGCCAGCACTCCGGCGTGGTGATCGTCGCTGACGGTACAGATGCCGCCCGCGAGCGTCTCGGCCGCGTGCTGTTCAACGATCCGGCCACGGGCGTGATGCGTCACGCGGACGCCGGCTATGAACTCGCGCAGGAAACGGCCCGTGAGGTGGGGCTTAATCTGCCGATGCTGGGCCGTTGATCGTGACGCCGGATAGCGGCACGACATTGATCCGCGGTGCCGATCTCGTGGCGACGCCGTGGAAGAACGGCGGCGGCGTCACGCGCGAGGTGGCGGCTTTTCCTCAAGGCGCGAAGCTCGATGGTTTCGTGTGGCGTGTGAGCATTGCAGACGTCGCGCAGCCGGGGCCGTTCTCGCGCTTTGACGGGATCGACCGGACGCTGGTGTTGCTGTCGGGCGCGGGTATGCTGCTTGATGAAGCGAACGGTCCGACACATGCTCTCAAGCAACCGCTAGAGATGGCGCGCTTCGCAGGTGAGACCGCGATCGACGCGCGGCTGGTCGATGGCGCGACGCGCGATTTCAACCTGATGGTGCGGCGGGGTGCGGCGACGGGCGAGGCCGAGGTATGGCAAGTCCAGACCGAGGGCGCCGCGGGTGCTATGGGTTCTGCGTCAATACGTCATTTGTCGGCCGATGCCGTACTGCTGTTTTGCGCGGCCGGTTCGATCGAGGTGACACTCGGCGATGCCACTCCAGTGACCCTCGCAATAGACGACACGCTGCATATCCAGTCGCCTGATGGCCTGGCGTGCAAGGTGAGCGGCGAAGGCGCACTGCTCGCCATCCGCTTGCATTACGCGTGAGCTGAAGCCGATCGGCCCTCACATCCACAGACCGCAACAAGCTGCAACGAGCACGCGATGAAGCAAACCGTCTGGCATCACCTGAAGCTTTGCCCGCAGGGCGATCCGCACAACACGCTGGACGATGCCGCGATCGCCGTGCGCGACGGCCACATCGTCTGGCTCGGTGCGGCCAGCGAACTGCCGCCCGACTATGCCGCTTGGCGGCGCGAAGACCTCGGTGGTGCATGGGTCACACCTGGCCTCGTCGATTGTCATACGCATCTCGTGTACGGCGGCCAGCGCGCCGACGAGTTTGCCCAGCGCCTCGCCGGTGTCAGCTACGAAGAAATTGCGCGCCAGGGCGGCGGCATTGTCTCGACGGTACGCGCGACCCGCGCCGCCGACGAAGAGAGCTTGTTGCGCCAGTCGGCTGCTCGCCTCGAACCGCTGCTTGCCGAAGGCGTGACTGCCATCGAAATCAAATCCGGTTATGGGCTCGACCTCGCCAGCGAGCGCAAGATGCTGCGCGTCGCGCGCCGTCTCGGCGAACAGTATCCGGTGTCGGTTTATACGACGTTTCTCGGTGCGCACGCGTTGCCGCCTGAGTTTGCCGGTCGTGCCGACGACTACATCAGCGAAGTCTGCGAGCGCATGCTGCCCACGCTGGCCGACGAAGGTCTCGTGGATGCAGTCGATGTTTTCTGCGAGCGCATCGGCTTTTCGCTCGCACAAAGCGAGCGCGTCTTCGCCGCGGCCGAGCGCTACAAGCTGCCGGTGAAGATGCATGCCGAGCAGTTGTCCAACTGCGGCGGTACGGCGCTTGCCGCGCGTCATCATGCGTTGTCCGCGGATCATCTCGAGTTTCTCGACGAAGCCGGCGTGGCCGCCATGAAGGAGAGCGGCACGGTCGCCGTGCTGCTGCCCGGCGCGTACTACTTCATCCGCGAGACGCAGTTGCCGCCGCTCGATCTGCTGCGCCGCTACGAAGTGCCCATCGCCATTTCCACCGACAGCAACCCCGGCACGTCGCCCACCACCTCGCTCCTGTTGATGATGAACATGGCGACCACGCTGTTTCGCATGACCGTCCCCGAGGTGCTGCAAGGCGTCACGCAACATGCGGCGCGCGCATTGGGTCAGGTGGGTCGTCATGGTTCGCTGGCAGTGGGCCGCGCGGCGGATTTCGCGGTCTGGCAGGTCGAGACGCTGGCCGAACTGGCTTACTGGATCGGTCGTCCGCTGTGCGCGCGCGTGGTGCGCGCAGGCGAGACGGTCTATACGCGGTGCGACTCCGCCAGTTGATTGAATCCATCAAGGTCTGAAGATGACTGAACCCACTCGAACGTCGCCCCACGCATTGTTTGCAGAGCACGCGTATCTGCCCGATGGCTGGCGCCGCAACGTGCTGCTGACGTGGGATGCCACTGGCACGCTGACGCACGTGAGCCCGGATACGTCCGCGCCGCCGGTGGGCGTGAGCCGCGCAGCGGGCCCCATCCTGCCCGGCATGCCGAACCTGCATTCGCACGCCTTCCAGCGCGCGATGGCGGGTCTGACCGAATATCGTGCGAACGCCACGGACAACTTCTGGAGCTGGCGCGACCTGATGTACCGCTTTGCCGCGAAGATCACGCCGCAAGGACTCGCCGCTGTTGCGCAGTGGCTCTACATCGAGATGCTGAAGGCGGGCTATACGTCGGTGTGCGAGTTTCACTACGTGCATCACACGCCGGACGGCAGCCGTTACGTCAATACGGCCGAACTGGCCGAACGCGTCGTGGATGCGGCCCAGACGAGCGGCATCGGCATGACGATGCTGCCGGTGCTCTACCAGTACGGCGGCTTCGGCGCGCGCGCGCCGCGGGCCGATCAGCAGCGCTTCATCAATACGCCTGAAAGCCTGCTCGATCTGCTCGGCAAACTGCGTGACGCACGCCCCGAAAGCTCGGCCCTGCGCTACGGTGTGGCGCCGCATTCGTTACGTGCGGTCTCGGAACAATCGCTGCGCACGCTGCTCGACGGGCTCGATACGGACCTGCCGGGTGCACCGGTGCACATTCATATCGCCGAACAGACCGCGGAAGTCGATGCCTGTCTCGAGACCGAAGGCGCCCGCCCGGTGCAGTGGTTGCTCGAGCGATTCCATGTCGATTCGCGCTGGTGTCTCGTGCATGCGACCCACGTCGATGCCAACGAAACGCTCGCGCTTGCCAGGAGCGGCGCGGTGGCGGGGCTGTGCCTGACGACCGAAGCCAACCTCGGTGACGGCATCTTTCCGGCGCACACCTATCTCGACGCGCAGGGACGCTTTGGTATCGGATCGGATAGCCATATCGGCGTCGACTGGCGTGCCGAACTGCGGCTGCTGGAGTACGGTCAGCGCCTCTCGCGCCGCCAGCGCAATGTGCTCGCCTCGACTGACGCGCCGTTTGTCGCCGACCGCCTGTTCGCCGCCGCGCTCGACGGCGGTGCGCACGCCACCGGTCGTGCCGTGGGCGCGTTGAGAGTAGGGCAGCGGGCCGACTGGCTGGTGCTCGACGCGGATCATCCGGGCATCGCCGAACACACGCCGCAAGCATGGCTCTCGGGCGTGGTTTTCTGCGAGCATGGCGAGACGCCGATTCGCGATGTCTATACCGGCGGCGAAAAGGTGGTCGAGAATCGCAGACATCGCGATGAAGAACGTGCGTACGCGCAATATCGGGTCGCGCTCGCCGAGCTGCTCAAGTGATGCCGGTTTGAAACAACGTCAACGGGCGACTCGGGTAAGCTGTCAGATGACGCCCCGATCCCACTGATTCTGGACTGACATGACTGCTTCGAACACTCCGCCGGTTTTTTCGCTGCACGAGGGAAGTGCGCCCCTGCTGATTTCGATTCCCCACGTGGGCACGAACATTCCCGCCGACATTGCCGCGACGATGACACCCCTCGCCCAGCGCACCGAAGATTGCGACTGGCATCTCGACCGCCTGTACGCGTTTGCGCGCGAGCTCGGCGCCTCGTTTCTGATGCCGAGCAACGCGCGCTACGTGATCGACCTGAACCGTCCGCCCGACGGCGCGAATCTCTATCCGGGTCAGGACACGACAGGCCTTCTGCCCGTCGACACGTTCGACAAGGAGCCCCTGTATCTCGACGGACATTTGCCCGACGATGCCGAGGTCGCACGCCGCCGCGAACTCTACTGGAAGCCGTACCACGAGGCGCTGTCAGCGCATCTGGCGGCGTTGAAGGCAAAACACGGCAAGGTACTGCTATGGGAGGCGCACTCGATCCGCTCGCACGTACCGCGTTTCTTCCCGGGGCGGCTGACGGACTTCAACTTCGGCACCTCAAACGGCGCGAGCGCCGTGGCGGGACTGGCTGAAGCGCTGGTGGACGTGGTCGAACGCCACGGCGGCTACTCGGCAGTTGCGAATGGCCGCTTCAAGGGTGGCTATATCACACGCCAGTACGGTCAGCCGTCCGAGGGCATTCATGCAGTGCAGCTCGAACTCACGCAGATTACGTACATGGAAGAGCAGATGCCGTACGCGTATGACGAAACGCTCGCCGCGCAGGTCGAACCGCTTCTGAAGACGCTGGTGCAAACCGCGCTCGAGCGCGTCGCCGCCGCGTAAGAATGGCGCGTCGATCGGTACAAACTGCCTTTCCGGTTGTACGTGCCAGATACGGAAACGCTTGAAACACCGCTGAATGCGACGGTCCCCGCCTGTCTGTCACGACGGGCGGGGACCGTTTTGCCTTGTAGCGGGGCTAGCCGCCGGCATCAATGACAGTGTCTCTCCCAGTGTCCATGGACGTGGACCTTATGGCACACGCGATGGTGGTCGTCGGCGTGCGCGGGCGCAATGGCGCCGAGAGTAACGAGTGCTGTGCTCAAGGCAAGTATGATCTTCTTCATCGAATTACCCTTCTCAGGTTGGGGGAACGGAAACCTTACACCAGCACAATACGTGCCGCATAAGTCTGACCAATCCCGCGCGAGATGCTATCCCGTCTGCGGAACGCACCCGTTCAGGGCATGTCAACAGAAAGGGCGTATGCGCGAGGGCGTATCCACGCCCCCCTGTTCCGGTCGCCAGATACGCCACGCCGCACCCTTACGGGACATACCGGTTGCGTGCCGCACGGCGAAGCGACTACCCTTTGACAAAAACGGCGCGCGCGGGCTGAAGCCCGCCGGCACGTCATACACTAATCGGGCGAGAAAAGATGGAAGACCCAGCAATGGAAGATTCCGACGAGTTCCTGCTTTCGATCTGGCGAGCAAATCTGGTGGTGCTGACCCAGGAGGTCGGCGCGGCAACCCGCCTCGCGCGGATGATGACGTTCTCTGCAAGCTATCTGAAACTGATGTTGTCCGGCCAACGCGAATTCAGCGAGGAGTTCGTGCGCGGTGTCGAGGCGGTGACGGGCTTGCCCGCCGGCTGGATGAACACGCCGCATGAGGCGGGCGAGATTCCCGCGAACGCCCGCGAGGCGATCGACAACGAGATGCCGCTGGCGCGCTTTCGCGGCACGGCGCATCCGGTGCGCAAGAAAACGGTGCTGCGTCCGCCCGAGCCGATCTTCGGTCAACCGGCGCCCGCGCGGCGCGCGGAGGAGGAGATGTTCGACGCCGAGGCGCACCGGCGTCACGTGCTGTTTCGCAAGGTGCGCGATCTGGCGGTGCAGGACGTGCGCCGCTTCGAGCGGCATCTGGCGAGTCCGCCTGTCGAACTGGCCGCGTTGCGCGCCAAGGTGGAGGACGTGATCGCCGCCACCGAACTGGAGGACACCGACCACGCCGATCTGACCGGCCGGCTCGAGCAGATCGAAAAGCATCGCAATCTGCTGATGCGGCATGTGGAGAAACTTCAGGCGCTGCTTGTCAGGCTAGGTGAAAGCGAGTGAGGCGGGCGCGTAGTTGACGGGCTCGCCTGAAGCGCTCACTTGCGCGCGCGATGCCGTTCAATCGCCAGCCGGCAGATTCTGTCGCAGAGTTCGCCGAACGCGATGCCGCGTGCCTGCGCCGATTGGGGCAGCAGGCTGGTCGCCGTCATGCCGGGCAGCGTGTTGACTTCGAGGCACCACAGCACGCCGTGGCTATCGAGCCGGAAGTCGGAGCGGCTGTAGCCGTCCAGCTTCAACGTACGATGCGCGAGCAGCGCCAGGGCGCGAGCGTTTTCGGCGATATCTTCCGGCAAGTCGGCCGGAAAGATTTCGCGCACGGCGCCGGGCTGGTATTTGGCCTTGTAATCGAACACCGCATCTGGGTCGATGACGATTTCTCCGACCGTCAACGCTTCGTCGCCGAGTATGCCTACCGTGATTTCGCGGCCCGCGACGAACTGCTCCAGCATGACTTCGCTGTCGTACGCAGCGGCCAGTGCGATGGCCGGTTCGAGTTGTTCCGCGGAGCGCACGACCGACAGACCGACGGTCGATCCCTGGCTGTTCGGCTTCACGACGAGCGGGTAACCCAGTTCCGCGCCGGCGGTGGCGGCGTCGACCGGTGCCATCAGCCAGCGAGGGGTGGGAATGCCCGCGCTCACGAAGAGCCGCTTGGCCATGTCCTTGTCCATTGCGAGCGCGCTGCCCAGATGCCCGCTGCCGGTGTACGGCAACTCCGCGAGATCGAGCATGGCCTGCATGGTGCCGTCCTCGCCGCTGCCGCCGTGCAAGGCGACGAACACCACGTCGACGCCGGCGAGCGTCGCTGCCTGCAGCGCGCTCGTTTGCCCGGAGCGCATCAGCGCCAGTTCCTCGGAGGCGGGCGGTGCTTCGTTGACGCGTGAGTTGAGAAAACGCACTTCGTCTTCGCCGGTCAGCAGGCCGCGCGATGTGTCGATGGCCAGTACTTCGTGTCCCGATTCGCGCAACGCGCGCACGATCTGTGCGCCGCTGGCAATCGACACTTCTCGTTCCTCGCTGGTGCCGCCGAACAGCACGGCAATCTTGAGCGGGTTGGTTTGCATAGCGACGGGCCTTCAGTTCGTGGGTGTTTTGCGGGATGCGCGAGAGGGGATTCTGTTGCGCCATAATCGGTAAGCGCACGGCGCAACATTTTACAGAGGTACGGGCCGCCGATGCATGCTCACAGCCTGAGTTCAGTCAGAATCTGTTCAGCGAGGAAGTCACATGGAGGACGGTTGGAGCGGGCGCTACGTGCCAGCACGATTTCCAGTTCTGGCAGAGCAGGCAGGCCGTGTGGGCGCCCGAGTTGCACGAAGTGGCCAGGCACCGCGCAGCGCGCAAGCGGCGCGATTGCGAGCCCCGCTTCGACCATGCTGAAGAGACCCATCAGACTCGGGCTCTCATACGACGTGCGATAGGCGATTTTTGCACGCTCGAGCGCGTGGATCGCGTTCGCCCGCGCGACACTGCCCGCACCGAACAGCGCAACCGGCAATGGCCGCTCTTTCCAGATCTCGCGTCCGCTGGTCGACGCGCCTGCCCACGTCATCGGTTCGAAGCGGATGAACTCGCCGTTCAGATTTTTCAGGCGCGTCACGCAGGCGAGGTCGACCTTGTTGTCCTTGACGAGTGGCGCGAGCGCATGGCTCGGCAGGCCGATCACCTGAATCTCGACCTTCGGGTAGCTCGCCGAAAACTTGCGCAGCACCGCAGGCAGCAACGATGCCGCGTAGTCGTCCGGCACGCCGATCGCGACACGGCCCTTTACCTCCGGATGCACCATCGACGCCCACGCTTCGTCACGCAGGGCCAGCATCCGGCGGGCGTAGGCGAGCAGCACCTGACCGTCGGCAGTCGGCGTGACGCTGCGCGCTCCACGTACGAACAACGGCTTGCCGAGCGCGTTCTCCAGCGTGCGAATCTGCATGCTGAGCGCGGACTGCGAGCGATGCACGAGCGCGGCGCCGCGCACGAAGCTGCCGGCATCGGCGATGGCGACTACCATCGCGAGCACGTCGAGATCCAGGGCTTTCATAGGTATCAGAAAAGCTGATCGAAAGGTTCAATATAACGCGTTTGTCTGAACACAGGGTGACCGGCATACTGCGGCTGGTCACGGGCGACGGGCGAGGTTCGCTTGCTCCTGCGACCTTTCTGAAGCTATGCAACACTGCACTGAAACCGGAGACCACCACGATGCCGATGACCTACGATGACTTCAAGCAACTGGGCATGCGCCTCGACATGTCGCGCGGCAAGCCCGCGCCCGAGCAGCTCGAGCTCTCGCGTGCCTTGCTGGAGGAGGCGGGCACGACGGGCTTTCTGTCGCGCGACGGCATCGACTGCCGCAACTACGGGCACCTGCTCGGCCTGCCGGAAGCCCGCGAGTTGGGCGCGGCGTTGCTCGAGGTGCCGGCGGCGCAGGTGGTGGCGGGCGGCAATTCGAGCCTCGAGTTGATGCACGATGTGCTGGCGTTTGCGATGCTGTTCGGTGTGCCGGGCGGCGAGCCCTGGCGCAAGCAAGGCGATATTGCCGTGCTATGTCCGGTGCCCGGTTATGACCGGCACTTTGCGATCTGCGAGGCGCTCGGCATCCGCATGATCAACGTGCCGATGAACGACGACGGCCCGGATATGGATTTCGTCGAAGCCCAGGTGGCGAGCGACGCATCCATCAAGGCCATCTGGTGCGTGCCGCTCTATAGCAACCCGAGCGGCGCGATCTACTCGGACAATGTGGTGCGGCGTCTCGCTGCCATGCCGGCTGCCGCGCCGGATTTCCGCTTGTTGTGGGACGACGCTTACCGCTTCCATCATCTGACTGCTCGGAAGCACACCACCCTTAATGTGCTCGACGCCTGCGCGGCAGCCGGACACGAGGATCGCGCGCTGATATTCGCGTCGCTTTCGAAAGTGACGTTCGGCGGCGGGGCGATGGCGTTTTTGGCCGCATCGAAGCGCAATGTGGACTGGTGGCAGCAGCGCGTATCGGTACGAACGATCGGCCCGGACAAGCTGAACCAGTTGCGCCACGTGCGTTTCCTGCGCGACCGCGCTGGTCTCGAGCGGCTGATGGAGCGTCACCGCGCGCTGGTGGAGCCGAAATTCGCGGCGATCGCGGCGGCGTTCGACGAGCATCTCGGTGGCCTGGAGAATGTGAGGTGGAATGCGCCGGCGGGCGGCTACTTCATCAGCCTCTACACGCCGCCTGGGTTCGCGAAGCGCACCGTGGCGCTTGCCGCGGAGGCCGGCCTCGTGCTGACGCCGGCGGGCGCCGCTTATCCGTATGGACGGGATCCGGACGACCGGCATCTGCGGATCGCGCCCACCTTCCCGTCACTCGATGCAGTACGGCTCGCGGCGGTGGGGATTGCGCTGTCGCTGCGGCGGGCGCTGGAAGAGCGCTGACGGCGGGCGTTCGGCCCACGCTTTTTGCGGCCGTCACGCTTTTGTTGTAAAAGGGAGCGCATGACTGATCGCTCCCGACTGATTCCCCTTATCGTCGCCTGTCCGCTGTTCCTGCAAAACCTCGACACGTCGATCATGGCGACGGCGTTGCCGTCGATCGCCCGCTCGCTGCAGGTTCAAACGCTGCATCTGAACCTGGCGATCACCTCCTATCTGCTAAGCCTTGCGGTGTTTCTACCGGCGAGCGGCTGGCTCGCGGACCGCTTCGGCGCGCGCCGCGTGTTCTGCTCCGCCATCGCGCTGTTCTCGCTCGGCTCGGCCTTATGCGGGCTGGCGCAATCGATGCCGCAACTGGTTCTGTTCCGCGTCCTGCAGGGCATGGGCGGGGCGATGATGGTGCCGGTCGGGCGGCTGATCCTGTTACGCAGCATCCCGCCCGCGCGGATGGTCGCGGCCATGGTGTGGTTCACCGTGCCCGGCGCCATCGGGCGGCTCGCAGGACCGCTGCTCGGCGGCCTGGTGGTCACGATTACCTCATGGCGCTGGATCTTTCTGCTCAACATCCCGTTCGGTGTGCTGGGCGTGCTGATGGCGATGAGCTTCATCGACGATACCCACGAACCGGTTTTTCAACGCTTCGATCTCGCCGGTTTCATTCTGCTTTCGAGCGGGCTGGTCGGCCTGGTCGGCGGTCTCGATACGGCCGGCCGTGGGCTGGTGCCGCAGGAAGTCACCTTTGCGCTCGCAGGGCTCGGTGCGCTGTCGATCCTTGCGTACTGGGCCTATAGCCGCCGCCACGATGACGCGATCATCGATCCCAACCTGCTGCGTTACAAGGCGTACCGGACCGCGGTGGTCGGTGGTATGCCGTTGCGTGTCGCGATCGGCGCCTCGCCGTTTCTGATGCCGTTGATGTTGCAGCTCGGCTTCGGCTTGTCGCCGCTGCAGTCCGGCTCGCTTAGCGTGGCGACGGCGGTCGGTTCGCTCAGCGTGCGCGCGGTGATGCAGCAGGCTATCCGGCGGATCGGCTTTCGCACGCTGCTGATCGGCGCGACTTCGCTCACTGGATGCTTCTATGCATGCTATGGACTGTTCCGGCCGAGCACGCCGCATCTGCTGATCTTTGTCGTACTGCTGTTCGGCGGCTTGTTCAACTCGCTCGGCATGGTGACGCTCAACACGCTCGGCTACTCGGATATGCCCAAGCCGATGATGAGCCGGGCAACGGCTCTCTCGAGCATGGCGCAACAACTTTCGATCAGTATCGGGGTGGCGTTTGCGGCCTCGCTGCTGGCGTTGACGGCGCATCTGCACGGCGGCAGTGCCGCGCATCTGATGGCGCGCGACTTTTCGCCCGCGTTCGTGGTGATCGGCGCGTTGACGTTGAGTTCGTTGTTCTTCTTTACCAGGCTCTCCCACGACGAAGGGGCGGAGCTACGGTAGCGCCAGGTGAACCTCCGATGTGCTACAAACACACTACCGATCGGGACGAGGTGCCATCTTGGGGAAAATTGCCGTAACGCTGCAACTGTCGCTTGTATCAGTGAGGGCGTGTAAAGCATGAAGCGCCCTACACGGCGCAGGTGCGCCGCCATGGCATGCCTGCTGACAGGCACCGCACTCAGCGCGTCCGCAGCGTGGGCCGACGGTCCCGCGGCGAGCGACGACCTCGCGCCCTTCACCGTCGAGAGCGACGTCCATTACTTTGTGATCCAGAAAGACGGCTCGGTCGAAGAGCGCGACGACACGATCATGCGCGCCAATACAACGAGCGGCGTCGACGACATCGCGCAACGCTATGTCTGGTTCAACAAGGATATCGAGCAGGTGCAACTGCTCGCCGCCGAGACCATCGACCCAGACGGCACCGTACGCAAGGTCGGACCGGATGGCATCCGCGACGTGCAGGAGCCGCGCTCCGCCGGCGCGCCGACCTTCGAGGACGGTGTATTGCGTACCGTGATTTTTCCTGGCGTGGAGCCGGGCTCGCGCGTGCACCTGGCGTTTCGCAAGACACGCAGCAAGGCGCTGCAAGCCGGCACGTTCGCCTACCTCGTCGAACCGACGCGCGATCCGGTCGAGCAGCAGCGCCTCATCTTCGACCTGCCCGCCGACGTGCCGCTATACGCGGACACGCGCGGTTACGTGGAAGTGCCTCCGGTGACGCAGAACGGCCGCACGCGCTACGAGTTCGACTACAAACATGGGCCGTATGCCCCCATCGAATCCGGCGCGGTCGGTTACGAAACGTGGGGCGACCGGCTGATGGTATCGACGGTGCCCGACTATGCCACCTTCGCGGCGCGCTACAGGGCGCCGGCCGTCGACGCCACCATGAGCGATCCGGCGATTGTCCAGCTCGCGCAATCGCTGACGGCGGCAAGCGCCGATCCACGTGAAAAGGCGCGCATCCTGTACGACTGGGTGCGCATGAACGTGCGCTACGTGGCGCTCTTTCTCGGCGAGACCGCGGCGGTGCCGCACAAGGCGATCGATATCCTGCGCAATCGCTATGGCGACTGCAAGGATCACGTCGCGCTGTACAGCGCATTGCTGGCGGCGGTCGGCATTCGCAGCGAAGCAGTGCTGCTCAACCTCGGTCCGTACTACACGTTGCCGGACGTGCCCGGCTATGGAGACAGCGCGATCAATCATGCGATCGTCTGGATTCCACAACTCGGTCTCTATGCCGATACCACCGCCGGCGGCATCGCCTTCGGCTATCTGCCGCTGGTCGTGATGGACCGGCCGGTCCTGCTGGTCGACGATGGCGTGATGTCGCGCACGCCACCCGTGCAGCCGCGGGGCCGTGCCGTGCGCTTGCAGATCGATGTGGACGAGAGTGGGGCGGCGTCGTACGCGTACCGCGTGGAAGACTCGGGCGCGACGGCCGAGCTCGAACGCAACATGTTCCGGCGTGCCACCCATCAGCGGGCGCAGCAGATTGCCGCGGGCCGGCTGTTGCAGACAAACCTGCACGGTACGGCAAAGCTCAGCACGAGCGACGTCGCGACGACCGAGGGACCGTTCACGACCACCATGCAAGGCACGCTCGAGCACTTCACCTGGACTGATGGCACGACCGCGCTGCCTGCGCTGTCGAGTCTTTCGGGCGGCATTGCCAGCCAGGTGCAGTCGTGGCTCGCCGAGCCGCAACGCACGCAGCCGTGGGTCTGTGTTGGGGGCGACTTCGACGAGACCGCGCAGATCACGTTGCCCGCGACGGTTCGCGTAACCGATCTGCCGGTGGATGCCAACGTGCAGGACAGTTACTTCGATTACACGTCGCACTACGTCTTCGATCCAGGCACGCGGGTGCTGCAGATCACCCGCCACCTGCATACGAAGTTCGTGCATCAGGTGTGCTCGGCCGATGCCTTCAACGAAGCGCAGGCCTCGCTCGTCAGGATCGAGCGCGATGCGTCGTCGCAAGTGGTTGTGCGTGCAACGCCAGCGGATTATCGTTTCGCGCAGCCCGGCCGTATCGATGGCGCAAACGCCAATCGGTACAGCCGCACGCCTGCGCCGAACAACGTGTCAAACACGCGTCCTTCGTAGCGTGCGGCGCCGGTGGCGCGAGCGCCTGGCCGCTCAACCCCTCAACCGCTTCTCAGCTCAATTGCCGCCGCCCTTGGTGACGATCGGCACCCATGCGCCGTTCTTGACCTGATACAGCGTCGAGCCGGCGTTCTTCAGCGAGCCATTGGCCTCGAACGCAATCGGACCGGTCACGCCGTCGAAGCTGATCGCCTTGAGCACCGGCCGATACACCGCCGGCGAGCTCGATTTGGCCTGCTGCATGGCCTTGATTGCCGCCCATGCCGCGTCGTAGCCGAACGGCGCATACGACAGGATGTCCACGCCAAAGCGCTTCTTGAACTTGGCCGAGAAGTCCTTGCCGCCTGGCAACTGCGAGAGCGGCCGGCCATATTCCCACGCCATCGCGCCTTCGGCCGCGTCGCCTGCGAGCTTGATGAAATCCTCATCCATCACGCCGCCACCGCCAACCAGTTGCGCGGTAAGGCCGAGCTGCTTCATGCGTTTCGCGACGCCTGCCGCCTGCGTATCCAGACCGCCGAAGAAGATCAGGTCCGCATTGGTAGCCTTGATCGCGGTGAGCTGCGTGCTGAAGTCGACCGCCTGGTTGTTGGTGTATTCGTGCGCAACGATATTGCCGCCGTGTGCTTTCACCGCCTTCTCGAACTCATCCGCCTCACCCTGGCCGAACGCCGTGCGGTCGTCGAGGATCGCGATGCGCTTGGCCTTGGTCACCTCGACTGCGTAGACGCCCGCGTTGCCCGCGTTCTGCGCATCCGTGGAGATCACCATGAACGCGTTGGCGAAGCCGCGGCCGGTGATGATCGGGTTGGTGGCCGCCGGGTCGATGACCGGAATACCGGCCGTTTCATAAAGCTGCGAGGCGGGAATCGTCGTTCCGGAGTTGAAGTGGCCCACCACCACCGACACGCCTGCGTCCACCAGCTTCTGCGCCGCCTGCACGCCGACGCGCGGGTCGGCCTGATCGTCCTCGGAGACGAGCTGGAAGTCGGCGACCTGGTTGCCGATCTTGATCTTCTGGGCGTTGGCTTCCTCGATGGCGAGCCGCACGCCGTTTTCGAGGTCTTTGCCGTAGCCGGCATTCACGCCCGTCAGCGGGGCTGCGAAGCCGATCTTGACCGGCAGGTCGTCCGCGAAGCCGGACAGCGGCGCGACTGCGAGGAGCGCGCCCAGCATCACAACGAGGGGTTTCAGCGTTTTGCGAAGACTCATGGTCTCTCCTTCCATCGACAGGTTCACGGTATGAAAATCGGGCAAGGTGCAGCCGGCCAGATACGGCCGGGTACGGCTGTCACGCTGAAGCAATGCGCCGCGCGCAGCAAACTTACAGACGCGGGCGGTCAAACGGTGCGATGAAACTCGCGTGGTTCGATGCGTGCGGCGTGGTCTCCTTCAAGGGGTCCGAAGTATTTCAGGGTAGGGATGATCCTACGCCAGAAACAATGATGGAAAACACGGTGACACCGGCATTGCGGGCAAGCCCTGGTGAGCGTCCCGGAAGGCGGCGTGACTACGCGCGACCGACCCCGAACGCCCGCGGCCGGACGTGCATCATGTCTCCATCAGCTTGGCGCGAATATAGAAAGCCAATTTGCAGTCGTCTTGGCAGTTCGCAGCGCCTGGAATGAGCATTTCAGCACAGGCCCCGGACGGGGCGGGCGGCGGGCAGGTCTTAAGCGTTTGATGCGTGCGGATGCCGGCACACGTGAGGCGGGCGGCGCGGCTGCGCCGGCCCGGTGGGAAGGGGCTTGTTGTTACTGTTCGCCCTGCAGGCGCAGCACTTCTTCGCGCAGGCGCATCAACGGTTCTTTGGTGTCGTCGTCGGCCCAGGTTTCGAGATCGTCGATGGCGCGCTGGCAGCCGTCGAGGATCAGATCGAGGTCGATCGGCACGCCGTTGTTGAGCGCGAACTGGATCGTCTCCGCAAACTGCTGGCACTCGTCTTCGCCGTACGAGATATCGAGGTTGTCGGCGATCACTTCGGCGATGTTGCTGCGCGCCTTGTCGTCGGGCGCGACCAGATCGATGATGCCGCGTGCCACCGCCGGCGAATAGTAGAGCGCGATATCGAGCCACTGCGTCGGATCGAAATCGGCCTCGTCGAACTGCTTCTCGAAGTACTCGATTGCTTCCTGTTCGTGCGCTTCGTCGGCGTCGACGCTAATGCACAATTCCTCGAAATATTCTTCCCGCTCGCTGCGGATATGACCGTCCATCTGTGCCTCGCTTGCCTGTAGCGGGTGCTTGAAAAGAGTTGCGTGCACCACGCGGCACGCATTATAGGACGAGCGGCTGACAATGCCGGGTCAGCAGTCGTTGCGCGAAACCTTGAGGCACGGCGGGTTCGTTGCGCGGGTTACACCGTTTCGACCGTCCAGGCATCGAACCACTCGTGTGGTTGCGCGATTTCATTTTGCGCGGCGACCAGTTCCAGTTCGTAGCGGCCTGCCTGCCAGGTGGCCTTGACGACCGCATTCACGGCGGCGAGCGTATGTTCGAAGGCCACCCGCAGCGGGTCGCCGAGCAGCGTGCGGGCGACGAACACCGCGCTCGTCAGGTCGCCCACGCCGACAGGCTGACGGGCAAACGGGTAGAGCGGCCGCTGCCCCATCCATGCTTCAGTGGGCGTGACCACCAGCATGTTGAAACGGTCGGCGGGGCTGTTGCGGTCGAGCAGGTGCTTGACCAGCACGAGCTTCGGGCCGCGCTGGATGATCTCGCGGCACGCCTCGACCGCCTCTTCCATGGTCTCGATCTCCCGCCCCACGAGACGCTGCAATTCGCTGTGGTTCGGCGCCATGGCGTCAGCCACCTCGGGCATGGAGCGCACGAGGAATTCCTGAATCCCAGGCTCGACCTTGCAGCCGGTCGTGTTGCCCATCACCGGATCGCAGAAATACCAGGCGCGCGGATTGGCCGCCTTCACGGCCTTGACGATTTCGATCACCGCCTGGGCCTGATCGGGGGCGCCGAGAAAGCCGGATAGCACCGCGTCGCAGCGCGGTAGCACGCCAATCGCGCCGATGCCGTCGAGCAGATCCTGCATCTGCGAGCCGTCGATCGCGCTGCCGGTCCAGTGACCGTATTGCGTGTGATTCGAGAACTGCACGGTGTTGAGCGGCCAGACATTCACGCCGAGGCGGCGCATGGGAAATACCGCCGCGCTGTTGCCGGCGTGCCCAAAAACGACATGCGACTGGATGCTCAGGACGTTTTTCATGATGTGTCGAGTGGCGCACCGTGCGCCGATCAATCAACAATACATGAGTTTTCGCAGGGCCGGCATGATCCGTCCCCGTGGTGTTGCGTCAAGCCATCATTGGATGGGCGGGGAGCGGGTCAGGGCACCGCCAGTTCGCGGTACAGCGCCAGGTAGCGTTGCGCCGAAGCGCCCCAACCGAAGTCCTGGCGCATGGCGCGCCGCTGGGTCGCCCTCCACTCCGTGGAGCGCGCGTGCAGCGCAAAGGCGCGGCGGATCGCGGCGCCGAGCGCGTCCGGCTCGAAGCGTTCGAAGACGAAGCCGGTGGCGAGATCGTCGGCGAGATTTTCCAGCGATGCGTCGACCACCGTGTCGGCGAGGCCACCGACGCGATGCACGAGCGGCAGCGAGCCATAAGCGAGCGCATAGAGCTGCGTGAGGCCGCACGGCTCGAAGCGTGACGGCACGGCTACCACGTCGCTGCCGGCGATGATCGCGTGCGCGAGCGACTCGTCGAAGCCGAGTTCGACCGCCACCGAATCCGGATGGGAATGGGCCACGCGCTGCAGGCCTTTCTCGAGTGCGGCATCGCCGGTGCCGAATACGACCAGCTGTCCGCCTCGCCTGACGATCTCCGGCAGCGCGGCGAGCAGCAGATCGAGGCCCTTCTGTTCGGTGAGACGGCTCACCACGCCGAACAGCAGCGCATCGCTTTTGCCGGCCAGACCGAAACGCTTTTGCAGCGCGGCCTTGCAGGCGTGCTTGCCCGACAGCAACGTCGAGGTGTAGTGCTCGGGGAGCAGGGTATCGGTCGCCGGGTTCCATACCGTGTAGTCGACGCCGTTGAGGATCCCGGACAGATCGTGCGAACGGTTGCGCAGCAGCCCGTCGAGACCGCCGCCCTGGGCGAGCGTCTGGATTTCGCGCGCGTAGGTGGGGCTCACGGTGGTGATGCGGTTGCTATAGAACAGGCCTGCTTTCAGAAACGACATCTGCCCGTAGAACTCGATGCCTTGCATATGGAAGAAGTCGGCCGGCAACCCAAGCTGGCCGAACAGATGAGCCGGAAACACGCCCTGATAGGCCAGGTTATGCACCGTGAATACGCTGCGTGCGAAGGCCCGGCCGTGTTGACGCTCGGCCGCTCGCAGGTAAGCGGGAGCGAGGCCCGCGTGCCAGTCGTGTGCGTGGACGATCTGTGGCGCCCACTCCGGATCGAGATGCTGCGCCAGTTGCGCTGCGACCCAGCCGAGCAGTGCGAAGCGCTGGGCGTTGTCGCCGTACGGCACGTGTTCCGCGTCGAGGTAGGGGTTGCCCGGGCGGTTGTAGAGCGTGTCGGCGCGGATCACGTAGACCACGAGGCCGTTGGCCGGCAGCGTGCCCTGTTCCAGCGTCACGTTCGGCGAGTCGAACCGGCGGCCCAGTTGGGCCACCGGGCGCAGATCGGTGAGGCCCGCCACCACCGATGGAAAGCCCGGCAACAGCACCCTCGCATCGGCACCGAGCTCGATCAACGCCGAGGGAAGGGCGCCCGCCACATCGGCAAGACCGCCTGTCTTCAGGAGGGGATACAGCTCGCTTGCGACGTGCAGGGCGCGAATCGTCATGGGCAGGTTTCCGGTTATGGCGCGTGTTGGTTCGGGTTTGCAGGTTACCGGCCCGGCTGCGCGGTTCGACGACTGGGTTGCCCCACCGCGCAATCCTACTGCGCCGGCTTCTGGCCGCGTAGCGCATCCGGCGTCACGAGCACGATGCCGGTTTCGGTGCGGTAGAAGCGCTCGGCGTCCTGCACCGGATCTTCACCGATCACCGTGCCGTCCGGAATCGTACAGCCGCGGTCGATCACCACGCGGCGCAACCGGCAACTGTTGCCAATCGTGACCTGCGGCAACAAGACTGCCTCATTGATGTTACAGAAAGAATTCACAACCACATTCGACGACAGCACCGAGCGCGAAATCTGCGAACCGGAGATGACGCAGCCGCCGCACACGACCAGGTTGGTGGCCGAGCCCTGCAGGCCATTCATGTCGCGCACGAATTTGGCCGGCGGCAACTGCTGCTGTTGCGTCCAGATGGGCCAGTCGGGATCGTACAGGTCGAGCGTCGGGATCGTCGAGGCGAGGTCGAGATTGGCGGACCAGTAAGCGTCGACCGTGCCGACATCGCGCCAATACGGCTCGACGTTCGGATCCGAGGAGACGCACGACATGCTGAATGGATGGGCGATCGCATGCCCTTGCGTCACGACGCGCGGCAGGATGTCCTTGCCGAAGTCGTGGTCGGTGTCTTCGGTGGTGATGTTCTCGTCGAGCAGCGTGTACAGGTAGTCCGCGTTGAACACGTAGATGCCCATGCTGGCCAGCGCCATGTCGGGGCGCCCCGGCATCGCGGGAGGATCGGCAGGCTTTTCGACGAAGCCGGTCACGCGGCGGTTCTCATCCACGTGCATCACGCCGAAGGCCACCGCGTCCATGCGCGGCACCTCGATACAGCCCACCGTGCAGTCCGCGCCGCTCTCGACGTGGTCGCGGATCATGCGCGTGTAGTCCATCTTGTAGATGTGATCGCCGGCCAGCACGACGACGTATTTCGGCCGGATCGAACGGATGATGTCGAGGTTCTGGAACACGGCGTCCGCCGTGCCGCGGTACCAGTGACCACCTTCGACGCGTTGCTGCGCGGGCCACAGGTCGATGAACTCGTTGAACTCGCCGCGCAGGAAGCCCCAGCCGCGCTGCACATGCCGGATCAGCGAGTGCGCCTTGTACTGCGTGACGACCGCGATGCGGCGAATGCCCGAATTCAGACAATTGGACAGCGCGAAGTCGATGATCCGGTACTTGCCGCCGAAGTGCACGGCGGGTTTGACGCGTTTGTTGGTGAGCGGCCCGAGCCGCGTGCCGCGTCCGCCTGCGAGGACGATGGCCAGAGTGGCGCGTTGCAGATCGTTGAGGCTTGCCGGAGTTTCCATTTTTTGTCTCCATGTTTCGGGCGGCGTTCACGCTTTTGCGCTGACACCTGTCCCATGCAACGTGGTTGCTGATGTTGTACCCCGGTTGGATCTGCTGGTTTGTTTTTCTATTGATTCTGGTCCAGATATGCGCTGCTGTCGCCCTCCGATTGACAATTGTTTGCTATTTCTAGCACTGATCTACCGCCGGCGAATAGTCTGGATTATGTGGATGCCAAACTTATCGGTGTCCTGCGCAAGATCGCAGTCGAGGCTCGCGGTGTCCGTGCGGAACGGCGCATAGCGGTACGAATGGTGCGGCGCAATATGGGCGGCGCCGGGTTTCGGATGGCCGATGCGGGCGTCGGAGCAGGATTCGGATGGGGAACGTAGAATCGGCCACTCGATTGCAGGCCGCCAGGGGTTGAGCTGTGGGGGCGTTCGCGTCGAAGCTGATTTTGCTCAACCATTCTGCCGGAACCCATTGCGTATGAAAGTTAGTCGAACCTCTATGCTCGCCCTGTTCAGCGCCTGTGTGCTGACGGTGTGCGCCGCGTCCCACGTAGCGTGGGCCGAGGGCGATAGCGCCGCCAGCGGGCCTGCCACAGCAGGCGCTGCCGCGGGCAACGACGGTCCCGCCTACGGCCCCGAACTGCAAGGCTTCGACTATCCGGCGCCAGTCGAGCAATACGACTTCACTTCGCAAGGCGTTGCCTTGCATATGGCGTATATGGACATCAAGCCAGTGCATCCCAACGGCCGGACGGCGGTGTTGCTCCATGGCAAGAACTTTTGCGCGGCCACCTGGGAGCCGACCATCCAGCGTCTGAGCGATGCCGGCTACCGGGTGATTGCGCCGGACCAGATCGGCTTCTGCAAGTCCAGCAAGCCCGAGCACTATCAGTACAGTTTCCAGCAACTGGCGCGCAATACGCATGCGCTGCTCGACGCGCTCGGCGTGAGCCGCGTCACGATGATCGGCCATTCGACCGGCGGCATGCTCGCGATCCGCTATGCGCTGATGTATCCGCAAGAGACGCAGCAACTGGTGCTCGTCAATCCGATCGGCCTCGAGGACTGGAAAGCGAAAGGGGTGCCTTCGCTCTCCGTCGATCAATGGTACGAGCGTGAGCTGAAGACGACGGCCGACGGCATTCGCCGCTACGAACAGTCCACCTACTACGCGGGCCATTGGCGCGCCGACTACGAGCCGTGGGTGCAGATGCTGGCGGGCATGTACCGCGGGCCGGGCAAGCAGATCGTCGCTTGGAATTCGGCGCTGCTCTACGACATGATCTATACGCAGCCGGTGGTATATGAACTGGGCGAACTGCAGATGCCGACGTTGCTGATGATCGGCCAGAAGGACACGACGGCCATTGGCAAGGACGCTGCGCCGCCAGAGGTGCGGGCGCAGATCGGTCATTATCCGGAACTGGGCCGTCTCGCGGCGCGGACGATTCCGCATGCCACGCTCGTCGAGTTCGCGGACCTGGGGCACGCGCCGCAGATGCAGGACCCGCAGGCGTTTCATAAGGCGCTGCTCGACGGGCTGGCGGCGGTACCGGCGAATCAGTAAGGGGGTGAGCCGACCGCGCGGCCTCTTTTTACTTACTGACCGCCGGCAATCTCATCGCGCACCTGCGCGGCGATCTCGAACGAGTGCAACCGCGCGGCGTGATCGTAAATCTGCGCGGTCAGGATCAACTCATCCGCGCCGGTTTGCTCGATCACCGACAGCAGGCCTTCGCGAACGGTAGCCGGATCGCCGATCACCGAGCATGCGAGCGATTGCGCGACACTGTTCAGTTCCATCTCCGCCGCTTCGATCCGGTCCACCGGCGGTTGCAGCTGCCCAGGCGTGCCGCGGCGCAGATTTACAAACTGCTGCTGCAGCGAAGTGAACAGGCGATAGGCCGCTTCGTTGGTGTCGGCCGCGAACAGGTTCACGCCAACCATCGCATAGGGTTTGTCGAGCGCCGCCGAGGGGCGGAACTGCGCGCGATACAAGCGCAGCGCGGTCAGCATATGGTCCGGCGCGAAGTGCGACGCGAACGCAAACGGCAGACCGAGCGCCGCGGCCAGTTGCGCGCTAAAAAGCGACGAGCCGAGCAGCCACAGCGGCACATGCAGCCCCGCGCCTGGTACTGCTCGCACGCGCTGACCGGGCACCGGATCCGCGAAGTAGCGCTGCAGTTCGACCACATCGTCCGGGAACGTGTCGGCGCTACCGTGCAACTCGCGACGCAAGGCGCGCGAGGTGGTCTGATCGGTGCCGGGCGCGCGGCCCAGACCCAGATCGATCCGCCCCGGGTAGAGCGATGCGAGCGTGCCGAACTGTTCGGCGATCACTAGCGGCGCATGGTTGGGCAGCATCACGCCACCCGAGCCGACGCGTATCGTTTTGGTCCCACCGGCCACATGGCCGATCACTACCGACGTCGCGGCGCTGGCGATGCCGGTCATATTGTGATGCTCGGCGAGCCAGAAGCGCCGGTATCCCCATTGTTCCGCGTGCTGGGCGAGATCGAGCGTGTTGGCGAAGGCCTGCGCCGCGCTCGCGCCGGCGGTGATAGGAGAGAGGTCGAGGACCGAGAAAGGGATCATGGCAAGTTCGTCCGAAGCCGTGCGTCGCGCGGCTCGCGCGGAGCGATGTGCTCGCACGCCTGTAAGTCCGTCGACAGCAAAGGCAAAGATCGATTGTGCCAAAGCGCTTCGATTCCCGCTGACGCGGTGAACAAGTCCACACCGCCGACAGGGTGAGGGTGTCGTTGTGGTGAATCGTGCGGTGTCTGCGTGTGACGTCGCACAGATCGCAGGTCCGGCTGGGGCTAGCGTGAGATGGCTGCTGCACAGCAGATGCACGGCGCACCGTCGGTGCGCCGGACCACGCATCCGTGCTGCGCTGCGGCAGGCGGCGATCGTGATGCCAGCCGGTTCGTTGCGTCACGCGTAGGTCGGCTACGCAAAGTACCTCCGGACGCAGCGGACCGGCCGGGTCATCGGACCCTGGCCTGCCGTCGGTCGCATGCGCCACGCACCATTTGTTCAGACCAGTCGAATGAGGCAAGCCAGTGCAATTCGCCTCATTGAGCAGATCATTATCTGAAAGTACCGCGCGTATCCCCAGAATGCCGCGATTATTGTCAGTCAAATAACACAGCTTTATAAAACTGTAAAAGATCCCTGCTAGTCCTGTAAAAGGCGGTTTAGAGCGAACGGCGGTAATGAAGCAAGTTTTCACGGGGACTGCTACAATTTTTCCGACCATGAACGTGCAGGCGATTGCCTTTCAAAGGCCGGACACCGGGCTGTCAGCCTTGCTGGTCATGGTTTTGTACGCCCGTAGGTTTGATCTCTGCGGTCGCTGACAGAAGCGCAACCAGAGCGGTCGGTCATTATTGACCGATAGATCTCTGTCTATTCGCTTTCGATTATCTGTCATAAAGCCGATCAAGTATTACGGGAAATTACAGTAAAGCATTCGCACACGTTGCTTCGACAATGCGGCTCATTCCGATGCCAATTGTTCCGACGCAGGCAGAAGGAGTTCCGATCTTGCGAGCGAGCGTATCCATGCATCTTTTGTCGATTTGTCCTGCTATCGCCGGGTTGCGTGCTACCGGCAGCGGGAGAGGTGGCCAATGACGGTGCATTCGCTATCTGGTCTGGAGTGGCTGCTGGTTCTGACGTGCTGTGCCGCCACGGTGTATGCCGGTGTTGCCGCTGTCGCGATGCCGTTTTTTAGCAAGCGTGCTGCTGTGCGTCATGTGGGCTGGAGTTCCGTCAGCGTGCTCAAACCGCTGTGCGGGACCGAGCCGCGTCTGTACGAAAACCTGGTGACGTTTTGCGAGCAGGCGCATCCCTGCTTTCAGTTACTGTGCGGGGTTTCGTCGCCGGTCGACCCGGCCATCGGCGTAGTGCGGCGGCTGCAGGCGGCGTATCCGCATTGCGACATCGAACTCGTGATCGATTCGCGCGTGCACGGCAGCAACCTGAAGGTCAGCAACCTCATCAACATGGCGCAGCGTGCGCGCCATGACATCATTGTGCTTGCCGATAGCGACATCGCCGTTGAACCGGACTACCTCGACACCGTCACCGCGCCGCTCGCCGACCCCGACACGGGCGTCGTCACCTGCCTGTACCGGGCGCAGAGCGTGGGTGGCTTCTGGCCGAGGGTGGGGGCGCTGTTCATCAACGAATGGTTTGCGCCGTCGGTGCGCGTCGCGCATGCGGGTGGCTCGCGCCGTTTCGGCTTCGGTGCGACGCTGGCGTTGCGACGCACGACGCTCGAGAACATCGGCGGCTTCGAGACCCTCAAGGATTGCCTGGCCGACGACTACTGGCTCGCCGAACATGCACGCGCGCTTGGGTTGAATACGGTGCTTTCGTCGGTGATGGTCGCCACTGACGTGATCGAGCCCACTTTCACCACCTTGTGGCTGCGCGAATTGCGCTGGTTGCGTACGATCCGCTCGGTGAATCGCTCGGGGTTCGCCTCGCTGATCATTACGTTTACGACGCCGTGGCTGCTGGTCAGCGCGCTGCTGGCGGTCGGGCTGGGTAATGGACTGATCGATGGAACTACTGGCGGGGCGGGCACTCATCCATTGATGGCGCTGACGCTGTCGATCAGTGCGGCAACCGGCCTGTTCGCGCGCGTGCTGTTGCATGCCCGCAGCGCTCGCATTTCGCGCACCTTCTGGCGCGATCTGCCGCTCGTGCCGCTGCGCGACACGCTGCTCGCCTTGCAATGGCTCGGCGCGGTGTTCGGCTCGCATGTCGTCTGGCGCGGCGCGCGGATGTCGGTCGTCAATCGCGTGGCGCAGACGCGTGCGTCGATTGTGGAACTCTCCGATCGTGGATGAAAACGTCTGCGGATTGGGCACCTGGTGCGGCGTCACGCTGGTGTTGTGGCGCTGCGGCGGTAGAACAGTATCATCGGCTTTAACGACTTTCCAGAAATCAGAATCAAGGCAGATAGCGGAGCACATATGAAGACGCTGTTTTTGCAGGCCCCGTCGTATGACGGTTTCGATGGCGGCGCGGGGTCGCGCTATCAGGCGAAGCGTGAGATCCGTTCGTTCTGGTATCCGACATGGCTCGCGCAGCCCGCGGCGCTGGTGCCGGATAGCCGCGTGCTCGACGCGCCGGCGGATGGTCTCTCGGTGGAGGCTTCGCTCGATATCGCGCAGCAGTATGACCTCGTCATCATTCATACGAGTACACCGTCGTTTCCAACGGATGCGATGTTTGCGCAGGATCTGAAGAAGCGCAAACCGTCGGTGATGATCGGCATGGTGGGCGCAAAGGTCGCCGTCGATCCGCACAACTCGTTGACCGCAAGCGAAGCGATCGATTTCGTCTGCCGTGAAGAATTCGATTTCACCTGCCAGGAAGTGGCGGCGGGCAAACCGCTTGCGCAGATCCAGGGCTTGAGCTATCGCGCTGCGGACGGTTCGATCGAGCACAACGAGGCGCGCCCGATCCTCGAGAACATGGATGAGCTACCGTTTGTAGCACCTGTCTACAAGCGCGACCTGAAAATCGAAAACTACTTCATCGGCTATCTGAAGCATCCGTACGTGTCGATCTACACGGGCCGCGGCTGCCGCTCGAAGTGCACCTTCTGCCTGTGGCCGCAAACGGTGGGCGGTCACCGCTACCGCACGCGCTCGGTAGAGAACGTGCTCGAAGAAGTGAAGTGGATCCGCGACAACATGCCTGAAGTCAAGGAGATCATGTTCGACGACGACACCTTCACCGACTTCAAGCCACGTGTCGAAGAGATCGCACGCGGGCTGGGCAAGCTCGGCGTGACATGGTCCTGCAACGCAAAGGCCAACGTGCCGTATGCGACGCTGAAGATCATGAAGGAAAACGGCCTGCGTCTGCTGCTGGTGGGCTATGAATCGGGCGACGACCAGATCCTGCTGAACATCAAGAAGGGCCTGCGCACGGATATCGCACGACGCTTCAGCGAAGACTGCCGCAAGCTCGACATCAAGATTCACGGCACTTTTATCCTGGGGCTGCCGGGCGAGACGCAGGAGACGATCGAAAAGACGATCGAGTACGCAAAGGAAATCAACCCGCACACGATCCAGGTGTCGCTCGCGGCACCTTATCCGGGAACGACGCTCTACAACCAGGCGGTGGAAAACGGCTGGCTGCAGGAGAACAAGGTGATCAACCTGGTGAGCAAGGAAGGGGTGCAGCTCGCGGCGATCGGCTATCCGCATCTGTCGCGTGAAGAGATCTATCACCATGTCGAGAGCTTCTACAAGCGCTTCTATTTCCGGCCCTCGAAGATCTGGGAGATCGTGCGCGAGATGCTGCTGAGCTGGGACATGATGAAGCGGCGTCTGCGCGAAGGCGTGGAGTTTTTCCGCTTCCTGCGCGCTCACGAAGCGTGATGGCGTACGAGGCTCGGCTTTCGCAGCGCACGCTGATCTTCACTGCGGACGATTTCGGTTTGCACGAACGGGTCAACGAGGCAGTCGAGCGTGCGCATCTGTACGGTGTGCTGACGGCAGCGAGCCTGATGGTCGCCGCGCCGGCCGCGCGCGATGCGCTCGCGCGCGTGCGGCGGCTGCCGGAATTGCGGGTCGGCCTGCATCTGGTGCTGGCCGATGGCGCGGCGCTCCTGCCGCGCGAGGCGATTCCGGCGCTGGTCGGTCCGGAGGGCCGTTTCGGCGACGATATGGTGCGCGACGGCTTTCGATTTTTCTGTCTACCGTCCGTGCGCAAGCAACTCGCACTGGAAATCCGCGCGCAGTTCGAAGCATTCGCGAAGACCGGGCTGCCGCTCGATCACGTCAATACCCATAAGCACTTCCATCTGCATCCGACGGTGCTCGGGCTGATCCTCGAAATTGGCCCCGACTACGGCATGCGTGCGGTGCGTCTGCCATACGAATCCAACGAACCGCTGTGGCTTAAACCGTGGATTGGCCTGGTGCGGGACCGCCTCGATCATGCCGGTATCGCGCACAACGACTATGTGGTCGGCATCTCCAGGACGGGGCAGATGACCGAGGGTGTCCTGCTCGATGCGTTGGCGCGCTTGCCGGACGGCGTGGGCGAGATCTATTGCCATCCGGCCACGGCGGGTGAGGGCGCGTTGAGCGCCGGCATGCGCGACTATCGGCATGCGGACGAATTGGCCGCGTTGCTGTCGCCGCGCGTGGCGGCGGCTATCGAGGCGGCCGGGGCGACGCGCGGCGGCTTTGCCGACGTGTTCGGCGAGTGGCATCGCCGCGGTGCGCAAGCGTCATGAAGCGCCTGCAATGGGCCGGTTTGCCGATCGGGATCGCGATCCTGATTGGGCTCGTGCTGCACGAGGGTGTCGGCGGTCTGATTCAGATCATTGGGCAAGCGGGGTTTGCGTTGCTGTGGCTTGTGCCGTTTCATGCACTGCCGTTGTTGCTCGATGCGTATGCGTGGCATCTGTTGCTGGGTAAGCGGGCATCGCTGATATTTCTTTGGTGGGTGGCGACGGTTCGTGAAGCCGTGAGCCGCTTGTTGCCCGCAGCGGGGATTGGCGGGGAGATTGTCGGGATTCGGCTTGCCGCCTGGCGTGTGAACGATCTGAGCGGAGTCAGTGCCTCAGTTGTCGTCGAGGTCATGGTGACCATGGCCGTGCAGTATGTTTATTCGGCGCTCGGGCTGGTGTTGATCGTGGCGGCTACGCATCAGGCTGGGGTCGTGCGCACGATTGGAATGGCTTTGCTTCTGTCGTTGCCTTTGCCTGTTATCGCTGTGGTCCTCATTAGGCGGGGCGGGGTTTTTTATGCCATCGAGCGGTGGGCTGGGAGGTTGTTAGGCTCCACGGGTTCGCTCCTGCCGGCGGTCGATGGGCGCCAGCTTGATGCCGATATCGATGCGCTTTTGTCTCGCAGCGGGCTTTTACTGAGGGCGTTTCTCTGGCAACTGAGTGGGTATCTGCTTGGCGCGCTTGAGACTTATTGGGCTTTAGCGTTACTGGGGCATCCTGTTTCTTTGAGCGGGGCTTTGGCTATTGAAGGCCTCACTCAGGCTGTCAGGCATGCTGCGTTTTTTGTTCCCGCTGGGGTGGGGGTGCAGGACGCGGCGGTTGTACTGCTTGCGCAATTGTTTGGGGTCGATCGGGACGTTGCGCTTTCTTTAGCTCTCGTCAAGCGCATGCGCGAGGTTTTATTTGGGTGTGCCGCGCTTCTCTCATGGCAAGGGGGTGAGGTTTTCCGCCGTTTGGGCGGGCCTTCTTCCGTTGTCAAGGGCAGGGTTTGAAGGGACGTCCGGCACGCCGCCAACGAGGCCAGGAGCGAATACGGACGGGCGAGGCATACGTACATGCTGTTTCGTACCGGCAGCATCGTGGCAATCCTGGTTGGCGTGCCGGCTAGCCCATTGGCGCAATCAGACAGTGCCCAGCGAGGCCGCGGCACGAACATGCTCAAAAATCTCTAACCGAGGCCTTGCGCCGTGATCGCTCGCACATCCACCTTCGACGGCAGGATCTGTTGCTCGAACGCGCGGTCGGCGACCTTTTGCAGCGCTGCGATGTCCGCGTCGCTGACGGGCCGTTGCTGCAAGGCGGCGCGAGCGGTGATGACTCTCGCCGTCTCGATCGGGAGGCGCGTCACCGTCGCATACACCTGCGCGTACGCTTCAGGATGTCCGACGGCCCACGCGCCGGCGCGTCGAAAGCGTTGCAGCGCATCGCTCAACGCCGGGCGCTTCGCCTGGTCCGCGGCCGCTGCGCCCGAAGCGGTGATGAAGGCAAGTCCGGTGTTGATGCCGGAGCCGTCGCGTAATACGCGGCCTCCGCGCTGCACAGCGGTGCCGAAATACGGATCGAAGGTCGCCCATACTTCAAGCTGGCGCGCCTCGAACGCCGCAAAGGCGTCGACGGGCAGCACGAAGCGCACGTTCACGTCGTCACGCGTGAGTCCGGCTTCGGCCAGCGCGCCATACAACTGGTATTGCGAAATGCTGCCGCGCGCCGACGACACCACCACGGTCTTGCCTTTCAGATCGGCTACATGCCGTAGTGGCGAGTCGGCCTGGACGACGATCCCGAGCGAGGTCGGCGTTCCGACGCGGGTCGCGACAATCTTCAGCGACGGATCGCCGATTGCCGCCGCGAGCACCGGCAGATCGCCCGCGGGCGCGAGATCGACCGCGTTCGCGCGCTGCGCCTCGAAGAGCGGCGCAGCGCCCTGGAAGTTGGCCCAGCGAAACGCATAGGGTGTGCCGTCCAGCACGTGGGCCGCTTCGGCTAGCGCGCGCAGTCCGCCGGCCTGATCGCCAAATACCAGGGTGGGCTCTGCAGCCAGCGCATCCGTCGCAGCGAGCCACGCCGCAGCGGGAGCGAGACCCCAGGCGGCAAGGGTGTGCAGAATCCGGCGGCGGTCGGAGCGAAAAGCGGTCATCGGTGTAGTTCCACGAAGAGGAAAACGCAAACAGGAAGCGGAAGGAAGCCGCGGAAAAAGCGGCAAGCATGAATTGGCCGGGACAGTTCGCGGAACGGCCGGAACATGCTGTCGCGGAGGGAGGTTAGCAACCGCTTCGAGCCGTCACAAACATGCAATTGCGATATCTTTATCGGCTATCAATATTTAACGAACGCATGTTGCGGTGCTACCTTTGAGGCTTGCCTGACATCCCGTCCGGGGTGTCGCCGCCGGCCCGCGTTCAGCGCGTCCGGCGTTCTGTCGATCATCGGGGAGACGCATCGTGGCAGTCGAATTCATCGGCATGATCCAGACTCGCAAGGTCTCGGAAACGCACGCGCCGCAAGGCCCGTCAATAGATACCGGTTACGTGGAGCAGTTCGCACGGGCCCACGAGAACGCCGGCTTCGACCGCATCCTCGTTCCGCATCACTCGACCAGCCCCGACGCGCTGCTGACCGTCGCGCAGGCCGCGAGCGTGACAAGTCGCGTGCATTTCATGCTTGCTCACCGGCCCGGTTTTGTAGCGCCGACGCTAGCCGCGCGTCAGCTCGCGACGCTCGATCACTACTCGGGCGGCCGCCTTGCCGTGCACATCATCTCCGGCGGCGACGACGCCGAGCAACGCCGCGACGGCGATTACCTGTCGCACGACGAGCGCTACGCACGCACCGACGAGTACGTGTCGATCCTGCGCCGCATCTGGACCTCGGATACGCCGTTCGATCACGAGGGCAAGTACTACCGCTTCGAGCGCGGTTTCTCCGAAGTGAAGCCGGTGCAGCAACCGCATATTCCGGTGTATTTCGGCGGGGCCTCGGCACCCGCGCTTGAAATCGCCGGCCGGCATGCTGACGTCTACGCGCTGTGGGGCGAATCGAAGGCGCAGGTGCGCGAGCAGGTCACTCGGGTGCGCGCGGAAGCCGCGAAGCATGGCCGCACGGTGCGCTTCTCGGTATCGTTCCGGCCGATTCTGGCGGATACCGAAGCCGCGGCATGGGAACGCGCTGAGCATATTCTCGAAGAGACCAAGCGGTTGCGTGCCGCCCAGGGTCTGGGCGTAGGCGGCCCCGCGCAGAGCGAAGGTGCCCGCCGCTTGCTGGCGGCTTCAGGCGAGGCGGATCGAGTCGACGAGCGCTTGTGGACCGCGATCGCCAAGGAAATCGGCGGCCGTTCGAATTCGACGGCGCTGGTCGGCACACCGGAGCAGGTGGCCGACACGTTCGCGGAGTACTATGCGTTGGGTGTGACCACCTTCCTGATCCGCGGCTTCGACCCGCTTGAAGATGCGATCGACTATGGCCGCGCGCTGATTCCCGCCACGCGCGAGCGCATTGCTCGCAGCGAACGCGTGGCAGCCTGAACGGAGGAACAATGACCGATCTATCTCTGCCTGCTGTTCCCGCTACAGAAACGTCGACGTTGCAACGCCATGCGCCGCTGCGCAAATTCTGGTTCGATGAAGTGCCGCCGCGCGCGAGCGTCGCTGAGGAGCGCCGCTATCGGCAAGAGCGGCTCGCTGTCGCATTTCGCATTTTCGCGCGCTACGGTTTCGATCAAGGCCTTGCGGGTCACATCACGGCGCGCGATCCGGAATGGCCCGATCACTTCTGGGTCAATCCGTTCGGCAAGCATTTCAGCCGGATTCGCGTTTCCGACCTGCTGCTGGTGAATTCGCAAGGCGAGATCGTGGTGGGCGAGGGGCCCGTCAATCAGGCGGCTTTCGCGATTCATGCCGCGATTCATGAAGCACGGCCCGATGTCGTGGCCGCTGCGCACACGCACTCGCTGTATGGCAAGGCTTGGTCGACGCTTGGACGCACGCTCGATCCGCTCACGCAAGACTCGTGCTCGTTCTACCAGGACCACGCCCTGTTTGACGATTTTCGTGGTGTCGTGCTCGATACGGAAGAAGGGGCGCGCATTGCAACAGCGCTTGGCCCGAATCGCGCGGTCATTCTGAAGAACCACGGCATCCTGACCGCGGGACCGACCGTCGAGGCAGCGGCGTGGTGGTACATCGCACTCGACAATGCCTGTCACGCGCAATTGCTCGCCGAGGCGGCTGGCAAGCCGCAACCTATCCCACACGACATTGCCACATTGACGCACGAGCAGGTGGGGCGAGCGGGTGGCGCATTGTTTGCATTCCAGAGCCTGCTGGAGGGTGTGGTCGCCAATGAGCCGGACGTGTTCGACTGAGGACAATCCGCTCAAGATGACAATGCCGTCTGCGCCGCCGGTGTCGCTGCGGCGCAGCGGCCCCATCCCGCTGCGGATGTGCGTACACTAGACCAGGTCGTCGTCAACCCGATCTCGAACCAGAACAGAGCGTCGCGCGGACCCTGAAGGCCGCCAGCGCCGCCGCACCTTTTCTCGACCCTCATTTTTTCCATTACGTCATGAGCCAGATCTTGCGGCTTGACCGCTTGCGCACATTTGTCGAGCGGATCGCATCGTTACTCGACGATGCTCTCCCCGAAGCCAGTCTGCTGGAAGCGGGCGGCGCCGCGCTGCGTGAACTGGTTGCGCACGACGACTGGTTGCCCGACGCGTACGCGCGTCCAGACCCCGAGCGCTATCAGCAATTCCTTCTGCACGCGGATGCTCGTCAGCGCTTCTCTGTGGTGAGTTTTGTCTGGGGGCCAGGACAGGCCACGCCGGTTCACGACCACACCGTTTGGGGCCTGATTGGTGTCTTGCGTGGTGCGGAAATCGCACAGCCATATTGTCTCGACGAAAGCGGCACGGTGATTGCTTCTGATGGGGCAAGGCGGCTCGAAACTGGTGCCGTCGATGCGGTCTCGCCGCGCATTGGCGACATTCATCGGGTTAGCAATGCATACGACGACCGCGTGTCGGTCAGCATTCACGTTTATGGTGCAAATATCGGGGCGGTGTCGCGCTCGGTTTACCCCGGGGAGGGTGGCCGCAAGACATTTATCTCCGGTTATTCCAACGACGTGTTGCCGAATATCTGGAATGTATCGAAGGAGATCGCAATCTCATGACCATTGAGACTGAATTCCGTAGCCGTTCATTCGAAGACGTGCGCCGCGCATTACTCGAGCGCCGCGAAATCGCATTGCTCGACGTACGCGAGGAAGATCCGCATGCACGCAGCCATCCGCTGTTCGCCGCCAATCTTCCGTTATCGAAGCTTGAACTGGACGCGCCGTTGCGGTTGCCACGCCGCAGCGTGCCGATCGTGGTGTTCGACGATGGCGAAGGGCTCGCGGTGCGCGCGGCGCGCCGTTTCGTTGAACTGGGTTACACCGATGTCACATTGCTGGCCGGCGGTTTGCGCGGTTGGGCCGACGCAGGTGGCGAACTGTTTCAGGACGTCAACTCGGCGAGCAAGGCCTTTGGCGAACTGGTGGAAAGCGAACGGCATACACCGTCGCTCGAAGCGCCGCAATTGCAGGAACTGCTCGACAGCGACGCCGACGTGGTCGTGCTCGACGCGCGCCGCTTCGACGAGTATCAGACCATGAACATTCCCGGCAGCATCAGCGTGCCGGGTGCCGAACTGGTGCTGCGCGCGCGGCAACTCGCGCCGAACCCGTCGACGCAGATCGTTGTCAACTGCGCCGGACGCACGCGCAGCATCATTGGTGCGCAATCGCTGATCAATGCGGGCGTGCCCAATCCCATTGCGGCGTTACGTAACGGCACGATCGGCTGGACGCTCGCCGGGCAAACGCTGGCGCACGGCAGCACGAAGCGCTTCGATCCGGTCACCGTCGATTCGGTGCGGGTCGCTGCAGCGGCCTCGGCGCGCGCAGTGGCCGATCGCGCTGAAGTGGGCCGCACTTCGCGCGACGAAGCGCGTCGCTGGGCAGAGGAAGCCGTGCGCACGATCTATCGTTTCGACGTGCGTTCGCCGCAGGAGTACCAGGCGAGCCATGTGCCCGGATTTCGCAGCGCGCCTGGCGGGCAGCTTGTGCAGGAGACCGATATGTTCGCGCCGGTGCGCGGTGCCCGCGTGATTCTCGCGGACAGCGACGGCGTGCGCGCAAACATGACGGCCTCGTGGCTCGCGCAGATGAATGTCGAGGTGTACGTGGTCGATGGTCTGACGCCGGCCGATTTCACGGAAGAGGGCGCAGCGCCGGTCGCGCGCAACGCGGTGACGCCGCCTGTTGTCGACGAGATTTCGCCGACGGACCTCGCGATACTGCTGCGTGCGCCCGGCACCGTCGTGCTGGATTTCACGGCGAGCGCGAACTATGTAGCGCGGCATATTCCCGGTGCGTGGTTTGCGTTGCGCGGACAACTGGCGGATGCGCTGCCCAACTTGCCGGAAGCGCAACGCTATGTGGTGACCTGCGGGACCAGTGCGCTCGCACGCTTCGCTGCGCCGGAACTGGCCGAATTGACGGGCAAGCCGGTGCAGGTGCTGACGGGTGGGACGACGGCGTGGATCGCGGCGGGTCTGCCGCTCGAGAGCGGCGAGACGCATCTCGCGTCACCGCGCATCGATCGTTATCGTCGTCCTTACGAGGGCACGGATAACGCGCACGAAGCGATGCAGGCCTATCTGGACTGGGAGTACGGACTGGTCGCGCAACTGGCGCGCGATGGCACACATGGGTTTCACGTGATCTGAGCGGTAGCCCTTGCTGTTTTGAGGGTCGCGCAAGCCGGTCCAACGCGCACTGCATGCCGAAGCAGGCATGCGCGCGCGTTGGTTTGTCTTGTCCTCAGGCTGCCTGAGATTGCAGCCGTGCCGCCTTGAATTGCCGCTCGACGGCGGCGCCGAAACGCTCCACGGGCTGCTGCAGCTTGCCGAGCACGCGCGGATGCACGAGCCAGATATCGATCAGCGGCTTGAAGTCGCTCACGGTCACCACGTCCAGAGCGGCTGCGTAACGGCTCGTCTGTAGCAAGGGCAGCGGCACGAGCCCCAAGCCGTTGCCGTCGGCGACGAGCTGCAATTGCAGTTCGGTGCCGAGCGTCTCCATGTTCAGCTTCAGCGTGAGACCGAGACCGGTCAAGGCACGCAGCAGACCTTCGCGAAACCCGCAGCCATCCGGATTCAGCACCCAGCCGATCGCCTGACATTCCGCCAGCGTATGCGCGCGTTTTTTCAGCGTGCCATGCGGCGCCACGACGGCGAGTTTGACGCGTCCCAGCGAGCGCGCGGCGAGCGACTCGGCGAACGTCTTGTTGGCCGGGAGCAACATTGCCGCGGCATCGAGTTCGCCGGCTTCCACCCGTTGCAGCAACTGACTCCCCCAGCCGCTCGAGGCACGCGCCTGTAACTCGGGGTAGGCCGTGCGTAGTTCGCGCATGGCATCGGGCAACGCGATATCGGCGATCGTCTGCGCGACGCCCAGGCGCAGTGCGCCGACCGGCGGCGAATCGTTCGCGACCAACCCGCGCAGCACGTCCAGTTCGCGCTGGATGACGCGGCATTGTTCGTAGACGACGCGTCCGGTTGCGGTGGCTTTTAGCGGACGCGTATTGCGATCGAGCAGTTCGATGCCCAACGCTTCCTCGAAGTTTTGCAGCCGGCGCGTGATGGCCGGTTGCGTGAGGCCGAGTGTCTGCGCGGCCTGCTGCAGCGACTGGGCGCGGATGACGGCGACATAGGCGTCGATATCGTCGATCTTCATGTTGAGCGATGAGGTAAGGGCAAGCAAATCGTGCGTTCGATGATACCTGCAATGAGGCCGGTTCACGCTGCCGTGCGTAGCAAGATCCGCATATTTGCTTAGAAGAATAATGCGTTTGTCTTATACAAGTACGTGCCGTATCGTCGTTGCTGACTAGTCCGTAGCGAACGATATGACGACAACACGTTTTCTCTCCCGTGGGTTTTTCACGCCTCTTGCGTTTGTTGCGGGGATGGCCTCGCCGCGTCTTCGTGACGTGGTGGCAACAGCATTTGCAAAGGCGTTTGCAAAGGCGTCTGTACTGGCAGCGTTGGCATTGACCTCAGTGGGTCTGACCACATGGCCTGACATGGCGTGTGCCGCCGATCTGCCCGTGCTGAAAGTCGGCGACCAGGCGCTGCAAACACGCGGCATTCTCGAAGCGTCGGGGCAACTGAAGGATCTGCCGTACCAGATCGAATGGTTCAACTTTCCTGCCGCACAGCCACTCGGTGAGGCACTGAACGCGGGTGCCGTGGATGTGGGTGGCCTCGGCGACGCGCCGCTGGTGTTCGCGCTTGCAGCAGGCGCCCAGGTGCGCGCGGTGGCCGCGACGCGCTCGCATCCGGTCGATCTCGCGATCGTCGTCGGCGCGCATTCGCCGCTCACCGATGTGGCGAGCCTGAAGGGCAAGCGTATCGCCACGACGCGCGGCTCGATCGGTCACTTCCTCGTGCTCGCGGCCCTGAAAAAGGCCAATATTCCGCTCTCCGATGTCACGCTGGTCTTCCTCGCGCCAGCTGATGCAAAGGCGGCGCTTGCATCGGGCAGCGTGGATGCCTGGTCCGTGTGGGATCCATACACGGCGTTAAGCGAGTCCCGCGATCACGACCGTATTCTGGTCAATGGCGTCGGCCTGTCGGAAGGGCTGAGCTACCAGGTTGCGACCGAACGCGCCATCGCCGATAAACGTGCGGTGCTAGCGGACTTCCTGCGGCGCGTGGCGCTTGGCCAGCAGTGGGCGCTGTCGCATCCCGAGGAGGTCGCAGCGATGCAGTCGCGCGTGACTGGCTTGCCGCCCGACGTGCTGAAAACCGTCTATCAACGCGGTCAGGTGCATCCGGTCGCGATTGACGACGGTGTGATCGCGGCGCAGCAGCGTACCGCCGACACCTACACAGCCGCCAGCGTCATTCCCGCGCGCCTCGATGTCAAAGCGAGCTTCGACCGCAGTTTTCCTGTGCCTTAAACTTGTGAACTGCCGGCCCCCGAGTCCTTAAGTATCCTTGAGCCGTCAGCAGGCCTGAACATAACCACGGCCGCCACAGCGCGGCCGCGCCGGAGTTGCGATGAACGCCCCCGAGTTCGAACCCACCGCCGCGCACGCCGCGGCGCGACGCCATCCGCCGCTTGATAGCGACGTGTTCGATGCCTTGCTTGAGCAACTGACCGGCGAGTTCGCGGCAAGCGCCGCAGACTACGACCGTAGCGGCGATTTTCCCCATGCCAATCTGGCGCGCCTGCATCAGCACGATCTGCTGTCGCTGACGGTGCCGGCCTATCTCGGTGGTGCGGGCGCCAGCCTGCCGCAAGCACTGAAGGTAGTGCGTGCGGTGGCGCGTGGCGAGCCATCCACGGCGCTCGTGCTGGTCATGCAGTATCTGTTTCATCATCGCTTGCAGGGCAACCAGAACTGGCCGCGTGAGTTGCGTCAGCAGGTCGCCCGCGAAGCCGTTCGCGACGGCGCGCTGATCAATTCTTTGCGGGTCGAGCCCGAACTCGGCACGCCGGCTCGCGGCGGTCTGCCCGGCACGCTCGCTGCGCGTAGCGGCGACGGCTGGATTATCAACGGCAGCAAGATCTATTCGACCGGCAGCCCCGGCCTGACGTGGCTGGCGGTGTGGGCGCGCAGCGACGAAACACTGCCGCGTGTCGGCGTGTGGCTCGTCCGACGCGATACGCCTGGCGTGCGGGTCGGTGCGTTGTGGAATCATCTCGGCATGCGCGCGACGGGTAGCCATGAAATCGTCTTCGACAACGTCTTCGTGCCGGCGGAGCATGCCGTCGACATCCAGTTGCCCGGCGCGCCGGGCGCCGGACTGGACGCCCTTGGCATGGCATGGATGAGCGTGTTGCTGTCGGCGGTGTACGACGGGGTGGCGCGTGCTGCGCGCGACTGGTTCGTGCATTGGGCGACGACTCGCGCGCCCGCCAATCTCGGTGCGCCGCTCGCGAGTCTCGCGTCGTTTCAGCAAACGCTTGGCCGCATCGATGCGCTGCTGTTCAGCAACCGCGTGCTGCTCGATGCGACGGCGCACATCGAGCGGGTGGCGCTCGACGAGGCACCGCTCGTCAAATACACGGTGACGAATCAGGCGATCGAAGCGGTGCAACTGGCCGTGGAGGCGAGCGGCAATCCGGGCTTGAGCCGTGATAATCCGCTCGAACGTCACTACCGCGATGTGCTGTGCGCACGCATCCACACGCCGCAAAATGACTCGGTGTTGCAGGGTGTCGGACGGGCAGGATTTGCGGTGCGCTAGTCAGCGTCCATTCATCAGAAGATTCAGTGTAAACGCTGGCTCGCACAATCAATTTAATGCGTCTAAATTATCGCCACCTGGGCAAAATAGTCGAGGGACCAGACGGCCGTGTGCAGCGGTCTGTCACGGGCGAAAGCGTAGGGTCAGCGGCCATCTGCGGCTGATTGCTTCGTTCAGCCGGACCGCTGCGTGTCGTCTTGGGTCTCTCTTCATCCCATCTGTAGCTCGGTCATCCCGCGGCGAGTCTCCCTCCGTTTGTGCATGCCTTCGTGGCGCGCGGATAAGCTCTGCCGCGTGGCACTTTCAGTGGTCCATCCATTCCCCGTCCCTTGTTCCGTTGAGTCTCGCCGGTAGCAGGCGCGGCGCACTGCGCTGCATCGTCGCCGCATGTCTGTCCTTCCGGTGAGGCTGCCCGCCGGGCCGCCTCGCTGCGTCCGCGGGTGAGCTTTTGCTATCCTGTCGTTAAACCTTCACATAACGGACCGTATCCCCACTTCCCAGATGGCATCGAACTACCGATTGCTCACCGTCGCCGTGCTGGCCGCTTCGCTCGCGCTGGCCGGTTGCGACGACCAACAGGGCCAACGTGCTGTGCAAAAACTCAAGGAACTGTTCAACGCCATCAAGCCGGACGCGCTGTTGCTCAAGGGCCTCACGCCCGGCGTGACGACTGAGGCGGAAATTCGCAACCAGATGGGCAAGCCGGAAACCGAACGCACGTTTACCGACGGCTCGAAGCGCCTCGAATATCCGCGCGGCCCGCAGGGGCTCAACACCTATATGGTCGACATCGACCGTGACGGCAAGCTGCAAGCCATTACCCAGGTGCTGACCGCGGCCAACTTCGCGAAGATCCAGCCCGGCATGACCGAGGACGAAGTACGCCGTCTGCTCGGCAAACCGGGCCAGGTGGCGGTGTTTCCGCTCAAGCCCGAGACCGTCTGGAGCTGGAAGTGGCGCGAGGGCGGCGTGACGGAAGAGGGTTTCTTCAACGTGCACTTCGATGCGTTTCACAAGGTCTATACGACATCGCGTTCCGACGTGATACGTGGACGATAGGACGACAAGGAGAAAACATGCTGCGGCGACGTGCTCACTCGCGCATTGGTCTCGTGCTCGGCGGCGGCGCTGCGCGGGGCTGGGCGCATATCGGCGCCATCCGCGCGCTGCATGACGCGGGCATCAAGCCGGACGTCGTGTGCGGCACCTCGATCGGCGCGCTGGTCGCGGCGGTTTATGCGAACGGCGATCTCGACTGGCTGGAGGATTGGGTGTCGCGTCTGACCTGGCAGACGGTGCTGCGTCTGCTCGACCTGCGCATTTCCGGCGGCCTGCTGGGTGGACGCAAGGTGATCCAGGTGTTCGCCAACCGGTTCAACGGACGTGAGATCAGCCAGTTGCAGATGCCTTTTGCCGCGGTGGCGACTGAACTCGATTCGGGCCGCGAAACATGGTTGCAGGACGGCAGTGTGGTGGATGCAGTGCGAGCGTCGATCGCAATTCCGGGTATTTTCACGCCGGTGTGGCATAACGGTGTGTGGCTCGTGGATGGCGGTCTGAGCAATCCCGTGCCGGTGTCGGTGGCGCGCGGCATGCGTGCCGATTGCGTGATCGCGGTGGATCTGAACAACGACATTCTCAATGGCCGCGACTTCGGCGGCCTCACCGCTGCAGCGTCGCCGGTGATCGATCCGACCGCGCCGCCGCCCGGTTCGTTGCGCAAGAACGGCAAGCCGTGGCCGCGCTGGCTCGCGCCTTCGGAGGACGAGGTGGCAGCCGACGTGCGCGTCGCGCCCGAGCCGAGCGCCCGGGTGCCGTCGATGCTGAGTTCGGTCGCGCAGAGCATCGACATCATGCAGGTGCGGATCACGCGCAGCCGTCTGGCGGGAGAGCCCGCCGACATCCTGATTCAGCCGCGCCTGGGCGGCATGGGCATTTTCGATTTTCACCGCGCGGCGCCGGCAATTGCCGAAGGGCGCGCGGCGGTCGAGCATATGCTGCCGGCGATTCGCGCCCGGCTAGGGATTGAGTGATCAGACGCCGCCGAGATTCTTCGAGGCAATGACCCGGCAGATCCGCTTGCCCGAGCTTTCGCTCGTCACGTCTTCGAATAGCAGAATCGCGCAGTCGACGAGCGCGTCCACGACCACTTTGGGCTCGAAGGCGGCGTACAGCCGCCCGTCGGGCTGACGTGTGTCCTCGCCTTCGGTGACGCGCCATGACAGATACAGCACACCGTTCGGTCGCAAGAGGCGCCTGAGATTATCCACGGCGAGAGGAATCGATTCGGCCGGCAAATGCATGATCACCGTCTCGCAGACGATATTGTCGAAACGTTCCTCGATCTCCTCGAGCGCCGGCAGGGTGGCCTCGCGAAACTCGATCTCCGGATGCAGACGGCGCGCTTCGGCAAGCAGGCCCGGCGATGCGTCGAAGCCAGTGACCTCGTAGCCGTGCTCGGCCAGCCATCCCGCATCGCGGCCGTTGCCGCAGCCGATCTCGGCGGTCGTGCCTTGCGGCACCAGATGCGTTTCCAGCAATGCGTAGAGGTCGTTCGGAGGCGGCTGATCCAGCCATTCCTGGCTGTAACGGGCGGCGTCCTTCGTGTAGGCATCGAGCGTCGTGGAGTCGAAACGGGCAGTCATGCTCGAAGTCCTCGGGGGAGTTGTGCGGGCGGGGATATACATCCCAGGCAACCGCAGTGTAGCGGGGTTTGCCCTGATCGTGACCGCAAGTCGCGCCCAGGCCTGCGCCGCGCCGTCTATCGAAAAAGCGACCCGAAACTTGCTAAATCGCCACGCGTGGACCCGTGGTCCAACGCGCTTGCCAACACCTATCGCCCGCTAAAACAGGCGTTTTGCGCCGTCACCACGCTGAATCGTCCAATGTTGCGTCGCAACACGGCAGCGGCGGCCTGTTTGAGCAAATCTTTTTCGCTTGCGAGTATCCGCGCCATGCCTGAATCCTGAACCCCCGACATCTGGATGGAGACAAACGTGTTCCTTTACGGCTTTGGTCCGGTGCTCATCGCCGGTACGATCCAGACGATCGAACTGTCGGTCCTGTCGCTTGCGGCGGCGGTCCTGCTCGGGCTGGGCGGTGCGGCGGCGAAACTCTCGTTCAACCGGCCGCTGCGCGTGCTCGGCACGGCTTATACGACGCTGATCCGTTCGGTGCCCGATCTCGTGCTGATGTTGCTGCTGTTCTACAGCATCCAGATCGCGGTCAACGACCTGACCGACGCATTGAATCTGCCGCAGTTCGACATCAACCCGTTCGTGGCGGGTGTCATCACGCTGGGCTTCATCTACGGCGCGTACTTCACCGAAACCTTCCGCGGCGCGTTCCTCGCAGTAGCGCGCGGCCAGCTCGAAGCGGGCGCGGCTTACGGCATGAGCGGGGCGCGCGTATTCACGCGCATCCTGTTCCCGCAGATGATGCGTTTCGCGCTGCCAGGCATTGGCAACAACTGGCAGGTGCTGGTGAAGGCGACCGCGCTGGTATCGATCATCGGTCTCGCGGACGTCGTCAAGGCCGCCCAGGACGCCGGCAAGAGCACCTTCAACATGTTCTTCTTCATCCTGATCGCCGCGCTGATCTACCTTGCCATCACCACGGTGTCGAATCTCGTCCTGATCTGGCTGGAGAAGCGTTATTCGATTGGCGTGCGGCACGCCGAGCTCTGAGAGAAAAGACACGATGATCGAAATCCTTTCCCAATTCGGCCGGGCTTTTCTTTACTGGGACGGTCAGCGTCTCTCCGGCCTTGCGGTGACCTTGTGGCTGCTGGTGGCGTCAATCGGTATTGGCTTTGTCTGTTCAATCCCGCTGGCGGTGGCGCGCGTGTCGAAGAAACGCTGGCTGTCTACGCCGGTGCGCATCTACACCTATGTGTTTCGCGGCACGCCCTTGTATGTGCAGTTGCTGCTGATCTACACGGGCATGTACAGCCTCGAGTTCGTGCGCTCGCACCAACTGCTCGACGCGTTCTTCCGTAGCGGTTTCCATTGCGCTATTCTCGCGTTCGCGTTGAACACCTGTGCCTATACGACCGAGATTTTCGCGGGGGCGATCCGTTCGACCTCGCACGGCGAAGTGGAAGCGGCCCGCGCCTACGGCATGAGCTGGTTCACCATGTACCGCCGCATCATCGTGCCGTCCGCGCTGCGCCGTGCTCTGCCGTTGTACAGTAACGAAGTGATCCTGATGCTGCATGCCACGACCGTAGCCTTCACCGCGACCGTGCCGGACATCCTCAAGGTGGCTCGCGACGCCAATTCGGCCACCTACGATTCGTTCAGCGCGTTCGGTATCGCGGCGCTGATCTATCTTGCGGTATCGTTCGCGCTGGTGGCGTTGTTCCGGCGCGCCGAGCGGCACTGGCTGGCGTATCTGGCGGTGCGGCCGCATTGAGCGGCATGATTTTGCCGCGGGTCACCGCGTCACCCCTGTTATATGTTCCATGACAGGTTCGAATTCACCTTGGGAGAGCGACTTGCTCCACACGACTCAGACTGAAGCCTGCAAGCTCGCCGTGCAGGACATCCACAAGCGCTATGGCGATAACGAAGTGCTCAAGGGCGTGTCGCTAAACGCCAACAAGGGCGACGTGATCAGCATCATCGGCGCGAGCGGGTCGGGCAAGAGCACGTTCCTGCGCTGCATCAACTTTCTGGAGCGGCCGAACGCCGGGCAGATCGTCGTGGATGGCGAGACGGTGCGTACCAAGGCCGATCGCGGTGGCAATCTGGAAGTGGCCGACCACAAGCAGTTGCAACGCATCCGCACGAAGCTCGCGATGGTGTTCCAGCACTTCAACTTGTGGGCGCACATGAACGTGATCGAGAACATCATCGAGGCGCCGGTTCACGTGCTTGGGCTGTCGCGTCGCGAAGCGGAAGAGCGCGCTCGAGAGTATCTGGAGAAAGTGGGTCTCGCGCCGCGGCTGGAAAAGCAGTATCCGTCGCATCTCTCCGGTGGCCAGCAGCAGCGAGTGGCGATTGCCCGCGCGCTGGCGATGAACCCCGATGTGATGCTGTTCGACGAGCCGACGTCCGCGCTCGATCCGGAGCTGGTCGGCGAAGTGCTGAAGGTCATGCAGAAGCTGGCCGAAGAAGGCCGCACGATGATCGTCGTCACGCACGAAATGGGCTTTGCGCGCAACGTGTCGAATCACGTGATGTTTCTGCACCAGGGCCGCACGGAGGAAGAGGGCGTGCCCGCCGAGGTACTCAGCGCGCCACGCAGCGAACGCCTGAAGCAGTTCCTCTCCGGCAGTCTGAAGTAACGCCCACCGCGCGTCATACATTACTTTGCCGATGGCTCGACCGTCCAGTCCGACCCGCACCACGCAGGTGGCGATCGTTGCATTGCCACCGGTGTCGATGTCGGGCGTCGGGCCGATTGTCGATGCGCTCAATCTCGCCAATGAGATCGATGGCCGCGCGTTATACCGCTGGCAGGTGTGTTCGTGGGACGGCCGTCCTGTGCCGCTCGCGGGCGGCGCGCAATGGCCGGCTGATGCAGCCTTTGGCGATGCCATCTCCTGCGACTGGCTGATCCTCGTCAGCGAACGGTTTCAGCAGTTCGCCGATTACCGTCTGTTCCTTGCCAGTCTCTCGCGGGTCGGGCAGCGCACGCCGCTCGTCACCGGCATCCATCATGGCGTGTGGTGGCTTGCCATGGCGGGGCAGTTGTCCGGTTATCGCGTGAGCGTCAACTGGGAAACCTATCAGCAGTTCTCCGAGCAGTTCGAACGCTCGATCGTCACCCAGCAGATCTTCGAAATCGACCGCGACCGCGCCACCTGTGCGGGCGGCCAGGCAACCGTGGATTTCATGCTGGCGATGATCGCGCGTGACCATGGTCCCGAACTCGCTGACCGCATCGCCGATACCCTCGGCGTCGGCGTGTTGCGCGCCGGTGAAGAGCGGCAACGCATTCCCTACGTGACGGCACCGGGCGAACGCCATCCGCGTCTGAACGATGCCCTGCTGCTGATGGAAGCGAATATCGAAGATCCGCTAACAAGCGACGAAATCGCGGGCCTCGTCGGCGTGTCGCGGCGGCAACTGGAGCGGCTGTTTCGCCAATACCTCGGCTCGATGCCGTCCAAGTACTACCTTGGGCTGCGTCTGTCGAAAGCGCGTACGCAGTTGCAGCGCACCAGCAAATCCGTCGTGCAGATCAGTCTCGCGTGCGGGTTTTCGTCGGCGGCGCACTTTTCGAATGCGTATCGCGAGCGTTTCGGCGTGACGCCGCGCGAGGACCGTCGCAACTGGATCGAAAAGCAGACGAGTGCGACCGGCACGGCAACGAGCGAACCGCGGCCAGCCGCGTTGATCGAACGTCCTGATGATACGGCGCGTTAGTCATGGGCCATGCCAGCCAACCCATGTGGCATGCGACGGCAACAAGCCCGACAGAACGCGTCGCGTATGAGCAAGACGTTTCACACGCGGTTATCTACACTGAAGCTATTACCCGCTACCTGTAACGAGGATTTGCCATGAACGACCAGACTGTGACACGCCAGACTTTCGACGAAGTGATGGTGCCGGTGTTCTCTCCCGCCGCCTTCGTGCCGGACCGCGGTCTCGGGTCGCGCGTCTGGGATACGCAGGGCCGCGACTATATCGACTTCGCGGGCGGCATCGCCGTCACCGCGCTTGGCCACGCGCATCCAGAACTGCTGAAGGTGCTGAGCGAGCAGGGCGGCAAGCTTTGGCACATTGGTAACGGTTACACGAACGAACCGGTGTTGCGTCTCGCCAAACGTCTCGAAGCGCTGACGTTCGCCGACCGCGCGTTCTTCGCCAATTCCGGCGCCGAAGCGAACGAAGCGGCGCTGAAGCTGGCGCGTCGCGTCGCTTTCGACCGTCACGGTATCGAGAAGGACGAAATCATCTCGTTCACGCAGTCGTTCCATGGCCGCACGTTTTTTACCGTGAGCGTCGGCGGTCAGCCGAAGTATTCGGAAGGCTTTGGACCGGTGCCGCAAGGTATCCGTCATCTGCCGTACAACGATATCGAAGCCGCACGCGAGGCGATCGGCGCAAAAACCTGTGCGGTGATCGTCGAGCCGATCCAGGGCGAAGGCGGCGTGATTCCGGCGGATCCGGCGTTTCTGAAAGCGTTGCGCGAGGCGTGCGATCAGTATGGCGCACTGCTGATTTTTGACGAGGTACAAACGGGTGTGGGCCGCAGTGGCACTTTCTACGCGTACGAGGACACCGGCGTGACCCCGGACATCCTGACCACGGCGAAGTCGCTCGGTAACGGCTTCCCGATTGGCGCGATGCTGACGACCAACGAACTCGCCGCACATTTCAAGGTGGGTGTGCATGGCACGACGTATGGCGGCAATCCGCTCGGTGCGGCGATTGCGGACAAGGTGGTCGAACTGATCAGCGATCCGAAGCTGCTCGAAGGCGTGCGTTCGCGCAGCGAGACGCTCAAGGGGCATCTGGCGGAGCTCGACGAACGCTTCGGCATTTTCAAGGAAGTGCGCGGCAAAGGATTGCTGATTGGCGCGGAACTGAACGATGCCTTCAAGGGCCGCGCCAAAGACTTCGTGACGGCAGCGGGCCAGCACGGCGTGATCATGCTGATGGCGGGTCCCGATGTTCTGCGTTTCGCGCCGTCGCTGATCGTGCCGCTCGACGACATGAGCGAAGGTTTTGCGCGTCTGGCAAAGGCAATAGAAGCAGTGATCGGCGCGACAGCTGAAGCGCCGGCCCGTTAATCTGGCGTCACACTCAACCAACGGAACGACGATGCTCTTCGTACGCCCCGGCCGCCTCGCCGATCTCGATGCGCTCGAACATATGGCGCGCACGGCTCAACCCGTGCTGCACTCGCTGCCGCATGACCGCCGTGCGCTCGAAGCACGCGTCGCGCTGTCCGAAGACTCGTTTCGTGCGGAAGTCGATTTTCCGGGCGAGGAGTTTTACCTGTTCGTGCTCGAAGACAGCGAGACCGGCAAGCTGTTGGGCACGGCGAGCATCGTTGCCGCCGCCGGTTACTCGGAGCCGTTCTATGCGTTTCGCAATGACGCGTTGATTCACGCGTCGCGTGAACTGCATGTGAATCGCAAGATTCACGCGCTGACGATGTCGCATGAGCTCACCGGCAAGAGCCGGCTGGCGGGCTTCTATATCGACCCGTCGCTGCGTGGCGACGCCGCCGCGCATCTGATGTCGCGCTCGCGGATGATGTATATCGCCGCCAATCGAAAGCGCTTCACCTCCGAAGTGTTTTCGCTGCTGCTGGGCGTGACGGATGACGACGGCGTGTCGCCATTCTGGGAAGCGGTGGGGCGCAAATTTTTCGGCCGCAATTTCGCGGACATCGAAATCGAATCGGGTGGCCGTAGCCGCACCTTTATCGCCGAAGTGATGCCGAGTTATCCGGTGTATGTGCCGCTGTTGCCGGAATCGGCGCAGCGTGTGCTGGGCGAGCCGGACGAAAAAGCGCTGCTCGCGTATGAGATTCACCTCGAGGAAGGCTTCGAAACGGATCGCTTCGTGGATATCTTCGACGCGGGTCCGGTGTTGACGGCTCAGATCGATCGCAGCGCCTGTGTCAGGCGCAATGAAATGAGGACAGTACGCGAAGCGGCAGCCGGCGAGCGTGGCACCACGTGGCTGATCGCCAGCAACCGCGCGGACGACTTCCGCTGCGTGCTGGCCGCTTTACCTGACGAGAAGGCAATGGGCGCGCCGCTGCCGCTAGCGGTGCGCGACGCGCTTGGCGTGCAGAACGGCGACCCGGTGCGCTGCGTGGCGCTGCATCAGCCGGCCGAAGAGCATCCCTACGAACTTTCGGGAGAAGCAGAATGATCGTCGTTCGCGTCGTGCAGACGGGCGATGTGGACGCGCTCGTCGCGCTCGCTCAGGAGACTGGCCCCGGTCTCACCACGTTCAAGCCTGACCGCGATGCACTCGAAGCGCGCGTGGCGCGTTCGCGCCGCACGATGGAAGACAAGGCTGCGCCGCATGAAGCCGGCTACTTCTTCGTGATGGAAGACACCGCCACCGGCGACGTGGCTGGCGTATGCGGCATCGAAAGTTCGGTCGGCCTGGAGCAACCGTTTTACAACTATCGTGTGAGCACGGTGGTGCATGCGAGCCAGGATCTGGGTATCTGGACACGCATGCATGCGCTCAACATTTCGCACGACCTGACCGGCTACGCGGAAGTCTGCTCGTTGTTCCTGAGCCCACGTTACCGCACGAGCGGCGTGGGTGGCTTGCTGTCGCGCTCGCGCTTCATGTTTCTCGCACAGTTCCGCGAGCGCTTTCCACAGCGTCTGTGCGCTGAATTGCGCGGCCATTTCGATGCGAACGGCACCTCGCCATTCTGGCGCGCGGTGGGCTCGCATTTCTACCAGATCGATTTCAACGCCGCGGACTATCTGAGCTCGCATGGCCGCAAGGCATTTCTCGCCGAGCTGATGCCGCGCTATCCGGTGTACGTCGAACTGTTGCCGCAGGAGGCGCAGGACTGCGTCGGCCTGACGCATAACGACACGATTCCCGCGCGCAGGATGCTCGAATCCGAAGGGCTGCGTTACGAGAATCACGTCGATATTTTCGATGCGGGTCCGGTGCTCGAATGCCATATCGCCGACTTGCGAACGGTCCGCGAGAGTGTGGTGGTGCCGGTCGAGATCTTCGCGCTGGGGGCAACGCCCGAGCCGCAGGATGGGCCGAGGTCGCTGGTGTCGAATACTTCGCTCGGCGATTTCCGCGTCGGCGTTGCGGCAGGCGTGCCGAAGGACGGCGTGTTCCGTCTTGCCGCCGACGAAGCCGCGGCGCTCGACGTGAAGGCGGGCGACCCGGTACGGGTGCTGCCGCTGAAACATAAACAGGGATGATCATGACTGAGCTTTTCATCGACGGCGAATGGGCCGCCGGCACAGGACACGTATTCACCTCGCGCAACCCCGGCACGGGTGCGACGGTGTGGGAAGGCCACAGCGCATCTGCTGAAGACGTGGACCTTGCAGTGCGCAGCGCGCGCGATGCGTTTGCAACGTGGTCGACGTTGAGTCTTGAAGATCGCTGCGGCATTGTGCGCCGTTTCGCTGCGCTGCTGACCGAGCGCAAGGAAGCGCTGGCCGAAGCGATTGGCCGTGAGACGGGCAAGCCGCTGTGGGAAGCGCGCACCGAAGTGGCGTCGATGGCGGCCAAGGTCGAGATTTCGATTCAGGCGTACAACGAACGTACCGGCGAAAAGCGCACAGCGATGGCAGACGGCACTGCTGTGCTGCGGCATCGTCCGCATGGTGTGGTGGCAGTGTTCGGGCCGTATAACTTCCCGGGTCACTTGCCGAATGGGCATATCGTGCCGGCGCTGATCGCTGGTAACGCGGTGGTGTTCAAGCCGTCCGAACTCGCGCCGGGTGTCGCCCGTGCGACTGTGGAAGTGTGGCGCGACGCCGGCTTGCCGGCGGGCGTGCTGAACCTCGTGCAGGGCGAGAAAGATACCGGTATCGCGCTGGCGAATCACCGGCAGATCGACGGGCTGTTCTTCACCGGCAGCTCGGACACGGGTACGTTGCTGCACAAGCAGTTCGGCGGCCGTCCGGAAATCGTGCTGGCGCTGGAGATGGGCGGCAACAATCCGCTCGTGATCGGACCGGTTGAGGATATCGACGCAGCAGTGCATCACACGATTCAATCCGCTTTCCTGTCGGCAGGGCAGCGCTGCACTTGCGCACGTCGTATCCTCGTGCCGAATGACAGCTTCGGCGACCGCTTTATCGAGCGTCTTGCCGATGTGACTTCACGTATCACAGTGGGCGAATACAACGCCGAGCCGCAGCCGTTCATGGGCGCGGTAATCTCGGCGCGGGCGGCCGCACGCCTCGTCGGCGCGCAGGCGCATCTGCTCGAAGCCGGTGCCCGGTCCCTGTTGACGATGGAGCAACGCGACCCGCAACTCGGCTTCGTCACACCGGCCATTCTCGATGTGACGAACGTGCACGACCTGCCCGACGAAGAGCACTTCGGCCCGCTTGCGCAAATCATTCGCTATGCGAATTTCAATGACGCGATCGAGCGCGCCAACGATACGGCCTTCGGCTTGTCCGCAGGCCTTCTTGCCGACGACGAAACCCTGTGGACGCACTTCCAGCGCACGATCCGCGCCGGTATCGTCAACTGGAACCGGCCGACCAATGGTGCGTCGTCCGCGGCGCCGTTCGGCGGCACGGGACGCTCGGGCAACAACCGTCCGAGCGCGTATTACGCTGCCGACTACTGCGCCTATCCGATGGCCTCCGTCGAAAGCGCGCAACTGCAAATGCCCGCGAGCGTGTCGCCGGGCCTTCATTTCTGAGGATCGACGATGCAAGCCACTGAAGCCAATTTCGACGGCCTCGTCGGCCCGACGCACAACTACGCCGGGTTGTCGTTCGGCAATGTCGCGTCGCAGAACAACGAGAAGTCCGTCGCCAATCCGAAGGCTGCTGCGAAGCAGGGCCTGCGCAAGATGAAGCAGCTTGCTGAACTCGGTTTCCATCAAGGCGTGCTGCCGCCGCAAGAGCGGCCGTCGATGCGCCTGTTGCGCGAACTCGGCTTTTCCGGCGACGACGCGACGGTGATTGCGCGTGTCGCGAAAGATGCGCCCGAGTTGCTGGCTGCGGCGAGTTCGGCATCGGCGATGTGGACCGCAAACGCGGCGACGGTGAGCCCATCTGCGGATACCGAAGACGGCCGCGTCCATTTCACGCCGGCCAATCTGTGTAGCAAACTGCATCGTGCGATCGAACATGAATCGACGCGCCGCACACTGCGCGCGATCTTCGCGGAGCGCGACCGGTTCGAAGTGCATGAAGCGCTGCCTGGCACGCCGGCACTCGGCGATGAAGGCGCGGCGAATCACACGCGCTTTTGTGCGGAATATGGCACACGTGGTGTCGAATTCTTTGTCTACGGTCGGAGCGAATATCGGCGTGGACCGGAGCCGAAGCGCTATCCGGCGCGTCAAACCTTCGAGGCGAGCCGAGCGGTAGCGCAGCGTCATGGGCTTGCGGAAGCGGCGACTGTCTATGCGCAGCAGAATCCCGACGTGATCGATGCTGGCGTGTTTCACAACGACGTGATTGCGGTCGGCAATCGCAACACGCTGTTCTGTCACGAACTGGCGTTCGTCGAGCAGCAAGCGGTGTACGACGAGCTGAGAGCGAAGCTTGGCAAGCTCAATGCGAAGTTCGACGTGATAGAGGTCCCGGACGCGCGGGTGGGTGTGAGCGATGCCGTGACGTCGTATCTGTTCAACAGCCAGTTGCTCACGCGCCCCGACGGCAAGCAGGTGCTGGTCGTGCCGCAGGAATGCCGCGAAAACCCACGGGTGGCGGAATATCTGGATGGCTTGACTTCGCACGGCGGCCCGATCGACGACGTGCTGGTGTTCGACCTGCGCGAGAGTATGAAGAACGGCGGCGGCCCGGCTTGCCTGCGTTTGCGGGTGGTGTTGAGCGAGGCTGAACGCGCGGCGGTTACGCCCGGCGTGTGGATCACCGACACGCTGTTTGGCCGGCTCGATGCGTGGATCGAAAAGCACTATCGCGACCGCCTCGCGCCGGCCGATCTGACCGATCCGAGCCTGCTGCTCGAATCGCGCACGGCGCTGGATGAGTTGACGCAGATTCTCGGGCTGGGTTCGTTGTATGACTTCCAGCGCTGAGCACGGCATGACACACGACCCGCGCAATGCGCTGTTGAGTGATTTTCTTGCCTACACGTTAGCGGGCACGCAGCCGTCAGCGGGTGAAGCCAAGGGCGTGTGCGCAAATGGCGTGCGCTGGACGTGGCTTGACGAAGGCATCCTGCAATTCGAACCTGCGGAGGCTTCGGGCAAGCGAAGCGTGCTGGCCTCGGCCGGTGTGCACGGCGACGAGACTGCACCGATCGAACTGCTGTCGGGGGTGGTGCGCGATATCGCCGAAGGGCGGACCGCGCTGACGTGCCGTCTGCTGGTGATACTGGGCAACGTCGCCGCGATGCGCGCCGGCTGCCGTTATATTGACGACGACCTGAATCGGCTCTTCAGCGGTCGGCATTCTCAGGTGCCGAATAGTCGCGAGGCGCCGCGTGCGATTGCACTGGAACGCGCAGCGACACAATTCTTTGCAGATGCCTCCGATGCACCAGGCGCCCGCTGGCACGTCGACATGCATACGGCGATTCGCGCGTCGGTCTTCGAGCAGTTTGCGCTGCTGCCGCACACCGGTGCGCCGCTCTCGCGGGCGATGTTCGAATGGTTGCGCGATGCATCCATTTCGGCGGTGCTGCTCCACACGACGAAGGGCAACACGTATTCGCATTTCACTGCGCAAGTGTGTGGTGCTGAAGCGTGCACGCTGGAACTCGGCAAGGTGCGGCCGTTCGGCCAGAACGACCTCGCGCGGTTCGCCGGCGCGGATAGGGCACTGCGTGATCTGCTGGCTGGCGTTGAAGACAACGCAAGCGAACCTTTGCCGCGCGTGTTCACGGTGATCGATCAGATCACGAAGCAAAGCGATGCGTTCGAATTGCTGGTCGCAGCAGATGTGCCGAACTTCACGCCATTCGAGCAGGGCACGCTGCTCGCGCGCGATGGCGATTATCGTTATGTGGTGCGTCATGCCGAAGAGCGCATCGTGTTTCCGAATCCCACCGTGAAGCCGGGTTTGCGCGCCGGATTGCTGGTGATCGAGACGACCGGGGCGACGCTCGCGGCGCTTGCCTGAACAATTCGCCGTACTTCACGTAGCGGCGATGGGCCCATCGCCGCATTCCCCACACCTTGTACAATCCCGCCCTCGCGGCCGGTCCGCCCTCGTGACCGGTTGCGATGCAAAATCACAACGGCCGCATTCGCGGCCGTTGCCTCTGATGCACCACCATCCGCCAGCCGGCGACTGCGCCTACTTCAGATAGTCGAACGCCACTTCGCCGAGACCCAGCGTCAGATCCGCCAGCAAATGGCGCGCTTCGACGATCTCCAGCACCGGCAATTCCGCAACCGGCGCGAGCGCGTGCGGCGACAACTGCAGCGCAGCCGGCCCGGTCCATGCGCCCTTGAGGTCGATATCCTGCAGGTAGTAGCGCACCAGTTCGCAGATACGCGGCGTACCGTCGACGTGCGGCATGACCTTCAGCAGGAAGTTTGGCGCTTCGAGGCGTTTCTTCTGCTGCACGAGATCGAGCTGGCGATGCTTGTAGCCCATCGTGCCGGTGGCAATGCGCACAGGACCGTAGTCGAGCGTGCCCACGAGCGTGTCGGTATGCACTTCGAGTACCGGCTTGGCGAGCTTCTTCGGGAAGCCCCACAATTCGCGGCCACCTGCGATCGGCGGATGGTCGTCGAGATACATCGCCAGCGTGTAGCTGCCGGCAACGCCGTTATAGGACACCGGAATCACCTGTCCGCTTTCCGTGTAGTCGCCGAAACCGGTCGAGTCCGGCATGCGGATGAACTCGTAGTGCACCAGCGGCTCGCCGATTTCCAGCGGCTCGGGCACGACGGCGCGCAGCTTGGCCGGGTCGGTGCGGTACGTGATGATCAGGAATTCCCGGTTAATGAACCGGTAGGGGCCGATCGGGAACGCTGGGCTCGTAATCGGCATGGCGAAGGCATTGTCTAGCACGCTTTTGACGTCCATGGTTTTCCTTGGTGGTTAATCGCGGGTTGGAACGCTTCTGCACTGCACAAGAGTATCGTCGATTCGCGACTTGCTCGCATTCTCGTTGCGGGAATTGAATATTTTTTGAAAATCGCGCATAGCCGTGCCTGAGGGGAGCGGCCTGCGCTAAAATCGAAGAACGTCGCAAAGCGGCGTCATGCGGCGCTCTCAGCCCGATTTCGGGTCCGATCGCACGCCATGTGAGAAGCAAAAAACAGCAGGAAGCGCCAGGGCGCTTATCGGGGGAATGGAATGTCCAGCATCGAAGTCGACGATCCGAGTCGGGCCGGCGGTGAGCCCGGTCGGGCTGACGGCGCATCAGTCAAGCCTTGTTTCGCCCGCCAGCCGATCCTCGATCGCGACGGCATGCTATGCGGCTACGAACTCAAGCTTCATTGTGTGAGCGAAGCGCCGGCAGGCGACGCCGCAGCCAGTACTGACGCAACCGGGCATACCGTGCCCGATGACGCAACCACGGCCGCCGCTGCCGAAGGCGAACCGCGCGCTGTCGTGCAGCCTACCTTCACGCAGTCCGTCGTCACCGCGCTGATGCATTCGGGCGTGCGCGGAGCGTTGGCCGGCCACCTTGCCCATCTGGACGTCAACCGCGAGATGCTGTTCGACGAGGCGCTCGAACTCCTGCCGGCCGAGCGTTTCCTGTTCGAGCTCCAGCCGGATATCGAAGTGGACGACGAGCTGATTGCGCGAATCGTCGTGCTGCATGCGCGGCGCTACCGCTTCGTGCTTGATGCCGTGGTGGTTCCGAGCGACACGTTTGCGCGCCTGCTGCCCTATGCCGAGCGCGTGAAAATCGATCTTCCGCACATCTCCCGCGCGCTGTTGCCGAAGCTTTCCACCGTGCTGAAATCGGCGGGCAAATTGTTGATTGCCCAAGGCATCGAAGCACAGGAGGATTTCGAAACCGCCCTCAATCTCGGCTTCGACAAATTTCAGGGCTATTACTTCGCGCGCGCGCAGACCGCGACGTTGCGCAAGGTGAGTGCGCCGCGCCACGCATTGCTGAACCTGCTGCAGTTGCTAGCCGGCGACCCGACGGTCGCGCAGCTCGAAGCCGAACTGAAGCTCAATCCGGTGCTCGTGATGCATCTGATGAAGCTGGCGAATTCGAGCGGCCTTGCGGTCGGCCACAAGGTGACCACGCTGCGCGAAGCGATCAATGCGACCGGCACCAACCGGATTGCCCGCTGGACCCAGTTACTGTTGTATGCGGACGGCCGCAAGGTCGCGCTGGAAGACGACCCGCTGCTGCAACTCGCCGCCACCCGCGCACGTTTCATGGAACTGGCGGTGCTGCGTCTGCCGAAGGCCGGCCGCGACGAAGCCGACGCAGCGTTTTTGACGGGCGTGTTTTCGTTCGTGGATGCGGTGTTCGGCGGCTCGATCGAGAACACGCTCAATGTGTTGACGCTCTCGAAGCCGATTCAGGCGGCGATCCTGCGTCGCGAAGGCGTGCTGGGTCTGCTGCTGTCGGTGGTCGATGCGCTCGAGCGCGGTGAATGGAAAGAAATTGAAAGCGTGTGTGCGGAGCTGGCACCGTTGACGGTGCGCGAAGTCGCCGAACTGGGACTCGTCGCGGCGGCGTGGGCAGGCGTTGCGGATCGCAGCGCCGAGGCAAAAGGTCTGGAGCGGATCGAGGACTAAACCCGATCGGGGAGTGCGCTGCCGGGTCCGGACTTCGGTCCGCGGCGCTGCAGCCTGGCAATGAGCCGGGCCGCTCACTCCTTCACAGCATCTCCAGTTCCTGCATCGGCGCATGGGAAAAAAAACGCCCTAACTCCCGCGCCAGTTCATTCAACGCTGCCATCTCGCCCTGCGAGATCCGCCGTGCCTCGTCGGCCTGGCACCAGTCGCCGTACAGAAGCGCGACCGTCGTCTGATTCTCGCCCATCACCGGCAGCAGCACGAACGAGCGGGTATCCGCGAAACTGCGCCGGAACCATTCGGGCAGCCGCGCCACCATCTTCGGGTCGCGCGCATTTTCTATGAAGATGCCCACCGAGTTCGCAATCGCGAGATGGAACACGTCGGGCTCGAACGCGGTATTGAACGTCAGACCGGGCAGGGCAGCCTCGATCTTTGGCCCGAATCCCATACGCGCCTTGAACGTACCGCTGCTGTGGCGCACGAACATGACGGTACGCGCGAAACCGAGACCGGCGTGCACCGTTTCGGTGGCCATGGCCAGCGCCGGGCCGAGTGCGCTACCTGCTTTTAGCGCCCGCAGATCTTCGACGCCCGCGGCGATGCGTGCCTCGGGATCGAGCGCTTCGCGGGCAATCGCGTCGGCGTTGGCGCGCAGCTCCACGATCTCGCGCATCACGCCTTCGCCGTCTTCTTCGCGGGCGAGCGCCACGCTCATTTCCAGCAGCACTTCGGGGTCGGTGTTCAGCGCGCGGCCGTAACGGTGTGCGAGCTCGGCGATGCGTGCCTCGCGCTGCCAGTCCGACATGTTCGGCGTGGTCAGCACGGCGGCGACTTCGGTGGAGTAGTTGGTGATGGCGCGCAGCCATTGCACCTGGCGGGACTCTTCGGTGTCGTGCGGATCGAACTCGCCCATGCCGGAGCGGATCATGTCGGGCAGGCGCCAGCGCACCGCGGCTTCCTCGCCGATCTCGTCGAACGTGACGCCTAGCACGGTGATGCAGGCTTCGCTTTCCTCGATATTGGTGTCGACCAGGCGGCGGATCTGGTCCCACTCGGCGTCGAGATAGAACACCACGAGCAGCTTGCCGATCTGGCGCATCAGCGTGCAGACGACGGCTTCTTCGCCGGCGCGCAGGTCGCCGCGCTCGGTTAGCTTACGGGCGACGCAGCCCGACAGCAGCGTGCGGTTCAGTTCGAGTTTCGCGTCGATGCGGCGCGGCACGCTGTGATGAAAGTGATCGACGATCTTCAGGCCGACCACGAGGTGGCCGACCGCGTCCATCCCGAGCACCATCAAGGCGCGCGACACGGTGGTGATATTTCCGCCGAAGGCCATGTACATCGCCGAGTTGGCGAGGCGCAGCACCTTCTGGGTCAACGCAAAATCGGACAACACGACCTGCACGAGACCTGTGAAGTCGAGGTCGTCGTTGTTCATTGCAGCCATGGTTGTGCGCAGCGATTGCGACAGCATGGGGAAATCGCCGCGCTCGCTCATTCGAGACCAGAGCCTGTCGAGCACCGCTGCCTTTACCATGTGATTCCCGCTAAAGCCATACGTATTCCATTGAGTCGCAGACCGGCGTCATGCCGGTGTTCGATGCAGGTGCGCCAGTTCTTCCGGGTCCGCCGGGCCCGCATGAGAAGACGCATGCAGGTGCAACGTGTGTGCTTCGAAACGCTGCGCCAGTTCCTCGGACGGCAACGCCTTGCAGACGAGCCAGCCCTGAATATGATCACATCCCATTTCGGTCAGCAGGGTGCGTTGTTCCTCGGTTTCCACGCCTTCTGCGACCAGCTCCAGGTCTAGCGTTTGCGCAAGTCCCACGACCGCGCTAACGATGGCCTGATCATTACGGGAGGTTAGCAGATTCTCGACGAAACTCCGGTCGATCTTAAGTTTCGCTAAGGGAAAGCGTTGCAGGTACGCAAGACTCGAGTAGCCGGTGCCGAAGTCGTCGACCGCGAAGCGGATGCCCATCGCGGTAAGCTCTTCCAGCAGGCCCTTCGCGTGCGCCGGGTCGTGCATCAGCAGGCTTTCGGTGATCTCGAACACGAGACGGCGCGGGTCGATCCCGGTGAGTTCGATGGCCTCGCGCACGCTGTCCTTGAAACGCGGGTCGCGGAACTGCTGCGGCGACACATTGACCGCGACGTACTGCATCCTGATGCCGCGCATGTCCCACTGGATCAACTGCATGCAGGCGATCTTGAGGACCCAGTTGCCAAGGTAATTGATGAGCCCGACCGATTCGGCGAGCGGAATGAACATCGACGGCGGTACGAGGCCATGCACCGGATGAAGCCACCGGATCAACGCTTCCACGCCCACCACGCCATGGCTCTGGCTGCTGGTGATCGGCTGGAAGTGCAGCGAGAATTCGCCGTTGCGCACGGCGTCGTACAGATCGGCTTCGAGCTTCAGGCGTTCGGCGTCCGCGGGGTCGTCGTCCGGCACATAGAACGCCAGGGTGTTGCCGCCCGCTGCCTTGGCCTGCAGCAGCGCGTGGTCGGCCCAACGCAGCAGGTTGTTGTCGCGGCCCGCGGTGTCGTTGACATGGCGCACGTCCGGATAGAGCGCAATGCCGATGCTCGCCGACAGATGCACCTGCTGGCCGTTGAACACGTACGGTTGCTGGATCGCGGTCAGAAGACGTCGCGCCAGCGCTTCAGCGGCCGCCACGGCATAGGTGCGGCTGGCTGCGACCGGCATGAGGATGGCGAATTCGTCGCTCGCCACCCGGGCGATCTGGTCGCTCACGGAGGTGGTGTTCGAGATGCGTCGGGCGGTTTCGCGCAGCATGTCGTCGCCGGCATCGTAGCCGAGCGCACGGTTCACGCGCTGGTAATCGTCGATGTCGAGCAGCAGCAGGGCGGCCGGCGTACCGTGCGCGTCGGCTTGCTGCTGGGCGTCGAGCAGCGCCGGCACCAGCGCGGACTGATTGGCGAGGCCCGTCAGGCGATCGTGGTGCAAGGCATGCGTGAGGCGCTCTTCGGTGGCGCGCCAGGCCGACACGTCGAAGCCGGCAATCGCAAAGCCCTCGACACCGTCGTGGCTGTTGCGCACGACGCGCAATTCAACCGTGACCGGATAGGTCAGCGACTTGATCAGGCTGAGCGTCGCTTTCTCGATGCTGCCGGTGGCCGAGGCGCGGGCCAGCAGCGCGTCGAGGCGCTCGGCGTCCGCGGGCGCGACGATGTCGTGCAGTGTAATGGTCTGTAAGTATTCCCGGTGGTAGCCTATGAATCTCAGGCTCGCCTCGGACACGTAGAGGAAGCGCAGCTCCCGGTCGACGTGAGCAAGCAGGTCGACCGCACCGACGGCCTGCTCGAGGGGGGAGCGGCTTGCGCTCGGTTGGGGTAAGCCTTCCGGGCGGCGCCCTAACGCACGGACCCGCTCGATGACCGTACGCAAGGAGCCCCGGCGGGGCGCGGTGATCCTGTTCGCTTCCATGTTTCTCGCTGGCAACCCGTTTTCGTCTGCGGGCGGCCCGGCTCGGTCCCGCCGGTTCAGCGCGGGTGGTCGAGAGGCATGAAGCCGCCCATCAGAACGAGATAACGACCCCCACGCGAAAATCTTTAGCGGTTGCTGTAAATATTGATGATGGCGACTGGTGCGTCGCTCGAGACAAGCGATGGTAATGCTGCACCGCCGATTCACCGCCGGCCGCCTTGGCGGCCCGGTGCGGATTCAGTTAAAGTGAAGCGGCTTACCGTCCGTTATCTAGAGTTACGCCCCATGCTCGCAGCGGACGCGGGAGTGGCCCCACTGCGCAGCGTTTTCGAACCCATGCACCGATGAGCCATGTCTGAACCGTTTCCTGCCGGGGCCAAGCCCGGGCAAGTCGAGGTGCCTGCACAGTCCGCCCAGGGGGCCGAGGCAGCGGCCGACGCGCCCTTTGTCTATCTGGGCCGCCAGCCGATTCTCGATCGCGATGGCGCGCTGTACGCTTACGAGCTGCTGTTCCGGGCCGGCGCGCACAATTATGCCGAAGTCAGCGACGACGCGCAGGCGACCGCGCAGGTCGTCGCGCGCACGATTGGCGGAATCGGGGTATCGGCGGTGCTCGGACATCATCGCGGCTTCGTGAACATCGGCCGCGACCTGTTATTCGACGATATCGTTCACCTGATGTCGCCAGAGCGTTTCGTGCTCGAAATTCTCGAGACCGTCGCCATCGACGCCCAACTGGTGCGCCGCCTTGCCGAACTGCGCAACGCCGGCTTTCAGGTGGCGCTCGACGACGTGAGCGAGCTGTCGGAAGGCTTGCTCGCTGTGCTTCCGTATACCGACATCGTCAAGATCGACTTTCTGCTCACGCCCCGGGCGGCGCTGCCCAAACTGGCCAGGGCCGTGCTGGCGCAGGGCAAGACGCTGCTTGCCGAGAAGGTCGAAACGCGCGAAGACTTCGCGCTTGCCCGGGACCTCGGCTTCCATCTGTTCCAGGGATATTTCTTCGCCCGCCCGCAGGTGCTGACCGCGCCGCGCAACCGGTCGTCGCGTCCGGCGCTGTTGCGCCTGCTGGCGTTGCTGGCACGCGACGCCGGCATTATCGAGCTCGAAGCCGAACTCAAGCGCAACCCGAACGTCGTGGTGCAGTTGCTGCGCCTCGTCAATTCGAGCGCGTTTGGGCTTGGACGCAATATCGCTTCGTTGCGCGAGGCGATCATCGCGACCGGCACGCGGCAGATTGCCCGCTGGGCGCAACTGCTGCTGTACGCCGACGGCGGCGATCTGCCGTGGCGCTCCGATCCGCTGGTGCAACTGGCCGGCACGCGTTCGCGCTTCATGGAACTGGCGGCGCGCTGGCTGCGCCCGTCGGACGAGGAATTCGCAGACGCCGCGTTTATGACGGGAATTTTTTCGCTGGTGCACGTGGTGCTCGGCACGACGCCTGCCGAGACGCTCGACAAACTTGGCCTGGCGCCGCTGATCCGCGATGCGATCGTCGAGCATAGCGGGGCGCTCGGTGCACTTCTGGGCATCGCCGAGGCCGCTGACCAGGGCGCAGACCTGAGCGCCGACGGCGCATTGACCGCCGCCGGACCCGACGTGCCCGAGGCGTTTGCGGCGTTGACGCCGGAGGTGCTGGCGGAATTGAACCTGTCCGCGGCGGCGTGGTTTGGCGCGCATGCGGGCCTGGAGTAGAGGGGCGGCCGGCGCCTTGCGGGGTCTTTCAGCGTGGTTTCCCGGGACGTGATCCAATAGCGGCTGAGTCATGGCTTGACGCGCCCGACGGCGCGACGCAGGGCGTGGCTTCATTCATCGCACGGACCACGTGCGTCAACGCCTGGAGGGGCTCGAGATGAAACGAAAGTTCATGCCGGTATTACTGGCAACGGTATTGTCGGCAACGTTTGGGCTGTATTCGCTGACTGCGTCGGCGACGCTCAAGCCGGGCGAGGCCGCGCCGGATTTCACGACTCAGGCGTCGCTGGGAGGCAAGACTTACACCTACAACCTGGCTGACGAGTTGAAGAAGGGGCCGGTGGTGCTGTACTTTTACCCGGCGGCTTTCACGAAGGGTTGCACGATAGAGGCGCATGAGTTTGCGGATGCTGTTGACGAGTACAAGAAATATGGCGCGACGGTGATTGGCGTTTCGCACGACAACATCGACACGTTGACGAAATTTTCGGTCAGCGAATGCCGCAGCAAATTCCCGGTGGCGGCCGATGCGGACGCGAAGGTGATTGGCGCGTACGACGCGGGGCTGCCGATGCACAACTCGATGGCGAACCGGGTGTCGTACGTGATTGCGCCGGACGGCAAGATCATTTACGAATACACGAGCCTGTCGCCGGACAAGCATGTCGAGAACACGCTGGAGGCAGTGAAGCAGTGGGCGGCGACGCATAAGTCGCAGTGAGTGACGGCTGATGATCCCGCGGACAATGCCGTGCTACGCTGATAGCCGGTCTGGTTAGCGGGGTGATCCGAGATGCCTATTGTTGTGGGTCTGGCGGTACTGGCCGCGCTGATTTATGGCGCGGTGTGGTCGTTCGATGCGGTGCTGGCGCATTGTGGGCTGGCCGTGGCGGTTGGGGTTGCTGCGGTGGTTGTTGCTCTGGTGGCTGCGGCGGTGGTTTATTGGCTGCGGCGCCGGCGCGAGGTCGCCCCGAATATTCATGACGGCGATTGGACGCATGAATTGAAGGCTGAATGGGGTGGAGTCCGGCTTGCGGCCGGAAAGCGGTTGTGCAGGGTGGATTTGCATGGCGCTCAGGGGGATTATATTTTTGCTGATCTTCTGGGGGCTGATGTTGAGGCTGCTGGGCAGGGATTTCAGCTTGCGCTTAAGGTTCGGGATGCTAAGTGTCCTGTCTGGACGTTGCCCATGCGGGATGAGCGGCAGGCTAAGCAGTGGAAGAGGGTTTTTGGGTTGGCTGTTGAGCAGAGGCTTTGAGGTTTTGCCTGCGGCGCCTTGGCTCGGTGGTGTTCCTGCGGTGTTGGCCTTTCCTTGCTTTGTTAGTGGTTTATTAGCTTCGCCCCTGTGCGGGGCGGCACTTACTTTCTTTGCCGCCGCAAAGAAAGTAAGCAAAGAAAGCGGGCTTCAAACCGCTAGCCTGTAGGTGTCCACCACTGGCGCGAACACGAAGTGGTCCGCGCACGCGACCCGCCCTCGCACCATTCGCCCTAGTGACAAGGCAGTCATCCGTTCCAGCGTTGCGCTGCGCGCTCCGCCGTCGGGCATAACGCCTTCTGCACGTTATGTAGGAATTCGAACGTTTTTGGAGGCGCTCCTTTGCCGGAGTCGTGCCTATCGTTCTTGCCTTGTGTAACAGACACAGGTTTTCACGAAATGGAATCGCACCAGCGCGGTCAGCAGATCTGAGGTGCTTCTCTGTGTCGCTAAGCAGTCGCGACTGCCCGGACCCCTAGCAGGTGTTTTTTCGCCGGCAGACCCATCCGCCGCGCACGCAGTGCGCGGGCGGGATGAATGAGTCCTTTGTCACTAACTGGTGTGGTGCGAGGGCAGATTTTGTGCGCGGACCACTCCGTTATCAAGATGAGTGGTGGACACCTACCGGCTAGCGGTTGGAAGCCCGCTTTCTTTGCTTACTTTCTTTGCGGCGGCAAAGAAAGTAAGTGCCGCCCCGCACAGGGGCGAAGCTAATAGACCGATAAGAATGCAAGGAAAGGCCAACACCGCAAGAGCAACCGCCAAACCAAGGCGCCGCAGGCAAAAACAGACCACCAGGACATCAAGGAAAGGCCAACGCCATAAGAACCCGGACAAGCGCCGCGCAGGCAAAAACCCCAAACCTATACCTGCGCCGCCGGCCGCCCGCGCCGGCCCCGCCGCCCCCTCCCTTCCCACCTAACCCGAATCCGATCCATATAGAGATAAACAACCGGAGTGGTATAAAGCGTAAGCACCTGACTAACAATCAACCCGCCAACAATGGCAATGCCAAGAGGCGCCCGAAGCTCAGCCCCATCCCCATTCCCGAACGCCAACGGCAACGCCCCAAGCAGCGCAGCACAAGTCGTCATCATGATCGGCCGAAACCTCAACAGACACGCCTGGTGAATCGCGTCATAAGACGACAACCCCTGCCGCGAGGCCTCAATCGCAAAATCGATCATCATGATCGCGTTCTTCTTCACGATCCCGATCAGCAGAATCACCCCGATCAACGCAATGATGCTGAACTCCGTCTGAAACAGCATCAACGCCAGCAATGCCCCCACGCCCGCCGAAGGCAACGTCGACAGAATCGTCAACGGATGGATATAGCTCTCGTACAAAATCCCCAGCACGATATACACCGCTGCCAGCGCAGCCAGAATCAGCAACGGCATGTCAGATAACGATTGCTGAAACGCCTGCGCCGTCCCCTGGAAGCTGCCGTGGATTGTCCCCGGCATGCCAATCTCGCCCATCGTGTCGTAAATCGCTTTCGTTGCATCCGACAAGGACTTGCCTGGCGGCAAGTTAAACGAGATCGTCGAGGCCACGAACTGGCTCTGGTGATTCACCGATAGCGGCGTGTTCCCCGGTCCGAAGCTCGCAATCGCCGACAACGGAATCATCGTCTCCTTCGACGTCGATACCGCCGACCCCGATGACGCACTCGACTTGCCGCTCGCCGCCAGCGAATTGATCGCCAGGTTGCGCGCCGAGTCCGATGCAATCGCCGCTGCGCTTGAGGAGGTCGTGCCACCCGTGCCGCCACTCGAGGCGCTGGTGCTGCTCGTGCTGCTGGTGTTTGCCACCGTCGCCGTTACCGTGCCCACCGTCGCGTTGGTGCTCTGCGTGCCGCTCGCGCTGCCCCCCGACGTGCTGATGTAAATCTGGTTCAGCATGTCCGGGCTTTGCCAGTATTTCGGCGCGACTTCCATCACTACGTGGTACTGGTTCAAAGGGTTGTAAATCGTCGACACCTGGCGCTGCCCGAATGCGTCGTACAGCGTGTTGTCGATCTGCGCCGGCTCGATGTTCAGGCGCGCGGCACTCGCGCGGTCGATCGTCACCATCGATTCCAGGCCGCCTTGCTGCTGGTCGGAATTCACGTCCGCCAGTTCAGGCCGTGCCTGCAGCGCTTCTGTCAGTTTCGGGCCCCATGTATAGAGGTCGGTCGTGGAATCGGCCAGTAACGTGAACTGGTATTGCGCGTTCGATTGCCGGCCGCCCACGCGGATGTCCTGCACGGCCTGCAGGAAGGTGCGCACGCCCGCTACGTTGGAGAGCGGCCCGCGCAGCTGTGCGATCACCTGGTCTGCAGAGAGGCGGCGTCCTGGCTTCTCCTTCAACTGCACGTACATGAAGCCGGAATTGGTCTGGCGTCCTCCGGTGAAGCCGACTACCCCGTCCACCGCAGGGTTTTGACCGACGATCTTCATCATCTCCGAAAACTTGCCTTTCATCGCCTGGAAGGACGTCGACTGGTCGGCCTGGATGCCGCCGACGAGGCGGCCCGTGTCCTGCTGCGGAAAAAAGCCTTTCGGGATGATCACGTAGAGCCAGATGTTGATCCCGATCGTCGCGATCAGCACCAGCAGGATCAGCAGCGGATGCCGCAGCGACCAGCCGAGCGTGCGCTCGTAACCACGCTGCATCGCCGCGAAGCCGCGTTCGAGCCAGCGCGCGAAGCGTCCTTCTTCCTCTCGTTCGTGCGGCTCGTTGAGCAGGCGGGAGCACATCATCGGCGTGAGCGTCAGCGAGACCAGCAGCGAGACGCCGATCGCCAGTGACAGCGTCAGCGCAAATTCGCGGAACAGCCGCCCGACGATGCCGCCCATCAGCAGGATCGGCAGGAACACGGCGACCAGCGAGATGCTGATCGACACCACCGTGAAGCCGACCTCGCGTGCGCCCAGGAACGCGGCCTTCATGCGCGGCACGCCGTCCTCGATATGCCGTGAGATGTTCTCGAGCACCACGATTGCATCGTCGACCACGAAGCCGGTCGCGATGGTCAACGCCATCAGCGACAGGTTGTCGATCGAAAAACCCATCAGGTACATCGCGGCGAACGTGCCAATGATCGAGATCGGCACCGCGACGCTCGGAATCAGCGTTGCGCGCCAGTTGCGCAGGAACAGGAACACCACCATCACGACCAGCGCTACCGCAATCATCAAGGTGTGTTCGGTATCCTTCAGCGAGGCGCGGATCGTGGTGGAGCGGTCGACCGTCGGGAATACGTCGACATCGGCGGGGAGCGACGCCTTCAGTTGCGGCAGCATTTCCTTGACGCGGTCCACGGTGTCGATGATGTTCGCGCCCGGTTGGCGATACAACAGCACCAGCACCGAGCGCTTGCCGTTGTACAGGCCCAGGTTGCGCAGGTCCTCAACCGAGTCCACCACCTCCGAGACATCCGAGAGGTGCACGGCCGAACCGTTGCGATAGGCAATGATCAGATCCTTGTACTGCGTGGCTTTGCTCGCCTGGTCGTTGGTGTAGAGCTGGACGTGGGTCGCGCCGAACTCGATCGAACCTTTTGGGCTGTTCGCATTCGCCGCGGCAAGTGCCGCGCGCACGTCTTCGAGGCCGATACCGTAGTGGAACAGCATCTGCGGTTCCAGTTCGACGCGCACCGCCGGATTGGCCGATCCGCTCACATCCACTTCGCCGATCCCATCCACCTGCGAGAGCGATTGCTGCAGCACCGTGGCGGCGGAGTCGTATAGCTGACCGGCTGTCAGCGTGTTGGACGTCAGCGCGAGAATCAGGATCGGCGCGTCTGACGGATTGACCTTGTGGTACGTCGGATTGCTGCGCAGGCTCGCGGGCAAATCGGCGCGCGCGGCGTTGATGGCGGCCTGCACGTCGCGCGCGGCGCCGTCGATGTCGCGGTTCAGGCCGAACTGCAGCGTAATCCGCGACGAGCCCACCGAGCTCTGCGAAGTCATCTCGGTGACGTCGGCAATCGAGCCCAGATGCCGCTCGAGCGGGCTCGCCACACTGGTCGCCACCGTTTCGGGACTCGCGCCCGGCAGTGAGGCCTGCACCGAGATGGTCGGGAAGTCCACTTGCGGCAGGGGCGCGACTGGCAGCTTCGTAAAGGCGAATGCCCCGGCGAGCGCGATGCCGACCGCCAGCAGCGTCGTGGCGACGGGACGGGCAATGAACGGACGCGACAGATTCATCGCTCAGTTCCCCGCATCCGTGGCGGGCGGCGGTGCGTTGTGGCCGGGATCGTCGTGGTGGAAACGGGCCCGCACGCGTCGCGCCAGCGAGTCGAATCCGAGATAGATCACCGGTGTCGTGAACAGCGTCAGCAACTGGCTCACGATCAGGCCGCCGGCAATCGCAATCCCGAGCGGACGGCGCAGTTCTGAACCCGCGCCGGTGCCGAGCATCAGCGGCAGGGCACCGAGCAGTGCCGCCATGGTCGTCATCAGGATCGGGCGGAAACGTAGCAGACAGGCCTGGTAGATCGCCTCGCGAGGCGGCTTGCCCTGTTCGCGTTCCGCTTCGAGCGCGAAGTCGATCATCATGATGGCGTTCTTCTTCACGATACCGATCAGCAGCACGATGCCGATGATGCCGATGATGTCGAGGTCATGTCCGGTGATCAACAGCGCCAGCAACGCACCGACGCCGGCCGACGGCAGCGTCGAAAGAATCGTGATCGGATGGATGAAGCTCTCGTACAGCACGCCCAGCACGATATACATCGTGACGATTGCCGCGAGGATCAGGAACAGCTCGTTCGCGAGCGACGCCTGAAACGCCAGCGCCGCGCCCTGGAAGCGGGTCTGGAACGAGGCCGGCAGGCCCACGTCCTTCTCTGCCTGATTGATCGCCTTGACGGCCGCACCCAGCGACGCACCCGGCGCGAGGTTGAACGACACGGTGGTGGCCGGGAATTGGCTCAGGTGGGTGACGAGCAACGGCGCAGGCTGCTCGATGAACTTCGCGATGGACGATAACTGCACCTGGCCGGTCGTCGACGTGGAGGAGGGCAGGTAGATCGCGTTCAGCGAATCGGCGTAGTGCTGGACCTTAGGCTCCGCCTCGAGAATCACGCGGTACTGGTTCGACTGCGTGAAGATCGTCGAGACGATGCGCTGGCCGAACGCGTCGTATAACGCGTTGTCGACGGTGGCCGGGGTAATGCCGTAGCGCGAGGCAGTGGCGCGGTCGATCTGCACAAAGACCGATTCACCGTTCGCCTGCAGGTCAGTGGCGACGTCCGCGAGTTCCGGCGCCTGCTTCAGACGCTCGACCAGCTTGGGCACCCAGCTCGTAAACTCGTTGATGTTCGGATCGGTCAGCATGAACTGATACTGCGTGGGGCTGACCGTCGCATCGATCGTCAGGTCCTGCACCGGCTGCATGAACAGCGACGCGCCGGGAATGTGCGCGACGTCCTTTTGCAGTTGCCGGATCACGTCGCTCGCGGTGTGACTGCGGTCGTCGCGCGGCTTCAGGTTGATCAGCATGCGGCCGCTGTTCAGCGTGATGTTGTTGCCGTCCACGCCGATGAACGAGGTCAGGCTCTCCACATCCGGATTCTTCAGGATCTGCGCGGCCAGCTCCTGCTGGCGCTGCGCCATCGATTCGTATGAGACCGACTGCGGCGCCTGGGTAATCGCCTGGATCACGCCGGTGTCCTGAACCGGGAAGAAGCCTTTCGGGATAAAGACGTACAGCACGGCCGTCAGCACCAGCGTGAGCACGGCGACAAACAGCGTGGCGCCCTCGCGGTTCAGCACCCACGTCAGCGCGACGGCATAGCGCGCGATGATGTAATCGATAAAGGCGTGCGCTTTGGTTTCGAAGCGGTGCGCTTCCTTCGGCGGCGTGTGACGCAGCAGCTTCGCGCACATCATCGGCACGAGCGTGAGCGATACGACCGCCGAGATCACGATGGTCACGGCCAGCGTGATGGCGAACTCGTGGAACAGACGTCCCACCACGTCGCCCATGAACAGCAGCGGAATCAGCACGGCGATCAGCGACACCGTCAACGAAATGATCGTGAAGCCGATCTGCTTCGAGCCCTTGAGCGCTGCTTCGAGCGCCGTCTCGCCTTCTTCGACGTAGCGCGCAATGTTCTCGATCATCACGATGGCGTCGTCGACCACGAAGCCGGTCGCGATGGTGAGCGCCATCAGCGAGAGGTTGTCGAGCGAGAAACCGCACAGATACATCACCGCCAGCGTGCCGATCAGCGAGAGCGGCACGGACAGGCTCGGGATGATGGTCGCGTAGACATTGGCGAGGAACAGATACATCACCAGCACCACCAGCACCACCGACATCAGCAGTTCGAACTGCACGTCGCGCACCGAGGCGCGGATCGTGGTGGTCCGGTCAGTGACGATCCGCACGTTGAGTGCAGCCGGCAACGACTCCTGCAACTGAGGCAGCAGCGCCTTGATACTGTCGACCACCTGGATCACGTTCGCGCCCGGCTGGCGCTGCACGTTCAGGATGATGGCCGGCGTCGAGTCCACCCACGCGCCGAGCTTGGTGTTTTCCGCGCCCTGCACGATGCTGGCGACATCCGTCAGCATCACCGGCCGGCCGTTCTTGTAGGCGATCACCGCGCTCTTGTAGGCGTCGGCATCAGTCAGCTGGTCGTTAGCGTTGATCGTGTAGGCGCGCGTCGGACCGTCGAAATTGCCCTTCGGCGTATTGACGTTCAGGTTCGAAATGGTGGTGCGCAGATCGTCCAGATTCAGGCCATACGCAGCCAGTGCGCGCGGATTGGCCTGAATCCGTACAGCAGGGCGCTGGCCGCCGGACAGGCTCACGAGACCCACGCCCGCCACCTGCGAGATCTTCTGTGCAAGACGCGTGTCGGCCAGGTCCTGCACCTGCGTCAACGGCATGGTGGGCGAAGTGAGCGCGAGCGTGATGATCGGCGCGTCGGCCGGGTTGACCTTGGCGTAGATCGGCGGCGCGGGCAGGTCGGACGGCAGCAGGTTGCCCGCTGCGTTGATGGCGGCCTGAACCTCCTGCTCGGCGATATCGAGCGGCAGGTCGAGGCTGAACTGCAGCGTGATGATCGAGGAACCCGCTGAGCTTTGCGACGACATCTGATTCAACGACGGCATCTGTCCGAACTGCCGCTCGAGCGGCGCGGTGACCGAGGATGTCATCACATCCGGACTCGCGCCCGGATAGAAGGTCTGCACCTGGATGGTCGGATAGTCGACTTCCGGCAACGCCGAGAGCGGCAGGAAGTGCAGCGCGACAAGCCCGACCAGCATGATCGCCGCCATCAGAAGGGCGGTGCCGACCGGGCGCAGAATAAAGGCGCGGGATGGATTCATGCGGGTTCAGTCAGCCTTTATTCCGAAGCTTGCGCCGCGTGTCTGTGATGATGCTGGTGCGCGCCAGAAGCACCCCATGGGGCCGACGCACCGTGCGCGCCCGAGGCGCCGCGTCCACCGGAGGCGCCGAGCGGACGGTCGGCCGGAATGGTGATCTTCGCACCTTCCTTGAGGCGGTCGGAGCCGTCGATCACGATGCGTTCGCCCGCTTGCAGGCCGGAGGCGATGCTGGTGCGTTCACCGTCGACCGGGCCGGTCTTGACCTGGCGCACCGTCACCGTATTGTCGGGCTGCACGACATAGACGAACTGGCCCATCGAACCGTTCAGCACAGCCGAAGTCGGCACGATCACGGCGTCGTGAATCGTATTCACTAGTAGGCGCGCGTTGACGAACTGGTTGGGGAACAGCAGGTTGTCCGGGTTGTTGAACATGGCGCGCAGTTTGAGCGTGCCGGTGGTGGTGTCGATCTGGTTGTCGAGCGTCTCCAGCGCGCCGGTTGCGAGCGATGTGGTGTTGCTGCGGTCGTAGGCTGTCACCGACAGCTTGGCGCCCGCTTGCACCTGCTTCATGATCTGCGGCAAGCTGTCTTCGGAGACTGTAAAGATCACGCTGATCGGCTGCAGTTGCGTGATCACGACAAGGCCGTTGGTCAGGTTGGGCGTGACGTAGTTGCCCGGGTCGACCTGGCGCAGACCCACGCGACCCGACACGGGCGCCGTGATGCGCGCGTAGATCAGGTCGAGCTTGTAGGTGTCAATGTTGGCCTGATCCGACTTGACGGTGCCGATGTATTGCTGCACCAGCGACGCCTGCGTGTCGACCTGCTGGCTTGCGATCGAATCCTGCGCAAGCAGTGTCTGATAGCGTTTCAGGTCGAGGCGCGCGGTCTGCAGCAGCGCCTGGTCGCGCGCCAGCGCGCCCTGGGCGTTTTCAAGCGAGATCTGATAGGGACGTGGGTCGATCTGCGCGAGCAGGTCGTCCTTCTTGACCATCTGGCCTTCCTGGAACGCCACCGTTTGCAGCGTACCGCTCAACTGGGTCTGTACGGTCACGGTAGCGAGCGGCGTGACCGTGCCGAGCGCGGTCAGCACCACAGGCATGTCGCCTTGCGTCGCCGTTGCCACGTGCACCGGTTGCGGCTGGTTGGCGAACGCGCCAGCACCACCACGGCCGTGACGGCCGCCCCCTTCGCTTTGCGCGCTCGCACCGCCGGCCGGGGCGCCGCCCCACGGATGCCAGCGCCACACCACGATGCCCACGACGACGAGCGCGGCGACGATCAGGCCGATCGTGCGTCCCCGATGCCGTTTGCCACGGCTTCCCGACTGGCTGGTCGCGCCAGACGGCTGCTGAGCCGGGGCGGATGTGCGTGAAGTTTCCGGATGCTTTTGTTGTTCGTCCATCGATTCGATCAGGTGGCTGGCGTGGAGTTAGGCAGGCGTGCGAAATACAACGCAGAGGTTCTGCGCGGGACGACGCGAAACGCGGGAAAAGGATCTTGATGCAAAGCCGTTACGTGACCGTGATTGGGACCGTTGCGAGATCGATACGTGACTGATATGCGATCGTCAGGCGGGTGGTGAAACCTGCCGTATCGAACTCGTTGCTCCTTGTCTGGATGCCGCGGGTCGCACGCAGCAAGCTTCGCGAAAGCATGATCCTACGTCCCTGGCTTCGCTACCGTCTAGTGGTGTATTTTTCGATTGGTTACGTGCGTTACACCCCTCGGGCCGCTGCATGTGATACGGGTCCGCAGCGCGCCGGTGGGGCGTCAGGACGATGGTCCCGGGAGCGCGTCAGGTATCGAGGCGTCGTCCTGGCGTGCCGCCAATCTCGAGGGCGATTCTGGAAATGCATTCGAGTAGCAGCGGGGCGGCGCGTGTCATCAGCCAGTCGCGCGGACACTGGTGGGCAGAGCCACCGCAATTGACCGCGTAGCGCTCGCCCGATGGGCCGATGAAGCCGGCTGCGATGGCATTCAATCCGTCGTGCCATTCACCGGTTGCAATCGCGAAACCGTGAGCCGCCGTTTCCTGCAGCGCCTGCTGGAGGCGATTGCTAATATGCCCCCAGTCGTCGCCCTCGGCAGCCTGCAATCCCAGCAGCAGTTTCTCGCGCTCGGGTTCCGTCAGCACGGCGAGATAGGCGCGGCCCACGGCGGTGCGGCTCAGGTTCATCCGAGAGCCGACCTCGAGGCGCGACACCAGCACCGCGGAACGCGGTTTGATGGCGTCGATGACGACCATGTCGAGCCGGTCGCGCACCGCCAGATGGACGGACAACGATGTGCGCTCGGCGAGTTCGATCAGGAACGGCCGCGAGCGGGCGCGAATATCGAAGTTGCGCAGAAAGCCGTTGCTTAGCTCCAGTACGGAAGAGGTGAGGACGAAGCGTTCGCTGTCCTGCAGGCGAAACAGAAAACCCGCGCTGACAAGCGTCGCAGTGATGCGCGAAACGGTTGGCTTGGGAATACCGGTGAGTTCGGTCAGTTCACGGTTGCTGAGCGGCGCGTCCGCGGCCGCGATGCAACGCAGCACAGTGAGGCCGCGGGCAAGTGCGGTAACTTCGTCTCCTGAGCCATCTTTCTCTTTGGCGGCCTCGGTACCGCGTGGGGGCTTGGATTCGTGCGTCATCTCATTTTTATGAAACATCATTTCAATTTGCGAACTTGTACTGCCTTGCCGAACCATGGGCGGCAGCACCGAACCTGCACCATAACGATGCACGCTGACCCCATTTCATCCGATAATTCATTGTAATAGAAGGACACACTTGACAGATTGCCAATCAGTAAGATTTTGCTTGACTTAGTCAGCATAACCGTAAAAAATGGAATCTCATTTCGAAAGGAAGGCGCGCGCATGGCTTGCGCCCGACGGTTGGGCCGCGCTGCTGTGACAGCAACGCCCGCGCCCGCAAGGCGTTCCGGCATGGAACACCTGCCTGGCGTCAGCCGGCGGCACTTTCGAGTCCCCTCTCTCAGGTTCTAGCACGGCCCTCGGAATGGCTAGAACTTTTTAAGGCGCCACGGCAACGTGGCGCCTTTTTTTTCGTCCACGCAGTAAGGATTGGCGTGTGCCCAGACGCGGCCGTAGACGTCCCTTAGGGACGCGGCTCTGCAGTATGCAAGAGGTGTTATGCGCAATGCATTTCACTGCGCGATTGCGGTGGGGAGGCTTGACCGTGCTTGCGTTGACCCAGTACGGCCTAGCGTGACACGAGCGATACCGTTGCGATTCCGAGAATCGTCATTAGCAGAGAAGCTGCGACGTGGATGGCGATCTCGCTGGCGGCCCAGCCGAAGCGTCCCTCCTGCATGCGCTGCACCACCTCGGCGGAGAAGGTGGAGAAGGTGGACAGGCCGCCCATCAATCCGGTGATCACGAACAGGCGCCACTCGGGCGCCAGCCCCGGCCAGCGGCCGAAGAAGGCCACGGCCACGCCGATCACGTATCCGGCAATCACATTAGCGGCAAGGGTGCCGAGAGGGAGAAGGGGAAATACCGCGTTCAGACGGATACCGAGGAACCAGCGGAACAACGAACCCAATGCACCGCCGATACCCACAGCCAAAATGGACCAATACATGGAAGACGCCTGGCAAAGTCGGAATGTCGACAAAACCGGAATGAGCGCAGACGCGGCTGCGTCCGCAGACATCCGGGCAAACAGGCATCATCAGCCCCACGTGGGCGGTTAAGGGAGAATGCCATCTCCAGCGCGCAATTTTATCATTGCCGCGCTCATGTGGGGACAGGTGGGGGCGCCGGGTTCCGCCGGGCCGTTCATGCCACTTGCATGGATTTGTCACGCCCCGCGCGTCTTTCGGGTCTTCCCACGCTGCCTGGCGGCTCGTCGTATTGACGGCCTTTGTCAACTACGCAAAACGCCGACATAATGTACCGTCCCCAGCGCGGCCTGCCGGGCTCTCGAACTACTGCGCGTACGCATGAGACTGACAACCAAAGGGCTGTTGCTGATCGCGATTCCGGCCGTGTTCGAGCTTGCGCTGCTCTCGGCGCTGGTGAAGGCACAGGTGGACACCACCCAGGAAGAGCGCTGGGCGGCCCATAGCGAGGACGTCCTGCGCCAGACCTCGGCGATTCTGGAGCCGGTGTTGCTTGAGTCGGTGCGGCTGCGCGGGGCTGTTCTCAGCAACAGCGTCGACGTCACGACGCCCGTGGCGCTGTGGATGGATATCGACAGGCGCATCGACCAGTTGAACGATCTGGTCGCCGACAATCCGGCCCAGGTCGAGCGCACTGAGCAAATCCGCCAATCGGTGCAGGCCTACCGGCAGTGGTCGGACCGGGTCCAGGACCTGTTGCGCTCGGGGCGCCGGCGTGACGTCGTCGAGCGTTTCAGCGAGCTGGCGAGTACCGACGTGCTCGATCGCTTCCGCGCCCAGGTCGCGGCATTCCAGAACGAAGAACGTCTCCTCGATGTGCAGCGTTCTACGGAGGCCGAAGCGACGCGTGAACGGCAACAGGTGCTGGTACTGGTTGCCGTGCTCGGTTCGCTGCTGTTTGTCGCGCTAGCTGTGTGGCTCTTTACGCGCGGCGTGCGCGGGCGCCTCGCGCTGCTGTCGGACAACGCGGGCCGGCTGGCCAGCAACGAGCCGCTGGCGCCGGTCGACTCCGGCTCCGACGAGGTCGCCCGGCTCGATCAGACGTTGCATGAAACCAGCCGACGCCTGCTCGAGGCGGAGCGCATCCAGGCGCGCTTCCAGTCCGACCTCGCGCGCCGCGCCAATGAACTGGCGGCCATCAACGAGACGCTGCGTCAGCAGACCCAGGAAAACGAGATGTTCATCTACAGCGTGTCGCACGATCTGCGCGCGCCGCTCGTCAACCTGCAGGGCTTTTCGAAAGAACTGATTCATGCGTGCGACGATCTGCGCGCCGCGGTGCGGCAGTCGTCGCTCACGCCTGAGCGGCGGCAGCATATCGAACGGCTGGTGGACGAAGACATCGGTGAGGCTTTGCATTACCTGCAAACCGCCGTGCTGCGGGCCTCGCATATCATCGACGCGCTGTTGCGGCTCTCGCGCGTTGGACGGGTGGAGTACCGCCGTCAGCAGGTGCGGGTGCGCGATATCGTGCAGCGGGTGATCGACGCGATGCAGGTGTCGATCAGGTCGAAGCGCGCGCGCGTGTTGGTTCATGATCTGCCGTCGGTGTGGGGCGATCCGACCGCGCTTGAGCAGGTCTTCGCGAATCTGGTGGGTAACGCGATCAACTACCTCGATCCGGCGCGCGAAGGACGTGTCGAAATCGGTACGACGCCATCGCCGCCCGGCGTGCATTCGTTGCGCATTTTCTATGTGAGAGACAACGGACTTGGCATTCCGGCCGTCGCGATACCGCGCCTGTTCAACGCTTTTCAGCGCTTGCACGGCAACGTCGCGACCGGCGAGGGGATTGGGCTGGCGCTAGTGCGCCGGGTGGTCGAGCGGCATGGGGGCCGCGTATGGGCGGAGTCGACCGAAGGGGTCGGCACGACTTTCTATCTTTCGTTGCCGGAAGCGGAGTTGCGTACGCCGCGCGAAGAGCCTGAGTTGCTGACGGCCGTCGCGTCGGGACTCAGTATGCGGTGAAGATGCGGCGCGGCTTCAGTAGCTTGCTGCCGCGAATCGACCAGTAACAGCCAAACGCGATCAGCACGAGCGCGCCCACGATGATCGTGTGGGGTGCCGGGCGCATGCCCAGCAGGCCATCCAGTGCGAACAGGCCGCGCACCAGAATCAGCACCGCAGCCCACAATGACAGCGCGGCTTGCACGAGCAGGCGTGTCGCGGTGAAGCGGCGTGCCCGGTTCTCGAGCGACCAGCGCGCGGGTGCGCGGCGGCAGTAGAAGGCAATCGCAAAGAGGGCGACTGCGAGAATGACGATCCAGTCGGTCAGTTCCATCGAAAGGGGCTCCAAAGTCAACCGTCGACTATAGGAAAGCCATTCGTTGCGAACTATCGGACTAGTCTCAAACGCATTGGCGTATCCAATACGAGAGTCTGGTGCTGTGGGAAGTATCTGAATGCTTTGGCAGGGATGCCGGAGGAGGAGGACGGATACGTCGAGGCGGCGCGATTGTCCCCCCGACGTGTAAAGCGGTCTTATAGCTCGATGCGTGTGCCGAGTACCACTAGAAATTGTCTCAGCCATTCGGGATGCGCCGGCCATGCGGGCGCGGTGACGAAGTGGCCGTCGGTGATCGCCGCGTCGACTGGAATGTCGGCGTAGTCGCCGCCGGCAAGCTTCACTTCGGGCGCGCAGGCCGGATAGGCGGAAATCCGCTTGCCGCGAATGACGTCGGCGGCGGCCAGCAGCTGGGCCGCGTGGCAGATCGCGGCGATCGGCTTACGCTGTTCTGCGAACTGACGCACGATGTCGATCACCTTCTGGTTCAGGCGCAGATATTCCGGCGCACGGCCACCCGCGATCGCCAGCGCATCGTATTGGCCGGGATCGACATCGTCGAAGGTCGCGTTCAACGTGAACTGATGGCCAGGTTTTTCGGTGTAGGTCTGGTCGCCTTCGAAGTCGTGAATCGCCGTCTTGATGCGATCGCCTGCCGACTTGCCGGGGCATACCGCGTCGACCACGTGGCCTACGGCCTGCAATGCCTGAAACGGCACCATTGTTTCGTAATCCTCGGCGAAATCGCCTGTCAGGAACAGAATCTTCTTTGCTGCCATCGTATGCCTCCAGTTGAACTGCGGAACACATCGAACGTTCAGCGAGTCTACTCCAACGTGTTTGACAGTACAGCGACGGGCGGTGCAACGCGCGCCTGCGCGTACGCTTGCCGCGCGCGCCGCTTCGCGCGTACCGGCTTTCAGGTGCCCGAGGTGCGGGGCAATCCGCGTGAGGGCGTATCATGGGCCCGTTTCCGTATGCAGAAGCCGCTTACCGCGGTTCAAATCCCACAATGACACTCTTCACTCGCCGATCTGTTGTGCGCCGCGCTGCTGCCGCCTTGCTCCTGCTGGGCGTGCTGGCTGCGTGCCAGAAAAATAACGCTTCGGCTGGGCAGCTTGCCGGCAAGATGGATGACGCCACGCAGCAAGCCGGCCAGGCGATTAACCAGGCTGCGAGCTACGTCGGTCAGCAGGTCGATACGGCGAAGCAGAACATCGAGTCGGCCTCGGCACCGACTATCACCGTCGATCCGTCGGCTCTTGCCTCGGGTGCGCAGGCCAATCTGCAGGGCGCGGCCAGTTCGGCGAGCGCCGAGCTCAACCAGGCAGCATCGTTGACGGGCGCCGGCCTGCAAAGCGCGGGACGCAAGCTGCAACAGTGGTCGGATCAGACGACGGCGGCTTCGTCGGCCTCCGCTGCATCGAGCGACACCGACAGCAGCGACGCGCAAAAGCAAATGGACAAATGACGCGGAGCGTCGTGTAATCGGCGCGCTTCATCCGCAAGATCGCGACGGCGGCGTATTGAGCGCAGCGCAAGCGTTCTAACATTCCGTTACGCATGCAAATCCGTTCCCGCGGCAACTAGGGCTACACTTGGCGTCTCCCGTTTTGTCACGGATTGCCATGAAGTCATGCCAACAGTGGTGTGAGTCCGGGGCTGCGCCGTCTACCGGCGGGCAACGGGCATTTCGCACTGCCTCTTATTTTTTCCGTCGTCTGGATTCCGACCCTTTCCCCCGCGGTGCCGTGCGGACAGCGCGCGCGTGGCTGGCCACGTGGCCGGTCGGCCTGTGGGTCAGCGTGCTGGCGTGCTTTGCGTGTTTCGCGTGGACCCCTGCTGCCGCGCAGGCCGCTGCGGGGCCGGTGATCCCGGCTTTGCAGAGTCTGATCAATAGCGCGACCGCCAATCCGGCTTCGGCGGCATCGGCCGCTGAAGCCGCATCTGCCCCGTCGCCTGCGAGCCAGGCCGAACTGGCCCATTCGCTCGACAGCGTGATCTCGACGCTCGACAACGATCGTCAGCGCACCGCACTCGTCACCCAGTTGAAGAAGCTGCGCGACGTCACTCGCAATGTCGCACCGGCCGCGCCCGCTCAACCGAGTCCGGGTTTGCTGGGTGCGATCGCCTCGGGGATCGCTTCGTTCGAATCCGGCGTGCATCAGGGCCGTACGCCATTGCGCTATTGGGCTGGGCGCTTCAACGCGGCCGGTAACGAGCTCTACACCATCGTCTCGAGCCAGGGGCCGCAGAGTTTCGGCAAGATCCTTTTGGACATGGTGGCGATGCTGGCGGGATGGGGTGCCTGCGCCTGGGTCCTGATCTATCTGCAGCGCCGCTTGCATACGCGCTATGGCGTGGATGCCACGCTCAAGCCGAATCCGTCCGCGGGCGAACTGCTGGTTTTCGCGCTGCGGCGGGTCGGTCCGTGGATCGTGGCCTTCCTTGCCGCGCTCGTGTTTGCGCGCGCCATGCCTGACGCACTCGGCCGCACGCTGGGGATGGTGGTGGCCTACGGCATCGTCGCAGGCGCGATATTTTCTGCGATCTGCCTCATCATGTTTTCGCTGTTCGGCTCGGGCCACCGGCGTGTCGCCGTGCGCGTGCTGATCGAGCATGCGCGCCGTCTGCTGTTTGTGATCGGCGTGTGCGGCGCACTGGGCGATGCCGCGGTGAACTACGACGTGTCCCATCAGCTCGGATCGAATCTGTCCGAGCTGGTATCGACCGTGGCGAACATGACGGCCGCCGTGCTGACCGGGTATTTCGCGCTGGCGTTTCGCCGGCCGGTGGCGCATCTGATCCGCAATCGGGCTTACGAGCCGCGGCATGATCACAAGGCCGCGACCGACGCGTTCGACGTGCTCGCCTCGCTCTGGCATGTGCCCGTGCTGGTGCTGGCAAGTGCGTCGGTGGTTGCGACGATCGGTGGTTCGGGTTCGAACGAGAACGTACTGCAGATCTCGGTGGTGACGGCGCTGTTTCTGGTGCTGGCGTTCTTCATGTCCGCCATCGTGTTGCGCGCAACGCGGCCGCGCAATATTCGCAGGCATCGCCGCTCGCCTTATCTGAGGAGACTGCTGCGCTTCGCGGGCACGCTGGTGACGCTGTTCATCTGGCTGGCGTTTCTGGAACTTGCAGCGCGGCTGTGGGGCGTGTCGCTCGCCAGTGTGATCGAGGAAAACGTCGCGGCGCGGGGTATCGCGCACGCCGTCATGGCGATTTTCGCCACGCTGTTTATTGCTTGGCTGCTGTGGATTCTGATCGATACGGCGATTACCGAAGCGCTCAATCCGAGTGGTCCGCGTAACAAATCGCGCAACGCGAGCACGCGTGCCCGCACCATGCTGCCGCTGGTGCGCAATGCGCTGTTCGTGACCATCGTCACGATCGCCGGCATTGTCACCGCAGCGAATCTCGGCATCAACGTGACGCCGCTGCTTGCCGGCGCGGGCGTGATCGGTCTGGCAATCGGCTTCGGCGCGCAGTCGCTCGTGACCGACCTGATCACGGGCCTCTTCATCATCATCGAGGACACCATCTCGGTGGGCGACTGGATCGATGTCGACGGCGGCCATGCGGGTACGGTCGAGCATCTGTCGATTCGCACCGTGCGGCTGCGCGACGGGCAGGGCGCAATCCATGCCATTCCGTTCTCGCAGATCAAGATCGTGAAGAACCTCTCACGCGATTTTGCCTACGCGGTGTTCGAAGTGCGGATGGGTTTTTCGGCCGACGTCGATCAGGTCACCCAACTGATTCGCGAAGTGGGTGCCGACCTGATGTCCGATTTTCGTTACCGGCGTGAGATGCTCGGCCCGATCGAGGTGTGGGGGCTCGACCGGTTCGACCCGAACTGGATGGTCGTGAAAGGGCAGATCAAGACGCGACCGCTGCAGCAATGGAGTGTGGCACGCGCTTTTAACCTGCGGCTGAAGCGCAAGATGGATGAAGCCGGTATCGAGATTCCAGTGCCGCAGATGCGGATTTTCACGTCGTCGAAGGATAGCGAAGGGCAGCCGTTGCCGGAGGATGAAGCACCCGTGCATGTTCAAACCACGGAGCACGCTCATGCGGTGCACGGCGGGCAAAGCGGACGTCCAGCGGAGTTGGCGGTGGCAGGGGCGCGGGACGTCTCGCACGAACCGCGGCCGGCGCCGCCGTCAACCGGCACTGCGCCGGTTGCACCTCAGATTCCCACCGCGGGTGATGCGGGGAAAAGTTAGACGCGCGTTTGGCGTCTTAGGGAGGGCGGAGTGCTCTGAGGGGCTTAGGGCCGTCTCAGGCGACCGCGGGTTCCACCACGGGTAGTGCGCGATCGCCGACCTCGAGCAGATCGTTCACGTGGGTGCCGATCTGGGATCCTTCGACCCCGTAGATATGCAGCGAGACGGCGGGGGCGTCGCTAGCATTGCCCAGCCGATGGATGCCACTGTATCCGGCCCGCACAAACGACACGGCACCGCTCGCGCGCGGATGTGAGCGGGTTTCGCTGGCTCGCTGCTGTGACTCGTTCCACTCGTACACCGTCTCCGACAAGGCGCCGTCGAGCACGGCATAACCGCACCACGTCCGATGGGCATGAACGGGGCTTGCCTGCCCAGGCATCCAGACCAGTGCGGCGATGGCATAACGGCCGTGCGGATCCGCCGCCAGCAGATGACGCCGGTACGACTCTGCAGATCCCTCACGCTGAGCCGGCGCGAGCAGCGCCGGGTCTGCCGCGGCCTCGGCGAGTGCCGTGCGGATGCTACGTGCAAACGCCGCGCGTTGCGACGGGTCGGCAGCATCGGCGGACTGCGCGAAGGCGGCGTCGAGCGCGTTGCACAGGCGTTCCAGCGTTCGCGGGGAGTGGTCGGCGGGCGACAGGTAGGTCTCGTGGCTCATAAAGGGCTGTTCAGGCGCTTGAATTCGGTTATCGGATCGGGATATTTATACCGGTTTGCGCGGAGAAAGAGTTTTCATATAATTCCCCTTGAAATCGAAAAAGTAGAATAATTTTCTAGATGGGGGTGTGTATGGGAATGGATATCATCGATCGCAAGCTGCTCGAGTTGCTCCAGGTCGACGCGACCATGCCGATCGCCGAACTGGCGCAGCGCGTGAACCTGTCGCAGACGCCGTGCTGGAAGCGGCTTCAGCGGCTCAAGGAAGCGGGTGTGATCCGTGCCCAGGTCGCGCTATGCGACGCGCGCAAGCTTGGGGTGGGCACGACGGTGTTCGTCGCGGTGCGGACCAACCAGCACACGGAAGAATGGGCCGCCACATTTACGCGCGCCGTGCAGGCGATTCCCGAGGTGGTCGAGGTGTACCGGATGAGTGGCGAGACCGACTATCTGCTGCGGGTGGTGGTGTCGGATATCGACGATTACGACCGGGTATACAAACTGTTGATTGGCGCTGTGCCGTTGTATGACGTGAGCTCGAGCTTTGCGATGGAGCAGATCAAGTATTCGACGGCGCTGCCGGTGAGGTATACGGGGTAGCGGCCGGTTTATGGTCACGCTGCCTACGGCGTTGCCGCACCGGTCCAGCCGGTTCTTTAGTTGATACGCATGAGGGCAAGTGCCGGGTCAATCTCCTTGTCCGTCAGACCGTATTTCGCCATACGGGTCCGATGATCGGCGGAGCCCAAGTATGAGCGAAGTTGTTCGTTGACCGCGTCGCGCAGCCGATCATTGCCCTTGTTGAAGGAAAACGCGCCGACCGGAGAGCGTTGTCCGTCGCCATCAGCAGGGACGTGTGCCACGGCATCGAATTCCCCGCCGCCAATGCGGGCCGACAAAATGCGGTTCCCTAACGCGGTACTCGCGTACGCATCGATTGCACCCGAGCGCAGCGCCTCGATCGCCTCAGGCTGCTCGTCGAAGATAACGAATTGATCTTCTCGCACGCCGGACGCTCTCGCCGACTCGTGTTGCACCTGTCCGGCGATGATCCCAAGGCGCGCATCATCCATTGCCGCTACAGAGGCATAGCTATCGAGCGATTTCGGATTGCCCGCCCGGACCAGAAATCCGTCGCCGATGCCCCAGACCGGCAAGCTGAATGCGACGTGCGCGGCGCGCTCAGGTGTAACGAAGAGCGGGACATTCATATCCCAGCGACCCGCCTCGACGCCGGGTAGCAGTTCGTTGAAGGTCGTCAGGTGGTAGTCGATATGCGTGACCCCGATCGCCGTGAGAACCGCTTCCGCGAGTTCAATGTCCGCGCCGGTCGCAGCTTGCACCGAATCGGTCCAGCCGAACGGAGGTTCTTCTATGTACGCGATCGTGACGTTCATTGTGTTCTCGCAGAAGGAAGCAGATGGGTCGAAGTCGGGCGACCGACAATTCTACTTCCTTTGCGAAACAGATGATTTTGTTCGGTTACCTAACTGATAAAGGTCGCTTGCGCTCAGGTTATCGATTCGACGTTCGGCCCAATGAAGCACGAAATAGGTCGCTTCATTCTCGTTCTGAAACAGTACATGGCGAGGCGCGTAACTGATCGAGGACGGGTTTCTGACGTCTCCCCGATCAATGGAAACCGCCGCCAGATAACCGCCGAACTTTCCTCGAGTGATTGCGCAATAAATCACGTAGCCGCGGTAGTAACACTTTGTCGTGGCCTGGTACATGGAGGGACTCTGAATGTCGTCTGTGACAACGTAGCACAGCGAATGAATTCACACACCTGACGGTTTGATCATCTAACTTTCCCGAGGTTACACGTCGGCAACAAGCCAATAACGCGCGAACGGAGAACGCCGTGGCGCCTGGTCACGGCAGTCCCGCACCGTTCGCAACAGGCAACTCGGACTGCACGTTGTCGTCATCGTTGCCAGCGGCGACGCGGCTCCCGTTTGCAAGCGCGCCGACACCGTTAGGTGCGTCCGATGCATCGCATATCTGGACAAGCACACCGACGTCGAGTTTGGTGAAATCCGGAGCTGAGTCAGTGGGAAAAGCGCGTGCGTCTCGGGACGCATCATCTGTGCGGAAAACGGACGGCTGGGTTCGACCGTCTGGCGTGATCAGCAAGCGAAAGACGGCAAGCGGCTGAGAGTCGGGCACGTTCCGCCAGCGATGAATCAGCGCGGGCCAGCGCGGGCGAATAGGGTAGCGTGCACGCCGCGGTCGCTGGCGCAGGATGGCCGAAGATGCGGCCGCGCCGGGAGACAGATAATGTTTCAACGGGTACCTCTTCTCAATCACCTTGAAAAGGCGACTCTCTCCGCGCTGTGGCGGTTCTCGAGCACGTCGTCAATCAAGTCTTCTGCCCACCTGAGCATGTAGTAGATCGCCTGACGGCTCTCCAGAAACAGGACGTTGTAGGGTGAGTGCTCGACAATGAGCGGGGAGTCGCAGTGAAAGCGACCGATCTCCGTGATCGCGCGAAAGGCGCCTGAGTCTTTTCGAACAGCGGCGCAGCACACGACATATCCACGATAGGAGTAGAAGAAGTTGGTCCTGTCCACATGTCCTCCGTTTCGATCAGCCGACTCGCACAAGCGAATCGATTTAACTCAACTGCTAAGGCCCGGCGGTCCAAACGATCTATGGGTCGAATGAAGCCGGTTACGTATGAATAAAGAAGCTGTTTAAATGGCCTGCACACGAATAGAAGTGCGATTTACGATTCGGAGTGCTTTTTATAATTTTTTAATCAGCTATTTTTGCCAAAGTTAGCACGACATCGTTCGAGAGGTTCCTGATAAATCTGTCAGGAAATGACTACGCTAGTGCTACAGTCTTCGCGGCTTTGTGCCGTTACAAAAAAAGAGGCCCGCTGGGAGCGGGCCTTAACACATATGTTGAGAAAAACCGCGCCGCTACGAGGGAGTGAAGCAGCGCAATAGCATTCTACCGAGCGACAGAAGCGATAGCGGTTCTGGTAATCCGCCGTAAGTAAAGTCGCGAAATTCTGCGCGCGGCGGGAAGCGAAGTTTTAGTTAGCTAACCTTGGAAAAAAGATGTCGAAGAGGACGACATATGGGATACGCCATTGATCTGGATCGTTATAGTTGTCCGCCGCCACGCACAATACAAAATCAAGCGCGGGAAACAAAAGGGATGCATCGCTCGTCCAGGCAAACCGATGGTTTCGTAAGACACGCCGGGCGAGTTACTTCCTGCCTTTTTTCGGAATCAGAAGGTGTGCCAGTTCCTGCAGGAACCGGACAGGCCCCTCTGCGTGCAGCGCCTGTCCGCTGCTGAGTGCGCCGTCAATGATCGTGCCCAGCCGTAAAGCGAAAGTCTCCGGCTCGTCGACGCGTAAGGCGTGTGCCAGTTCCCCGAGCCGCCGGCGCAATTCTCGCTTGTGCGCCACCGCGACCTTGCGCGCCGGATGGTTCTCGTCGGCATATTCCGCGGCAATGTTGATCTGCGGGCAGCCGCGATAGCCCGGACGCGCAATGCGTTCGCCGATCCATTGGAGCTGTGCGTCCAGTTCCTCGCGCGGCGCCCCTTTGTGCTGCGCCGCAACCGTGTCCCAATGCTGCCAGAAGTCTTCGTCCTCAAGCAGAAGAAAGGCCTCGATCAGGTCGTCCTTCGTTCCGAAGTGACGATACAGGCTCGTCTTGGCGACGCCGGCACGCTCCACGATAAGGTCGACGCCCACTGCGCGCGTCCCCTCGCGATAGAAAAGCTCGCTGGCGGTTCGCAGAATGCGCTCGCGCGTGTCAGGTGCGAGCGTGCGCGCTTGTTCTCGCTTGTTCATTCGGGCTCAACCTCGAAGAGTTTCTTTGCTGCAACAGGGTTTGATCATAGCAGCCGGTAGTGAATGGCGCTACAGATCTGTATTGACGACGCTACGGACCTGTATTATAAAACAGACAGGTCTGTATCGTTGTCAAATCTGACGAGGAGTGAAGTCCATCATGAATAATCGAATGACTGTTGCGGTTTACGGGGCCACAGGCCACACGGGGAGCTTTGTTGTTGCGGAATTGATGCGGCGTGGCTTTGGCGTGGTGCGGATAGGGCGTAACGCGGCGCGCTTGACGCAAAGCAGCGTGCGGGACTCGACTCCATTCCGAGTGGCAGCAGTCGATGACCCTGAACAACTCGACTCGGCGCTTCGCGGCACGGACGCCGTTATCAACTGCGCGGGCCCTTTTCTCGATACGGCGTTGCCGGTCGTCGATGCTGCGTTGCGCGCCGGGATCCCTTATCTCGACGTGACGGCGGAACAGGCCGCGCTCCAGGCGTTGATCGAGCATCGCGACACGCGGGCACGCGCTGCTGGCGTGACGCTTATCCCTGCAGCGGCGTTTTACGGCGGGCTCGCCGATCTGCTCGTTACGGCAACCGCAGACAAAGACAAGCGGCTCGACAGGGTGGATATCGCCATCGGTCTGGACAGTTGGCATCCGACGCCTGGAACACGCCTCACGGGCGCACGCAATCGCGCGACACGGCTTATCCAGGGGCAGGGAACACTGGCGCCTGTACCGCAGCCTGTACCCGAAGGCGTGTGGTCATTTCCATCGCCGTTCGGCAACATGGACGTCATGATGCTTCCCTTTACGGAGGTGCTCACGGTCTCGCGTCATCTGGATGTTGACACCGTCGAGTCCTGGCTCGCTGTTTCGGCCCTGCGTGACATTCGCGATCCGAATACACCCGCACCTCGCGCGCATGATGAGCAGGGGCGGTCGGCTCAACAATTCGTTGTGGACATCGTGATCGCGCAGGGTGGAGTGACGCGCCGTGTCACCGCGACGGGGCGTGACATCTATGCGGTGAGCGCACCGATTGTCGTCGAGGCGACTGAGCGTTTGCTGAGCGGCAAGGGCGTGTTGCGGGGCGGCGTCGCAAGCCTTGGAGAACTGTTCGATGTGAGGGATTTTCTTGCGGCGCTCGACACGGTGACGGTGTCCCATGAAGCGGTGCCGAGCCCGATATTCGAGATGGGAACGGGTGTGCGCGAACGGCAATGACAGGGGCCACATTCGCTATCGAGCCGGCGCGCAGAAACCGCGACTCATCAGAGAAGGGCGTATTCCGCAAGCCCCGCGCAAGCCGGGTGGGCGTAGAATGCCAGGCTTCCTGGTCATTCATTTACACGAGAGTCGAGCTGCCTCATGAACGAACCGCGCAAGAAGAACCCGACCTTTGGCATCGCCGTGTTTATCGTGATCGCAGTCCTGGTTGTGATTGCCACGCTGTTGTACAACGCGATCAGTGGAAAGCGCGAATTCGACCGTGAAAACGCCGTGGCGCCCAGCGTCGCCTCGGCCGCAGCGGCGGCTGCCGGTGCGAGCGGCGCATCGCAGTGAAGCGCTGCGCGGCACCGCCGCGCTTTCGTTGGCGGCTGCACTTCGCTTTCGCTGTGGGAGAGCACAACCGGCGTGTCACCTTGGTCGCTGGCGGATGCGGCCTATCGACCTATGCGTCCGGCAGACGAATCACGCTGGCATCCCTACGGATCAGATTCGCGGCCGTGAGCATCTGCTTGCATTGATGCGACAGCAGTTTCAGCTCATGCACGGCCTCCGCCGGATAGTCTGCCGATTTCTCAGCCTCGATCACCATCTCATCGAGATCGCGCGCAAGCTGTTTGGTCAAGTCGGCCTGATTCGCGGGCGGTGCGGTGCCTGCCTCGGCTTCCGTAAGATTGTCCCGGACGACACTCAGTACGCGTTGTAGCGGCTGCAGGGAGACGCTTTCCGGCTGCTGCGCCGAGGTGCGCAACAACGGCGCCGCTGCTGTGATCTGCGAGGCCAGCACGTGACTGCGCACTAGCAGGTCATTCAGTTCAGGGACGAACTTTTGCGCTGTCTTGGGCTCGAGCATCATGCGCTGGAACGCCTGTCCCAGATTGGCGAACGCGACGTGCACGTTCTTGCGGGCGAGACGGTAGCGGTAGTCGCGTTCGAGCGCGACGGCTGCGGCTGAAGCGGCGGACGTGGCGGCTGGAGCCGCGGCAGCCGCCGCAGCCGCAGTGCTGGTTGCGCCGTTGCCGTTCGCCCCAACCGCAGCAAGCTGCGCTGTGCCAAAGTTGGCGCCGCCGAATCCCGCTGTACCAAAGCTGGCAGCCACGGGACTCGCCGACGGATCGGCCATCGCCGCAGCGGGCGCCCGCGCACCGGCTTCCGTCACCACCTCGGTGGCGACGGTCGTGGGCTTGCCGCTCCACCACCAGCTTGCTTCGAGATACTGACGGGTGGCGGCAATCATGCTGTTGACGAGCTTGCCCATCAGCCGGTATTCCCAGTAGGGGAACAGATGACTGGCGGCAATCGCGATGGCACAGCCGATCACGGTATCGATAGCCCGTTCGCCGATGATCCGCATGCTGCCCGGCGCGAGCAGGTGGAACATCAGCAGCACATACGCCGAGGTGAACACGACGCTCGCGGCGTAGTTGAACAGCAGGAGGCTGTAGCTCATCACCATCGAGGCGAACATCACGACGAGCAGAATGTGCGGACTCTTGACGAACACCATCAGCGCGATACTCGCCGCACAGCCGATCAGCGTGCCGATAATCCGCTGTCCGTTGCGCTGCTTGGTCAGCGAATAGCCTGGCTTCAGGATGATGACGGTGGTCATCACGATCCAGTACGCATTGGTGAGCGGCAACAGCCGCCCGAGCCAGAAACCGATAGCCACCGCAATCGTCACGCGCAGCGCGTGACGAAAGCTCGGCGAAGCCATGGTCAGGTTCGAGAAGATCTGCCCGAACGGCACGCGCCGGCTCGATACGAAGCGAGACAGCGCCTGGTCCAGACGAAGTTCGGTTTCCGTGGTGCGCGCCTCGCTGGAGAGGCTCTGGCGCATCTTGTCGATCAGCCGTGTCGCGCTCCACAGACGCCTGAACGTAGCCGAGACCGCCGAATAGGCCTCGGGATTTTTCGCCGGCATATCGTGCTTGCGCATCAGTTCGATCTCGAACTCGATGGCGCGCAATTCGGCCTTCACGTTGATGCGGCTGCGCGGCGGGTGATTCTGCAGGACGGCAAGGCCGATTTCTTCCAGGTCGGAGGCGGCCTTGCGGATCAGGTCGCGATAGAAGGTGAGCATGTCCGAGCCGCCGAACGTGTTGCGCACCATGGGGTAATCGGTATGCGCGCCCACGAATAGCTCGTGGAGATCCACCGTATTGATGAACAGGTTGAAGAGCATGGCGCGGCGCGGTTCGAGCTTGCCGCTCTTGAGCTTGGGCAGGTTGCGCAGCACGATGTCGCGGGCGGCGTCCTGACGTTCGACCGCGGCGATTTGCCGGGCGACCAGATTGCGGTAGCAGTCGTCGAGGTCGTTCTCGAGATCGTAGAAGTCGGAGCGCGCGAGCAGGTAGTCCGCGCAGGCGAACACGCTTTCGGCGAGCGCCTGCTGTTCGATACGATGCAGTTGCCAGCGGCTGACGAACGTGGACCAGTAGGTGTACCAGAGGCCGCCCGCCAGAATCCACGCCGCATTGACGAGCGCCTGTAGCGGCGTGAAGTGCTCTTCAAGCGTCATGATCATCATGAAGAGCGTAGCGAAGCTGATCTGCGGCCAGCGGTTGCCGTACACGACGATCAGCGACAGCACGAAGGTCAGCGGCACCACGGTGCACCACAGCGCCACCGGGTTGACGGTGGCGATGCCGGTAGCGAGCGCGGACAGAAAGCCGATCACGCTGCACGCCAGCATTTCGTTGTGCTTGTACTTGAGCGGCCCCGGCATATCGACCACGCACGCGCCGAGCGCGCCGGTCGCGATCGTGAAGCCTAGCTCCTGGTTATGAAACAGAAGCAGGCACACGATAGCCGGTAACGACACGCCGACCGCGATCCGCAGGCCGCCATAAAAGTACTGGCTATATAGGAATTTTTTGATCTCGACCGAATAGCGCATCGACTGCCTGGAGTTTGCGTACCACGACAAAAATGAGGCTGCAGGGAAGCCCTAAACCGATGATGAGTCTAACTGATTTTAGGGCTCAACTGACCTCGTCCGTTCGGCCAGGTTTCGTCGCGTGGATGCGTTTGTTATGCTGTCTCTCAAGGTTTGGGGCTAGCCCGCCCAATGCTGCTTAGCCGGGCATGCTGTTCGCCTGCACGCCGCCGCCGGCGCGGTCGCGCAATTTCTTGCGATACCACAGCGTCCAGGCCAGCAGGCCGCCATAGATGCCGTAGCCGATGAACGGAGAGACTACCAGGAAGCGTTCGATCGGCCAGGTCCAGGCCATCCACGAACGTATTGCCGTTTCGCCGGTGAGGCCCACGCCCCATACGGCGGTCATCATGCGCATGGAGGAGGCGAAAGCGGGGCGCTCGTTCCACAGCGCGTCGATGCGTGCGCCGCCGCCAGCCACTTCGCGCGCCACAGTGGCACGTGCGAGGTAGAAGATCAGCGGCCGGGGCATCGGCAGCGAGAGCAGGAAAGCCACGCCGACTGCGCCGGACACCAGCGACTCGCGCAACAGCAGCATGCGCGGGCTGCCGCCCAGCGCCATCGCGCCGATCGACAGCACAATGCCGAGCAGCACGATCACGCTGAGGGCGTCGACGCGCCGAAAGCGAGCCAGTTCGACGAGGCTCCAGATCACCGGCGGCACGGCCGAAGCGATCAGGCCGCCGGTCTCGCCCCAATGGGGCGCCGCGAGCCGGTACGCGAGCCATGGCAGCAGCAGGTTGACCGCCAGTTCGAGCAGGAAAGCGGGGCGCAGTTTCATTCTGATTTACGTTGTAAGCGATGGGTGCGAGTATCGGCGAGGCAGGGGCAGGCGGCAACCGTTTTTCTGCATTGGGCCGGCTTGCCTATGGCGGAGCCCGGGTGGAATCGGCTCCCTATGCGCAAGCTCTTTGGTTTGTTTTGATGTGCGTGTTTTGATGCGCAAGACGCCCTCAGGGCGCATGTGTACACTTGCGTGTTCGTTGCTCCATACCATGCCATGACATCTCGCTATCCGATCCCGCCCAATGAAATCGAACTGACCGCTGTGCGCGCGCAAGGGGCCGGTGGGCAGAACGTCAACAAGGTGTCGAGCGCGATACATCTGCGCTTCGATGTGCGCGCGTCGTCGTTGCCCGACGTCCTGAAGATGCGGCTCCTTGCGCTGTCGGATCGCCGGCTGACGCGTGACGGTGTCGTCATCATCAAGGCCCAGGAGTATCGCACCCAGGAGATGAATCGTGCGTCGGCACTGGCGCGGCTCGACGAACTGATTCAGAGCGTCAGTGTCACCCGCACCCCACGTGTCGCAACGCGGCCCACGCGGGCGTCGAACCGGCGCCGGCTCGAAACCAAGGCGCATCGCAGCGAGATCAAGTCCGGCCGCGGCGGGCGCATCGACGATTGAACCGGACTGGACCTCAACGCTTGCGCGTGACGGGCGCGTTGCGGGCCGTGGGAATGAAATCGACGCACAGGATCGTTGTCTCGCCGTTGCGCTCGAGTGTGACGGCTGCGGTGTAGCAGTCTTCGCCGTCGATCAGCGAGTAGTGCGGGCCCATCATGGCAACCCGGCCAGGTGCGGCTAGCGCATGCTTGAAGTAGGCCCGGCGCGACCAGTTGCTGCGCGTCGTCGCCAATAGCGGCGCGAGCCGCTCGGGCGGCGCAGGTACCGATGGCGCACAGATCGACGGAGAGGTTTGCTCCCCTTGCGCATCCGTGACGAACACCCGGCGCGCCTCCGGAATCGAAAAGACGAACTGGGCAGCCTGCGCCAGATCGCCGTTCGCCGCGAAGCTGCCCGCTGCCGCCAGGACGGCTTCTGCGAATCCTTCGAAGCCAAGTCGCTGGTGACGCGCGTACTTGCGTTCGTAGTCGGCGAACTTGCGCCACATCGAGTCGATCAGCGCGGGCACGCGCTCGCAGGCAGCCTGTACCGAGCCCTTCGGCTGGCCCAGCCAGAACCCCTGGACGAAGTCCACGTCGGCCTGCATCAGGATCATCAGCTCATCGTCGGTCTCGACGCCTTCGGCCAGCACCAGCGTCCCCGATTGGTGCAGCATGGCGATCAGGTGGCCGATCAGAGATTCCTCGCCCTGGCGTTTGCCTGCGCGGGCCACCAACGAACGGTCGAGCTTGACGATGTCGGGGCGGAAGCGCCACACCCGGTCGAAGTTCGAAAAGCCGGTGCCGAAGTCGTCGATGGCGATCAGGAAGTCGCGTGGTTGAGAGGCGCTCAGCATGCTGGCCACCGCCGATTCATCGTCGGCCGGCTGCTCGAGCACTTCGATGACGATGCGTTCCTGAGGCAGTCCGAAGTGTGCAGACAGTTCGTCGATAAAAGCGCGTTGCGGCCAGCCGGTTTCGAACACTTGCGGCCGCGTGTTGAGGAACAGCCACCCCACCGGGACGTTCTGCTCCATGAAGTTGGCCACATGCAGGCAACGGCAGATACGGTCAAGCTCGCGTGCTTCGCTCGCCGAGCGTGTGCCCGAAAACAGCACATCCGGCGTGACGGGCAGCCCGACGGGATCGAAGGCCCGCAACAGCGCTTCATAACCGACTATGCGTTGATGGGTGATCGAGAGTACGGGCTGAAACACGCTATGCAGCGTCAGTGCCCGCCATGTGGCGGTCCAGCCGCTCTCGTCGCGCACCAGATGGGGCAGAAGTCCGGTCAGCGTCAGTTCTTCGACGGTGGGCATGGTGGCGTGGTCTCAGGCGTGCGATGCGGCACAACGAAGTCCTGCGCCGCACCGGAACTGGGCCGTGGCGTTGGCAGGGCGAAGACGCTGCCCGAAGAGACGGAGCTCGATTCCAGCCACGCTGGCCTCCGACTAATAGGTCGAAAAACAGTCTAGCAGTTCGAACTTCGCGTGAATGTACGGGTTATCACACACGCGCAAGGCCGTCTGCGTATGGGAATAACGGTAGCACGGGGGTGTGGAGGCTGCCCGCCAAAGTCGAGGTCGGGTCTCTCTCCGACGCCGGATTTTTGGGCATTTGTGCAGATGTTTGCGGCGGCAACGCGATGCACGCAAGCATGCCCGCATGCAGTTCATGAGGCGGCAGATGTCCTGCTCTTTGCTAAACGGAACTCAGCACGGCGGAAGGCGCGGAGATGGCAATTCCGTCGGGGAAACCGGGCGGCGAAAAAAACGTTTCACCCGTTTCGCCCGCCGTCTGTCTGCAATGCTTAGTGCGTCGACTGCGGTACGTCGAGAATCAGGATGATGGTCCAGTCCGCATCGCCATCGTGGTGATACTGGCGTTCCGCGACAATAAACGGTTGTTGTTTGCCATCGGGGCCGAGGAACAGCACGTCGCCCTCCATCGGCAAACATTCAACCGGTGGCAGCGCAAGGTACGCTTCCTGACCGCCGCGCGGCATCAGTTTTTCGATCTTGCGGGATGCCGCTTCGGTCCATTCGATGTCAAGCTGGATGTTGCTCATTCTGTCCTCCGCACCAGGGTGCGCACGGGTTGGGGGTGGTTCTTCGGTGCGCGACTTTAGCATACCGCCTGCGCGCGGCAGACAACAAAAAGCCGAAGCTGGCATGACCGGCTTCGGCTTTTCGACCTTCGCTGAGCGGCTGCGCAGGGCAGCCAAACGGTCAGGTGCGGGCCACGTGCAATTATTGGCTGGCCGCGTCAGGCTTTGCCGCTTTCATATGATGCGGCGCCTTCTTGTGTTCCATCTTGTGATGCATGGCCGGCATGGAAGAATGCTGGCTTTCCGCAGCTTGTTGCTGGGCTTGCAAATCTTGGGCACGTTGTTCGACGTCGGCGGCCTTGGCCGGATCGGTACTCATCGTGACGCCGTTGTCGGTCTGTGCATACGCTGCGCCCGTCAGGGCCGAGAGGGAAACCAGGATCGCCAGGGACACTTTCTTCATCGTTACCTCCGTAGAGTGGTTGTGGCTAGGTACTGCCTGTCCGATCAGGAAGGACAGTGCATTCTAGCGAGCAATATCCGCCCCAACAGAAGCTTTGTAACAGTTTTGACGGATAGTTACATTTGCTTACGTTTGCGGCCTATTTCCGGGATGACAGGCGATATGCAACGGGCGTTATTGCCGCGTGGCGAGCCCGCCCCTGGGCAGTGTCGGAAGAAGCTGCGCGGTCTCGACGCCGCCAGCTTGCCGCCGCTTTCGGGGGTATGCGGCGGGCGGCTCGCAAATAAGTACGTATAACTAACTAAAAGCGTGAAGCGTCGATGCGCGGCGGCCGCCACGCGCACGACCGCCGCACTTAGAACCACCCGAGCCACCGGTACACATGAAACTGCGCAATGCCGACCAGTTCATGCAACGCAATCTCCGCGTTGACGAAATTCTCGTAACGCGGCAGCAGTCCGACGCGTACATGGCGCGTATTGGAGATGACGGGTTCAGGCGCGAGTCCGAAGCGATGGAAATCGAGCAGCGCGCGCGGCATCTGAAACGCGGACGTGACCAGGATCAACGAATCGTAGTGCTGCGCCTGCAGGAGCGCGGCCACGTCACGGGCGTTCTCGTAGGTCGTGAGACTGCGGTTTTCGAGGGTGACGTCTGCACGCGGTACCTGCCTCTGCAGCAGGTAGGGCAGGTAGGTATCGGCTTCCGACGCTTCGTGCCTCTGCGGGTTGCCGCCGCTGATGATGACTTCGCAAAGTGCGCCGGTTCGTTTGCATGCCGAATAGATTTCGGCGCTCGTCGCGATCCGCGCCAATGCGTCACGCTTCGGGACCAGTTTATGATCGTCGTCATAGTAGGTGCCGCTGCCTAGCATCACAATCACCGTGTGCGCGCCGTACTTTGGGGGCGTCAGGGGTTGCGGATTGCGTTGGGCCCAGTCGAGCAGCGGCGCTGCTAGCCAGCCCGCCGCAAACAGCCAGAAGAGGGCCATAACGGCCAGTGCGAGCGGGACGCGCGCTCGCCTCGTTAGCAGAATTGCTGCAAAAAAAAGCGCCAATAAAGTGAATAGAATCAATTTAAATGGGGTAACGTATGGTTTTTGGGGACATTCACGCCTGCCGCTATCGCGCCACCTCGGTCGCATCATAGGCACGTGAAAAGGACGCTAGCACGAGGTTCGATCGGGGACCCCAAAACATGGAATAACAGGTGGCGCCTGGCGGGAGACGGTGGCATCGCCCTTGCGATGCGCTTCCTGCCATGGGTGGGTGCTACGCGCGTCACTGGTGGCGCGGTGATGTGCTGCGCAAAGATGTGTCATGGGCTGCACTTTAAGAAAGAAGTGAGATGACCACGTATTCCAACGAAGCAGTTCTTGAAGCGCTGCGGCGGGCGCAATACCGCCAGGTCCCGTGGGCCCGGCGCCCGGGTGTATTCGAATATCTTCGCGCGCTCGGCTTGATGGAGACGGTTCGGCAACGCACGGTTGCACCTGCTCCGGGTTTTCATGCGCCGGTCGACATCGCTGTGCTGACCGACCGGGGCCGGGCCGAATTTGCCCGCCTCGAGCGCGATGAGCGTTCGCTGAACTGGACCGCGCGCAGGATGAACGATTACGTTGCCGCGGAGAGACGTACGGCGGATCTGGAAGTTCGCCCGTAGGTCAAACTGCGCTGTTCGAGGACAGGCGCCGGCGCGTCGCCGCCGGTGCTTTGGCATTGCTGCGCACTTTCGCAAATCCGCAAAAAAAGCCCGTATCGCAAGGATACGGGCGTACCGGAATTACTACTGCCACGCTGTGCTGATGGCATAGATGAGACTGGCTCGAGTCCCGCTGGTTCCCACGAATGCTCGCGAATTCCTGCGATTCTCCGCAAGGTTTACCCGCGTCAGGGCTGTCTGTTTCGCAATCGATTCAGGGCTTTCGTGCAGAGCCCGCTGACGCGTCGTTTTAATGACGGCGTTGCTCGCTCTCGCGCGGCGGCTCCGGCCGCGTGCGTACATTACTTGCAATGTCGCCGCGCAAATCGCCGCGCGGTGCGGGCGGAGTGAATTCCCGAGGGCGCTCGCCCTGTTGCCACGTCTCGAGCGAGGCAGTACGGTCAGGCCGCCAGTTCCAACCTTGGGACCTTTGCTGTGCGAAGGTAGGTGCGGCAATCAATGAAACGACAATGCCGCACAGAAGCAGTGACATTGGTTTCATGCTGGGCTCCATTCAAACCCGTTGGCTTGGGTTTTTGTGCATACTCATACGGTATGCTCAGGAGCGAAAGCACGCTGTAAGTAATCGTAAATGGATGTTTCACTGCGTGTCTGTAGCTCGGCAGTCGGGATTGCGGCGCGGCGCTGATGAACAGCGTACCGCGCACGTCGGCGACTCTCGCGGCTGCGCCGTCGCCGACACAGCCCAGGCTGGGTTCAGTCTGGCAGATACACGCCGGGCGCCCAAGGGCGCCCGGCGGCATAACAACGGTGTCTCAGGCCATCTTGACCGGCGCGCGCCACGATTCCGGATTGGTCCAGAAGGCGCCGCGCAGGCGGTCGCGGCTCGGCGGTGCGGGCGGCTTGGCAGCCGTCGCGCCAATCCGGCCACGCAGCGAGATTTCCCGGCCGCTCGTGCCGAGTCGCTTGACTATTTCGGCGAGCGTACCATCAGCTTGCCACTCGTCGAAACGGCGGCGGCAGGTCGGCGGCGAGGGGTAACGGCCGGGAAGCTTGGACCAGCCTTCTCCCGTCGAGAGTACCCACAGAACCGCATTGACAACCGCGCGCGCTTCCACACGTGGCCGACCGCGTCGTTCGCTCCGTGCTGGCTCCGCACAGAACAACGCCTCGACCAGCGCCCACTCGTTGTCTCTCAAATCGTCGAACAGCATCATGTCTCACCTCAGCGAAGCTAACTCCGGTGCGCTGCCCCGCGCCGCGCACTCTCCATGCACTCAATCGCGAGTGCCAGGCGGGGTCGGGCTAGCCACGGTTCTGGTTATGCAACCAGGTCCATGGCGCCGACCCAGTGCGCATCCAAATGCACGAAGCGTGCCATCTTGTTAAAAACTACCTCGAAGCCCCGTAACATCGGGCCAGCGCGGGCGTTAGTCAGGGGCGTATAAGAATCCAAAAAAGCCGTCCCGCAAATCGGGACAATCACCAATCTTGTGCAATCAGGCCCGCGCAACGTGCGTTTGCGCCTTATTGCTGCATCGCAGCGAAATGATCGAATGGCTGTGAGGCACCAAAAGAAACAATACAATGCTCATCAAATGAGGTCATTGATGAGGAAGCAGGATGAATGTCACGCTGCGCCAGCTAAGGGTTTTCATTGAGGTCGCGCGCTTGCAGAGCTTTAGCCGCGCAGGCGACGAGATCGGGCTGACGCAGTCGGCGGTGAGCCGCTGCGTGCGGGAGTTGGAGGCGGAAATCGGCCTCAAGCTGATCGACCGGACCACCCGCGAGGTTCAGTTGACCGACGTGGGCGGCAACCTGGTATCGAGCGTCTCGCGTCTGTTAGCCGATCTCGACGACACGCTGCGTGAGATTCGCGAGATCGGCGAGCAGCGGCGCGGGCGGGTGGTGGTGGCGGCGAGCCCGACGGTCGCCTGCCGGTTGATGCCACAGGTGGTGGCGGGTTGTGGAAAGCAGTTTCCCTTCATCACACTGGGGCTGCGCGACGACGTGCAAAGCGATGTGGTGCGCAAGGTCAAGTCGGGCGAGGTCGATTTCGGGGTCGTCATTGGGCCGTTTTCCGCGGACGATCTGCTGAGCGAGCCGCTGATGACCGATTCGTTCTGTCTCGTCTCGCGCGCCGATCACCCGCTGGCGGCGAAGACGCGGGTAGCGTGGTCGGACCTGGAAGGCCAGCGGCTCGTGATGCTCGATTACGCGTCCGGTAGCCGGCCGATCATCGACGCCGTCATGAGCGAGCATGGCGTCAGCGCCACGGTGGTGCAGGAACTGGGGCATTCGGCCACCGTGTTCGGGCTGGTGGAGGCGGGCGTGGGCGTCAGCGTGCTGCCGTGGCTGGCTTTGCCGCTGCCCGCGGATACCTCACTGGTGGCGCGGCCGCTGGTGCCGCGCGCCGAGCGCACGGTCGAACTGGTGCGGCGGCGCGACCGGTCGCTGTCGCCGGCGGCGGAGGCGGTGTGGGGCTTGATCCGGCAATTGCCGGCGCGCGCGGAGGATCTGCGGTAGAACGGGGCGAGTTGGCTAAACTATCGGCCTGTGTGACACATGTCTCATAACCTGAACCGACCTGCCTGGATGTCTTGATGAGCGAATCCGATCTGTCCGCCCCTTTCCTGTCGAACGCGCGTGACGCCGTCCGTGCGCTGCGCCCCTCCCAGATTCGTGAAGTGGCCAACGCCGGGTTTGGTGTGGAGAACGTGCTGCCGTTCTGGTTCGGCGAGTCCGATCGCGTGACGCCGGAGTTCATCCGGACGGCGGCGAGCGATGCACTCGCCCAGGGCGCCACCTTCTACACCCACAACCTCGGCATTGCGCCACTGCGCGAAACGCTTGCCGGCTACGTGACGCGTCTGCACGGCGCGACCTCGGATAACCACATCGCGGTCACCAGTGCCGGGGTCAACGCCTTGATGCTGGCTGCGCAGCTGGTGGTAGGCGCCGGCGACCGGGTGGTGGCGGTCACGCCGCTCTGGCCGAATCTGGTCGAGATTCCGAAGATCCTCGGCGCCCATGTCGAGACCGTCGCGCTCGGTTATGGCGCACAAGGCTGGACGCTTGATCTGGAGCGCCTGCTTGCTGCCCTCACGCCGGACACGAAGCTCTTGCTGATCAACTCGCCGAATAATCCGACCGGCTGGGTGATGAGCGTGGACCAGCAACGCATCGTGCTCGAGCATTGCCGGCGGCATGGCATCTGGATCGTCGCCGACGAGGTCTACGAGCGGCTTTACTATGCTGGCGATGCGGCCCGCAGCGCGCCGTCTTTTCTGGATCTGGCCGGACGCGACGAGCGCGTGATCTGCGTCAACTCGTTCTCGAAGGCGTGGCTGATGACCGGCTGGCGGCTCGGCTGGATCGTCGCGCCGGCGGCCTTGATGGACGATCTGGGCAAGCTGGTCGAGTACAACACGTCGTGCGCGCCGGCCTTCGTGCAACTGGCAGGGGTGGCCGCCGTTCAGCAGGGCGAGCAGCTCACGCGGCAACTGGTGGCCGACCTGCAGACTTCCCGCGATCACCTGGTCGAGGCGCTCTCCGCGCTGCCAGGGGTCGACGTGAAGGCCCCGCTGGGTGCGATGTATCTGTTCTTCTCGCTGCCAGGCGCGGCGCAGAGTCTTGCCCTGTGCAAGGCGCTGGTGCGCGAGGTGGGCCTGGGCCTCGCGCCCGGCAGCGCTTTCGGTCAGGAGGGCGAGGGGTTCGTGCGCTGGTGCTACGCCTGCGACCCGGCCCGCCTCGACGCCGGCGTCGCTCGGCTTGGGCAGTTCCTCGCACAGCACGCTGCGAGCTGAACGCGTGGCTTCCGTGGCCGCGGCAGAGCGGTATTGGGCTCGGGTGAGTCCGTCTTGTGACACCGTTTTGAAGCGGGCGGCCGTTAAAGCGTCCACAGGAACGAAATGCAGGGCTGAAAAGCGCGTACGGAAAATGCACATGAAATGCGGGAGTCGCCGGGATTTCGTCTTTACGCATTGAATGTTTTTGCGTAATATGGCGCTCAGTCACGCGATTCCTTGCAGGAATATCGCTGCTCCGTCCGGCTGGGTTTGGCTCGATTGCCTGTTTCGCCTCCCCCCGGTGCGTGCTCCCATCAATATGACCGATCAGAATCGGGCGAGCGCGTCTTCAGTTCCAAATCGTCTGTTTGATCCGGTTCTTTGACCACAGGGTCTGACCTAGCTGCATGAATACCCAAGAGGCGAAGATCGTCCTCGAGACTGCCTTGATCTGCGCGCAGGAGCCTTTAAAGCTCGCTGAGCTGCGCAAGCTCTTTGCCGACGGCGTGTCGGCAGATACGGTTCGCACGTTGCTCGAAGACCTGAAACACGATTGGTCCGGGCGCGGCGTAGAGCTGGTTGGGCTTGCGTCGGGCTGGCGGTTTCAAAGCAAGCCCGCGATGCGTTCGTATCTGGATCGACTGCATCCCGAGAAACCGCCGAAATACTCGCGCGCCGTTCTCGAGACGCTCGCGATTATTGCGTATCGGCAACCGGTCACACGCGGCGATATCGAAGAGATTCGTGGCGTGACGGTGAACACGCAGGTGGTGAAGCAACTCGAGGATAGAGGCTGGATCGAAGTAATCGGCCATCGTGACGTGCCCGGCAGGCCTGCGCTGTACGCGACCACCCGGCAGTTTCTCGACGACCTCGGTTTGCGGGCACTTGACGAATTGCCGCCGCTGGACGATCCGTCTGCGCAGCTGAACGCCGATCTGCTGGGCCAGCATGCGATCGAATTTCCTGACGCTGTAGCGCAAGGGAACGAAGAGATAGACGCCGAGGCATCGGCCCACGCTACGGTATCGGGGGAAGACGTGGCCGCTGACGCACCGGTTGCCGTAGAGCAGCCCGTGGCTGCGGCGCTGAACAGTGCCCACGATAGTGTCGAGCCCACTTTTGCCGAACATGAAGATGCCCCGGCTCAAGAAGATGTGCTTGCTCAAGACGCCGAGGCGGCGCCGCCGGCAGGAACGGAAATAGCTGGCCTTGCAGAGCCGGACCACGGCACTGCTGCTGAAGAACATGCTGAACCGCAAGCCGATGCCGCCGCAAGCGCCGCTCCGGTTGCACAAGATCAGGATCCGGTCTCCCAGGCCGGTCCCGCAACACCCGCGCACGACTCGGGCGAACTCCGCGGTACGGAGCACGCCGTCGAGTCGAACCCGACACGTGTGGCGCATGGCGATCCAGAAGATCGCCACGATGTCGCACAGGACGCGGGCGTACTGACCGACGACGAAAACGAGTCGCGCAGCGCCTGACGTAACCGAACTTTTTGCCGCGCCCGCAACGGGCGCGCGCGACCTGACATTTTGAGGTTGTTTTGACAGATACCCACGATACCGATTCGTCCGAATCCGAGCACGCTGTGCATGCCACGCGCGCCGGCGAAACGCGTACTTCGCAGGCACCGGGAGGCGAGTCCGATCGCCCGGCGAACGCCGAAGGCGCCGAGGGCGAAGAACGTCCGCGCCGCGGACTGCGCCGCGGGCCGCGTAGCCTGATCGCGCGACGTCGCGCGGGGGCGAAGAACAAGACTGCGGAAGGTGCGGCCGAACCGGTCGTGACGGAAGCGCCGCCGGACGGCGAAGTAGTCGCGCAGGTTCGCATGCCGCGCAAGGAACCGGGCTCCAAGGGGCAGGGTCCGCGCCGCAATGCAGGTGGCAAGCGCGAAGGCGCGGCGAACCGTGAGGGTGGTCCGCGCGAAGGCGGCCGCCCGCGTCAGAATCGCCGTGGCGGCGAAGCGCCGGTCGTGGCCGCGGCCGCGTCGGACGCGAACCCGGACGATCTGTTTTCTTACGTGACCTCGCCCGCGTTCGACGCGGACAACAGCACCACCGGCGGCGTGCGCGCCCCGATGCTGCGTCGTGGCAAGCCGGCTGCGCCGAAGCGAGTGCTGTCCCCGGACGACGACGCACCGAAGCTGCACAAGGTGCTCGCCGAAGCGGGCATGGGTTCGCGCCGCGATATGGAAGAGCTGATCATCGCCGGCCGCGTTTCGGTCAACGGCGAGCCGGCTCACATCGGTCAACGCATCATGCCGACCGATCAGGTTCGCATTAACGGCAAGCCGGTCAAGCGCAAGCTGCAAAACAAGCCGCCGCGCGTGCTGCTGTACCACAAGCCGACTGGCGAAATTGTCAGTCACGCCGATCCGGAAGGGCGTCCGTCGGTGTTCGACAAGCTGCCGCCGATGAAAACCGCCAAGTGGCTGGCGGTCGGCCGTCTCGACTTCAACACCGAAGGCCTGCTGATGCTGACCACCTCGGGCGATCTGGCAAACCGCTTCATGCATCCGCGTTACAGCGTCGAGCGCGAGTACGCGGTACGCGTGGTCGGTGAGCTGGCCGAAGGGATGCGTCAGAAACTGTTGCACGGCGTCGAACTCGAAGACGGCCCGGCGAACTTCCTGCGTATCCGCGATGGCGGCGGCGAAGGCACCAATCACTGGTATCACGTCGCGCTGGCCGAAGGCCGCAATCGCGAGGTGCGCCGCATGTTCGAAGCAGCCGGCCTGATGGTCAGCCGCCTGATCCGTACCCGCCACGGCCCGATCTCGCTGCCGAAGGGTCTGAAGCGCGGCCGTTGGGAAGAACTCGAAGACAACCAGGTGCGCAGCCTGATGGCATCGGTGGGGCTGAAGGCCACCAGCGAAGAAAAGGGTGGCCGCAGCGCGGCGCCTGAGCGCAAGCAGCCGGATCCGATGCAAACCTCGATGGGCTTCATTAATCGCGAGCCGGTGCTGATGTCGCATGGCCGTTTCGATCAGCAACCGCCGCGTGGCGGTGGTCAGCGTCGCGGTGCGGCAGGTGGTGGTTTCGGCGGTGGCGCCGGTTCCGGCTTTGGCGGCGGTTACGGTCGCGGTGCGGGACGGGGTGCGAGCGGCGGTGGTTTCACCGGTCCGATGAGCAGCGGTGGCGGGGCGAATGTGCCGCGCGGTGGCCGCGAAGTCGATGGCAACCGTGCGCCGTCGGGCAACGGCAATCGTGCTGCTGGCGGCGGCAAGCGCGCTGGCGCCGCGGGTGGCAACCCGGGCAACGGCGGCGGTCGCGGACCGGGTGCAGGCCCGGGCAACCGCGGCGGCAATGCGAACCGCTCGGGCGGCGGCAATCCGAACGCCGGAGCGAATCGCGGCGGCGGTCCTCGCGGACGCTCGCGCGGTCGCTAGGACAGCAGGGCTGGATACGGCCCGCGCAAGGGTTTCGACAGGCGTGTCGGGCACGCCTGCTTCGTGCAAAAGACGAGCACGCCACAAAACGTAAATTCGGGCCGCAAAATCAGAATGCAAAATTCGGGGCGAGATCCACTGGCGATCTAACCCCGCAAGCTGCGCCGAACACCTTGCGCAATGCGCTTTTCGCCCCCATCTGAGCCAAGATCGCAGTGAAATCAAGCGGAAATGCGTGTTTCATGCCCTGCGCCGGTTTGCGTTTGTCCTGAAAAATGGCTACAATCGCAGAGTCGCTGGGCGTGCGGCTTTTCATGTGCGGCTCAGGTGCGACCACCGGCAATAAGATGATGGGCGTTTCGCCCATTTTTTTTTGCCGCTTTAGTTTGTGGTTCGGCATCTCGGGTAGCACGAACGTGCGCCAGCTTGGCGCGCGGCCCGCAGGTTGTTTGCAGGTAAAACCGGCAGGCTTGCCGCGCGAACATCTTAGAGGGCACTGTGCAACTGACGGAACTGATTGAAACCACGGTCGTGGGTCTCGGCTACGAGCTCGTCGATCTGGAGCGCACCGGGCGCGGCATGCTGTGTATTTTCATTGACCAGCCGGCCGGCATCGCAATCGAAGATTGCGAAAAGGTCACGCGTCAGCTCCAGCACGTTCTGACGGTCGAAAATATCGATTATGAGCGGCTTGAAGTATCGTCGCCGGGTCTCGACCGCCCGCTGAAGAAACTGGCGGATTTCGAACGCTTCGCAGGCAGCGAAGTGGCAATTACATTGAAAAAGCCATTGGACGGACGGAAATCGTACCGGGGCATCCTGCATGCTCCGCAAGGCGAGACGATCGGTCTGGAATTTGAAGGGAAGGAAGGCGCCGCGATGCTCGATTTCACGCTCGCGGACATCGATAAAGCACGCCTCGTTCCAAAGTTTGACTTTAGGAGCCGCAAACAATGAGTCGCGAAGTGTTGATGCTGGTGGATGCGCTGGCACGCGAGAAGAACGTCGACAAAGACGTGGTATTTGCCGCGCTTGAAGCGGCTCTCGCTTCGGCCTCCAAAAAACTCTTCGAAGAAGATGCGGACATCCGCGTCCATATCGACCGTGAAAGCGGCGAGCACGAAACGTATCGCCGCTGGCGCGTGGTGCCGGACGAAGCCGGTCTGCAGGAGCCGGATCAGGAGATCCTGCTGTTCGAAGCACGTGAACAGAAGGCCGATGCGCAGCTCGACGAGTTCATCGAAGAACCGGTGCCGTCGATCGAATTTGGCCGTATCGGCGCGCAGGCCGCCAAGCAGGTGATCCTGCAGAAGGTGCGCGACGCCGAGCGCGAGCAGATCCTGAACGACTTCCTGGAACGCGGCGAGAACATCATGACCGGTACGGTCAAGCGCCTCGACAAGGGTAATTTCATCGTCGAATCGGGCCGTGTCGAAGCGCTGCTGCGCCGCGACCAGCTGATTCCGAAGGAAAACCTGCGCGTGGGCGACCGCGTGCGCGCCTACATCGCCAAAGTCGATCGCACCGCTCGCGGTCCGCAGATCGAACTTTCGCGTACGGCACCCGAGTTCCTGATGAAGCTGTTCGAAATGGAAGTGCCGGAAATCGAGCAGGGCCTGCTCGAGATCAAGGCGGCGGCGCGCGACCCTGGCGTGCGCGCCAAGATCGGCGTGATCGCTTACGACAAGCGAATCGATCCGATCGGCACCTGTGTCGGCATCCGCGGTTCGCGCGTGCAGGCTGTGCGCAACGAGCTCGGTGGCGAAAACGTCGACATCGTGCTATGGTCGGAAGATCCCGCCCAGTTTGTGATCGGCGCTCTCGCGCCGGCAGCCGTGCAGTCGATCGTCGTCGATGAAGAAAAGCATTCGATGGACGTCGTCGTCGACGAGAACGAACTGGCGGTCGCAATCGGCCGTAGCGGCCAGAACGTGCGTCTTGCCAGCGAACTCACCGGCTGGCAGATCAATATCATGACGCCGGACGAATCTGCGCAAAAGCAGAATCAGGAACGCGGTGTTCTGCGTGACCTGTTCATGGCGCGTCTCGATGTCGACGAGGAAGTGGCTGACATCCTGATCGACGAAGGCTTTACCAGCCTCGAAGAGATCGCCTATGTGCCGCTCAACGAGATGCTCGAGATCGAAGCGTTCGACGAAGACACTGTGCACGAGCTGCGCAATCGCTCACGCGATGCGTTGCTGACGATGGCAATCGCAAATGAAGAAAAGGTCGAAAATGTTGCACTCGACCTGAAGAGCCTGGACGGCATCGACGCCGACCTGCTCGCGAAGCTGGCCGAACATCAGATTCACACACGTGACGATCTGGCCGAGCTGGCTGTAGATGAATTGGTCGAGATGACCGCGATGGAAGAGGATGCCGCTAAGGCGTTGATCATGAAAGCACGTGAACATTGGTTCCAGTGAGAAATGACCATGGCGCACTAAATTGAAGCGGCCCCAGGCCGCATGACACGATGCTAACCGCAAGGAATCGGTCCTTGCATTAAGAGGAATGAATGGCGAGTAACAACGTAGCCCAATTTGCCGCGGAACTGAAAATGCCTGCAGGCGTGCTGCTTGAGCAGCTGCAGGCAGCAGGCGTCACTAAAGCGAGCGAAGACGACACCCTGTCCGAAACGGACAAGGCGCGTCTGCTCGACCACTTGCGCAAGTCTCACGGCTCGACTGATGCGGACAAGCGCAAGATCACGCTGACGAAACGGCATACGTCGGAAATCAAGCAGTCTGATTCGACGGGTAAGGCTCGTACCATTCAGGTCGAAGTGCGCAAGAAGCGCACGTTCGTCCGCCGCGACGAAGCGGGTGGCGAAGGCGGCGATGCATCGAATCATGTGGCTGAGGCCGACGTCGATACGGATGACCTCGAACTTCAGCGTCGCGAGGAAGAAGCGCGTCACGAAGCCGAGCTGCTCGAAAAGCAGGCTCAGGAGCTGAAAGCGCGTCAGGAACAGCTCGAACGCGAAGAAGCCGAGCGTCAGGCGCGTGAGCAGGCTGCCGAAGCCGAGCGGCGTCGTGCGGAAGAGGAAGCGGCGAAGAAGCGCGCTGCTGCCGCCGCCGAAACTGCCACGCAGAAGAAGGTCGAGCAGGTTGTGCAAGCTGCGCAGCCCGAAGTAGCAGCACCGGCTGCGGCGACCGAACAGGACGACGAACGCGCCGCAGCGGAACGCGCGGCGCAACGCGAAGCCGCGAAGAAGGCGGAAGACGCAGCGCGTCTGGCCGCGGAAAAGACGCGCGCCGAGCAGGAAGAAATCAGCAAGCGCCGTGCGAAGGCAGAAGCCGAAGCGCGTGCCATTCGCGAAATGATGAGCACGCCGCGCAAGGCGGCCCAGCCCAAGGCGCCTGAGCCTGCTGCTGCTCCGGCTGCGGCCGTCAAGCCCGCTGAAGCGCCTAAGGCTGCGGAAGCCAAGGGCACGTTGCACAAGCCGGCTCGTCCGGCAGGCGAAGCGCCGGCGCGTCCGGCTGCCAAGAAGCCGGTGGCGGCAACGCCGTCTGCGACTCCCGCACCGTCGGCTGGCGACAAGAAGAAGCCGGGCGCGGGCAAGGGCGGCTGGCAGGACGACGCAGCGAAGCGCCGCGGTATCAAGACGCGTGGCGATACGAGCGGCGGTGTCGATCGCGGCTGGCGCGGTGGCCCGAAGGGTCGCGGCAAGCATCAGGATCAGAACACCACGTTCCAGGCGCCAACCGAACCGATCGTGCGCGAAGTGCACGTGCCGGAAACGATTACGGTGGCCGATCTGGCGCACAAGATGGCCGTCAAGGCGTCCGAAGTCATCAAGTCGATGATGAAGCTCGGCCAGATGGTCACGATCAACCAGATGCTGGACCAGGAAACGGCGATGATCATCGTCGAAGAACTGGGCCATCATGCGGTTGCGGCCAAGCTGGACGATCCGGAAGCGATGCTGGTCGAAGGCGAGGTCAGCTCCGATGCAGAATCGCTGCCGCGTCCGCCGGTCGTCACGGTCATGGGTCACGTCGACCACGGCAAGACGTCGCTGCTCGACTACATCCGCCGCGCCAAGGTGGCAGCGGGTGAAGCGGGCGGGATTACACAGCATATTGGCGCGTACCACGTGGAAACGCCGCGCGGCGTGATCACGTTCCTCGACACGCCGGGTCACGAGGCCTTCACGGCCATGCGTGCTCGCGGTGCGAAGGCAACGGACATTGTGATTCTGGTGGTTGCAGCCGACGACGGCGTGATGCCGCAGACGAAGGAAGCGATTGCCCACGCGAAGGCAGGCGGCGTGCCGCTCGTCGTCGCGATCAACAAGATCGACAAGCCGGATGCGAATCCGGAGCGCGTGAAGCAGGAACTCGTCGCGGAAGGCGTCGTGCCGGAAGAATACGGTGGCGATTCGCCGTTCGTGTCGGTGTCGGCCAAGACCGGCGCAGGCATCGACGACCTGCTCGAAAACGTGCTGCTGCAGGCCGAAGTGCTGGAATTGAAGGCACCGGTCGAAGCGCCGGCCAAGGGTCTGGTCATCGAAGCGAAGCTCGATAAGGGTAAGGGTCCGGTTGCAACGATCCTGGTTCAGTCGGGTACGTTGAACCGTGGTGACGTCGTGCTGGCAGGCAGCGCCTATGGCCGCGTGCGCGCCATGCTCGACGAGACCGGCAAGCCGACCAAGTCGGCTGGTCCGTCGATCCCGGTTGAGATTCAAGGTTTGTCGGAAGTGCCGCAGGCTGGCGAAGAAGTCATCGTCATGCCGGACGACCGCAAGGCGCGTGAAGTCGCACTGTTCCGTCAAGGCAAGTTCCGCGACGTCAAGCTGGCCAAGCAACAGGCCGCGAAGCTCGAGAACATGCTGGAACAGATGGGCGAAGGCGAAGTGCAGTACCTGCCGCTTATCGTCAAGGCCGACGTGCAGGGTTCGCAGGAAGCGCTGGTGCAATCGCTGCAAAAGCTCTCTACCGACGAAGTGCGCGTGCAGATCGTGCACGGCGCGGTGGGCGGCATCAGCGAAAACGACGTCAACCTGGCAACGGCTTCGAAGGCGGTCATCATCGGCTTCAACACCCGTGCGGATGCACAGGCGCGCAAGCTGGCGGAGTCCAACGGTATCGACATTCGCTACTACAACATCATCTATGACGCTGTGGATGAAGTGAAGGCTGCGATGTCGGGCATGCTGGCACCGGAGAAGCGCGAAGTCGTCACCGGTATGGTCGAAGTTCGTCAGGTCTTCAAGGTGCCGAAGGTCGGCGCGGTGGCCGGTTGTATGGTCACGGACGGCTTCGTCAAGCGCTCGTCGTCGGTGCGCGTGCTGCGCAACAACGTCGTGATTCATACGGGCGAGCTCGATTCGCTCAAGCGCTTCAAGGACGACGTCAAGGAAGTGCGTCAGGGCTTCGAGTGCGGTATGTCGATCAAGAACTTCAACGACATTATCGAAGGCGACCAGTTCGAAGTCTTCGAAGTCACTGAAGTCGCGCGTTCGCTGTAATTCAGGCGCAACGCTGAAGGGGCGGGGCGGGCGCTTGCGCCCCTCCGCCCCTTGTTTTTGTGCGCGTGCATTTTGTGCTCGCGTGCGTTCGCGGCCCCGCCAGGGAGACGCGAACCCCATTGCTATCCGCCAGAGCGGATCACGGATTCACCATGCCTAAGAAACGTACTTCTCCCAATCGCAACGTGCAGATCGCCGATCAGATCCAGCGCGACCTGTCCGAGCTGCTGCGCGAGATCAAAGACCCGCGCATCGGTATGGTCACGATTCAGAGCGTCGAACTGACGCCGGACTACGCGCACGCGAAGGTCTACTTCACGACGCTGACCGGCGACCCGCAACAGACGCTGCAAGGCCTGATTCATGCGGCTGGCCATCTGCACAATCAGTTGTTCAAGCGCCTGCATATCCACACGGTGCCGACGCTGCATTTCCACTACGACAAAACCATCGAACGTGCTGTGGAAATGTCGCGTCTGATCGACGAGGCGAACGCTAGCCGCGCGAAAGACGAGTGATTGCGCGCGGTGTTGCAGATTCCTCGATGCTCACCGTTGACTGCATGTTGCCCATGCTGACTTCCCGTTCGTCCTCATCGTTTTGATATGACCGCACCTCAACGGCCCCGTGTGCCGCGTCGCGCGCTCGATGGTGTGCTATTGCTCGACAAGCCCATTGGCCTGTCGAGCAACGACGCGCTGATCCGGGTGAAGCGCCTTTACCTGGCGAAGAAGGCTGGCCATACCGGCACGCTCGATCCCCTCGCCACCGGTTTGCTGCCGCTGTGTTTCGGCGAGGCGACCAAGTTCTCGCAGGATCTGCTCGAAGCCGACAAGACCTACGAGGCCACCATGCGCCTCGGTATCCGCACGGCTACCGGCGACGCGGAAGGCGAGGCGATCGAAACGCGCGAAGTGGCCTGTGATCAGCCGGCGGTCGTTGCTGCGATGGAGCGCTTTCGCGGCGACATCGTGCAGGTGCCGCCCATGTATTCGGCGCTCAAGCGCGACGGCAAACCGCTGTACGAATACGCACGGGCGGGTCAGGTGGTGGAGCGGCAAGGGCGTCCGGTGATGATTCATGCGCTTGAGATGCTGGCTTGCTCGCTGCCTGATGTGACGTTCCGCGTGACTTGCAGCAAGGGAACGTACGTGCGCACGCTGGCCGAGGATATCGGCGAGGCGCTTGGCTGTGGCGCGCATCTGGTTGCATTGCGGCGCACGGGCGTCGGCGCGTTGACGCTGGAACATTCGGTGACGCTCGATGCGTTGTCCGACGCGGCCGAAGCCGAGCGCGATAAGTGGCTGCAGCCGGTCGACGCTCTGCTTTCGACTTTCCCGGCAGTGCAGCTCGATGAAGAAGGCGCACGCCGCTTTCTGCACGGTCAGCGCCTGCGTCTGGCCGATCTCACGTTGACCAAAGAGGCGGCTGCTGCGGAGCGTGTGCGCGTCTACGCTGCGGAAAGCAAGCTGCTTGGCGTCGCGAAGCTAGGCGAGGGCGTGCTGGCGCCGGAGCGACTCGTGGTGAACGCGGCAAGCTAAGGCGCGATTCGCAAAAAACAAAAAAGGCGGCCCCGTCATTGCGGTACCGCCTTTTTCATTGCTGCGCTTGCTTCGAAGACGTTGAGTCAATCACGCTGAGCCAAACCTGCTCAAGTCCCGCCTTCGAAGCCACATCAACCGTCAATGCGCCGCTGCCGCCGCTGCACCGGCATCGCCACCTGCTCGCTCAGGCTTCGTGATCCAGATCAGCGCAATCAGCGCGACGAAGATCCCTGCCGAGACGTAGAACAGATCGTTCACCCCCAACTGCGCCGCCTGCTGCGTCACCATATTGTTGAAGAGACCGTACGCCTGCGGCTGACTGAAGCCGGCCGCACCCATCTGACGTATCGACTGATCGAACACCGGGTTATACAGGTTGGCCTGGGCACTCAGGCGTGCGTGATGCAGGATCGTGCGGTGATCCCAGGCAGTCTGGAAAATCGACGTGCCGATACCGCCGCACATGATCCGCACGAAGTTCGACAATCCCGATGCCGCCGGAATCCGGTTGCCTGGCAGACCTGACAACGTGATCGACACCAGCGGAATAAAGAACCCCGCCATGCCGATGCCCTGAATCAGCGTGGGAACCAGCAGCGAAAACGTGTCGACGCCGGTGGTATAGCGCGAACGCATCCAGAAACACAGCGCGAACACCAGGAACGACGCCGTGGCGATGTAGCGCGGATCGGTACGCGGCAAAATCTTGCCGGTGATGGGCGAGAGCAGCACCGCGAAGAAGCCGACCGGCGCCATAACGAGACCGGCGTTGGTGGCGGTGTAGCCCAGATCGGTTTGCAACCACAGCGGCAACAACACGAGGTTGCCGAAGTAGAGCCCATAGCCGATCGATAGCGCCACCGTGCCGCCGGTGAAATTGCGCTTGCTGAACAGCGACAGGTCGACCACAGGATGTTCCGCCGTCAGTTCCCAGACAATGAAGAACGCGAGCGCGATCACCGCGGTCAGCGCTAGCACCACGACCGTGGTGGAGGCGAACCAGTCGAGGTCTTTACCCTTGTCGAGCATCACCTGCAGCGAGCCGACCCAGATGATCAGCAAGGCGAGTCCCACGCCGTCGATCGGCGCCTTACGGATTGCCGAATCGCGATTGCGGAAGATCGTCCACGTGGCGATGGCGGCAATTGTGCCGACCGGAATGTTGACGTAGAAGATCCACGGCCATGAGATGTTGTCCGAGATCCAGCCGCCCAGAATCGGGCCGGCCACCGGTGCAATCAGTGTGGTCATGGCCCACATGGAAAGCGCCATGGGCGCCTTCGCGCGTGGATAGCTGGCCAGCAAAAGTGTTTGAGACAGCGGAATCATCGGCCCGGCGACCGCGCCTTGCAGCACGCGCGAGGCGAGCAGGAAGGGCAGCGTCGGCGCAAGACCGCACATCCACGATGAGATCACGAACAGGATGATCGACGCCATGAACAGGCGCACCTGGCCGATGCGCTCGGTGAGCCAGCCGGTCAAGGGCACGGAGATCGCGTTCGCCACCGCGAACGACGTGATCACCCACGTGCCTTGATCGGACGAGACGCCGAGATCCCCGGAGATGGACGGGATCGACACGTTTGCAATCGAGGTGTCGAGCACGTTCATGAAGACGGCGAGCGACACCGCGATGGTGCCGATCACCAACTGCGCCCCCTCTAACGGCGGATGAGGAATGGGCGCTTGAGACTGAGCCATGTATCAGAAACCTTGTTTTAATGTGGCGCAGCGTTACATTGCCTTGGCGGGTGCATTGGTATCGCGGGCAGCCGACTTCTGTCCACCGCCGCCTTGACCCGCGTTTTCAGCAATGATGCGGGCGATTTCGGCGTCGGCCTGATCGCCGTACTTGTCGAACACGTTGGTCTGATAGATCGTGTTCGGTGCTTCGCCCAGCTGACCGCCGTTTTCGTCCTTGATGCTGACGTCGGCGTCCATCGACAGGCCGATACGCAGCGGATGCTTTTCGAGTTCCTGCGGGTCGAGCGCGATCCGCACCGGCAGACGCTGCACCACCTTGATCCAGTTACCCGTGGCGTTCTGTGCCGGCAGCAGCGAGAACGCCGAGCCCGTGCCAGCCGAGAAGCCGACCACCTTGCCGTGGAACACCACCGACGAGCCATACACGTCGGCCGTCAGTTCGACCGGCTGGCCGATGCGCATATGCTTCAGCTGAACTTCCTTGAAGTTCGCGTCGACCCACACGCCGTTCAGCGGCACGATCGCCATCAGCGGATTGCCCGGCGAGACGCGCTGGCCGACCTGCACCGAGCGCTTCGCAACGTAACCGGTGACCGGCGCCGGCAGCGTGTTGCGGGCGCTCGCCAGATAGGCGTCGCGCACCTTGGCAGCTGCGGCTTCCACGTTCGGGTGGTCGGCAATCGTCGTGTTGGCGGTCAGCGCGCGGTTCGATGCGAGCTGTTGCTTCGCGGCGTCGAGTGCGGCCTGGGCGCTCTTCACGGCATCACGGGCGTGCGAGATTTCTTCCTGCGACACGGCGCCGGTCTGGGCGACCAGCATGCGGCGGCGCAGGTCGTCCTGGGCGCGTGAGAGATCCGCTTCACGGACTTCCACCTGGGCCTGGTACTGGTTGTCGTCGGCGAACAGGCCGCGCACCTGGCGTACCACCTGGCCGAGATTGGCCTCGGACTGTTCCAGCGCGACGCGTGCATCCGCCGGGTCCAGCACGACGACCGGGTCGCCGGCCTTGACTGTCTGCGTATCGTCGGCGTTCACCGCGATGACCGTACCGGTCACTTGCGGCGTGATCTGCACGACGTTGCCGTTCACATACGCGTCGTCAGTCGACTCGTGGAAGCGCGCGACGAGGAAGTAGTAAAACCCGTAGGCGATCGCGGCAATCAGGATCACGATGACGAGCAACGCCATCATGCGCTTGCGTTTGCTGTTGTTCGCCGGTTGTGCGTTGGCAGCAGGTTGCTGGGGGGTGCTCATTGATATGCTCCGTATTCTCTCAATCTGCGTCGTTTATTCGGGTGGGCATTCGGATTCAGTTCGCTGCCGGTGCTGCTGTTTGTGCCGTGCTGGTCGCTTGAGCAGTTGGCGTGGCCGGTGTCGTCTGCGCTGCCGGAGCCGCTTGTGCCGCGGGTGAGGCGGACGCGCCGTCCGGTGCATCGGCCGGTACCACGAGACCAGTCTGGGTCGCGTCGAAACCGCCGCCGAGCGCCTTGATGAGACCGATCTGCATGTCGCGGCGGCGCATCTTCAGATTCGTCACCGTCTGTTCGGCGGCGAGGCGGTTCTGGTCGGCGGTCAGCACCTGCAGTTGTTCCGACAGACCCGCCTTGTAGCGGATCACGGCCAGCTGGTATGCCTTGGTCGAGGCGTCGAGCGCGCGCTGTGCGTCACCCGATTGCTGATCGATCGAACGGATCGTTGTGATCTGTGTGGCGACATCCGACAGCGCGCTGATCAGCGTCTGGTTGTAGTTGGCGACGTCCAGGTCGAAGTCGGCGTAGCGGCCTTTCAACTGCGAGCGCAAGGCGCCGGCGTCGAAGATCGGCAGGTGGATGGCCGGCCCGAACTGCATGTTGCGGCTCGACGAGGTCAGGAATTTGCCCCATCCGAACGCATCGAAGCCCGCAGCGGCGGACAGATTGATGTCCGGGAAGAACTCTGCTTTCGCTTCCTTCACGTCGTGCATCTCGGCTTCGACCTGCCAGCGTGCGGCGACGATATCGGGGCGGCGCGAGACCAGATCGGCAGGCACGTTATCCGGCAGGATGACGGGGTCGCCCACCGTCAGGACCGGCTTGGCGATCTGCAAGCCGCGATCCGGTCCCTTGCCAAGCAGCGCACCCAGCTGATAGCGCACGTTGGCGATCTGGCCATCGAGATCGCTCAGGTTGGTCTGGCTCGTCGCGATGTTGCCGTTGGCGGTCTGCTGCTCGACGTTGGTGTCGAGACCAGCGACAACGCGGCCATGGGTGATGCGGCCAATGTCCTGACGATTGGCGATTTCGCGCGCAGCGATATCGCGCAGCGCGTACAGCTGGGCAAGCTGGTTATACGTACTCGCCACCGACGCGGCGAGCGTCACACGCGCCTGCTGCACGTCGGCTTCCGCCGCTTTCTCCTGCGAGACCGCCTGGCCAAGGCGCTGACGGTTCTTGCCCCACAGGTCCAGATCCCAGGAGGCGCTCGCCAGCACGTTGTTTTCGCTGTACCAGGTGCCACCGTAGGGCGGCGGGTAGATCGAGTTTTGCGAGAAAATCTCGCGGTTCCACGAATAGCTGCCGTTGACCTTTGGGTACAGCGCCGAGCGCGTGGATTCGATATAGGACGAAGCCTTTGCGAGCCGCGCCTGAGCCTGGGCGATCGACGGACTGCCTTCGAGCGCTTCTGCGATCAACTGTGGCAGTTGCGGGTCGCCGAACTGATTGGCCCAGTCGAGCGACGGCCACTGGCCGCCCTGCGCCGGCAGGCTCTGGCTCGATTCGTACTGCGTCGCCGGCGCGATCTGCTTGTCGCTCTTGATACCGCTGTAGTTCGCGCACCCCGCGAGGGCCAGCGCCGTCACCGCAGCGGCGACAGCGGCCCGGCACGAGACGGCGGGCGCGGACAGGGAAAGGGATTTCATCGCTGCACTCATGGTCAGTGAATTGTAATGATGGACAGTGCAACCAGCTTATGACGATTTGACGTCAGAATTGCTTGCTACGTCACGGGTTATGCCCGTTAGATCACAACCGCTATTGATCAGCACGCGGCGCAGCATGCTCTTCAGGAAACCGACTTCCTCGGCTGTAAAGCCCGCCAGAAAGCCATCCACGACGCTGTTGAAAATCGCCGGCATGCGGGCGGCCACGCTTTGGCCTTCCGGTGTTAGCGCGAGCCGCACGACGCGCCGGTCTTCACTGCTGCGAACCCGGGTGAGCAGGTCGCGTTTTTCGAGCCGGTCGACCAGACGCGTGACTGCGCTTGCATCGATGCCGTATTCGCGGGCCAGTTCCGCCGCCAGCAGACACTTGCCGCTGGCCACCATGAACAGGATGCTGCCTTGCTGGCTGGTGATGCCGAGTTCGGCCATGGTGCGCTGCGTGATCTCGTTCGACATGGTCGATCTCACGCGGGAAATCAGGTAGCCGACGCTTTCGCCGAGCTGATAGGAACTGATTTCCGGCGGCGGCGTGGGGATCTGATCGGTCATGATTCTCATGCGACTGCAATGGTTGACTATGCAGGATTATAAATTGTCGTTAATTGACTCGGCAAGCGTTATTACAGCTTAGGCAACGATCTCTGGCGTCTCAAGCGCTTAAAAGATCGGCGGTAATGGAGGACAATCCTGCGCGCGAGGGCCATCGATTAAGGCGTTGTGGCTGCGCGATTCGCGAAATGCGATGTAAGGAAATATGAGGCCGGCCGTCGGCAGCATGGAAGTCGTACGGCCCATGCGCGCGTTGCAACTAAGGGAATACCAGAAAACCTTAACTTGCGCGTGCTATAATTTTGGGTTCCCAAAAGTGCGCTTTGGGCTTTGTTGGCTTTGTACACAATGCTGCTGCTGGCGCACTCAACTGTCCCCAGGTTCCTATGACCCGCGCCCTACGCAACATCGCCATTATTGCCCACGTCGACCACGGCAAGACTACGCTCGTCGACCAGCTCCTCCGTCAGACCGCCACTTTCCGCGACAACCAGCAGATGGTCGAGCGTGTGATGGACTCGAACGACATCGAAAAGGAACGTGGCATCACGATCCTGTCGAAGAACTGCGCGGTCGAGTACGAAGGCACCCACATCAACATCGTCGACACGCCGGGCCACGCCGACTTCGGCGGTGAAGTGGAGCGCGTGCTGTCGATGGTCGACTCGGTGCTGCTGCTGGTCGATGCCGTGGAAGGTCCGATGCCGCAAACGCGCTTCGTCACGAAGAAGGCGCTGGCGCTCGGCCTCAAGCCGATCGTGGTGGTCAACAAGGTTGACCGTCCGGGCGCGCGGATCGACTGGGTGATCAACCAGACGTTCGATCTGTTCGACAAGCTTGGCGCAACAGATGAACAGCTCGATTTCCCGATCGTCTATGCGTCGGGTCTCAATGGTTATGCCGGTTTGACCCCGGACGTGCGTTCGGGCGACATGCGCCCGCTGTTCGACGCCGTGCTGGAACACGTTCCGGTTCGCCCGGCCGATCCGGAAGGTCCGCTGCAACTGCAGATCACGTCGCTCGACTATTCGTCGTACGTGGGCCGTATCGGTGTGGGCCGCATCACGCGTGGCCGTATCAAGCCGGGTATGCAGGTTACCGTGCGCTCGGGTCCGGACGGCGCGATCCTGAACCGCAAGATCAACCAGGTGCTGTCGTTCAAGGGTCTTGAGCGCGTGCAGGTGGAGTCGGCTGAAGCCGGCGACATCGTGCTGATCAACGGTATCGAAGAAATCGGCATTGGCGTGACCATCTGCTCGCCGGAACAACCGGAAGCGCTGCCGATGATCACGGTCGACGAGCCGACGCTGACGATGAACTTCCTCGTCAATTCGTCGCCGCTGGCTGGCCGCGAAGGAAAGTTTGTGACGAGCCGTCAGATTCGCGATCGTCTGTTCAAGGAACTGAACCACAACGTGGCGTTGCGTGTGAATGAAACCGGCGACGAAACCACGTTTGAGGTGATGGGCCGGGGCGAACTGCACTTGACCATTCTCGTGGAAAACATGCGTCGTGAAGGTTACGAACTCGCCGTGTCGCGTCCGCGCGTGGTGATGACGGAAGTGGACGGCGTGAAGCACGAGCCGTACGAAAACCTGACCGTCGACATGGAAGATGCCCACCAGGGTGGCGTGATGGAAGAACTGGGCCGCCGCAAGGGCGAAATGCTCGACATGGCGTCGGACGGCCGTGGCCGTACGCGTCTCGAGTACCGTATTTCGGCGCGTGGTCTGATCGGCTTCCAGGGCGAATTCCTGACGCTCACGCGCGGCACGGGCCTGATGAGCCATACGTTCGATTCGTATCAGCCGGTCAAGGAAGGCGGCGTCGGCGAGCGTCGCAATGGCGTGCTGATTTCGCAGGACGACGGTGCTGCGGTTGCTTATGCACTGTGGAAGCTGCAGGATCGCGGCCGCATGTTCGTGTCGCCGGGTGAGCCGCTGTATGAAGGCATGATCATCGGCATTCACAGCCGCGACAACGACCTGGTCGTCAACCCGATCAAGGGCAAGCAGTTGACCAACGTGCGTTCGTCGGGCACCGACGAAGCCGTGCGCCTCGTGCCGCCGATCCAGATGTCGCTGGAATACGCGGTGGAATTCATCGACGACGACGAGCTGGTCGAAGTCACGCCGCAATCCATTCGTCTGCGCAAGCGTTACCTGAAGGAACACGAGCGCCGCAGCGCCAGCCGTAAGGGCGCAGTGGACTAAAGCAGCAGGGCCGAGGGCCTGTGTTGGCCCGGCAATAGCGGGTCAATGCCGGCTAATGCCGGCCAATAGCAGATCAATAGTCGGTCAATTGATGCAATGCAAAAGCCACCCTCGGGTGGCTTTTGCCGTTTATGGCGCGATCAAGTGTTGTTTGTCGTTACGGTAAATTGCAGGACACTGTTGTGTATCCCGAAAATGTCCGCAAAAGCCCGTCAGGAAAGGGTTCTGCGCCAGTGCGTCTGCTATCTGCAGTATCTGTTATGTGATATGCTTCCGCGGATGCAAGTTAAGGTCCTTCCAAGCAAGACTTGATTCGCGCAATCCGCCAAACGGTCAGGCCGTGTCGCGGAAGGTTTCGGTAACCCGCTATTTCTCGAGAAACTCGAAGAAAGGTGAGCGTAAAAATGATGAAGCAATTCCAGTCGAACTCCTATCTGTTCGGCGGCAATGCTCCGTACGTAGAAGAAATGTACGAAGCGTATCTCGATAATCCGGCGTCAGTGCCCGAGAACTGGCGTGTGTATTTCGACGCGTTGCAGAACGTTCCTGCATCGGATGGCAGCAATGCCAACGACGTGGCCCATGGCCCGATCGTCGAATCATTTGCACAACGGGCCAAGGCGAACGCCTTCATCCCGCGCACCGCAACTGGCGGCGAAGACCTCGCTACCGCGCGCAAGCAAGTCTACGTGCAGTCCCTTATCGGCGCGTACCGCTTCCTCGGCACGCAATGGGCCAACCTCGACCCGCTGAAGCGCCGCGAACGTCCCGCGATCCCCGAACTTGAACCCGCGTTCTACGACTTCACTGAAGCCGACATGGACCAGGAGTTCAGCGCAACTAACCTGTACTTCGGGTTTGAACGCGCATCGCTGCGTGAGATCGTCAAGGCACTGCGCGACACGTACTGCGGCACGATCGGCGCCGAGTACATGTACCTCAGCGATCCGGAACAGAAGCGCTGGTGGAAAGAAAAGCTCGAATCGATCCGTTCGACGCCGAACTTCTCCAACGAGAAGAAGAAACACATTCTGAATCGCTTGACCGCCTCTGAAGGGCTCGAGCGCTTCCTGCACACCAAGTACGTCGGCCAGAAGCGTTTCTCGCTCGAAGGCGGCGAAAGCTTTATCGCCTCGATGGACGAAGTCGTGCGTCACGGCGGTGCCCGCGGCGTGCAGGAAATCGTCATCGGCATGGCCCACCGCGGCCGTCTGAACGTGCTGGTCAATACGCTCGGCAAGATGCCGGCTGACCTGTTTGCCGAGTTCGAAGGCAAGCACGTCGACGATCTGCCGGCTGGCGACGTCAAGTACCACAAGGGCTTCTCGTCGGACGTTTCGACCGAAGGCGGCCCGGTTCACCTCTCGCTCGCGTTCAACCCGTCGCACCTTGAAATCGTCAACCCGGTGGTCGAAGGCTCGGCCAAGGCACGGATGGACCGTCGCGGCGACGACAGCGGCCTGCAAGTGCTGCCGGTGCAGATTCACGGCGACGCGGCTTTCGCAGGTCAGGGCGTCGTGATGGAAACGCTGAACCTCGCGCAAACGCGTGGTTACGGCACGCACGGCACGCTGCACATCGTCATCAACAACCAGATCGGCTTCACCACGTCGGATCCGCGCGACTCGCGCTCGACGCTGTACTGCTCGGACGTCGTCAAGATGATCGAAGCACCGGTGCTGCACGTGAACGGTGACGATCCCGAAGCGGTGGTGCTGGCTACGCAGATCGCCATCGACTTCCGGATGCAGTTCCATAAAGACGTCGTGGTCGACATCGTCTGCTTCCGCAAGCTGGGCCACAACGAGCAGGACACGCCGGCTGTCACCCAGCCGCTGATGTACAAGACGATTGCGAAGCACCCGGGCACGCGCGCGCTGTACGCCGAAAAGCTCGTGCAACAAGGCGTGATCACCGCGGAAGAAGCCGACGAATTCGTCAAGGCCTACCGCAAGGCGATGGACGAAGGTCATCACACGGTCGACCCGGTGCTCTCGAATTACAAGAGCAAGTACGCGGTGGACTGGGTGCCGTTCCTGAATCGCAAGTGGACCGACGCAGCGGATACCGCAGTGCCGCTGGCTGAACTGAAGCGCCTCGCTGAGCGCATCACCACGGTGCCGGAAAACTTCAAGGTTCACCCGCTCGTCGAACGCGTCATCAACGACCGTCGCGCGATGGGCCGTGGCGAAGCGAAGCTCGACTGGGGCATGGGCGAACATCTGGCCTTCGCGTCGCTGGTCGCATCGGGCTACGCTGTGCGTCTGACCGGTCAGGACTCGGGCCGCGGCACGTTCACGCACCGTCATGCGGTGCTGCACGATCAGAATCGCGAACGCTGGAACGACGGCACGTACGTGCCGCTGCAGAACATCGCCGAAGGTCAGGCGAAGTTCACGGTGATCGACTCGGTGCTGTCGGAAGAAGCGGTACTCGGCTTCGAATACGGCTATTCGACCGCTGAACCGAACACGTTCGTCGCATGGGAAGCGCAGTTCGGCGACTTCGTGAACGGCGCGCAAGTCGTGATCGACCAGTTCATCTCGTCGGGCGAAGTGAAGTGGGGCCGTGTTTCCGGTCTCACGATGCTGCTGCCGCACGGCTACGAAGGCCAGGGTCCGGAGCACTCGTCGACCCGTATCGAACGTTTCCTGCAACTGTGCGCAGACCACAACATGCAGGTCGTTCAGCCGACCACGCCGGCGCAGATTTTCCACCTGCTGCGCCGTCAGATGATCCGCCTGTTCCGCAAGCCGCTGATCGTCGCTACGCCGAAGTCGCTGCTGCGTCACAAGGAAGCCGTGTCGGATCTGTCCGAACTGGCGAAGGGTGCGTTCCAGCCGATCCTCGGCGAAATCGACGAAGCCATCGAAGCGAAGAAGGTCAAGCGCGTCGTGGTCTGCTCGGGCCGCGTGTACTACGACCTGCTCGCTCATCGCCGCGAAGCGAAGGCGAACGACGTCGCGATCATCCGTATCGAACAGCTCTATCCGTTCGCGCACAAGCAGTTCGAAGCGGAAATGAAGAAGTACGACAATGCGACCGAAGTGGTCTGGGTGCAGGACGAGCCGCAGAATCAAGGCCCGTGGTTCTACATCGAGCATCACCTGAAGGAAGGCATGAAGGACGGACAGAAGCTGGCGTACAGCGGCCGTCCGGCTTCGGCATCGCCTGCAGTTGGGTACTACGCGAAGCATTACGAGCAGCAGAAGGCGCTGGTCGAAGGTGCATTCGGCCGTCTGAAGAGCGCGTCGATCGCTAAATAACTTATTGAACCGAACCGGGGAAGCGCAGTGCGCTTTCCCGCGCCGCATCTGACGGCTGATACGCCGCAGAACAGGGTTCGCAGACGGTTCGTTGTCACCAGATACGTATTCAGGAAAATCATAATGGCTATTGTAGAAGTCAAAGTTCCCCAGCTTTCGGAGTCGGTTTCGGAAGCCACCATGCTGCAGTGGAAGAAGAAACCCGGCGAGGCTGTCGCGCAAGACGAGATCCTCATCGAAATCGAGACCGACAAGGTCGTGCTGGAAGTGCCGGCCCCCTCGGCTGGCGTGCTCGCACAGGTCATCGCCAACGACGGCGATACCGTCACCGCTGATCAGGTGATCGCGAAGATCGACACGGAAGGCAAGGCTGGCGCCGCTGCCGTCGAAGCCGAAGTGAAGCCGGCTCCGCAAGCCGCACCGGCTCCCGCCGCAGCGCCTGCTCCGGCCGCTCAAGCTGCATCCGCAACGGGTGCAAACACCGCAGCATCGCCGGCCGCCGGCAAGCTGATGGCCGAGAAGGGTCTGGGCGCAGGCGACGTGTCGGGCACGGGCCGCGACGGCCGCATCACCAAGGGTGATGTCCTGACCGCTGGCGCTCCGGCTGCCAAGGCCGCCCCGGCACCGGCTCCGGCCGCTGCACCGAAGGCTGCCAAGCCGTCGCTGCCGGACGTGAAGGCTCCGGCCTCCGCCGAAGCATGGCTCAAGGATCGCCCGGAACAGCGCGTGCCGATGTCGCGTCTGCGTGCGCGTATCGCCGAGCGTCTGCTCGAGTCGCAGCAAACCAACGCCATCCTCACGACGTTCAACGAAGTGAACATGGCGCCGGTGATGGACCTGCGCAACAAGTACAAGGATCGCTTCGAGAAGGAACATGGCGTGAAGCTCGGCTTCATGTCGTTCTTCGTGAAGGCGGCGGTTCACGCGCTGAAGAAGTTCCCGCTGGTGAACGCGTCGATCGACGGTAACGACATCGTCTATCACGGCTACTTCGACATCGGTATCGCGGTCGGTTCGCCGCGCGGCTTGGTGGTGCCGATCCTGCGCAACGCAGATCAGCTGAGCCTCGCTGACATCGAAAAGAAGATTGCGGAATTCGGCCAGAAGGCGAAGGACGGCAAGCTGTCGATCGAAGAAATGACCGGTGGTACGTTCTCGATCTCGAACGGCGGTGTGTTCGGCTCGATGCTCTCGACGCCGATTATCAATCCGCCGCAGTCAGCAATTCTGGGCGTGCACGCCACCAAGGAACGCGCTGTGGTCGAAAACGGCCAGATCGTGATCCGCCCGATGAACTACCTGGCGCTGTCGTACGACCACCGCATCATCGACGGCCGCGAAGCAGTGCTGTCGCTGGTCGCCATGAAGGATGCGCTGGAAGACCCGGCGCGCCTGCTGCTCGACCTGTAAGCAGCGCGACGGCATGGGCGCCGGCTTGTGATCGCACGAGTCGGCGCCATATAAGTAAAGCGCAAGCAGCACGTCTTTAGCATTCCGCAGTACTGGAACGCGCGCGCCTCGAAGCGTGGCAGCGTGTCGTCCCGTCATCAAAAGGATTGTCATGTCCAAAGAATTTGACGTCGTCGTGATCGGTGCCGGTCCCGGCGGCTATATCGCAGCTATCCGCGCTGCGCAGCTCGGCAAGAGCGTGGCCTGTATCGAGAAGTGGAAGAACCCGGCCGGCGCGCTGAAGCTCGGCGGCACGTGCCTGAACGTGGGTTGCATTCCGTCAAAGGCGCTGCTCGCGTCGTCGGAAGAGTTTGAAAACGCATCGCATCACCTCGCGGACCACGGTATCAGCGTGGAAAACGTCTCGGTCGATATCACGAAGATGCTGGCCCGCAAGGAAGGCATCGTCGAGAAGATGACCAAGGGCATCGAATTCCTGTTCCGCAAGAACAAGATCACCTGGCTGAAGGGCCATGGCAAGTTCACCGGCAAGACGGACGCTGGCGTGCAGATCGAAGTGAGCGGCGAAGGCGAGACGGAAACGGTCACGGCAAAGAACGTGATCATCGCTACGGGTTCGAAGGCGCGTCATCTGCCGAACATCCCGGTCGACAACAAGATCGTCGCCGACAATGAAGGCGCGTTGAGCTTCGACTCCGTGCCGAAGAAGCTGGCCGTAATCGGCGCCGGCGTGATCGGTCTGGAATTGGGTTCGGTGTGGCGTCGTCTGGGTTCTGACGTAACGGTGCTCGAAGCGCTGCCGGAATTCCTCGGCGCGGCTGACCAGGCACTCGCGAAGGAAGCGGCCAAGCAGTTCAAGAAGCAAGGTCTGGATATTCACGTGGGCGTGAAGGTCGGCGAAGTCACGACGACTGATAACAGCGTCACGCTGAACTACACGGACAAGGACGGCAACGCGCAGAAGCTGGAAGCGGACCGCCTGATCGTGTCGATCGGCCGCGTGCCGAACACCGACAACCTCGGTCTCGAAGCGATCGGCCTGAAGGCCAACGAACGTGGTTTCATCGACGTGGACGATCACTGCGCAACCGCAGTGCCGAACGTCTACGCGATCGGCGACGTGGTGCGTGGCCCGATGCTCGCGCACAAGGCTGAAGACGAAGGTGTGCTGGTGGCCGAGATTATCGACGGTCAGAAGCCGCATATCGACTACAACTGCATTCCGTGGGTGATCTACACCGAACCGGAAATCGCGTGGGTCGGCAAGACGGAACAGGCGCTGAAGGCGGAAGGCCGCGAGATCAAGACCGGCCAGTTCCCGTTCATGGCCAACGGCCGCGCGCTTGGCATCAACAAGGCGGATGGTTTCGTCAAGATGATCGCCGACGCGAAGACCGACGAACTGCTCGGCGTGCACATCATCTCGGCCAACGCATCGGACCTGATCGCGGAAGCCGTGGTGGCGATGGAATTCAAGGCGGCGTCGGAAGACATCGGCCGCATTTGCCATCCGCACCCGTCGTTGTCCGAAGTAATGCGCGAAGCGGCATTGGCCGTCGACAAGCGCGCGCTGAACATGTAATCACGCGCACGCCTGACTGATCGCAGCACCTTTGCATCACGACGAAGGCGGGCGGGTTCAATCCCTCCCGCCTTCTTTTTTGCAGCCAGAAAATGAACGTCACCGAATACTACGAAAAAGAACTGCAGACCCGGGGTTATCAATCGGACCCGGCGCAACGCGCGGCCGTGGACCGTCTGCAGCGGTGCTACGAAGAGTGGGTCGAGTACAAGTCACGCCGCTCGAACGCTTTCACGAAACTGCTGATTCACCCTGATCTGCCGCGCGGCGTCTATATGTGGGGCGGGGTGGGGCGCGGCAAGAGCTTCCTGATGGACAGCTTTTTTACGGTCGTGCCGGTGCAGCGCAAGACGCGTTTGCACTTTCACGAGTTCATGCGCGAAGTGCACCGTGAACTCGAGGAGCTGAAAGGCCAGGCCGATCCGCTCGACGAACTGGCGCGCCGCATCGGCAAGCGCTACCGCCTGATCTGTTTCGACGAATTCCACGTCTCCGACATCGCTGACGCGATGATCCTGTACCGTCTGCTCGACAAGCTGTTCGAGAACCGCGTGCAGTTCGTGATGACGTCCAACTACGACCCAGATCTGCTGTATCCGGACGGCTTGCATCGAGACCGCATGCTGCCCGCGATCGAACTGATTAAAGCCAAGCTCGATGTGATCAACGTCGACGCGGGCGTCGACTACCGGCAGCGTACCCTGGCCCAGGTCGAGGTGTATCACACGCCGCTAGGCGCGGCCTCGGACAAGGCGCTGCGCGACGCTTTCGCGCGTCTGGCCGCCGTGCCCGACGAAAGCCCGATTCTGCGCATCGAAAAGCGCGAGCTCAAAGCGTTGCGACGTGCAGATGGTGTGGTCTGGTTCGACTTTGCAACGCTCTGCGGCGGTCCGCGTTCACAGAACGACTATCTGGAACTGGCGAGCCGCTTTCACGCGGTAATCCTCTCGGGCGTACCGCAGATGAGCGCGCGCATGGCCTCGGAAGCGCGGCGCTTCACGTGGCTGATCGACGTGTTCTACGACCACAAGGTCAAGCTGCTGATGTCCGCCGCGGTAGCGCCCGAGCAGTTGTACACGGATGGCCCGATGGCTAACGAATTTGCCCGCACGGTCTCTCGTATCGTCGAGATGCAGTCGAAGGAATATCTCGATGCGCCGCGCCGGATTGTCGATACATCGCTGACCTGAGCGATACCTGAACACACCCCAGCGATTCTTAAGATTCGGCGCCGGTTCCTACAGACGCGCGCTGTATTTCCGATAGAGCGTGCTCTGCCGGCCGACTTCCCCGGCGGCCCCGAGTCGTATTTTCAAGATTCGGATTGGTCTTATATTCCGTCCAGAGGCGAGCGGATATCTTCTTAGTCATAGATTTTGACGAAGGAGAGATCCATGACACCCTACCGCGATATCAACGATGAAGAATGGCAACGTGTGACACCGTTGCTTCCCGAACTGCGCCCGCGCTCCGAACTGCGTGGCCGCCCGCTCGCCAACACGCGCTCCGTGCTGAATGGCGTGTTGTGGGTGATGTACAGCGGCGCCACCTGGTCCGCCATGCCGCGCAAATACCCGTCGTATCAAACGTGCCACCGCCGTTTTAAGGCCTGGCATGAATCAGGCGTCCTCAAGCGTGTGATGGACGAGTTGTTCGGCGAAGCGGCCGGTGAGTTGTGCAGCATGATGGAGACGCGGATGCGTATCCACGTGAGCCCCGAAGAAAAGGCTGCACGTGCCGAAGCGGTACCTATGGTGCCGGCACGCCCCGCGCTCTACGGTCAGGCAGGCTCTCAACCGGCGCTGCCTTCGGTATTCGGTATCGCAGGATCCTACAAGCGCGCTGCATGACGAGTCCAACCAATTGAATCTGCTTAATCAAAAAAACCGGCCGCACGAAAAGATCGTCGGCCGGTTTTTTCATTGGACTGCGAAGTTTGAGTGCATGGCGGTGTGGCGCGTTCGCTTGCCTCGCATGCAGTGATCTGATAAGCCTTATTGCTGGCGAATCCAGGTTTGCGATCGGCCCAGCAGCGACACCCCAATATATCCCCGCACCACCAGTTTCTGTCCACCGTCTTCCAGGTGCATCTTGCACTTGTAGACCTTGCCGTTTTCGGGGTCGAGAATCTGACCGCCATCCCAGCCGTCATCAACTTTCTTCATGTCGTGGATGATCGTCATGCCGAGAATCAACTGGTCTTTACGATCATCCGTGCACGCCGTGCAGCGGCGATCGGGCTGATCGTTCGGGCCGAGTCCCTTGATGACTTTGCCATCCAGCGCACCGTCGCTTTCCTGGGTGATCTGTACGAGCGCTTTAGGCTGGCCCGTGTGATCGTCGATGGTTTGCCACGTGCCGATCGGACTGTCGGCTTGCGCCATTGCGGTGACGGCGCTGGCGAGCAGCACACCGGCGAGGGCTGCGTGTCTGGCGGTGCGCGTCACGATGGTGCGAGTGCGTTGGGTGAATAGCGTCATTGTCTTCCTCCTTGATAAAAGTCGGCGCGATCGTGGTCGCGCGGCGTTATTGACAGGGCAGGCGGTAAGATGCCTGCTGATTGCTTCGGTCCTGGTCAGCGCAGAATACGTGAAAGTGCGCCCGCCGTTTGATAGTGGACCCTCTAATCAAAACGGCGGCTCAGGCCCGCCAAGTGCACCCGCTGCACCCTGAATCGCCGCATCGCTCAATTCAGCGAATACGAGAACGTGGCGTTGATACGCGGGCTGCGCGACGGGCTTTCCACTGGAGCATCGCCGAGCGCCTTGCCCACCGAGAGGTCGAGCGTGTAGTACTTTGAATCGGAGATGCGGAAGCCGAACGAGACCGACGAGAGCTTCGACGGCGACGGCGTGCCCGAATGCAGATACACACGCGCCATGTCGAACGATATATACGGCGTGAACGACTGCAGATAGGTGAAGCCTGGCGTGAAGCCACGATTGATCTCGACCGATGCTCCCCAGCCTGAATCTCCCGATGCTTCACCCGGCTCGTAGCCTTGCGCGAAATGCTGCGCGCCAAACGAGATCTGTTCCGACGTGGGCAGCGAGTCGGGACTGTACTGGCTTGTCATCGCCACCGCCGTACCGATCTTGAGCGGCCATTCATTGGTTTGCGAGAAGCTCGCGCCGAAGCGCGTAAAGGTCAGCGACACGGGATTGGTTTCCACCAGCCCCGGTATGTTCGAGTCACCAGCCTTCGAGGCGCCCAGGATGTTGAACGCCTGCCCGACATTGACGCTCGCCTTGCGCACCTGGCCTGTCGCCACGCTTGTGTAGTCGGCCTGCAACTGCAGTACGCGGATTTGCGAGCGCAGCCCGATCTGCGCGCCGTTGATCGTGTTGTGATAGTCGTCTTCGTCGTGCGACGCGTACGTCGATACGGTGCCCATCAAGCTCTGACTGTTGCTCAGCAGCAGCGGATACGAGAGCGAGCCGCCGATCTTGTCGTTGATCACGGTGCGCTGCACGTAGCCGGGCAGGCCGGGATTGTCCGTCGGATTGCCGCGGTAATGCGTTGCATCGATCTTCCCCGTCAGGCCGTCGCTGCCGATCGGCACCGCAAGATGAGCGGCGAGGTAAGTCACATTGTTGGGGCCTTTGGGCAGCAGCGCCGAGACGCTCAATTGCTCGCCAAGCGAGGTCAGGCCGTTCTCGGTCGCAGTCAGCAGCCCCTGCACGCCGGGTTGAGTGGTGGCGATCCCGGTACTGACGTTGACCGGGTGGTGTTCGACTTTCAGCTCGAGCGTGGTGGCGCCGTCGGTATTCTGCGGGGCCGGCACGTTGGCGGCGACCTTGATGCCCGGCAGCAGGCCCAGCACGTTGATGTAGCGCTCGAACGTGGCGTGCCGCAGAGGCCGGTCGGCGCGGATGTGTTCCGCGATCGCGCGGATCTTGTCTTCCTCGTTGCCGGGATTGCCGGTGATCTTCACCTCCGACACATAACCTTCCACGACCGTCACGCGCACCACGCCGTTTTCGAAAGTCTGCGCCGGCACGAAAGCGAACGACAACGCATAGCCGCGCGCCTGATACAGCTTGGTGACGCCGTCGGCAACCTGGATCAGATCGCCGATGGTGATGTCCTTGCCGACGAGCGGAGTGAAGCGTCGCGCGACTTCATCGAACGAAATCGATTTCACGCCTTCGACCTGAAACTTGGTGGGCGTCAGGTGGGTTGCGAGCAACGCCTGCAATTGCGGCGCCTGCTGTTGCACCTGCAACGTGACGTTGGGCCCTTTGTCGGGCGCGTTGATTTGCGGTATCGACTCCATCGGATTACCCCCCACGGGGTTGCTGCCGACTGCCGGGCGCGATTGCGCCTGCACCGCGCTCGCGGCCATGACCGCGAGCAGGAGTGTCCATCTGCTGTACCCGAGTTTCATCGGATCTTCCCTCGTATGTCTTTCTTATTGAGCGAACCCACTGCCTGGCCTGGCTGATCGTGGACGCCTGTGTGTTGCTTCGCGCATACTGCCATGCCTGCGCGTGTTATGCCACGTGCTCCGTGCGATGCGGAGCACGTGACTCATGCGAACTGCCTGTACGAAGTGCTATTTCCATTGCATGGTGCGACCGCGAGAGGCGGGCGTGTCATCGGTGCTGCGGACTACTTATGTTGCGCGGGGAGCAATCCGCTCAGCAGCGAAGTAGTGCCGCCCGTCGAGCTGCTCGCAGCGCCTGTCGCCGAACCGAGTGCGCCGGTTACTGTTGTGAGCAGGCCCGTGACCGGCGCCAACAGCGAGCCGGCCAGCGTCGTGCTGGTAGCGCTGGTGGCGGTCCCCAGCACACCGGTGACTGCTCCGAGCGGGTTGGAGCTGCTCGTTGCGCCGCCCAGTGCCGATGTGACCGAACCCAGCGGCAGATTGCCGAGCAAGCCGGTGACCGATGCCAGCGGCGTGCCGGCAGTCGCGCCTGAGAGCGCGGATAGCGGCGTGTTGCCGAGCAGCGACGTCACCGAGCTGAGCGGACTCGTGCCGAGCCCGAGGCTGGTCAGCGTCGCGTTCAACGGTCCGAACAGACCGTTGGCGGCGGCGCCGGTCGGCGGCCCATTCGCCACGACCACCGTGGTGCTGCCGACGAGGCTCGTGATCAGACCGGGAATCGGCGCTGCGCCATTCGGGCCATTCGGATTGACAAGACCACCCGCATTGGTGACGGTATTGCCGAGCGAGCCGACCAGGTTACCCACGTCGGTGCCAAGCGGATTCTGTGTCGTCGAGGCGACCTTCGAACCGGCCGTGCCGAGCGCACCGCCAACTTGCGCCAGCACGCCCGACACCGGCGCGCCCAGACTGGTCGTCGTGCCTACTGTCTGCGTCAGGATGCCCGCGGTCTGCACGAGCGGCGTGATGGCGGTGCTGACCGGTTGCGTGATCTGTTGCACAGGTGCTGACGACAGCGTGTTGCCGAGCGTCGTGCCGCCTGCATTGAGCGCGTTGGCGACGGTGGTCAGCGTGCTGGCAAGTGGCGTCGTGACCGGCGCTAGCGGTGCGAGCGTGCCAGTACCGAGGCCGCCGACCGTCGTGCTCAAGCCCTGCACGACTCCGCTCGTCGAGGAGACCACCGACCCGAGTCCGGCGACCGTCGTGCCGACCGGATTCGCAATCGAGCCGGTCTGGCCGACGCCGGTGCTGACCGCGTTGGCAAGTGCCGTCAGCGGATTGCTCGCGGCCGACACGGTGTTGCCCAGGCCCTGCGTCACCTGCGAGCTCACACCGGGAATCGATTGCGACGAGATCGTATTGCCGAGGTCGTTGACGGTTTTGGCTGCGGTCGTCACGGTCCCTGCAGTGCCGGTCGAACCGGTCGTGGTCGTCGTGCCGCCGCCCGTGCTGGTGCTGCCGCCACCCGAACCGGTGGTTGTCGTCGTGCCGCCTGCGCCGCTACCGCCACCGTTGCTGGAGGTTGGCGGGGCGGTGACGTCGCTGCCGCCGCAAGCGGCGAGCAGGCATGCGACTGCGACTGCGGTGAGCGGTACGCGCAGCATCGACAACCTCACGCGGGCCGCATCGGAAACAAAAAAACGTGCTGTGGACATGGGGTGCTCCTCGATCTCTTTAGGGTCCTGCTGGATGGTCTCCGCGCGCCTGTGCAACTATTTCCGAGCGGCGCCGCTCAGCTCAGTCGAAGCAGGTGTCCGCGCTTTTGCGACCACCTGCGTACCGGGTTATCGATTACTTCTTGGTCACGCCGCCGAGCAGGCTGCCGACGAGCGACGTCACAGGCGACAGCAGGTTGCCCGTCGTGCCACTGCCGGTCGTCGAGCTCAGGCCGCCGATCGGGCTGTTCGATGCGGTGGTGGTAACGCTCTTGGTCGTGCTGTTGGCCGCCGTAGTGGCGGTCGTGGTGGCGGTGGTGAGCGTGCTGGTGACAGTCGTCAGCAGACCCGTGACCGGCGCAAGCGGGCTGCTGCTGCCGCCGGTCGCGCTGCTCAAGGAACCCGTGAGGCTCGAGACGAGCGTCGTGACAGGCGCGAGCGGGTTGCTGCCCGACGTGCCGCCTGCGGCGCCGGTGATGTTGCCAAGCAGGCCGGTGATGGGGGCAAGCGGACCGCTGCCGGTGGTGCCACCTGCGGCTGAACCCAGACCGCCGAGCAAGCCTGTCAACGGAGCGAGCGGACCGCTGCCGGTCGTGCCGCCGGCGGCCGAACCCAGCCCACCGAGCAAACCGGTGAGCGGTGCCAGCGGATTCGTGGTGCCGCCCGTCAACAGACCGCCTACCGAAGAGACCGTAGTGCCGGTGCTGGTCACGACGTTGCCGAGGCCCGTGGTGATCGGGTTACCGCCGGTCGCGGCGAGCAGCGTGCCGGCCTTGCCGAGCCCGCCACCGATCGTCGACAGCAGGCCATTGAGCGGCGCGCCGAGACCGGTTGCCGTGCCGACCGTTTGGGTTGTGGACGCAACCATTGTGGTGATCGGTGTGATTGCCGTGCTGAGCGTTTGCGTGACCTGCTCGACCGGACCCGTCGAGAGCGCCGTTGTCAGCGTGCTGCCGCCGTTGGTGACAGCGCCGCCGAGGGTATCGATCACACCGCCGAGCGGTGACGTAACGGCTGCGAGCGGAGCGAGCGGGCCGCTGCCCAGGCTCGTCACGAGATTGCCGGTGCTGGTGACCGCACCGCCGACATTGCCGACCACACCGCCCAGGCTCGACACGGTTGTGCCGACCGCGTTGCCGCCGGTGCCGAGTTGACCAAGACCCTCGGTGACACCATTGCCGAGTGTCGAGACGGCTGCACCCACGTTCTCGACGATGCCGCCGGCCGATTGCGTCGTTGACGAGCTGACGCCTGGGATCGATTGCGAACCGATCACCGAGCCGATGCCCGAGACCGTGGAGCCCACGCTGCTGACGACGTTGCCTGCGTTGCCGGCCACCGTCCCGAGTGCGTTCGCCTGTGCGGTCGTGGTGCTCGAGCCACTGCCCGTACCGGTCGTTCCTGTTCCCGTGCTCGCCGAGCCCGAACCGCCAGCTGCGCCTGTGTCCGAACCTGAACCGTTTGCCCCCGTTGAACCGCTGCCGCTGGTCGTCGACAGTGTGCCCCCGGCACTGCCGCTACCGCTGCTCCCCGTCCCCGTACTCAAGGTTCCCGAGCCCCCGCAGGCGCTCAATGACAGCATGGCTGCCACCGTTGCCGCGATTAATGTTGCCCGTACCGTGATGTTGTTCGTTTGAATGTTCATGTCGCCCTCGGATCGCATGTGTTGTTGGGTAGTGCTGCGTGCCTACCTCTGCAACAGCCGTGCCATTTCAACTGCATAATGCGTGGGGCCTTTTGTTTTAATCGCTGCGAGCAAGGCGCAGCGCGGGCTTGCTTGTGGTTGATGGAGTGTTTGTCGAATCGAAATGACGCGGGATGCGCGCTTTAGTAAATCGGTTTCGGAACTCGCGTAACGTAACGATCCGGATTCGACGTTACGGTGGGATGCGTAACGTGAGAGCAGTGACGTTGCTTGAAACGACCTGTTCAAACAGATATTTAGTGCAGCGAATCTAACCTATGGTTAGTCCTATGTGCTGCAACGCACGAAGTGCCGTTAATCTAGATGGACACCCGGCTTAAAACAAAATAGTACCAAGCGCGCAACGGACAATTGCTTTAATACGATTGGTACGCTATAAAAGCCAGGAGCATCGAAGTTTGACGAGGGAGGTGCGATATCGAACAGACGGCCAAACGAAACCTGATCCTTTGAAGCCGGCTGCGATGAAAATGGTGTGGCAGTGCAAAAGACCCGGTGTCGATGAACGAGAGAATCATCGGCCACGGCACTGACCGGACCTTCATCACGTGCAGCGTGAATACAAACGATATACTGAAGTTCCGAGGGCGAAAATGAAAAAGTTCACAACGAAATTCCTGAGAGAAAACAACGGGGTTACGGCGATTGAGTATGCACTCATCGCCGGATTGATCGCGGTTGTACTTGTCACCAGCTTGAACAGCGTCGAGAGCAAGTTAGCGACCGTGTTCGGTGACATTGTCGCGGCTCTCTAATTCGTAGGGGTCGGTGGCAGCAGTTCCTATAAGCGCGTGTCGGCTTGCGGGCCGGGTGACTTCGCGCGCTTCTTAAGAGCATTGCCAATTTGACAGATGCGGGTTGCGATTGCAGCCCGCATCGGCTTGTCACGCCCGTCGAGTCCCATATGAATCTGCTCAGCGATTTCTTGTTCGCCGTCTGGGGTGCAGTCGTTGCCGTATGCGATTGCCGCAGTCGCCGCGTCTCGAATGCGCTCGTCGTTGCCGGATTGGTAGCAGCATTGGCGTGCGCGGTGCTCGATCATGGTCCATTCAATATCTCGATTACCCAAGCGGCACTCGGTGCGCTCGTTGGCCTGTGCGCGCTGTTGCCCTTCTTCGCGCTGGGCGTGATGGGCGCTGCCGACGTAAAGGTTTTTGCGGTGCTCGGTGCCTGGTGTGGCATGCATGCGCTGCTTGGACTGTGGATCGCCGCGAGCTTGATGGCGGCTTGTCATGCGGTCTGGTTGCTGATCACTACCCGCACCGGGCTTGCCGCGATAGGCCGCGTGGGCGAGCCGACCTTCGAGTTGGGCGGCAAGCGTGCTACGCCATATGCGGCCTGCCTGACGGTGCCGGCCATCGCCTGGATGGGTTTGCAGGCGCTCGCTGTGAGCGTGAAATGAAAAGGATAACTGATAAACCGAATTCCCGCTCCGATGTGCGAAGGGCACAATTGCGCTCGCGCCGTGAAGGTGGTACCGCTGCGGTGGAGTTTGCGATGATTTTTCCGCTGTTCTTCGTGATTCTTTACGGCATCGTCACGTTCAGCCTGATCTTCGTCGCGCAGCAGAACCTGACCTTGGCGGCGGAAGAGGGCGCACGCGCCGCGCTGAACTACCAGACGGCCACCAGCACGGCCAACGCGCTTGCTGCGCGTACGGCCGCAGCATGCACCGCGGCAAGCAATATGGTCGCGTCATTGATCAGCAAGGCGAAGTGTGTGTCAAGCGGGACGACATGTAGTTATGACGCAACGATGGATTGTGTCAACGTGACGCTCACCTACGACTACGCAGACAATCCGCTCGTGCCAAATTTGCCGCTGACAGGCTTTGTGTTGCCTGCTTCATTGGTAAGCAGTGCGATGGTGCAACTCAACCCGGAAAACATACTGTGATGTACGCGTTCGCTCTTTCCTTTCCGGTCTCGTCTCGGCTGCCTGAGCTGCGCTCAGGCGGGTTCGAACCCGAACAATCAGGCGGCTCCTCATGCCGAATCTGACTCGAATCCTGGCAGGTGTCCTGATTGCGCTCGCACTGCTGCTCGGCATTTTTGCGTGGACCCTGTCACGCCGGCCTGTATCGCATCCGGTTGTGCAGACCGCACAAGCGACGTTCCCCGTCGTAGTGGCGACGCGTGTGCTGCCCGCTGGCAAGCCAATCACCGTCGATGCGTTGCGCGTCCAGTCGCTGCCGATCAATCCGAATGGAGCGTTCGTCGATCCGTCGATGCTGGCCGGACGTGTGCCGACGTCGGATATCGGTCCTGAGTCGCCGGTACTCGAAGCTCAGCTGTCGTCGGGACTTGCCGAGCGGATCGACCCGGGGCAGCGCGCGGTAGCGGTGCGCGTCGATGAAAGCAACGCAGTTGGCAACCGCCTGCGACCAGGCAATTTCGTCGACGTGTTCTTCACGCTGAAGCGTGACAGCAATGCGGGTAACGGCAATGGCAGTGGTGCTGAAATCGACCGGAGCCAGGCACGACTCCTGATGTCGAAGGTGCGTGTGCTCGCATTCGGCAACGCGACGCCGGGAGCCGACAACCCGGGCGACGCGAACGGCATGGTGCGCACAGCAGTACTTGCGGTACCGGTCGCCGATATCGACGAACTTTCGCTGGCCGAAACCTCCGGACGTCTCATCTTCGCACTACGCAATCCGAAGGATGACGAAGTAGTCGATCCGAATGCTTTTGCGCCGCCCACAGGTGTGGTGAAAATCTCCGCCAATGCGCCAGCCGGGGATGCGACACAGGATTCCACGCGCGCTGCAGCGGGCGTGGCGCTCGATGAATTGTCCGGCGCCGGGGGCAACGTAGCAGCGCGACCACAAGCTGCGCCGCACATTGCCCGCCCGGTTACGCGGGTCGCCGCCGCGCCGGTCGACAATATTGAGGTCATTCGGGGTGGGCGTGCCGAAACGGTCGCCCGATAAAGGTTTCAGGGAGCGGGCGGCCAGTCGCGTCCATAAGAATATGAAAAAACGGATTTTTGCAGGTGGGATCGCGGCGTGGCTCTGCGCGGCGTCGCTTGTCATATCGCCGGCTGGTCATGCGGAGAACGGCGCGCGGACAGTCGATATCACAGTGGGCTCGCAGCAGTCGCTGGCGCTTGGCCACAGTTTGCAGAGGATCGCGATCGGCGACCCGAGCGTGGCGGACGTGCTGATCATCAAAGGCGACAAGCGCGGGGGCGTGCTGCTGATCGGTAAGTCTCCAGGCACCACCAACGTAATGTTGTGGGAGCGCAACCAGGACGCGCCAATGACCTACACGGTCAACGTGAGCACGACGGCATCGGGCGCGCTGTTGGGGCCCGGCTCGCCGAACGTGAAGACGTCGGGTGATACGGCGGTGATTTCCGGTTCGGCTGCGTCGATGGAACAACATCAGCGCGCGGTTGCGGTCGCTGAAGCCGAAGCGCGCGCTCGTGCTGCGTCTCTCGGCAGTGGCCTGAACGGCGGGGCCGACGCGGGCGCGGGAGGCAAGGGCAGCAGCTACGGCAGGGGCGGCGGATCTGCTGCTGGCGCAGCGGGCGGAGGTGGTGCGAACGTGGTAGACGCTTCGACGGTAGCGACGCGCTCGGTCGTGCAGGTCGATGTACGGGTGGTCGAATTCAGCCGATCTGTGCTCAAGGAGATCGGTCTGAACATCCTGAAGCAGAACAACGGCTTCACGTTTGGCTCGTTTGCTCCGTCGTCGCTGACATCGGCAACGTTCGGCTCGTCACCTTCGTTCAACTCGACCACGCCGATCTCATCGGCCTTCAATCTGGTGTTCAACTCGGTCACGCACGGTATCGGCGCCGACCTGAGTCTGATGGAGAGCAACAACCTTGCGCGCGTGCTTGCGGAGCCGACGCTCGTCGCCTTGTCAGGCCAGAGCGCGAGCTTTCTTGCGGGCGGCGAGATTCCCGTTCCGGTGCCGCAAGGACTTGGGACCGTGTCGATCGAATACAAGCCGTATGGTGTCGGCCTGACGTTGACGCCGACTGTCCTGAGCCCCGACCGGATCGCATTGAAGGTGGCCCCGGAAGCGAGTGCGCTGGACTTTACGAACGCGATCACGATCGACAGCGTCTCGGTGCCGGCCATCACGACGCGGCGCGCGGATACCACGGTGGAACTGGGGGACGGTGAGAGCTTTGTGATCGGTGGCCTGATCGATCGCCAGACGGTCTCGAATGTGTCGAAAGTGCCGTTGCTCGGCGATCTGCCGATCATCGGCGCGTTCTTCAAGAACATGAGCTACTCGCAGAACGACGAGGAGCTGGTGATTATCGTGACCCCGCATCTGGTCTCGCCGATCGCGAAAGGAGCGGCACTCCCATCGACGCCCGGCGAGCTGTCGGAGCAGCGCGACGGGCCGGTCTGGCGTGCGTTGCTGGGCGGTGTGGCGTCGCCGGACGCGGCGCCGGGGTTCTCGAAGTGAACGTGGTTCGAAGCGTCGCGCGGTGCGTGCCGTGCGATGTGACGAACCGGAAGGACGAGCAGGGCGGTATGTCGTTGCCGTTCAACCGTGGCAGTGCGCAGTACGAATCGGCCGCTGTCTGGCCGATGCCGTAAAAGGATGTCCAACATGAACGCGAGAACGCATTCATTGACTGAACGGGTGATCACCGATTATTTCGTGTTCGCATCGCTGGCCGACGAGCACGTCCAATGGTTGACCGATACCCTCGTGGCGGCGGGTGCGGTCGAACGGGTGTCGCTCGACCCGTCGATGCTCACGCAACGCATCGCGACGCTCAATCCGTCGGTGGTTTTTGTCGATTTTTCGGGCGGCCGCGCTGCCGCCGCAAGCGCCGCGACCAGTGCGGCGCGGGCGGCCTATCCGGGGCTGCAGATTGTCGCCGTGGGCTCGCTTGGCGAACCTGAGGGTGCGCTCGCTGCGCTGCGCGTGGGCGTGCGCGATTTCATCGATCTGTCGGCGCCCGCGGAAGACGCGTTGCGCATCACGCGCCAGGTGCTCGACAACCTGGTCGAGCCGGTCAGCCGGCATGGCCATGTGACGGTCCTGCTCGGCGCACGAGTCGGCATGGGCGTCAGCACGCTCGCAGCCAACCTCTCCGCCTTGCTGCACCGGCGCGACGCCGCGCAGGGGCGGCAGACCGCGTTATTCGACCTGGGCCTGCCAGCCGGCGACGGCTCGCTGCTGCTCAACACGCGCAGCGAATTCAATTTCGTCGATGCCGTGCGCAATCTGCGCCGCTTCGATCAGACCTTCGTCCACACGGCGCTATCGCATCATCCGAGCGGTCTTGCACTCACGTCGCTGCCGCCGAACCTGACCGACATGCGCGAAGTGTCGTACTCGAGTTCGATCAGTCTTCTGAACCGCCTGCGCGCGTTCTTCGACCAGCAGATCATCGACCTGGGCGGCTTCACCAACAGCGAGTTCATCGCACACGTCGTGCAGGCCGCGGATGAAACCTGGCTGCTCTGCGATCAAGGCGTGGCGTCGATCGTCTCGGCGGTCGGTGTACTCGACGCGTTGCGCGAAGAAGGCGTGGACGTCAGTCAGGTGCACCTGCTTGTCAACAAGTTCGATCCGGATCTCGGCCTCTCGGCTACGCAGATCGCGCAACGTCTCGACATCCCCTTGCTCGGTACCTTGCCGGAGCGCCGCGTGGCGCTCGGGCAGTCGGTCAATCAGGGACATCTGCTAGTCGACGCATCCGCCCGCGACCCGTATGTGCGCGCGCTCGAACCGCTCGTCGAGCGGCTCGGCGGTGAGGCGAAAGCGGCAGCGCAGGCACGTGGCAAGTCGGCACTCGGTGCGCTCAAGCGCTTCATTCCAACCTCAAACAAGCGGTCATAGACGATGGCTAAAGACATCGAATTTGCCGACGACGCGCCTTCATTTGCGCATAGCCAGCAGTTCCAGGACATCAAGAACGCGGCGCACGAACATCTGCTTACGCGTATCGAGGAACTCGGCGCGGAGTTCGGCCGTTGGTCGCGCAATGCGATTAACCAGTTCGTCGATCTGGAAATGGACAGCTTCGTACGGCTGCGCCGGATTCCGATCAACGAGAGCGAGGTGCGGCTGATTGCCGAAGCGCTGACCAAGGAACTCGCGGGCTTCGGCCCGATCGAGGACCTGCTCAACGACGCAGCGGTCGAAGACATCCTGATCAACGGCTACAACGACGTGTATGTGTCGCGCCACGGCATCCTGACGAAAATCCCGGTGCGCTTTGCCGACAACGCCCATCTGCTTCGCATCGTGCGGCGCATTCTTGCGCCGATCGGGCGGCGTCTCGACGAATCGAATCCGATGGTCGACGCGCGCCTGCCCAACGGCGGGCGCGTGAACGTCGTGATCGAACCGCTTTCGATCGATGGGCCGATCGTCTCGATCCGCAAATTCCGCAAGGACCCGCTGCGTCCCGACGATCTGCTCGGCAACGGCACATACAGTCCGGAAATCGGTGCGCTGCTCGAAGCGGCAGTGGCCGCGCGCTGCAACGTGCTGGTGTCGGGCGGCACGAGCTCGGGCAAGACTTCGCTGCTCAACGCGCTCGCCTTCCACATTCCCGAAGCAGAGCGCGTGGTGACGATCGAGGACACGGCAGAGCTCTCGCTGAACCATCCGCATGTGGTGCGGCTCGAAAGCCGCCCGGGAGGCTTCGATGGCGCCGGCGTGGTGTCGATTCGCGACCTGCTGCGTAACACCTTGCGGATGCGTCCGGACCGCATCATCGTCGGCGAAGTGCGCGGCGGCGAGGTGCTCGAAATGCTGCAGGCGATGAACACGGGCCACGACGGCTCGATGGGCACGGTGCACGCGAGCTCGCCTCGCGAGTGTCTGTACCGGCTCGAAATGCTGGCGGGTTTTGCGGGCTTTCAGGGCACCGAGTCGAGCCTGCGCCGGCAGATCGCCAATGCGATCGACTTTATCGTGCAGATCGGCCGCCTCTCGAACGGGCGTCGACGGATTCTTTCGGTTACCGAAGTAACGGGTCTGTCCGACAACATCATCGCCACTCAGGAGCTGTATCGCTACGAGCCGATAACCGCTCAGGATGGCGAAGAGATCGATAACTGGACTTCGCTCGGCATCCATCCGCATTCGCCGAAGCTGGTGCGCTTCAGACAGGCGCTGGGTGGCTCGCCTGAACCATCCGGCCGGTTCAGCGGTTTTGGCGGCAGTGGCGGTGGTTTTGGCGGGGGCTTCAATGTCTAGCGCCACCATGCTCTTCGCGGCGATCGCGCTGTTATGCGCGGCCGGTGCGCTGCTGTTGTGGCAGCGTGGGGCACGACGCGATGAGCAGGTCAGCACCGAGCGCTTCATCGACAGCCGGATGGCGCCGACGGCGCCCGTGAACGTCCAGCGTCCGCGAGTGGCGTCCGTGCGCCAGGCGTCGACGGTACATGGCGGTGTGATGCCGCATGCGCCCGAGGCAGGTTCCGGCACGCGCGAGCAACTGGCTTATCTGAAGGCGCGGCTACGCTTTCTCGTCGACAACGCAATGAACCGCGCGGGCATTTCGCATGCCCGCACGCTGGTAATCATCGTGGCGGCGGTCTCGTTATGGTTATGCGTCTGGGCGGCGCGCGAGGGCGGGGCACTGGCTGCGGCGGTGATGCTGCTCGCGTGCGTGTGTTTCGTCACATTCATCGTGTCCGTGAGAACCCAGAAGCGCCGTCAGAAGATAGTGCAGCAATTGCCGTCGTTTCTGGATGGCATTGTGCGTCTGATTACGCTGGGCAACAGCGTGCCGGCGGCGTTCCAGGGAGCGATGCAGATCACCGAAGCGCCGCTGCGTGACTGTCTCGATCACGTTTCCCGGATGTTGCGCAGCGGCATCGAGATCGACCGTGCGTTGTCGCAGGCGGCGGTGCTGTACGGCGCTCGTGAACTCGAACTGGTCGGCGCCGTGTTGCGCCTCTCGGTGAAGTACGGTGGTCGTGCCGATGTCATGCTGGATCGCATGGCGTCTTTCATGCGCGACCTCGAGCAAGCCGGGCGAGAACTGGCCGCGATGTCTGCGGAAACACGCTTGTCAGCCTGGATTCTTGCTTTGCTGCCGGTTGGCATTGGTGGTTTTCTGATGTTGACCAATCCGCGCTATTTTGGCGCGATGTGGTTCGATGCGAGCGGGCGACAGCTGGTATACCTCGCGTTCGGACTACAGATCGTCGGTGCGTATGTACTTTACCGCCTGACGCGGTTGCCGGGGACATGATGCAAGTCAACCTTGTCGCTGCGCTTGCACTGGCGCTCGTCGCTTTTGCGTTCCTGTTGATCGCCGGACTATTGCTAGCGAGGCTGGCGGCGGCGCGCCGCAGCGAGCGCACATTGGCGCACGCGCTCGATCAACACGCTGTGCAAAGCGCAGCACTCGCTGCCGCGAGCGCCGCGCGCCGTTCTGACGCAGTCTCAAGCACAGCCGCGGACGCGCCGAAGTCCATCCGCGTCGGTGGACTGCGGGCCTTGCTGGAACGATTCGCGCACACCGGCATCCGCTGGCTCGATACGCCGCTGGGACGACAACTGGTCGCCGATGAAGACCGGCGCATGCTCGAACAATGCGGCTTCGTGGATACGCGAGCACGCGGATTGTTCCTGATCGCACGAATCGGTTGTGCGGTCGTCTTGCCTCTGCTTTGCGGCGTGCTCGCAAGCGGTTATCTCGACGGCCGGCGCTACGTTGCTCTGGTGGGTTGCGCGGCAATTGTCGGCTTCATGCTGCCGAAGTTTTTTATTCAGCGGCGCGCGGCCGCGCGGCGGCGCGGCGTGATTGACGAACTGCCGATGCTGGTGGACCTGCTGCGTTTGCTTCAAGGGGTTGGATTGTCGATCGATCAGAGTCTGCAGGTGATGGTCGGTGATTTCCGTGGCGTCCTGCCAGTACTGTCGAGCGAACTGGAGATTGCCCAGCGCCAGTTCGCAACGGGCCGCACACGTGAACAGTCGCTGCAGCGACTCGCATCGAGCTATGGGAACGAAGATTTGCGCGCCATCGTGCGCTTGCTGATTCAGGTGGATCGCCATGGCGGTGCGGTACAGGAACCGTTAAAGCAATTTGGCGAACGCCTGCGTGAAACCCGCCGCGCGATGCTACGCGAGAGGATCGGACGTCTCGCAGTGAAGATGACGGGTGTAATGATCATGACGCTGCTGCCGGCGCTCCTGATCGTGACCGCTGGGCCAGGCGTGCTGTCCGTCACTCACTCGCTAGGTACGGCGAAACGGTAGGTAATGAAATGGTAACGACTAACGATGCGACATCCGATCTTTGCTTTCAGACCGTACTGGTTGAACGCAAAGCTTCGACCGTGAGATTGCGGAGCACCCGGCATCTGGTCATCCTGCTCGCGTTCGCCTTGCTCAGCGCCTGCGCGTCGAAGCTGTCGGGCTACGGAGTGGGGCCGCAAGCAGAACGCCAGGCCGACATCGAACAGGCGAACCGCGACCCTGCACCGGACGCGCCGAGCACGTACCTCAATCTGATCGAGCGCATGCAGGCTCAAGGGCTTTACTACGCCTCTCTTGCTCACATCGACGCGTTCGAAAAGCAGTATGGCGTGAAGCCCGAGACAACCCTGCTGCGTGCCGACGCGTTGCGCATGACCGATCAGCCGCAGGCAGCTTCAGATACTTACACGAAACTGCTGCAGACGCCGCTTGCCGCGCGCGGCTATCGTGGGCTTGGATTGATCGCTGGGGCGTCGGGAGATTTTGGCCATGCCGCGCAACAGTTGCAGGAAGCGGTCCGGCTCGCGCCGACCGATGCACCGACACTCTCGGATCTCGGTTACGCAAGGCTGCGCGAGGGGGATGTCAATGGCGCCCGTGTGCCGCTGATGAAAGCGGCGGAACTCGATCACGCCAATCCGAAAATCGTCAGCAACGTCGTGCTGTTTTTGCTGGCGGATGGCAAGGACACGCAGGCTGCAGCCCTGATGGACCAGGAGAAGTTCTCACCGGATGTGCGCCTGGCGATTCGCCGCGAGGCGGCGAAGGTGGCCATGGCGACGCAGGCGGCACAGGCTCAGGCAAAGGTCGCGCTAGCGCAACAGACGGCACGGTCTGCGCCGGTCGTTGGCGTGCAGGGAGTCGAACCCGCACCGCGCTTGTTGCAGCGATTCTCACAATAACAGGCGGCAGAAGGGGGCGAACATGACGAAGAAGGACAGAAAAACAGGCAGGGCGCGTATCGCGGGCCTCTCGCTGACAACTGCTATGGCGGCGCTCGCATTGACGATAGCCGGCGGCGCGGATTCCGCCTATGCGGAGAGCGACTCGGCACAGCAGCCTCCGCGGAGCAGCGAGATCGATCACTCAACCAAAGAGTGGCTCGCGCTTCAGCGCAGCAATGCAGAGGCTGCACCCGCCCGGCCGATGCTCGGCGCGGAAGCCGGCCTCGCTTACAAGCGGTATCTCGAGTCGTTCAATTCGAAGATTCCCGATTTCTTCGGTTCCTCAGTCAGTCAGGCGGGCGCAGGCGGTTCACAGGGCGGCACGCTGCCGCAGAACTGATATGTCGGCATCCGAACCATCTCTCCGTTTTGTCCGGCGTGTGCGCTTCGCGCACCGGCGCCGCGCGAGCCATGTGTCGATGCGGCGCCAACGCGGCGTCACGATACTGATGGCTGCGCTTTGTCTCGGATTGACGGTGGTGGCGCTTGGCGCGATCGATATCGGCAACCTCTACTTTGCGCGGCGGGAGATGCAGCGGACCGCGGATATGGCGGCGACGGCTGGTGCGCAGACCGTCAGCAACGGTGGGGCATGTGCCTCGGCCACCACTTCGGCGCAGAACAATGCGGTGAAGGGCAACAATTTGTCGACGAGTGCCACCGTGACTGTAGTGTGCGGCCGCTGGGATCCGTCGGCCAATGCCGGTCAATCCTATTTTTCGACTTCTGGTTCGCCGATGAATGCGGTGCAGGTCACCGTCAGCGAGAAGGTGCCGTACTTTTTCCTGGGACCGGCGCGCAACGTCCAGGCCGTCAGCACGGCAGAAGCGACCAACGTTCGCTCGTTTTCGATCACCTCCGCCGTGGCGACCCTCTCGGGTGGACTCGTGAATGGCCTGTTGAACAGCCTGCTCGGCACTAACCTGAATCTGAGCGTGGCGTCTTATCAAGGACTGGCTACTACTCAGATCAAGCTGGGTGACCTGGCTGCGGCGATCGGTGTCGGTTCGATGACTCAATTGCTCAACACCAACATATCGCTTCCGAACCTGGTCTCAGCGATGGTCACGGCCGCGAGCAAGAGCACGTTGGTGGGCGCGACGGCTATTACCGATCTGGGTACGATTCAGGCTGCCATTCCGGGCGGACTGCAAGTCGCGCTCGGCAACACGCCAGGCACCAACGGTTTGTTAGCCGTAGCGCTCGACGATCCGCAAGCGGCGGTCAGCGCTACCGTGAATGCGCTCGACGTATTGATGGCGGCCGCCGAGATTGCCCACGGCAACTCGGCCATCAACCTCAACACCGCGCTTAATCTAGGTCCGTTAGCGAACATTTCGGCGCAGGCGAAGATCATCCAGCCACCGGTCATTGCAGTGGGCGAAGCCGGGACGTATGCGAACGGCACCCCACGCGCGAGTGCGCGTTCGGCGGAAGTGCAGGTCTATCTGAACGTCAACCTGCTGAATTTGAGCTTAGGCTTGACCTTTCTGGGACTGCCGGATCTCGTTAGCGTCAGTGCCTTGAACCTGCCGATTTACATCGAGGCGGGGTATGGAACCGCCACTTTGACAAATACGATGTGTACTACTCAACAGGCCACGAGCCAAAGCACCATTGTCGCGAACACTGGCATCGCGGGTCTATGCATCGGCGGGGACGCGCTGAATAACTTCACGAATACGACCACTGCGATGCAGTGCAACCAGCCGGCGACGATCACGTCCGTGAACGCGCTGGGGATGTCAGCTGTCAACGTATCGGTTGGATCGTCCTCGCCGGCATCGGGCCTGAATCTCACCTTGCAGCCGGCGCAGACCACGCTCACCTTCAATGGCGTGCCGAACAGCAGCACCGCATACCAGTCCACTAATACCAACGCGGTCGGCTCGGCCGCTGCCGGCTTGCTGACTCAACTTGCAGCGCAGATGGCCACTTCGATTCATGCAACGCTGCTTGGTGGCGACGTCAGCGCGGCGGCAGCGCCTTTGCTTAGTGCACTTGTCTCCGTGCTCAATCCGATCCTGGCCTCGCTCGACGCGCTCCTCGTCCCCTTATTGCAACTGCTGGGTGTCCAGATCGGCGTAAGCACGGTCCACGACCTCGGACTCGCCTGCGGCCAGGCCCAACTGGTTTACTGATTCTTCGCCAATGAGAACCACCGCCAAAATCGACGAACTCGATATCTACGTCTGGGAAGGTAAGGCCGACATCGTCGACCGGGTCGCACGCTGCATGGCGAGCTTCGATGTCGAAGTGATCCGCGCCGACGATATCGCGATCTCCCCCGAACGCACTGCACTGCGCCCGTCGCTCGCCATCATCAGCGTGTCGGTGATCGACAGCGGCGCGCTGATCCTGCGCGACTGGCAAGCCGCCCATGGCATGCCAGTGGTGTGGGTCGGCGCGGCGCCGCGCGATCACGATCCCGCGATGTACCCGTCCGAGTATTCGCACATCCTGCCGCTCGACTTCACTTGCGCCGAATTGCGCGGCATGGTCACCAAGCTCGTGCTGCAATTGCGCGCCCATACCGCGCAGACGCTCGAGTCGAGCGCGCTGGTCGCCAATTCGGAATGCATGCAGGCCTTGCTGCACGAAGTCGACACGTTCGCCGACTGCGACACCAGTGTGCTCGTGCATGGCGAGACCGGCGTCGGCAAGGAGCGCATCGCGCAGCTTCTGCACGAAAAGCACCGCCGCTACGGACAGGGCCCGTTCGTGCCGGTGAACTGTGGCGCGATTCCTGATGGCCTCTTCGAATCGCTTTTCTTCGGACATTCGAAAGGCTCGTTTACCGGCGCGGTGGTGGCCCACAAAGGCTACTTCGAGCAGGCTGACGGCGGCACCCTGTTTCTCGACGAAATCGGCGACCTGCCGCTCTATCAACAGGTCAAGCTGCTGCGCGTGCTCGAGGACAGCGCGGTCACCCGAATCGGTTCGGCGACGCCCATCAAGCTTGACTTCCGGCTCGTCGCCGCCACCAACAAGCACCTGCCGCAGCTCGTCAAGGATGGCACCTTCCGCGCCGATCTTTACTACCGGCTTGCGGTGATCGAACTAAAAATTCCCTCGCTCGAAGAACGCGGGGCGGTCGACAAGATCGCGATCTTCAAGGCGTTTATCGCCTCGGTAGTGGGAGCCGAACGGCTCGCCACGCTGCCGGATATTCCTTACTGGCTGGCCGACGCAGTAGCCGATACTTATTTCCCCGGTAATGTGCGCGAACTGCGCAACCTCGCCGAGCGGATCGGCGTGACCGTGCGCCAGATCGGCGCGTGGGATGCGGCCAGGCTGCATCGGCTGCTGGCGCTCGCGCGCAGTAGCCAGCCGGTGCCCGCGGAGAGCGCGGCAGAAGTGCTGGTGGACCGCAGCAAATGGGACATGGCCGAACGCAACCGCGTGCTCGCGGCGCTTGAAGCAAACGGTTGGCGCAGGCAAGATACGGCCGGCACATTGGGGATCAGCCGCAAGGTGCTTTGGGAGAAAATGCGTAAGTATCAAATTTTCGACGAGGAGCCCGAAACCCGCGAAAGTGAGTAATAATGAGACAAGATGTAACAAAACAAAAACTGTTCAAGCAGGAATTACATGGACCACAAGTCGAAACTTCGACAGATTGCCTTGGGCGCTCTGATAACGCTCGGGACTGTGCAGGGCATCTATGCGCAGTCTCTGCCGGATAGCGGAGCAAGCGCCGCGGTCGTTTCCCAGCCGGGTACGACAGCTCCGTTGCCCGCCACGACCCAGGACCAGCAAGGGCAGAGCGCAGCGCTGACAGCGGACGAGGCAAAGCAATCCGCTGCCGGCAACGTCGCGGAATTGCAGCAGATGATCCGGGGTTCGGATCTGAAGGAATTGCGCACGACGTACAACGGCAGCTACGGCGCGAGCATGCTGTTCTACCCGCAGGAAATGACGTACTACGTCGCGCTGTTCCAGCAGAAAACCTTCTGGCGAGTCATCAAGACCGGGGATGAAACGCGCGCCGAGATGATCTACAAGGACTTCGCCCGTCAGACCGTGCAGCTGTCAGACATCGAGATCCGCCGCACCCGGCTGGAGGCGCAAAAGGCCTTCACCGACCGGATGATCGCGTTGTCCCAAGACCGCGCCAACCGTCTGCAGGCCGACCTTACTGTCGCGCGTCAGCAACAGAACATCGTCGACAATCAGCAGCAGCAGACGCGTGCCGAAGCCACGGCGCTTGCGCAGCAGAAGAGTGCCGCCCAGGCCCAGTTGCGCGATGCGCAGCGTCAGGTGCAGGAACTGCAGCGTCAACTGGATAGCGGCTTGCCGACGACCGGGACGCAGCACTGAGCGTAACGCCAGGCTCATCGCCGTCGCGGTAAAACATGACCTCGCCCGGTTCGCCGTGCGGGGTTTTGTTGCTTTTGCGGCGCCGTTCGCCGCGTGCACGCGTCGGCCGTTCGACTATCTGCCGCAGGGTAGCCGCCAGTCGGGAGCAACGCGCGCGGTTACTCCGCGCTAGCAGGCTCCTCAGCCTGCGTCGAGCCGCGGCGCGATACGCTCTCCCAGGCGGCTACCACGATCATCACGACAGTCGTGAGGCCGCCCGTCATGAGCAGATCGGTGTGAAATGCGAATGGCGCGAGAAGCGCGAGCAGCACCAGCCCCACCACGTGCGATAGCGGAAACAGGCCATAGACGACGCGTTTGTACAACCCGTTGCCCGCCACGTAGATGGCCGGACCGCCGAGCAGCAGCCACGCCGTCGGCCAGTCGATACGCTCGGGCGGATGCAGGATGATGAGGTCGTCGGCGGCGGCCGACACGATCACGCCGGCTATCAGGATCACGTGCACGTAGTGGAAATAGGCTGCCATCAGGCCAGGCTCGCGCGAGCTTGCGATGGCGCGGCTGCCGGCGCTGCTGCTGGTGTCGAAGTAGACCCACCACATGGCGACGCTGCCGGCAAAGCACACCAGAAACGCGATGATCGAAGGCGCGGTCCATGTGGCCAGATCCGACAGCGTGCCGCCCGTCACCACCACCGACTCGCCGAGCGCGAGAATCACAAATGCCTGGCAGCGCTCGGCGATGTGGCCTCCTTCGGTGGTTCGCCAGTCCGCGCTGGTCGAGCGGCCAAGCACCGGTAGTGGGAAGCCGAACATCGGCGAGAGGTACTCGCATAGCACCGCTACGCTCCAGCAGGCGAAGCGCGGCATGCCGTCGAGCAGACCTCCCGCGATCCATGCGGCGCCTGAAATCGCGAGCCATCCGCAGATGCGCCGGAAGTTCGCGGTGAGCGCATGGTCGCGGCCCAGAAACACCAGCACGACCAGACTACGGCCCACCTGGATCACCACATAACTGATCGCGAAGACAAGGCCGCGTTCGCCGTAGGCGAGCGGCAGGCTCGCGGCCATGACCATGCCGATCACCATCACCGCGAACAGCAGCAGACGGACCTGGATGCGCTCGGGATCGAACCAGTTGGTGACCCAGCAGGTGTACTGCCAGCCGAGCCAGACCGCGAACCACAGGACCAGCGTTTCGAGCGCGCCGAACGCGCTCAGGTTATGCATCAGCCGATGCGAGAGTTGCGTGACGGCAAACGCGTAGATCAGGTCGAAAAACAGTTCGACGTTGGTAACGTGGGCCTCGTGCCCGTCGCGTTCGCGCAGGAAACGCGCGGGGGCGCGGGTGAGCCCGCGGGCGGTGTCGCTGGACATGCTGTCGTTCCTTCTGGCGGGAGCGGGCAGGGTGGTTCGGTGGCGTTCATGCTGCGTGCTATTGCGCGGGCAGCTGTAGGGCGCCGTAAGTCAAAGTCAGGCGCGGCGTGCAGCAGCGTACCGCTCAGACGCGGTGTCTAGTGGTGTTTCTTTGCTTTGTCGGGGTGATGGATTGCTGGAGGCACAGGCGTGGGATGCGGCCGCTCGGTGGGATCGACAGCGATCGGGTCGCTCGCGGGGAAGGTTTCGTCGAGAGCCTCATCGAGACGGTCTTCGGCCGTTTGGGCGGGAGGCGGCGCGTGTGGCTTCGGCTTGGACATGTCGTGCTCCGCAAAGAGTGTCGAATAGTCAGGATAGCGCAAACCCGGCGCCGCGTTCCACGGCTTTTCTGTGGATCGATGCGCCGCACGAAGCCACAAAACGTCACAAAAATGCTTGAAATTTGGGCCTTGTGACTCGTCTTGGGTGTGTCGCGAGAGACGGCCGGCATCGGTCGCATCCGGGCGGCTCAAAGACGAGGTGGCGCAGCTATGGAATCGAACGGATCGCGGCAGGCGCAACGCTTAAACGCACTGCATGTCGTGGAAGCGGAACTGGAGCACCTCGACTGGGCCACACAGCAACCCATGCAGCGCATCCTGAACGCCGGCTATTGGCGCCGGCGTGTGCTCGCGGTCAAAGCCGGGTACGAACTGACGCACCAGCAGGGGGTGCGTCTTGAACAGATCTTGCAGCGTCTGGGGAATGCGGCGCAATCGGCCGGCTGAAGCGGTGGGGTAACCGGGCGAGCCACTCAGGCCAGCGAAGCTGGCCAGTCAAGCGGATCAAGCAAGGCGGACCAGCCGGCCCGCCTCTGCAACACAACCTATTCCTGACCGTTGTTGTTGCCGTTACCGTCGCCATTGCCCGTGCCGAACAGGCGCCGGCGGCGCGTGACCACTACCGGGCCGTCCGAAGGCGCCCGGTCAGAAGACGGCGTGCGCTCGGCAGGCGGCTGGGCGCCATACGATTCGCGCGGCTCACGCGGTTCGCGGTGTTCCCGCGGCTCGCGCGAGCCATGCGGGCCGCGCGTGGTGTGCTCGCCGTGCGACGGCCGCCCGGCCCGCGGCGCGGGACGCGTGCCGGTGTCGAGCTGGATGGTCGAAATGGCGCGCTTGTAGATGCCTTGCAGGCCGACCGGCGTGCGCAGCATCACCAGATATTGATCGAACGACTCAATACACCCCGTCAGGCGAATGCCGTTGACAAGATAGATCTCGACGCGCTTTCTTTCTTTGCGCGCTGCGTTCATGAAGTCGTTTTGCGGATGCGATTCTGCGGATGCCATGGACAAGTCAGGTAAGAAGGACAGTTGCTCGCCGCGATTCTACCCTTTTCAGGGAAAAGCGCGCGGGGGGAGCGTTCTCTGCGTCCACTATAACGGCTTGCGCGGATAGAAGCATCTGATAACTGACCCTCGTAACGTTGAGTTACCAATCTGGCAGGACTCTGGCGGAGGAAGGCTGGCCCGGCTCCCGGCATTGCCGCCGCTCCACCTTGCCGCGCTTTATCTGCAAGAGGGCGGAATAAACCTGCTGTCGCGGCGTTAACGTTGCATGGGCGGCGTGTTCGTCGGCGCCCTGCTTCGACTTAGCCCGCGTCCGGACGGCCCTGCAGGCGGGCCAGTCTCGACGCGCCGGCGGTCACGGTCCGCTGCGCCCGTCGCGTGGCAATTCAACGCATGACACACCGCAACATCCCGGCATCCGGTCGCAAACCGGCGCGGGCCCCAAAGCGGGTGTCGTCAGGAGACTGCATATGAAATTGTCCCAACTGGTTTCAACCGCGTGCGTCATCGTGGCGCTCGCGCTAACAGCCTTCGGCACCACGGCTTGCACGACAGCGGATTCGTCCGGCGGCGGAAGCACGAGCAGCACTGGCGGTTATTAACAGCCCGCGCGCGCCGTTCGCTGCGTGAAGTTCGAAGCGGAAGTGATTTCATGGCTCCCGCAGTTGCGCCGCTATGCGCGCGCACTGACGGGCGATACCGCATGGGCAGACGATCTGGTGCAGGACACCGCCGAGCGCGCGCTTGCACGCTGGGCGGCGTTCCGGCCGAACAGCAATCTGCGCGCATGGCTGTTGACGATCCTGCGGCATCTCTACATCGATCAGTTGCGGGTGCGCCGCGAGGTCACGGTCGATGAGGAAACCGCGCCGTGGCGCGATCTCGCAGCGCCGCCCGGCGAAGTAGACGGGCTGGTATTGCGCGATTTGCAACGGGCACTGTATTGTCTGCCGATCGAGCAGCGCGAAGTGCTGCTGCTCGTGTGCGTCGAGGAATTGACTTATCAGGAGGCGTCGATTGCGCTCGGCGTGCCGATTGGCACGGTGATGTCGCGCTTGTCCCGTGCCCGCGAGCACATGCGTGTGCTGCTGACCGAAGGGCCGGCGCGCATCCCCACGCCGTTGAAAGTAGTGAGAACGCCGTGATGAGCCAAGACGACCACGATTCCGCTCTTCCCGATTCGCTGAAACCGGCGGATTTGCGCGCGCTCTCGGCGTTCATCGACGGTGAGTTGCCGCAAGGCACGCGCGCGGCCGTTCTCGAACATCTCGCCGACGATCCGGAGGCGGCCGCGCGGGTGGAAGCGTGGCGGGCGCAGAAATCTGCCTTGCAGGCCTTGTGCGGCGGTGTATCCCAGCGCGATGCGAGCGATGGCGCGCCGTCGTTCGTAGTCGTGCGCGTGCCGCCGCCGTGGTGGCGCCGCGTCAGTCTCGCGGCGTGCTGGCTGGCTGCGGGCGCGGGCCTTGCGCTCGCAGCGGGACCGCTCGCGTCGCGCTTGCCGAGCGGTTGGATCGGCGCGCAGCCGCTGAGCTTCGCCCGACGTGCGGACGTCGCCTATGCGGTCTATACGCCCGAGCAGCGCCATCCGGTCGAGGTCGCGGCTAGCGAAGAACAACATCTGATTAGCTGGCTCTCGAAACGGCTGAATAGGCCGCTCTCGGTGCCGTCGCTGCAGGAGTACGGTTATTCGCTGGTGGGCGGCCGCCTGTTGCCGGGCGAAGCGGGGCCGGCGGCGCAATTCATGTACGAGAATTCGGACGGCGCGCGGCTCACGCTTTATGTGACCGGGATTCCAGACGATGAAACTGCCTTCCGGCTGTTTCGCGAAGGCAACCGGCGCACCTTTTACTGGGTGAACAGCCACATGGGCTACGCGTTGTCGGGGCCGATCTCGGAGGGCAAGCTACGCGAGATCGCCATTGACGTGTGCGGCTCGCTGGGCGGCAAACCGTCGTCGTGGAAAGAATAGACCGGCGCGGCTGGCGCGCCGCCCGACACCTGGCGGCAAGGCCTGCTGAAACATGATGTAACGCAACCGGGCCGCGCGCCCGGCGCATCATCGGAATAGCGTTGTCCGGCATTTCGTTTACTCGTTGCAAGCCCATGCTAATGCGGCTTCTGCTTGCGCCGCTTGCGCGGTTTTGAGCAGACAGCCGCATGGGCGGATGCGAGGCGAAACGACGTGGTCTTTACGGCGACGGCCGCGAGTGCGGACGCAACACCGAAGCGTCGGGACAGGACGGAATCATGCGTTATATCAAAGGACGTTGGGCAGTATTAGCCTTGTGTGTCGCGTGTGCGGGGCCGGTAGCAGCGCAATCCAGTGAGGACGGGCCGCCATGCCAGACGGTCGCGGGTCAGGCCGAAATCAACGGCTCCATGCAGCAGATCACCGGACTCGCGTGCCAGCAACCGGACGGCACCTGGCAGATCGTGCAGGGCGACGACAATGCCGTGGCGCTGTATCCAGCGGGACTCTATCCGTACTACGATCCGTGGTATTGGAGCGGCGTCGTGACCGTCGGATTCGGTGGGCCGTTTATTTTCGTCGACCGGTTTCATCACCGCTATGCGCTGGATCATATTCACTTCAGCCGGGTGGGATTCCGTGGCGGCAGGCCGGCCGGGGGTTGGCACGGCGGCGGCTGGCACGGTGGCGGTGGCATGCATGGCGGTTGGGGCGGCGGAGGTGGGATGCGCCGGTAGTGACAGTGAAGGAGACGTTTTGACACGCATCTTGCCGCCGAATATCGCGGAAGCCCAGTTCGACCGGGCGCTTGCCGAATGGACGGCGATTGTCGGCGAGGAGAACGTCGTGTCCTCCGGGATCGACCTCGCGTCGTATCGCGATCCGTTCGCGCCCGGTCAGGCCGCGGCGTTCTCTGCATCTGCCGCGCTGCGGCCGGATTCGGTCGAAGCAATCCAGGCCATTCTGCGCATCGCGACGCACTACCGCATTCCGCTATGGACTGTGTCCACCGGCCGCAACTTTGCCTATGGCGGCGCCGCGCCGCGGCTGACGGGCTCAGTGGTGCTCGATCTGCAGCGGATGAACCGCATTATTGAGGTTAACGAAACGCTGGCTTACGCGCTCGTCGAGCCCGGCGTCAGCTACTTCGATCTGTACGCCTGGCTACGCAGCAAGGGCTACCGGCTGTGGGTCGATCCGCCGGCCGCCGGCTGGGGCAGCGTGATCGGCAATACGCTGGAACGCGGCTTCGGCTACACGTCGTACGGCGATCACGCTGCCACCCAGTGCGGCATGGAGATCGTGCTGGCTAACGGCGATGTCGTGCGCACAGGAATGGGAGGGATCGACATCGGCACCTCCTGGCAGACCTATCAGCCGGGCTACGGACCATCGTTCGACGCGATGTTCATGCAGTCCAACTACGGTGTGGTCACGAAAATGGGCGTGTGGTTGATGCCCGCGCCGCCCGCTTATCTGCTCGGCGAAATCCAGTTTCAACATGAGCAGGACCTCGAAGCGATTGTCGAGATATTGCGGCCGCTGCGCCTCGCTGAGACGATTCGCAATAACGCGGTGATCGAAGGCGGCCTGCGCCGCGCGGCGGGTATCGCGTCGCGGACGCAGTGGTATGACGGCCCGGGCGCGATGCCAGAAAGCGCGCTTGCGGCGATGCTCGAGCACCTGAAGGTCGGCCGGTGGAATCTGCACTTCGCGCTGTACGGCACACCGGAGGTGATCGACGCGCAGTACGCGCTTGTGAAGCGTGCCTTCGCAGAGGTGCCGCAGGCCCGCTTTCTGGCGAGCCGCTATAGCGGGGATGCACAGCCGTCCGGTGGCGGTGACCGCAACATGTCCGGCATTCCCGCGATGACCGCGTTCCGCATGCTCGACTGGCGCGGCGGCGCGGGTGCGCATGTGGACTTCTCGCCGATATGTCCCGCGACCGGGCGCGATGCGATGCGTCAATACACGATGGCGAAGGCGCGCGCGACCGAATACGGCTTCGATTACTACGGTGGATTCACGGTGGGCACGCGCCATTTGCACCATATTTTTGCCGCGATTTTCGATCGCGACGACGCGCAGCAGGCGGACCTCGCGGGCGATCTGCTGCGCGTGCTGATCAGCGACGCGCGCGCGGCCGGATATGGCGAGTATCGAACGCATCTTGCGTATATGGATTTTGCAGCGGCGCAGTACAACTTTAACGACGGCGCCTTGCTGCGTTTGTCGGAAACGATCAAGGACGCGCTGGATCCAGCCGGGATTCTTTCGCCTGGGAAACAGGGTGTATGGCCGGCGGCGTGGCGTGACCGGCGTGGTTATACGTGAGTGATGTACAGATGTCAGCGCAAAGGCGCAACGGCGGATGCGATGGAGGCTTACGTCTGAGTGAATCACGCAGGTACGAACGATGGACAGGCGTACATTTCTGATGACCGGCGCGTGGCTCTCTACGACAGGTTCTGCCTGGCCGTGGATGGCTCGCGCCGCTAGCGCGCCCACCACAGTCGCGGTATTGGATGCCAGCCTCGTGGACGCGAGAGCGTTCTCAGTCGATGCGGGCCGCGGCGCGATGCCGGTTTTCGAAACCGGCGACGACATCGGCATGCTCTGGTACACGACACTTGCACCGCGGCTCGCTGCGACGCCAGGTTTGCTGGTCGGCGTCACGCGCGCATCCGATCATTTCGTGCTTCAACAACTTGCGTTGCGTTCGGGTCGGTTGGTCGAACACTCCCGTCATCAGTACGCGGGAGGCAGCGCCGCGATTGCATTCCTGATGGGCCCGCGCGAAAGCTGAAGCGGTGGTGCCGGTGGTAGCACCGCCGTTATCGCTCAGAACTTATAGGCCGGGTTTTTCGGATCGAACGTCGCATCGTCGAAAGTCTTCGGCGTAATGCTCTCGAAGACGATCTTCTCGAAGATCTTCCCGTCGTTCGCGTAGGACTCGGCCGTGCGGAAATACGGATGCCGCAAATCGAGCCCGAGCGTTTCTTTCTTCGCATAGAACTGCGGCTGACCGATCGGCGTTTCGTATGTGAAGGTAACGACCCGTACCCCTTCGATAGTTTGCATACCGATCTGTGTAGAGCGCGGCACGCCTGCCTCGACGTATTTTTTCCCTTCATCCAGATACTGGCCGGCGATGTATTCGGTGCCGAGATCGCGCACCTGGTGGTTCGATTGCGAGCGAGCCAATGCGCCTGTCGTCGAAGTCCACAACGGCATCACGCCCAGTATGCCGCCCAGGTGCCCATACATTTCATCGGCCCGTTTGGACTCGTCGTAGATGATCTCCTGGCCTGCATGCGCGCCATCCGGCAACCATTTCGCGTAGATTCGCAGCGGGTCGTGAGCGATGCGCACCAGCATGTGATCGGGCTTGTCGGGCCACTCGCCCTTGAGACGCTCCCAGCGCAGCATCGTGAATTCGTACGATGGGTAGCCGTTCGGCCCGTCCTTGATTAAACGCGGCAGCGTGAGCGGATCGAGCGACTGGAACAACGACGTGAGTTGCGCATCGTCGAGCTTTTCCAGTTCGCCGCTTTCCTGCGCCTGCCGCAACCAGTGCACCTGTTGGTCGAGGGTCAGCTTGCCGGCCTGCGATGGCGGCGTGGAGGGCGCCTGCGCGGTGCTGGCTGCGCCGGCGTCCGCCGAGGCCGCCGCGCTGGCGGGTTGCGGGGCCGATTGCGCGAATGCCGCAGCAGGCGCCAAACCCAGCGCCGCGCCGGCGAGCAACGAGGAGGCCAGTGCGCGCCGCAGCAGGTGCGCGGTGCGCCTGAGCGCCGCTGCTGATGCGGCCGGAGCAGGCTTGAGCGATGGATGCAAGCGACACCCATCGTCAAGGGGGGGAAGGTAATCCAGACGGTGATCCAGGCTGCACGAGCGGCAGTGCTTCATTCATCTCCCTCCAGATCCAGTGTTGGCGGAATCGCGCTCGGTCATGCCGTTCGAGGCGTGCTTTCTCTCAGGCACGCTTTTCTTTCGCGAGTTCCTCGTCGCGTAGCGCCCGCCGCAAGATTTTGCCGACATTGGTCTGCGGGAGTTCGCTGCGGAACTCGACGGCCTTCGGCACCTTGTAGCCGGTCAGATTCTTGCGGCAGTGCTCGATGACCTTCTCAGCGGTCAGCGCGGGATTGCGCGAAACGATGAACACCTTGACGCGTTCTCCCTGCGCGGGGTCGGGAATACCGATAGCCGCCACTTCGCGTACATCGGGGTGCATGGCGATCACATCCTCGATTTCGTTCGGATAGACGTTGAAGCCGGAGACGAGAATCATGTCTTTCTTGCGGTCGATCAGGCGCATGAAACCGCGTGAATCCATCACACCGATATCGCCGGTAGCGAGCCAGCCATCTTCGTCGAAGACCTTGGCGGTTTCGTCGGGCCGGTTCCAGTAGCCTTTCATCACCTGCGGGCCCTTGACGCACAGTTCACCCGCTTCGCCGATATTGGCCCAGGCGCCGTCGTCTTTCTTGAAGCGCACCTGGGTGGAGGGCGCCGGCAGGCCGATCGAGCCTTCGCAATCGCGCAGGTTCTTCAGGTCCACCGGGTTCATCGAGACGATCGGCGAGCATTCGGTGAGGCCATAGCCTTCGATGATCGGCTTGCCTGTCACCGCCTTGAAGCGCTCGGCGACAGCCTTTTGCGTCGCCATGCCGCCGGCCATGGCGAGTTTCAGGTTCGAGAAGTCGCGCTTTCTGAACTCCTCGTTTTCGAGGAACGCGCTGTAGAGCGTATTGACGGCGGTGATGCCGGTGAATTTCTCGTGACGGATGATCATCATCACGCGTTTGGTGTCGCGCGGATTGGCGATCAGGATGTTGCGCCCGCCGAGCCCCATGAAGATCATCGCATTCACGGTCAGCGAATAGATGTGATAAAGCGGCAGCGGGGTGAGCACGGTCTCGATCTCGCCGCTCAATTGCCCCTGCGACCAGACCTTCGCCTGCAGCAGGTTGGCGATGATGTTCTGATGCGTGAGCATTGCCCCCTTGGCGACGCCGGTCGTGCCGCCCGTGTATTGCAGGAATGCCAGATCGCCCTGCGTGAGACGCACTGGCGTCAGTGGTTTTGTATAACCGATGGCGAGCACGTCGAGCAGACGCACCGCCTTTGGCAGGTGATACTTCGGCACCATCTTTTTCACGTGCCGCAGCATGAAATTGAGTAGCCGTCCCTTGAGATTCAGGCCGTCGGCGAGCAGGTCGCCGAGACCGGTGACCACCACGTTCTGCACGCGTGTGCCAGGCAGCGCCTGTTCGACGGTCTTCGCGAAGTTCTCGAACACGATGATGGTCTGCGCGCCGCTGTCTTTCAGCTGATGCGCCAGTTCACGCACCGTGTAGAGCGGATTGACGTTGACCACCACCGCACCAGCCTTCAGGATGCCGAACAATGCGACCGGATACTGGAAGGTGTTGGGAAGCATGATGGCGACCCGTTCGCCCGGTTTGACGCCGATGTCCTGCAGCCATGCGGCGAAAGCCGTGGCCTTGCGCGCCAGTTCTCCATAGGTCAGATTGGCGCCGACACTCACATACGCAACCCGTTCGCGGAACTGCGTGGTGCATTCGTCGAAGAACTGCACGATCGATTCGTACTGCCGCACGTCGATTTCGTGTGGCACATCCGCTGGGTACGACGCATACCAGATGCCGTCGGTATTCGGTGCGCGCGGTGCCGGTTTGGCATCGAGAGGCGCGGTAGGCGCCGACTGGATAGGTTGGTTCATCTTTTGTCTCCTGAAGCGAAACGCTTCGTCTGTGTCCGTTATGTATGCCTATGGCTGGCTATGTACGGTGAAAATGCATGGCGGGAGCTAGCGTTCGAGAATCGCAACAACGCCCTGGCCGCCCGCTGCGCAAATCGAAATGAGACCGCGCGCTGTGCCAGCCGGTTTGTCGAGCTGTGCAAGCATCTTCGCGAGGCCGGCGACAATTCGTCCACCGGTTGCGGCGAATGGATGACCGGTGGCGAGAGAGCTGCCATTGACGTTCAGTTTCGCACGGTCGATCGCACCGAGCGTTCCGGATAAGCCCAGTTGTGTGCGGCAGTACTCATCATCCTGCCACGCTGTGAGCGTGCATAGCACCTGGGCCGCAAAAGCTTCGTGAATCTCGTACAGGTCGAAGTCCTGCAGGCTGAGTCCGGCGCGGGCCAGCATGCGTGGCACGGCGTAGGCGGGCGCCATCAGCAGGCCCTCTTTTTTGTCGAAGTAGTCGACCGCAGCGGTCTCCGACCAGCTCAGATAGGCGAGCACCGGCAGGCCGTGTTCTGCAGCCCACGCTTCGCTGGCGAGCAGCACCGCGGAGGCGCCGTCGGTGAGCGGCGTCGAATTGCCGGCGGTCAGCGTGCCGGCATCGCGGTCGAACACGGGTTTCAGGCCGGCCAGTTTTTCCAGCGTCAGATCGGCGCGCAGGTTGTTATCGCGCGCGAGGCCTTTGTAGGGCGTCATCAGATCGTTGAGAAAGCCACGTGTGTAGGCGTCGGCGAGCTTGCGATGGCTCTCGTAGGCCAGTTCGTCCTGCGCCTCGCGCGCAATGCTCCAGCGCTTGGCCATCAGCTCGCAGTGCTCGCCCATCGAGAGGCCGGTGCGCGGTTCGCCATTGCGCGGCAGGAGCGGTTTGAAGAACATGCCGGGCCTTAGTTTGGTCAGCGCGCCGACCCGTTGGCCAGGCGTCTTGCCGCGATTCGCTTCGAGCAGGATCTTGCGCATCCGCTCGTTGACGCCGATCGGCGCGTCCGAGGTGGTGTCGACGCCGCCTGCAATGCCCACTTCGATCTGTCCCAACGCGATCTTGTTGGCAACGAGGATGGCGGCTTCCAGGCCGGTGCCGCAGGCCTGTTGCACGTCGTAGGCTGGGGTTTCTTTCGCGAGGGTTGTTGAGAGGACCGACTCGCGCGTGAGGTTGAAGTCGCGCGAATGCTTGATGACCGCGCCCGCTGCCACTTCGCCGAGGCGCTCGCCGTGCAGGTTAAAGCGGTCAACCAGCCCTTGCAGGGTGAAGGTCAGCATGTCCTGGTTCGAGGCGCTCGCGTAGGCGGTGTTCGAACGCGCAAACGGAATCCGGTTGCCGCCGATGATGGCGACGCGTCGCACAGCGGGAAGCGGGTGGGACATGCGTGACTCCTTGCAGGGTGAAGCGGGTTGATTGGGTTGAGCGGTGGCCACGACTGCTGCGTGGATGGGCCGTTTGCAGCTTTGCGGGTATGGCGCACCGCGAGCTCAAAAGGGCGAACGATGGGTCATGACGGTGGCCGGTTCATAGAGATGTCCATTGAAAGCGGCCGCGCAAATGCGGTTTGTCACCAGCCGCGTCGCGCACTTCCAGTTCGCGTGTGCTGGGCGAGGGTGAGCTGGTCCATAACGAGGCGTCGCCGGGCAGCAGCATCGGCAGCTTGAATTCCGCGCTGATGACCGCTTCGGCGAGCGGCTTGGGCGGCTGCAGTGCGGCGGCGCTGCGCGCGAGCGTCCACATGCCGTGTGCGATGGCGCGTGGGAAACCAAATGCCTTGGCCGTCAGCGTGGTCAGATGAATCGGGTTGTAGTCGCCGGACGCATGTGCGTAGTCCCGCCCGAGTTGCGCAGGAAGCTGCCAGCGTGCCACTCGGTGCAACGTGTCGCGTTCGATCTCGAGTGCGGCCAGGGGATCGCCCATTGGGGCGGCACCGCGCTTCAGATAGACGCTGTCGCCGTCCCACACCGCTTCGCCGCGCCGGTACAGGCGCGTATGCAGTACGAACGCCTGACCCTTGTCGTGACGCAGCAAGGCACCGAATTCGACCTCAACCCGCAACGCCTCGTTGTACGCGAGCGGTCTGCGCAGCCGCACGTGATTGGCGAGATGCACGAGCCCGAGCGCGGGCCATGGGAAGGCCGGATCGGTCAGCATCAGCAGATGCAGCGGGAAGGCGAGCAGATGCGGGAAGGTCAAGGGCACGCCGTGCTCGGGGATAAAACCGCAGACCCGCGCATAGCGTTCGATCGCTGCCGGCTCGAGCGGCGCCGCCGGACGCACGAGCCGCAGCGCCGGCAACTGGGAGGGGCGGCCGCGTTTGATCAGGCCGGACAGCGCGCGTGCATACAGCTTCGCCGGCGCGGGTAACGCCTCGATGACCACCGTCTTCGGACGCACCGCGCCGTAAGCCTGGCCGATGCCGGAGGGCTCGTGCATGCTCATGCTCCGATCAAGCTTTGACCGCAGACGCGCACCACCTGGCCGGTGACGCCTGCCGATCCAGGATGCGCGAGCCACGCAATAGTCTGGGCCACGTCCACAGGTTGGCCGCCCTGACTCATCGAATTCATCCGGCGTCCGGCTTCGCGGATGGCCAGCGGAATTTTTGCGGTCATCTGCGTTTCGATGAAACCGGGGGCCACGGCGTTGATCGTGATGTTTCGTTTGCCTAACGGGATAGCCATGCTTTGCACGCGGCCGATCACGCCCGCTTTCGAGGTTGCGTAATTGGTCTGACCCATGTTGCCGGCGATGCCGCTGATCGACGACACGCACACGATGCGGCCGCCGTCGCGCAGCGTCCCGGCCGCGAGCAGGGCGTCGTCGAGGCGTTCCTGCGCGGACAGATTGATGTCGATCACGCTGTGCCACGCGGCTTCTGTCATGCGGGCGATGGTTTTGTCCTTCGTGATGCCGGCGTTGTGCACGACGATGTCGACACCGAGTTCATCGAGCGCCGCGGCGATCTGCGCGGGTGTCTCGGCGGCGGCGATATCGAAGGCGAGGGCGGTACCGCCGAGTGGCCGGATGGTGGCGTCGAGCGCGTCTTTGGCCGAGGGGATATCGATGCCGATGACGTGCGCGCCTTCGGCTGACAGGGCACTGGCGATCGCCGCGCCGATTCCGCGTGCCGCACCGGTTACGATCGCGCGTTTGCCGGCGAGAGGTTGAGCCCAGTCGAACGTGGTTGCGTGAGAGGTGCCGTTCGCAGCAACGCGCACCACCTGACCCGAAACATACGCCGAGCGTGGCGACAGAAAAAAGCGCAGCGTCGCCTCGGCCTCATGTTCAGCGCCTTCTGCAACGTAGACCAGATTCGCCGTGACGCCGCGCCGCGCCTCCTTGCCGAGCGAACGCGTGAGTCCTTCGAGCGCACGTTGCGCGGTCCATTGCCGCGAGCTCGCGCACGCTTCGGGCGGTCGCCCAAGCACAACGATGCGGCCGCATTTGCCGAGCGAGCGCAGCGTGTCGTGGAAGAACGCGAACAGCGTATCGAGCTGGCCGCTGTCTTCGATACCGCTCGCGTCGAAAATCAGCGCGGCAACCCGTCCATGCGGTCCGGCTTCGGCGGGCTCGAAGCGGCCCGTCATCAGACCATGACGCGCCGCGAGCGATACCCACAATCCGGCGCTTTGGTGCGCGACGCTGGTGAAACCGGTGCGCGCGATCACACCCGCCAGTGCATTGAGCAGACGCGGCTCGCGCCCCGCGCCGATCGCCACGAGTCCATCGAACTCAGGCTGGTCCGCGCGATAGCGGCGCAATACCTCGGGCTTCGGCAAGCCGATCGAGCGCGCGAGGCGCGCGCCGAACGGCGAGTTCACGAAGTTCAGGTAGGTGTCGTTCATCTTCTGTTGCTCCGCTGGCCAGTCGGGGTTGCTTTCGTATGCCTGGGTTTCAGGTTTGGATTACGTGATGCATCAGTGTGCACGGCGCAACGCTCAGGCTGCAAGCTGCATCGCTTTTTCCAGTGCCTCCTTGCGCCGCTGCAGCGCTTCGAGCATGCCGAAGTCCGGTTCGAAGTCGTCCACCTTGATGACCTCGGCGCCATAGCGGGCATAGTCGTCGAGCACTCGCCGCTCGTCGGTGTCGAGCAGACCCTGCTGTTGGGCATTGGCGGTCCACTCCGCGAGATGGGCGAGGCTTTGCGGCATCGGCGCGAGCAGGCCCTGCTTGACCGCATCGCGCAGCTTGCGATCGATGGCGTCGATACTCGGACTCAGCGCGAACAGCAGTTCGCCGTACCCGAGCGGGTCGACGTCAGGATGCGGCACATAGGAGTCGGATACCAGCCGTTCACGCGCTGCGCCCGGCGTTTGCATCAGCTCGGCGATTGCCGTTCCGAGCGTGTCGGAAGGCGCACGATGTGGCAGGCCGAACGGAAACGCCAGCAGACGCACGAGACCCGCGGCGAGACGGTTCGGATAGTTAACCAGCACGCCGTCGATAGCCTCCTGCGCCTGATGCAATGCATCCTCGACGCCCCAGCGCACGAGCGGCAGGTCGCTTTCCTGACGGCCTTCGTCCTCAAAGCGCTTGAGTGTCGCCGAGATCAGATAGAGCTGCGACAGCACGTCGCCCAGCCGGCCGGAAATCCGCTCGCGCCGCTTCAGATCGCCGCCCAGCACGAACATCGATACGTCGGCGAGCAGCGCGAACACCGTGGAGATACGCGTGGCTGCGCGATAGTAGGGGACCAGCGGCGCATACGCACGCTGCGGTCTCCTGATGAATGCGCCGGCCGTGATGCCATAGATGAAGCTGCGCACGACGTTCGACAGCGTAAAGCTGACATGCCCGAAGAACGCTTCATCGAATTCGCGCAGCGCTTTGCCGCGGTCTGCTTCGCGCGTCGCAGCCATTTCCTTGAGCACATACGGGTGGCAGCGGATGGCGCCCTGGCCGAAGATGATCAGGCAGCGCGTGAGAATGTTCGCCCCTTCGACGGTGATCGACACCGGCACCTGCTGGTAGGCACGCGCGAGAAAGTTCGACGGTCCCATGCAGATGCCCTTGCCGGCGGTGACGTCCATGCCGTCGTTGATGACCTTGCGGGCGCGCTCGGTGACGTGATACTTCGCGATCGCCGAGATCACCGAAGGTTTTTCGCCGAGATCGACTGCGTGCGCGGAGAGTCGCCGTGCCGCGTCCATGACGTACAGGTTGCCGCCCATGCGGCCGAGCGCTTCCTGTACTCCTTCGAACTTGCCGACCGCGGTGCGGAACTGGCGGCGCACGGCGGCGTAGGCACCGGTACCGCGCACGGCGATCTTCGCCATGCCGACATTCGATGACGGCAGCGAGATCGCGCGGCCCGCGGCGAGGCATTCCATCAGCATGCGCCAGCCGTTGCCGACCTGATCGCGTCCGCCGATCACCCAGTCGATCGGTATGAAGACGTCCTTGCCCGAGTTCGGACCGTTCTGGAACACGGCGTTGAGCGGCCAGTGACGGCGGCCGATGTTGACGCCAGGATGACTGGTCGGAATCAGCGCGCAGGTGATGCCGGGTTCATCAGTAGAACCGAGCAGATGATCGGGATCGAGCGCACGGAACGCGAGGCCCAGCACGGTCGCAATCGGTCCGAGCGTGATGTAGCGCTTGTCCCAGGTGACGCGAAAGCCGAGCGTCTCGCGACCTTCAAAGGTGCCCTTGCAGACGATGCCCACATCGGGAATTGCCGCGGCATCCGAACCCGCGTAAGGACTCGTCAACGCGAAGCAGGGGATTTCGATGCCGCGCGCGAGACGCGGCAGGTAGTGGTTCTTCTGCTCTTCCGTGCCGTAGTGCATCAGCAGTTCGGCCGGCCCGAGCGAGTTCGGCACCATCACCGAAACGGCGGCGGCCGAGCAACGCGTGGCAAGCTTCATGATGACCTGCGAATGCGCGTAAGCGGAGAACTGCTTGCCGCCGTACTGCTTCGGAATGATCATGCCGAGGAAGCCGCGCTCCTTGATGTATTGCCAGGTTTGCGGCGACAGGTCTTGCCAGACAGCGGTGGTTTCCCAGTCGTTGGCGAGATCGCACAGATGCTGGCATTCGACGTCGAGAAACGACTGCTCTTCAGCGGTGAGTTTCGCGGGGCCGTGCCCAAGCAGGGTGTCCCAATGCGGGCGTCCGGAGAAGAGTGCAGCGTCCCACCAGACCGTCCCTGCTTCGATGGCATCGCGCTCGGTCGGCGACATCTCCGGCAGGATCTTGCGAAAGATCTCGAGCACCGGCTTCGAGATCCAGGCACGCCGCAACGGCTTGAGCGTGAGAACAAGCGCGGGCAGCACGAACACGATGGCGAGGATAGCCGTAGCAACCGGCCCCGCCGCGCCGCTCAGATGCGCGGCGGCGACCCATACGATCAGGAAGGCAAGCCACCACGAGGCGCGGGCCTGCACATAGACGAGTGCCGCAGCGGCGAGAACCAGCACTAAGAAGAACCATGACATGGCGTTTCCTCCTGATTTGATGGTGCGCGCGGACGCGTCCGCAGGATGCGGAAGGTTCGCATTGTTTGTTTGACAGCACATGCGGTGCCAGGTGCACCGCGGCGCCGGTGGGAGACAGGGCGGTCACATCCGGGCCGGCCCGGACGTGACCTGCTCAGGCTGCGCCGTGCGCGACGTGCCGCAATGAACCGCTCAGGCCGCCACTCAGTCCACCGCCCAGGCGTTCCGGTTCACGTGACAGCGCCTCGGGTTCGGTGGCGCCCAGCGCAGCCGCTGCGTTGCAGCCGCTGCCACTGTCCTGACCGTCGCCCGTACCGTCGGTGGCATCGCCCAGTACGGCCGCGAAGGCGGCCAGCTGGGTCGCATCGGGTAGCGGCGCCTTGAGCGCGGCGACCATCAGCGAGGCGAGGCGCGCGATCAGTTGCAGATCGTTCATCGACTTGCCTTGCGAGAACTCCGTGATCAGGCTGTCGGTATCGGTGCCCGCCAGTACGCCGGAGAGCGCGCCGATCGCAAAGTGCAGGCGCCAGCCGAGTTCGTCGCGCGGCAGATGCGGCAGCGCGCGCTGGAACGCTGCAAAGAAACGCTCCGCCACCAGGGCGTAGTGTCCATTCAGAAAGTCGCGAATGAACGACGACGGATCGGTGTACGCGCGTCCGAGCAGACGCAGGAACGCCTTACCGCCCACCCGCGGATCGCGCGACAGCCGCAACGCCGGAATGAACATCGCGCCCAGCACGTGCTCGCAGGTAAGCCGGGGACCGAGCATGCCGTCGAAACGCTCGAGCAGCTTGACCCGTTCCTGGTTGAGGCGGTCGAGGCGACGCGAGAGCATCGCGTGAATCAGCGCTTCCTTGCTGCCGAAGTGATAGTTGACCGCTGCGAGATTGACCTCGGCGCGCGAGGTAATCTGACGCAGCGACATGGCCTCGTAACCGCATTCAATGAACAGCGTTTCTGCGGCATCGAGGATGCGAGACTTCGTGTCGCCGGTGTGCCGGCCTGTCGTACGAACTGCCATGTTGCGTCTCCCAATTACCGGTTGCCCGGCCGCAAACAAGCGATTCAAATGCGCATTTGAAACGCGCGTTTTTTTCAGGATAAGAAGGTTATGGATCATCGGGCAAGGGCTCTCTATGGACGGACTCCTCTAAAAAAGCACCGCTGCGGTGCATCAAATGCTTCGGACACCGCACGGTTGCTGTTCCGGTTGCCGAATAAAAAAGGCCGTTCCGATAGCAATCGGAACGGCCTCGCGGGTACTGCCTGGCGTGGCGGCCTGGGGCCGCCTATAAGTGTGTTTCGCGTCTTTCGGTGCTGCTGATACTAAACCGCTGCAACCTCTTTGGCAGATTGTGTCATATCTATGCCTCGACGTTCACGACTAAACGGAATAAGTACCGCAATTGCCACGGCGACGATACCGATCACCACGGCCATGACGAGCGCATAGTTGTTGCCGTGTTTCTCGGCGAGGCCTGCCTGCAGCGGCGCGTTGACCGAAGCGAGCAGGTTGCCGAGCTGGTACACGAGGCCCGGGAAGGTGGCGCGGATTTCATCCGGCGAGATTTCGTTCAGGTGGACCGGGATCACACCCCAGGCGCCTTGCACCGAAATCTGCATCAGGAACGCGCCGACCGCCAGTAGCACCGGCGTGGTCGAGAACGCCCACAGCGGCAGAACCGGCAGTGCGATCAGTGCTGCGATAAAGATCGCGCGCTTGCGGCCGATTTTCTCGGAGAAGAAGCCGAAGAAGAGGCCCCCGCAGATCGCGCCGATATTCAGCACGATGGAGATCAGCGAGACCGTATGCGCATCGAAATGATGCTGTTCGCGCAGGAAGGTTGGGTACAGATCCTGTGAGCCGTGCGAGAAGAAATTGAACGCGGTCATCAGGATGATCGAGTAGATCGACAGCGTGACGTTCTTCTTCAGCGTTGCAAGCAGCCCTGGCCTTGCGCGCTTTTCCAGCGTTTTGAACGCCGGCGACTCAGGCACGTGCGCGCGCACATAAAGCACCAGCAGTGCAGGCAGCACGCCGACCATGAACATGCCGCGCCAGCCGATGTATTGATACAGCACGCCGAACACGACCGAGGCGAGCAGATAGCCGCTGGGATAACCGGCCTGCAGCAGACCGGAGACGATGCCGCGCGATTTGGCCGGCACGGTTTCCATGGTCAGTGCGCCGCCCACGCCCCATTCGCCGCCCATGGCGATACCGAACAGCGCGCGCAGCACGAGCAGTGTGGTGAGGTTGGGGGAGAAGCCGGACAGCAGTTCAAGCAACGAATAGCACGCGATGTTGACCATCAGCGTGGGGCGGCGGCCGAATTTATCGGCGAGCCAGCCAAAGATGAGTGCGCCGACTGGGCGCATCATGAGACTCAACGTGATGCCAAAGGCTACGGTTTTGACGTCCGTACCGAATTCGCTCGCGATATCTTTCAGGATGAACACCATCAGAAAGAAATCGAATGCATCGAGCGTCCACCCGAGATAGGCGGCGATAGTGACGTTTTTCTGTTCCCGAGTCCAACTCATGTGTTTTTTCTCCAAGTCTCCGAACAACCCGTGCCTTACGGCGGATCGCAAGGCGACCCGCGCGCCCCGTGCAGCGGGCTCGCAGGGAGTGTACGCCGACGGTTAAGCGTCTGCATGCTTGAAATGCGGTTTCTCAGTAGATGTCCCTAATGTCTGCACGTCCCCGAGCGCGTGCTGGCTATAGATATATTCATAAAATGAATCAATAAATTATAAAAATAAATTTGCCTCATGCTGTGGTGCGGCATACGATGACGGCATCCGAAAATAGCTCCTATCATTGCTCTCACCATGTCCACCAGACCGATCCCCTCCGAGCCTGCGGCTGATCACCGAAGCCCGTTCGCCGTGCTTGTCAGCGTGACCTTGCTCACCGGCGTCGGCGCAGGTCTCGGCGGCATGTCGCTGGCGCTGTTGCTGCACTGGATCCAGCACGTTGCGTTTGGCTACAGCCTCGAGCACGTCATCAGCAACGAGAGCTTCCTGAGCGGCGTGAGCGGCGCGGCGCCCGAACGGCGAGTGCTGGTGATGGTCGTCTGCGGCCTTGTCGCCGGTCTCGGCTGGTGGGCGCTGTATCGCTACGGGCGTCCGCTCGTCAGCATCAAGAAGGCGGTCAAATCGGAAGATCCGCGTATGCCTGTCGTCAGCACGGTGATTCATGCCGTGCTGCAGATCGTGACGGTCGCGCTGGGCTCGCCGCTTGGCCGCGAGGTGGCGCCACGCGAGATCGGCTCGGTGTGGGCCGGCTGGCTGTCGCATCGCGCGGGGCTGACGGTTGCCGAAAGCCGCATCATGGTGGCGTGCGGGGCCGGGGCGGGGCTGGCTGCCGTCTATAACGTACCGTTAGGCGGCGCGGTGTTCGTGCTCGAAGTGTTGCTGGGCACGTTCGGCTGGGCCGCGTTGGTGCCGGCGTTGGCGACGTCTTCGATTGCCGCCGTGGTCGCCTGGATCGGTCTGGGCGATGAGCATCAGTATTCGGTTCCGCAGCTGCTGCTGAGCACGCCTCTGGTCGTCTGGTCGGCGCTGTGCGGTCCCATTTTCGGGCTGGCGGCGTGGGGCTTCACGCAACTGACCACCCGCGCCCGCGCTCATGCGCCGAAGGACTGGCGACTGCCGGTTCTGGCGCTCATCAACTTTGCCATCATCGGTGTGCTGGCCATTGAGTTTCCGCAATTGCTCGGCAATGGCAAGGGCCCGGCGGGTCTGTCGTTCAATAGCGAGCTGACCATCGGGCTGGCGGCCGTACTGCTGGTTCTGAAGGTTGCTATAACAGCCGGCAGTCTGCGTGCCGGTGCCGAAGGCGGTCTGCTGACGCCGGGGCTCGCGAACGGCGCATTGCTCGCGATCGTGCTTGGCGGGATATGGAACATGATCTGGCCGGGCACGTCTTCGGGGGCTTTTGCGATTGTCGGCGCGGGGGCGTTTCTGGCCGCATCGATGCAGATGCCGTTGACGGCGGTCGTGCTGATTCTCGAGTTCACTCGTGTGAGCCATGACTTTCTTGTTCCCATCCTGCTCGCGGTGGCTGGCTCCGTGTCGACCTTCAAGCTGCTGGCGACCGTATGGGCGGCGCGCAACGTGCCGGCCGCGGCGTCGGCGAAGCCGGCGGGCGCGGTGATGGCGAGGTCGGCGGGCGAGGGCTAAGGGGGTAGATACCGCCCAGCTCATATTGGTGCATCTTCGGCTTGCATGGGTTTAATTCTATGGTGACTCGCTAGCCGTCTTCGTATGAATGCCTGGGCAGGTCTTTCAATCATCGCGAAAGCATATTTTGAAGACACCAGGGTTACGGCAATAAACCCGAGAAAGAACCAGACGCTCCAATAGGGCACAGCCACGCCAGTTTCGCGACAGACCAGCATAATGCATAGCTGGATAGGGAAGTGAAGCAGATAGCTGGAATATGTCATATTCCCCGCTGTTTCAATAGCGCCGCGAATCCTCGCCGGAGGATTGAAATATTCCGACATAAAATATACGCAGGATAGGGTTGCCGCCATCAGGAAAAATTTTGGCTGAATTTCAAGTTCGGGTCTGCTGTTAAGGAAATGCCAACCGGCTATCATTGCAATGACCACAAAAAAAGAAGCTCCCGCCGCCGTTCGGTGTCTCCGCATAAACGGACCCGCCATCGTCAGCACCCCGCCGGCATAGAACAGGGCCAGGCACTGAAGTACTGGGCTTGACACGCCGAAGCCCATTGCAACGGCAGTTGCAACCACCACCATTCCAGAGAGAAAGATGTTATTTAAAAAAATTCGCAAAAATGCATAGAATATAAAATATATCAAGATTTCCACTGAAATCGACCAGATCGGACCGTTAAATCCAACTGGAGCCGTACCGATCCAGCTGCTCGCCATGAAGATCTGGAGAAAGAATTCCCTAAAATTATTGTTCTGATAAACAAAATAAACGCCGCTTTTCCGGAAGTAAGCGTACTGCAGAAGCGCTACAGCCAGAAGGGTGACGAAGTGGAGAGGATAAAGGCGGGATAGTCTGTAGACAAAGAAATTCCATCCTGAAATCGATCCCGTTGCTATCGCCTCACCGTATTTCCAGAAGAAAATATAGCCGCTTATGCACCAGAATATCTGGACCCCAAGGTATCCATATCGATATATCGGGAGCAATAAAGAATAGAGCGGTTGGGTCGACGGCGAAAATTCAACGGGCTCGCTGCCAAGATATGAAAAGTGTTTGTAATGCCAGACAAGAATCGCGAGTGCAGATACAAATCGTATGCATTCGAGACCTAATATTTTGCTCCGTGATTTTTCGCCTTCGGTGTTGCTTTCAGAGAGGATGCTGGCGGGTTGGGTGGCCGTCATGCTGTCGATCCTTTGGAGCGGAGAAGAATGCCTGCGGGTTGACCGCGGGATGGCAATTGCATCTACTGCACGACCAAAGTCGCCATCGTTGTGATGGACAAAACGGCTTTGCAACTGATCCTAACCAGCCGCTAACACGTGAACTGTTGGTTGGCGCACAGTCAGCCGTGTACGGCGCCCTGTAGGCGGGCTTTAGCTCCCCGTTCTTTGCAGCTGCCCGGATTCTTCACGCCACCGCAACCTGTCCGCCCCGACGGCTCCAGCGAAGTGGCAAGCGCGCTCCATATCCGAAGCTTGTGTTTGTTCAGCTCTATTCGATGTTCATAAAATACGAACGAGAAAAAGAAAACGATTGAACATCGGCTGTGGGGCCATTTCGATTAAAGTTCGGCCATTTCAACCCGATATACATAGGACAAGTAGATAGAGACCACATCTGCCGGGGGACAAAAAGCATGTTGAAAAACCTGTCGATTCGCGCCAGCCTTAACCTTATGATCGCGTTGTTCGGGATCCTGCTGGCGGTAGGGGCTGCGGTCGGGCTTTTATCAATGCGTGATGGCAATGAATCCTTGCGCCAGATGTACACCGTCGATACGCCTGCCGTGGCTGACCTCGAGGGCGATTCCGTCAAGTTGCTGAACGCACGGCTCGCGCTTGCGACCTACGCGTCGCTTGCCGAACTGAAGGATCAGGCTGGCCAGGACGCCGTGCTGGGCCGCTTAAGTACCTACCTGCAGGCCTCCAACGATTACCTGTCGCACTATTTGAGCCATGCAGGCCATGGCGATGAGGAGCAGGCCCTCGTCAAGGACATGCAGGACAAGCGTGCCGCGTTCCTGCATCAGGGCCTGGAGCCAGCTCTCGCCGCGATCAAATCCGGCGACACGCAAGCCTTCGTGCAACTTCAGGCGCACGTCATGCCAAAACTGTTCAACGTGTATTCGACGGCGATGGCGGCGCTCATCAATGCGCAACTCGATCGCGGTGCGCGTCGCTACCAGGATGCGGAAAACCGCTTCCACATGGTCAGCGTGACGGTCGCCGCCGGTCTCGTAGCCGCACTGCTGCTCGCCTTGGGCGGCCGCATGATGCTGATGCGCGCGATCGTCGATCCGGTCAACGCGGCGATCGGGTATTTCAACCGTATCGCCGAGGGCGACCTGACGGGCCGGATCGTCGCGACGGGCGCCAACGAGATGAGCAAGCTCACGGCCGCGTTGCAGAAGATGCAGGATTCGCTGCGTGCAGCGATCACCTCCGTGCGGGGTGGCACCGAATCGATCAATGTTGGGGTGAACGAAATTGCCGCGGGCAACGCCGACCTGTCGCAACGCACGGAAGAGCAGGCAGCATCGCTCGAGCAAACGGCTGCGAGCATCGAAGAACTGACCTCGACGGTCAAACAGACCGCGGAGAACGCCAGGCAGGCGAGCCAGCTCGCGCAGAGCGCATCCGGGCTGGCCGTGAAAGGCGGTGAGCTGACGCAGCAGGTGGTGGGCACGATGCAGAACATCGTCGGTGATTCGCACAAGATCGCCGACATCGTCGGGGTGATCGAAGGCATCGCCTTTCAGACCAATATTCTGGCGTTGAACGCAGCGGTGGAAGCCGCCCGCGCGGGCGAGCAGGGACGTGGCTTCGCGGTGGTCGCGAGCGAGGTGCGTGCGCTCGCGCAGCGCAGCGCCGGCGCCGCCAAGGAGATCAAAGGATTGATCGCCGAGTCGACCTCCCGGGTGCAGTCGGGCTCCGAGCTGGTCGACCAGTCAGGCACGACGATTACCGAGATCGTCCAGTCGATCGCACGCGTGAGTTCGATCATGAACGAGATCGCGGCGGCTTCAGCCGAGCAGAGCGTGGGCATCGATCAGGTCAACCTGGCCGTCGCGCAGATGGACGAGGTGACCCAGCAGAACGCGGCATTGGTCGAAGAAGCGTCGGCCGCTGCGCAATCGATGGCTGGACAGGCTCGCACACTCAGCGACGCAGTAGCGGTGTTCAGGGTCGCCGAGACGGGCACTTCGACGGTGTCGCGAGCCGTGGCTCCGCACATTGCCTCGCAAAGCGCATCACGCCGGCCTGCGGTGGCCGTTCGCACGCCGCCAGCCCGTACAACGAAGGCAAAGCCGTCACCTGCCGCCGCCGCAGACAGGCCGACGGCCATCGTGGCGGATACCAGTGCTGCGGACTGGGAGAAATTCTGAGTCCGGATTTCGCGGGACTTTGAAATTCCCGCGCGTAAGTCACCGCCACCGCCTGCCGCATGGAGCCGCCCGATCCTCGTCGCGGCGGCATTCCCCTTTGCGCATCATGGCGACCGCAATAGCGCGGTGCACGCTCATCGCTTTGCTCTTATTCTCACGGGTACGCGCAGGGTTTACGTGATACCGCAGCGTCAGTTTATTCGCCTAATATATTCAAAATATTGAATTCAAAATGCAACGGATAACGATCATGTAGTCAGGGACAACGCGGTGTACCCAGGAGACGGTAAGCATGCGTATTTACCAGTTCATCAATAAGGTGCCGGGCGGGCTAATGGTGGTTCCGCTGTTTATCGGCATGCTGATCAATACATTCTGTCCGAACGCTTTAAAAATCGGCGGCTTTACCCAGGCGCTGACTAATCAGGGATATCCAACTGTCCTTGCGATGTATCTGTTCACGGTCGGCACCAAGATGACCTTGCGAGCGGCCCCCGGCATGCTCAAACGCGGTTTCGGCATTCTGCTTTCGAAGGTGGGTATCGCGGTTCTGATTGCACTCGCCATCTCGCATTTCTTTCACGGTAATTTTCTGGGACTCAGCACGCTCGCGGTGCTGGCCGCCATGAACGACACCAATGGCGGTATGTTCCTCGCGCTGACAAGCACCTTTGGCAGCAAGGAAGATTCCGGCACGTATGTCGCGCAAAGCATCGAGACGGGTCCGTTCGTGACGATGATCGTCCTTGTCGGCGCCGGCCTCGCCAATATCCCGTGGCTGACCATGCTATCGGTTATCGCGCCGATTTTCGCCGGCGCGATTCTTGGTAATCTCGACAGCGAACTGCGTGATTTCTTTGGCAGGCATGAACCGCTGATCGTGCCGTTCATGGCCTTCACGCTTGGACAGGGGATCAATCTCAAAGCGGTATTTACGGCAGGTGTGCCAGGCATCGTGCTGGGCGTGGCCGTCTTTGTCGTGACCGGCATCGTCTGCATCTTCGCGGACCGTTTGCTGGGCGGCTCCGGCGTGGCGGGCGCCGCCGCGTCGAGCACGGCAGGCAATGCAACCGGCACGCCGCAGGCGATCGCGCTGGCGGACCACTCCTATGCGGCGATCGCGCCGGCTGCAACCATCCAGGTGGCGGCATCGGTGATCGTGACGGCCGTGCTTACGCCGATTCTGACTGCCTGGGTATTCCGGAAACAACAAAAGAAACAGCTGCAGCCGGACGCACAGATCGATCGCGAGAACCGCGAATCGCAAGCCGACGAAGATCACTATCCGCCGCCAATCGGTGCAAATGAGTGAGCAGGCGATGCGCCGTGTCTTGCACCGGCGCTTTGAGCTTTGAGTCCATGACATCCGCTCATGGACGCCATGACAAACTTTCGATTGGCCGCTGATATCGGCTCGGGCTAAATTCCTCCGCACACCCCGGATGCACGGAAGCGTTCATCCGGACCCGATCCCCGAGGAGGACCCATGCGAAGCGCCAGCGCGCCCCGTTCGAAGCTACCCGACGTCGGCACCACGATCTTTACCGTGATCGGCCAGCTCGCGTCCGAGCACGACGCGCTCAACCTGTCACAGGGCGCACCGAACTTCGCGCCGGATCCGGCGCTTGTCGAAGGCGTGGCGCGTGCGATGCGCAACGGACACAACCAGTACGCGCCGATGGCCGGCATCGGGGCGCTGCGCGAAGCGCTCGCCGACAAGACCGAGCGCCTGTACGGCGCGCGCTACGATCCGCAGACCGAAGTCACCGTGATCGCGAGTGCGAGCGAGGGGCTGTATGCCGCGATCAGCGCGCTCGTGCATCATGGCGACGAGGTGATCTACTTCGAGCCGTCGTTCGACAGCTACGCGCCGATCGTGCGGATGCAGGGCGCGACGCCGGTCGCCATCAAGCTCGCGGCGCCGGACTTCCGCGTCGACTGGGACGCGGTCGCCGCCGCGATCACGCCGCGCACGCGGATGATCATCGTCAACACGCCGCACAACCCGACCGCGACCGTGTTCTCGGCCCATGACATCGAGCAGCTCGCGAGGCTCACGCGGCAGACCGACATCGTGATCCTGTCCGACGAGGTCTACGAGCACATCGTGTTCGACGGTGTGCGCCACGAGAGCATGGCGCGGCATCGCGAGCTCGCGGAGCGCAGCGTTATCGTGTCGTCGTTCGGCAAGTCGTTTCACGTGACCGGCTGGCGCGTCGGCTACTGCTTCGCGCCTGCCGCATTGATGGACGAGATCCGCAAGATCCATCAGTTCATGGTGTTCTCGGCTGACACGCCGATGCAGTTCGCGTTCGTTGAGCACCTCGCACAGGCCGACAGCTATCTGGGGTTGTCCGCGTTTTATCAGGCAAAGCGCGACCTGCTTGCGCGCGAGCTCGCGGGTTCGCGCTTCGAGCTGTTACCGAGCGAAGGCTCGTTCTTCATGCTCGCGCGCTTCCGGCATTTCTCCGACGAGCGCGATAGCGATTTCGTGTTGCGCCTGATCCGCGACGCGCGCGTTGCGACGATTCCGCTGTCCGCGTTCTACACGGATGGCACCGACCCCGGCGTGATCCGGCTCAGCTTTTCGAAGGACGACGCGACGCTGATTGAAGGCGCGCGCCGTCTGAGCAATATCTGAGGCCGTCGACGTACGGCAGCCACCCGCCCGACTATTCACGATTCCAATAGAAGGACATCACGATGAAGCACCTGAAAATCTGGCTTGCGCTCGCCTGCGCGTTCGGTTCCTGTGCGGCGCTCGCCGATGCGCAGACGCTGCGCTTCGGCCTCGAGGCGCAATATCCGCCGTTCGAATCGAAGGCGCCGAACGGTGAGTTGCAAGGGATGGACATCGATGTCGGCAATGCAGTGTGCAAGGCCACGAAAATGACGTGCGCGTGGTCCGAGACGTCGTTCGACGGCCTGATTCCGGCGCTGAACGGCCGCAAGTTCGACGCGATCAATTCGGCGATGAATGCGACCGACAAGCGGCGCGAGGCGATTGACTTCACGACACCGATCTACCGCGTGCCCACCGAACTGATCGCGCGCACCGGCAGCGGTTTGGTGACGACGACGGAATCGCTGAAAGGCAAGCGCATCGGCGTGCTGCAGGGTTCGATCCAGGAGACGTTCATGAAAGTGCACTGGGAACCGGCCGGCGTCATCGTGGTGCCGTACCAGGATCAGAACCAGGTGTTCGCGGATCTGACGTCGGGCCGCCTCGACGGCACACTGCTGCTCGCGCCGGCGGGCCAGCCGTTCCTGCAGCGTCCGGACGGCAAGGACTTCTCGTTCGTCGGGCAACCGGTGCACGACGACAAGATCCTCGGCAGCGGGATCGCGTTCGGCGTGCGCAAGGGCGACGACGCGCTGAAGGCGAAGCTGAACGAGGCGATCGCGAAACTCAAGGCGGACGGCAGCGTGAAGTCGCTCGGCGCGAAATACTTCGGCGATATCGACATCTCGACAAAGTAACGCCGGACGACGATGCGATGCCAGACAATCAGATCGACGCCGCGCTGACCGCTGAGTTAGGCGCGGACGTCGTCACGCGGTCCGAAGACATCGAGCCGCGTTTTTTCACCGCGTACAACGAAGCGCCGGGCGTCAGACCGCGAGCGCTCATCCGGCCGATGTGCGTCGACGACGTGTCGCGTGCGCTCGCGCTCTGCACACGGCTCGGGCAACCGGTGGTCCCACAGGGCGGCATGACCGGACTCGCGCGCGGCGGCGTCGCGCTGGGCGGCGAGGTCGTGCTATCGATGGAGCGCTTCGCGGGCATCGAGTCGCTCGACGCGGCTGCAGCGACGATCACGGTACGCGCCGGCACGCCGCTGCAGATCGTGCAGGAAGCGGCCGAGGCGGCGGGTTTCACGTTCGGCGTCGATCTCGGCGCGCGCGGCTCGTGCCAGATTGGCGGGATGCTCGCGACCAACGCGGGTGGCACGCGCGCGATCCGCTACGGGCTGATGCGCGAGCAGGTGCTCGGGCTCGAAGCGGTGCTCGCCGACGGCACGATCGTGTCGTCAATGAACCGGATGCTGAAGAACAATGCCGGCTACGATCTGAAGCAGTTTTTCATTGGCAGCGAGGGCACCCTCGGCGTGATCACGCGTGCGGTACTGCGGCTGCATCCGAAGCTCGCCGCGAGCGCGACTGCGTTGGGCCGCGTCGCCGATTATGAAGCGCTGCTGCGGCTGTGGGACCGCGTGCGTGCGCGCCCCGATGTCGTCAGCTTCGAAGCGATGTGGCCGTCGTTCTACGCGCATGTGGCTGCGAACACATCCGGTGTCGTCGCGCCGTTCGCGGCCGACGGCAATTTCGTGGTGCTGATCGAATTCGCGACGAGCGCACCGGATGGCGACGCCGCGGCCGGCCTGGAGGCGTGTCTTGCCGATGCCTTCGACGCGGGGCTGATTGACGACGCGGCGCTCGCGACGTCGGAGCGGCAGGCGCGCGATATGTGGGCGCTGCGCGAGAGCCACGCGATCGATGAGTTGCCGCATCTGGCGGGCTTCGACGTGAGTCTGCCGACGGGTGAGCTCGGCGCGTTCGCCTCGCGTTGCGAGGCCGAACTGCGACGGCGATGGCCGGACATCACGTGCCTGTTCTTCGGGCATGTCGGCGACGGCAACGTGCATGTCGGCGTATCGCTGCGCGAGATGGACGGCGCGACGGTGGACGCGCTCGATCACTGCGTCTACGCGGTCGTGCAGGCGATGGGCGGATCGATCTCGGCGGAGCACGGCATCGGTGCGCTGAAGCGCCCGTATCTTGGCTGCACGCGCAGCGATACGGAAATCGCGCTGATGCACCGCGTCAAGGCGGCGCTCGATCCGCTCGGCATTCTGAATCCCGGCAAGGTGCTGTGACGGGAGGGCGGGGCAGAATCCCCGCTCAGTGGCTGTGCCGTTCGGCAACAGGCGAGGGTGGCTGCTTCGACTGCCGGCTCAGCATCACGGTGACGACGGCCGACACCGCCAACGTCGCACCCACCACATACAAGCCTGCTGCATAGCCGCCCGTTACGTTCTTGAGCCATCCGATCGCGAACGGGCCGACGAAGCCGCCCAGGTTCCCCACCGAATTGATCATCGCAATCCCCGCAGCCGCGCCGGCGCCTGACAGGAACATGCTGGGCATCGCCCACAGCGGTGCCTTGGCTGCACTGATGCCGATGTTCACGATTACGAGCGCCAGGATGATCATCAGCGCTGTAGTCGCGCTACCGGCAAAGATGAATCCGAGGCATGCCAGGATACATGGGATGACAACGTGCCACGTGCGCTCTTCCGTGCGGTCCGAATGCTTCGCCCACCAGATCATCGCAATGACCGCGAGAATGCTCGGCAGGCCTGCCAGCAGGCCCGTTTCGAACGATCCGAAGCCATACTGGCGAATAATCAGCGGTGCCCACAGTCCAAGCGTATAAAGTCCTGCCGACGTGCCGAAGTAGATCAGCGCCAGCGCCAGAACCCGTGGGTCGCGCAAGGCGGTGAGTGCACCGGCGGTGTGGCCGGCATGTGACTGCTTCGCTGCTGCTTCCGTCGTCAGTTTTGCGATCAGCCATTCGCGCTCTTCCGGCTGCAGCCACTCCGCTTTCGCCGGTGTATCCGTGAGGTACTTCAGCACGCAGAAGCCCAGGATGATTGCCGGCACCGCTTCGAGAATGTAGAGCATCTGCCAGTCGGCAAGTCCGGCGAGCGGAGGCAGTTTCATGATCGCGCCGGAAATCGGCGAGCCGATCGCGGTGGAGATCGGCGCCGCGGCCATGAACCATGCTGCAGCGACCGCGCGTTGACGCAATGGGAACCACAGACTGAGATACAGAATGATGCCGGGAAAGAAGCCCGCTTCGGCGACGCCCAGCAGGAAGCGCAGCGCGTAGAAGCTGTTCGGGCCGATCACGAATGCGGAGGCCGCCGACACGATCCCCCATGACACCATCACGCGGGCAATCCAGCGGCGCGCGCCGACCTTGTGAAGAATCAGGTTCGACGGCACTTCGCACAGAAAATAGCCGATGAAAAACAGTCCACCGCCGAGACCGAACGCCGTCGGCGACAGACCGATAGCCTTGTTCATCGACAGCGCCGCAAACCCCACGTTGACGCGATCCAGAAAACTCACGAAATACAGCAGCATCACGAACGGGATAATGCGCAGCATGAGCTTGCGCGAAACCCGGCTTTCGAGTTCGGAAATCATTGTCTCCTCCGTGGAGGCTTGAGCAGTGCTCTATTCAGAAACGGAGTTGAGTTACAAAGCGCGTCGTGGCCGTCCGGTGCGGCTCTCCTGTTTTTTTCGGCGCGCTTGCCGGTCAAACCCTCGTATCGCCGCGCTCGGGGCGAGCGGGGCCACGGCCGCCGGATGACGGCCGTGCGTTCCAGACTCCTGGGGAGCCGCTGTGGAGAGTTAAGCTGCGTTGGCCGAGGGCACTGCGGCTTTTTCAATGAAAGAGCAGACGGCCGCGGTCACCTGCGCGGTCGTTGCCGTGCCGCCAAGGTCGCGGGTGTGCAGCGATGTATCGGCAGTCACCGCTTCGACGGCTTGCATCACGCGTTTTGCCGCGTCGAATTCGCCCAGATGTTCGAGCAGCATCACAACCGACCAGAACGTGCCCACCGGGTTGGCGAGACCTTTGCCCATGATGTCGAACGCGGAGCCGTGGATGGGTTCGAACATCGACGGATAGCGGCGTTCCGGATCGATGTTGCCTGTCGGTGCAATGCCGAGACTGCCGGCGAGTGCCGCGGCGAGGTCGCTGAGGATGTCGGCGTGCAGATTGGTGGCGACGATCGTATCGAGCGAGGCGGGACGGTTGATCATGCGGGCGGTCGACGCGTCCACCAGTTCCTTGTCCCATTTGACGTCCGGGAATTCCTTCGAAATCTGCAGCGCAATCTCGTCCCACATCACCATGGCGTGACGTTGCGCGTTGCTCTTCGTAATGACGGTCAGCAGTTTGCGCGGACGGGATTGCGCGAGACGGAACGCAAAACGCATGATCCGCTCGACACCGGCGCGCGTCATCATCGACACATCCGTCGCGGCTTCGATCGGGTGTCCCTGGTGGACGCGTCCGCCTACGCCGGCATATTCGCCTTCCGAGTTTTCGCGGACGATGACCCAGTTCAGGTCCTCCGGCCCGCAGCGCTTGAGCGGTCCGTCGATACCCGGCAGGATGCGGGTCGGACGCACGTTGGCGTACTGGTCGAAGCCCTGGCAGATCTTGAGGCGAAGGCCCCACAACGTGATGTGATCGGGAATGTCGGGATCGCCCGCCGAGCCGAACAGGATCGCGTCCTTGTTGCGGATCGCGTCGAGCCCGTCGGCGGGCATCATGACGCCGTGCTCGCGGTAGTAGTCTGCGCCCCAGTCGAAGTTCTCGAATTCGAATGCGAACGACTTCGTCGTCTTTGCCAGTGCTTCGAGCACCTGCGCGCCGGCCGGGATGACCTCCTTGCCGATGCCGTCGCCAGGGATGGTCGCGATGCGATAGGTTTTCATGTCTCCGTCCTTCAGGTGTTGTACGAATGAATGAACTCTACCTATCTCCGGGCGCAAAAACCGGTGCTACACTCAAAGCATCTTTAACTTTCATTCACAAGTGAAAGCCATGCGAGATACGGTCGATCCGTCGGATTTGAGCTTTTTCTCGACGCTTGCGGCGTCCGGCAGCCTGAGCGCCGCCGCGCGGGAACTGGGACTGACGGCAGCGGCGGTCAGCAAGCACCTGACGCAGATGGAAAGTCGCGCGGGCGTGGGGCTGATCAACCGCACGACGCGGCGGATGATGCTGACGCCGGAGGGCGAGTTGTACCTCGAGCATGCGCGCCGGATTCTCGACGAGATCGACGAACTGGCCGAATTGCTGGGTACCGCGAAGAAAAGTCCGAAGGGATTGCTGCGCGTGAACGCGACGCTTGGCTTTGGGCGCAGCCATGTCGCCCCTGCGATTTCGCGCTTTGTCGCGAAGCACCCGCAAGTATCGGTTCAGCTTCAGCTATCGGTCACGCCGCCTCCGCTGACGGACGATACGTTCGATGTCTGCATCCGCTTCGGCGAGCCGCCCGATACGCGGGTGGTCGCGCGTCGTCTGGCGACGAACCGGCGCTTGCTGTGTGCGGCGCCTTCGTACATCGCCGCACGTGGGATGCCGGTGACCGCGCATGACCTGACGCGGCACAACTGCATCGGCATCCGCCAGGGTGACGAGGCTTACGGCGTGTGGCGTCTGACTTCGGGCAGGGGAGCGTCACGCAAAACGGAGGCCGTGCGCATCAACGGCACGCTGACGACGAACGACGGCGAAATCGCGGTGAAGTGGGCGCTGGAAGGACACGGCATCCTGATGCGGGCCGAGTGGGACATCAAGCAATATCTGGCCGATGGGTCGCTGGTCCTCGTATTGCCCGATCACGACACGCCGAACGCGGATATCTTCGCCGTCTATTCGCAACGGCACCAGATGTCCACGCGGATTCGCGCGTTTGTCGATTTCATCGCCGGGGATCTTCGAAGCGAAGCGGGCGAACTGGGGTGAAACGCAGCCACGCTCATTCGGAGCCCAACTGCATTTGTCGACATACGATGGCGTTGCTGGCTTGCGCAGACAAGAACGCAGGCAACAGCGCAGGCAACAAAAAACCCCGTAAGACGTTGATCTTACGGGGTTTCTCGAACTTCGCCGGCTTATGCCGGAACAACCGATGGTGCCCAGGAGAGGACTCGAACCTCCACGGTGTTGCCACCGCTAGGACCTGAACCTAGTGCGTCTACCAATTCCGCCACCTGGGCACATTTTCAAGCTAAACCGTTATTTTAACGGGACGACTCAGCGTGTCAATGGGGACTTCAACAACCGCTTCATTGCACCGTCCGGACTTTCAGGTATCGAATCAGGTTCGATACTGACTTCCGCACTGCCGATACCCTGTTATTCATTCGAACAAGTTCAAACGAACCGCAGAGCCTCACACAAAAAGCAAAGCCGCTCGGAAGCGGCTTTGCTTTTGAATCTGGTGCCCAAGAGAGGACTCGAACCTCCACAGTGTTGCCACCGCTAGGACCTGAACCTAGTGCGTCTACCAATTTCGCCACCTGGGCAGGTGTCTGTACAACAGAGACCGCTATTATAGCGACAGCTTCAAAGCTGTCAAGCATTTCGAGAAAGCCTCCGCATGGCGTCGGATTGCGGTTCACGGCAAGTACTGCAGCAAGTATTGACGCGCCGCTTGGCGCGCAATACGGGTGTTAGAATGCCTCGCAGTAGTTCGTTGGCACGGTGCCCAGGCCCGTCGGACTCAGCTTTGAATGAGCCAGACCCGAGCAGTCAATCGCAGGTGCAACAGAGCCGCGTCATAACGCCGACCGACGTCCATGCAACGAGAAAAAATCATCGACAAGCCCTTGAGCAAATATCCGTACCCGATTCCGAGCCGCGAGGAAATCCTCGGCGTGCTCCGCACGAGTGAAGCGCCGCTTGCAGCGAATGACATTGCCGAAGCGTTGTCGATCAAGCGCCAGGAGCGCGAAGGATTTTTCAAGCGTCTCGCGGCCATGGAGCGCGACGGCCAGATCCGGCTCGATCAGCGCAACCATTACCAGCTTACGCATCCGTCCAATTTTGTCGGCGGCCGAGTGCAGGGCCATCGCGACGGCTACGGTTTCCTCGTGCGCGACGACGGTCAGGACGATCTGTTCCTGCCCACCGGCGAGATGCAGAAGGTCATGCACAACGACCGCGTGCTGGCGCGGATCGTCGGTTATGACCGGCGCGGACGGCCCGAAGGCCACATCGTCGAAGTCACGGACCGCGCCAACAAGCGCGTGATCGGGCGACTGCTGAACGAGAACGGCGCGCTGATCGTCGCACCTGAAGACAAGCGAATCGGCCACGACATCCTGATCACGCAGAACACCAAGAAGGCCAAGGTCGGCCAGGTGGTGGTGGTCGAGCTGACGGATTTCCCGAGTCGCCATTCGCAGCCGCTTGGCCGCGTGGTGGAAGTGCTGGGGGATATCGACGATCCCGGCATGGAAATCGAAATTGCCGTGCGCAAGTACGGCGTGCCACACGAGTTCAGCCAGGCCGCGCTCGACGACGCCGCAAGGCTGCCGGACGAAGTGCGTCCCGTGGATATTCGCCATCGCGTCGATCTGCGCGATGTGCCGCTCGTTACGATCGACGGTGAAGACGCCCGCGACTTCGACGATGCGGTGTACTGCGAGCCAATCGCGGTCGGCAAGGGCGAGGGCTTTCGCCTGATCGTGGCGATCGCCGATGTCTCGCACTATGTGCATCCGAAGAGCGGTCTCGATGTGGACGCGATCGAACGCAGCACCTCGGTCTACTTCCCGCGCCGCGTCATTCCCATGCTGCCGGAGAAGTTGTCGAACGGCCTGTGTTCGTTAAACCCGCACGTCGACCGTTGCGTGCTGGTGTGCGACATGGTGATCACCGCGCGTGGCGAGATCAAGGCGTACCAGTTCTATCCCGGTGTGATGCACTCGTCAGCGCGCCTGACCTATACCGAAGTCGCCGCGGTGCTGAAGAACACCAAGGGCCCGGAAGCAACGCGCCGCGCGGCGCTGTTGCCGCAACTGCAGAATCTGTATGGCGTGTACAAGTCGCTGTTCGCCGCCCGGCAAAAACGCGGCGCGATCGACTTCGACACCACCGAGACTTACATCGTCTGCAATGCGCAGGGCAAGATCGAACAGATCATCCCGCGCACGCGCAACGACGCGCACAAGCTGATCGAAGAATGCATGCTGGCCGCGAACGTCTGCGCGGCCGACTTCATGAAGCGCAACAAGCACCCGGGCTTGTACCGCGTGCACGCCGGACCGACCGCCGAAAAGCTCGAGAACCTGCGCTCCTTCCTGCGTGGCATGGGCCTGACGCTGGGTGGCGGCGACTCGCCGCACGCGAGCGACTACGCCGCGTTGATGGCGCACATCCGCGACCGGCCCGACGCGCAGATGTTGCAGACCATGTTGCTGCGCTCGATGCAACAGGCTGTCTACAGTCCGGACAATATCGGCCACTTCGGTCTCGCATATGAGGCGTACGCGCACTTCACGAGTCCGATCCGGCGCTACCCCGATCTGCTGACGCACCGTGCAATCTACGCGGTCCTGCAGGGGCGCAAGTACACGCCGGAAGCGCCGCATGGCGTCGATCTGAATACGGCGCTGTCGCCGCGCGCCCGCGCGATGCAGCAGGCCGACGACGAAAAGCGCGGCCGTACGCGTTCGAACAACGTGGCGATCTGGGAGGAGCTCGGCTTGCACTGCTCGGCCAACGAGCGTCGGGCGGACGAAGCCTCGCGCGACGTCGAAGCCTGGCTCAAGTGCTACTTCATGCGCGACAAGCTCGGTGAAGAGTACGGCGGCATGGTGAGCGGCGTGACTTCATTCGGCATTTTCGTGCAGCTCGATGCGCTGTTTATCGAAGGCCTCGTGCATGTCACCGAACTGGGCTCCGATTACTTCCAGTACGACGAGATCAAGAACGAGCTACGCGGCGAACGCACGGGCATCCGCTACCGCCTGTCGGACCGTGTGCGCGTGCAGGTGAGCCGCGTCGATCTCGACGCACGCAAGATCGACTTCCGGCTGGTGCGCGATACGCCGATCAAGTCGCCGGGTGCGCGTCCCGCGCTCGCCGACAAGGCTGCCGTTGAAAGCGGCGGTGCACGTGTACGCTCGCTGGCGCCGGCCGAAGCCGGCGCGGGGGCACGCCGAAAGAAGGCCGCACCGGCACCGACGCTCGCGGTCAAGGAGGCGCGCGCGGCACGCAGCGCCGCCAGGAAACACGGCGCCTCGGCCAAGTCTGCTTCTTCTTCGAAGGCACAGACACGCAAGAAGCGCTGAGCTCACACGCAAATCGCGTGGCGAGTCGGCACCAGCAGGCTCGCTGCAGCGGGTTCGCCGCGCGCAACCGGTACAGGTTCATGTGCCGGTTGCGCGCGGTCTGCATTTCGGTTTGTCTTTATCCCAGTAGCGCAGCCGCGTCGCGGCGCGCTCAATCAAAGGTTGTTCAGTCATGTCACGTCTCAAGGTTCTATACGGTTTCCACGCGGTGACCGCCCGTCTGCGTCACGATGCGTCCACGGTCGAAGAGGTCTATTACGACGCGACGCGCAAAGACCGCCGCATGACGGAGTTCCTGCACACGGCTAAGGAAGCGGGCGTGCGTCTGATTGCTGCCGACGAAACGCGCCTGTGGGGCCTCGCGCACACGGAGCGCCACCAGGGCGTGGTGGCGCGGGCAGGGGACATGCCGCTGGCGCAGAATCTCGCGGAGCTGCTGGATGGCATCAACGGTTCGCCGCTGATTCTGGTGCTCGATGGCGTGACCGATCCGCACAACCTCGGCGCGTGTCTGCGGGTCGCCGATGCGGCTGGCGCGCATGCGGTGATCGTGCCACGCGATCGTGCTGTCGGCCTGAACGCGACGGCCGCGAAAGTGGCGAGCGGCGCGGCCGATACGGTGCCTTACATCACGGTGACGAATCTGGCGCGCGCACTGCGCGAACTGAAGGACGCGGGCGTATGGGTGGTGGGCACGGCGGGCGAGGCGAGCAAAAGCCTGTATGAGACCAGGCTCGACGGTCCGGTCGCGCTCGTGATGGGTGCGGAAGGCGAGGGCATGCGCCGTCTGACGCGCGATACTTGCGACGAAGTCATGCAGATTCCCATGGCCGGCAGTGTGGAAAGCCTGAACGTGTCGGTCGCGAGCGGCGTGTGCCTGTTCGAAGCCGTGCGCCAACGCTCGGTGAAGGTCAAGACCTGATTCAGGACGCGGCATGCACGATGACCGTCGTGCCGCGCCGGGTCTTCCGGTCCCGATTGTGCCCACTTGCCGGATAAGTGCGAGCGGCGCATGCTAGTCCGGTAAACTTGCGGTTTTCCGCCTCTAGCCAGCAATTCCCATGACTCAAGACGAACTCAAGCAACTGGTCGGTCAGGCCGCCGCCGACTACGTGAACGCCAACGTACCCGAAGGCGTCGTGATCGGCGTCGGCACCGGCTCGACCGCCAACTGCTTTATCGATGCACTGGCCGCCACGAAGCACCGTTATCGCGGCGCCGTGTCCAGCTCGCTGGCGAGCACCGCGCGCCTGCAGTCGCACGGCTTCAAGGTGCTCGATCTGAATGAAATCGAATCGCTGCCGGTCTATGTCGACGGCGCGGACGAGATCGACGCCAGCGGTGCGATGATCAAAGGCGGCGGCGGTGCGCTGACGCGCGAGAAGATCGTGGCGTCGGTGTCGGAAGTGTTCGTCTGCATCGTGGATTCATCGAAACGCGTCGATGTGCTCGGCCAGTTTCCGTTGCCGGTTGAAGTGGTGCCGATGGCACGCACCGCAATCGGCCGCCGCGTGATCGCGTTGGGCGGCGTGCCGGTGGTGCGCGTGACGAAGGACGGCACGCCGTTTATTACCGACAACGGCAACGAGATCATCGACATCAAAGGGCTGAAGATCGCCGATCCTCGCGCGCTCGAAGCACAGATCAATGCGTGGCCAGGCGTCGTCACTGTAGGTCTCTTCGCAGAACGCGGAGCGACCCTGTCGCTGCTTGGCACCGACACCGGCGTAGAAACCATTCGCTACACGCCGCGCTAAATAAAGCTGCGCGTTCAAGGCACCGCACCGCGTCAGGCGCGACGCGGTGACGGTGGCGCGAATGCGCATCTCCCAGGCGACCCGCCGCGCCGTCATCCTCTCCCGGTTGCCGGCCCACGTCCTCTCTCCTCTGCGCCAGCCTGCTCCGATCGCGTTTGCCGTTCCCCCACATTCAACGTTCCGCTTTCGGCTAGTCGACAAACCCTCACATTTTGCTGTCTCTCGATTGCGGAGTGTGGTCGGGCGCACGCTCTGCGGACGGCGCTCCTTTTAAACTCGGTCTCGTGGCGTTGGACAGTTACGCCCAGGTGAAGTCGCGAAAGCGATGAGCGGCACTGTTCGCCTCATCGTCCGGTGACCACGCCGGCGGTACGGATCGATTAAATGCTTTCGAACTGTTAGCAATTCGTCATCCTTATTAAAATGAAAAGATTGATATGGGTAATTGCCGTCATTCAGGGAGAGGGAGTCGTGAGAGAACAGCGCTCGCTGTCAGCCCGCATTGACCAACGCCTAAAGAATACGATCTTCTGACAAGGAAAATTCAAACAACATGAATGCCGATCGCCTTTCGGGCCAGGTCCCCGATATCGTTGAAGCTTGGGCTGCGTTGCAGAGCAAGGTGCCTCTCAAGCCTATTCGCAATGAGCAGGAATACGAGCAGCTGACGCAGCTCGCGAATGCGCTGACGAACCACCTTCACGGCGACGCGGACAATCCGCTAACGGATCTGCTCGGCGTTCTGTCCGCTCTGATCGGCGGCTGGGAGTCTCGCCAGGTGGTGGTGCCCAGCGCGGAGCCGCGTGAGGTGCTGCGCCATCTGCTGGAAACCCACGGTCTCAAGCAAAAGGACCTGGCCGATATTGCCTCGCCCACTGTGGTCAGCGACATCCTCGCAGGACGCCGGGCAATCAGCAAGAACGTGGCAAAGGCGCTGGCCGTGCGCTTTCGAACAGACGTCAGCGTTTTTATCTGACGCCACATCAAGGACGTTGAATCGCCCGCACGAAAGTACCGGGCGTGTTTCAGCAATGCATGACTAATTGAAAATTCGTTTTCCTAATGAATCAGCATTGTGCGAATTAATTCGCCGGGTCTGATTATTAAACGGGCGCGAGGCCTCTGTCCTGGCGTTTCGCATTTCAATCGCACGCTGCTTTTCACGCTGCCGGACACCCAAAACGCGAACTTCTTCGGCCTTTACACGAGGAAGGCGGCCACACGTTTTCTTGACAATCTTTTGAAAATTCATCGCTGCTTCTTTGGACGATTTTCCGTCGTCGCCGATGAAACCGTGCGGTTGGTGTGATGCCGCACGGAATGTATCCGGTCGAGGACGTAGCTTATTACTGTGGACTGAAAGAGTGCTTAACCGGTGGATAAAACGGTGACGCGCACCGGCACGGAGTACCCGTGAACGAGTGTGCATGCTCCGCGCTGAACGGCGTGGAAGAGCCGAACCCCGGGGCAAGCTGCCGTTCGGGATCAACAAGGTGCGGTCGATGGGATACGTCGGCGTGGACGATAGGGCGCGTCTCGCCGCTAGCGATACAGGAAGCGAGCTTTCCGTCGCTGGTCTATGGCCATCCGGATGGCAAGCGCAGTAACCATGTGTCGCGACGAGGCCGAAACGCTCGGTGCGGAGAACGTTAAGGTTTGGGGTAACCGAAATGTCAGAACTAGTCCATCGAGTGATCGACATCGTACTTATCGTACTGGGTGCGGTCGGCGCGTTGCATCTGAACCTGCCGCAGGCAGGTCATCCGCATCAGCTTGATCCTTCACTGGTCGCGTTCGTGGCCGCGCTTGCGTTGTCCGTGTTTCCTGCGTGCGGAACCTACCCGTCGCGACGCACCCGCTCGGTGGTGAGTCTCGCGAGCCGTACAGCGTTCGCGTGGCTGGCAGTGCAGCTCTGCGGTCTCGCCTTGCTGTACGCCATTCATCGCGAGAATCAGGTGTCCATGCCGTGGTTTCTGTACTGGACGCTGACGACCGGCATCTCGCTGCTTGGCTCGCATACGTTGATCTTTGCTGAATTCAACCTTGCCCGGAATGCAGGACTGCGCCTGTTCCGCACCGCGACGGTCGACGCGCCGCAGTTCAATACGAGTTCCGCGGGATCCGCGGCACCCGCTAGCGCGGCGAGCTCCGGCAAGACCGGTCTGGACTGCGCAGGAGCAGCGCGACAAGTGGTCAAGCGCGGCTTTGACATCGTGTTCGGCACCTTGCTGATTGTCTCGCTGCTGCCCGTGTTCGCGCTGCTTGCGGTTCTGGTGATGAGCGACGGCGGTCCCGCGACGTTCGGACACGTTCGCGTAGGACGTAACGGCAAGAGCTTTCGTTGCCTGAAATTCCGTTCGATGGTTCTGAACGCCGATCAGGTGCTCAAGGCCTTGATCGAAAGCGACCCACAGGTACGTGCAGAGTGGGAACGCGATTTCAAACTGAAGAACGATGTGCGTATCACGCGGATTGGGCGGTTTCTGCGCCGCACGAGTCTCGACGAATTGCCGCAGCTGTGGAACGTGGTTCGCGGCGACATGAGTCTCGTCGGACCACGGCCCGTCATCGATCAGGAGCTGGAGCGCTATGGCGCAAACGTCAGGTACTACCTGATGGCCAAGCCTGGCATGACCGGCTTGTGGCAGGTGAGCGGGCGCAGCACCACGGACTACGCGACGCGGGTGTCACTGGACGTCGCATACGTAAAGAACTGGTCGTTGCTGCGCGATGTCTCGATTCTGTTCAAGACTTTCAAGGTTGTTTTCAAAGGTAGTGGGGCGTACTGAAACAGCGGGCCGGGTTGGTTGAAGGTGATATGGCGGGTTGATTTTGGGGGGCCGGGTATCGTCGGCGATGAAGGCGGTAGCCGTCCCGGACTAGAGCATAAAAAAATCTACATAGCGGTGTGTGCGTCTCAGCGGGGGCAGTGGCTTGGGCGCGCGACGGAAGGGAGTAGCGATGATGTCATGCAACAAGTTGGGTTCGGAAAGGACCACGAACGCATCAAAGTCAAACGTGCTGATCGAAGCGCCGGCGGCCGAGGTACACGATTCATTGACTCAGTCTGACGCTGGGCGTCATCCGCACCGGGTTAGGGCCGCGTTCACCGGCGTTGTGCTGGCGGCATGCCTGGCAGGCTGTGCGTGGTCGCCGGGGATGTCGTACAACGCTCCTTCAGGGGTGGCCAATCAGACACCCGCGAACACTGGCAACAGCACAGTCGACAGCGGCATGCGCACGACGGCCGATGTTCACCCAAGTAAGGGCGCCGACGCGCCGCCAGCGGGCAAACTGATCGAAATCACCGACGACCTTGTTGAGACGGAACGCGCCGAACGCTCGAAGGCCGTGCCCGAAGACGTCACGCAACTGTTTGCGAAGCCTGCGCCCTACACGCTGGGCCCGGGTGACATATTAAGCATCGTCGTATGGGATCACCCCGAGCTGAATATGCCCGGAGCCGCGGCGACCAATGGACCGGAAGCGACTGGCACCGATTCGATGACCTCGGGCTATACGGTGGATGCGGGCGGCATGATCCAGTATGCCTATATCGGTCCGCTGAAGGTTTCAGGGCTCACCGAAATGGAAGCGCGCGATGCGCTGGCCCAAAAGCTCAGCCGTTTCGTGCGGGCGCCTCAGGTCACCTTGCGGATCGAGGCCTACCGGAGCAAGCGGGTCTATATGGACGGCGCGGTCAGGAATCCGGGCGTGCTCGCTCTTAACGACATGCCGATGACTTTGCCTGAGGCGATCAATCGTGCCGGCGGATTTACGCCGATCGCAGACCGGTCGACGGTCGCGATTACGCGTGGCGACAAGACTGTGGTTGTCAATATTCCCGACATGATCGCCAAGGGTGTGAATCCCGATAACATCGAGTTGCGCAGGGGTGATCTGGTGCGCGTCTTCGCGCAGACCGACACGAAAGTGTACGTTTTCGGCGAAGTGAACAAACCCGGAAGTTTGACGTTCAACAACGGCCGGATGAGCCTGAATGAAGCGTTGGGCGATGCCGGCGGCATCAGCCAGACCTCGGGCGATGCTTCGCAGGTCTTTGTCGTGCGTGGGCGCGACGCGGGCAAGCCGGTGGTCTACCATCTGAATGCCGGGTCACCGGCTGCGATGGCGACCGCAGATGGCTTTGCGTTGAAGCCTAATGATGTTGTGTTTGTCGATGCGTCTGCGCTGGTCAGGTGGAGCCGCGTGATGGGTCTGATTGTGCCAAGCACCCAGGCGGCGGCCGCTAGCCGGGCCGTTGGTTACTGATGAGCCAACTATTTGTCCGGCCAGGTGGCAAGGCATCCGGTAGCGCGTTGGAACAGGCGCGGCCGGAACGCGTGGGAATGGGGAGAGGGCGCATGAAATACCGTGATACGTCAGTCGATACGATAGATATAGGCCCCCCGCAGGGCGACCACCTTGGTAGCTATATAGACGTCCTGTATCAGAACCGCGGCTTGATCTTCCTGATCACCGCTTGCTTTCTCTTTGTGGGTGCGGCTTATGCACTGCTTGCAGCGCCCGTGTATCAGGCCGACATTCTGATCCAGGTCGAGGAGAATCCGACCGCCGCCAAGGACGCCCTGGGCGACGTGAAGTCGATGTTCGCCGTCAAGACGGCCGCTTCGGCCGAGATCGAGGTTTTGCGTTCGCGGCTGGTGATCGCAGGAGCCGTGACCGCTGCGCAACTGAACCTCAGCGCGGTGCCGCGCTATTTTCCGGTGGTCGGCCGGTGGATTGCCAACCATCTGAATGACCTGTCCCACTCGGGCCTGGGCGGCTATGCATGGGGTGACGAGCGGATCGGCGTTTCAAAATTCGATGTGCCTGACGCGCTGCAAGGCGAGAAATTCGTCCTGACGCTGCAGAAGAACGGCAACTATTCGCTGAAGTACAAAGATATCGATTTGTCCGGGCGCGTCGGCGAGCTCATGCAGGCAGACACGGAGTACGGGCCGATCGCTCTTCTCGTCGACCAGGTTGTCGGAAAGCCGGGCGTACGTTTCGAACTGGTTCGGACTTCCGAGCTTTCCGCGATCCAGGATGTGCAATCGGGCTTGCTGATTGTGGAGAAGGGCAAGGACTCGGACGTGATCGGCGTTGCGCTGGAAGGCACCGACCCGAAGAAGATCAGCGCCATTCTCAACGCGATCGGCACGGCATATGTCCGGCAAAATGTCCTGCGGACCCAGGAAGAGGCGCAGAAGTCGATCACCTTCCTCGATGGTCAGTTGCCTGAACTGAAGACCAAACTGGAGACCGCGGAAAGCGAGTTCAACACGTTCCGCGCGAAGAACGGGACGGTGGATCTGAACGCAGAGGCCGCCGCGCTTCTGCAACGCTCGGCTCTCGCGCAAGGCAAGGTTGCCGATCTTCAGCAGCAGCGGGCGTTGCTTCTTGCGCGGTACACGTCGGAAAACCCAGCGGTGATCGCCGTCAATGACGAACTGGCCGAGGCCGAAAGGGAGGTTGGCGGCATTGCCTCCGTCACGCGGCAACTGCCGCCCATGGAGCAGAGCCTGCTGCGGCTGCAGAGAGAGGTTCAGGTAGACACCACCATTTACACGAACCTGTTGAACACGCGTGAACAGCTCCGCCTGCTCAAGGCAGGTAAGGTGTCGAATGTGCGACTGGTCGACCCGGCGATCGTGCCGGATAGTCCGGTTCGTCCGAAACGTGCGCTCGCGTTGATCGGAGCCCTGATGGCGGGCCTGTTCGTGAGCGTCGCGGTGGTATTGCTCAAACGCAAGGTCTTCGACGGCATCACGGCTCAGGACGATATCGAAACAGGAACGGGGCTGGCCGTGTACGCCACCATCCCGCGCAGCAAGGTGCAGGAAACGCTCACGCGGAGCCTCCAGACCAACGTCGACTCGAACCTGGTGCTAGCGCATTCGGCAAGCGGAGATGCGGCGATCGAAAGTCTGCGAAGCTTCAGAAGCGCGCTTGAATTTGCGCTGGTCGACGCACCGAACCGGATCGTCCTGCTCGCCGGGCCGACACCGATCGTCGGAAAGTCGTTCGTGTCCGTCAATCTCGCGGCGCTGATCGGCGCATCGGGACAGCGTGTGCTACTCGTCGACGCCGACCTTAGAAGGGGCACGTTGCATCAGTACCTCGGGGTGCCGTGCAGCCCGGGCATTTCGAATATCGTCACGCGTGGCCGTACGTTCGAAAATGCGGTACACCGCAACATACTGCCTGGCGTCGATTTCGTTGCTAACGGCGGCTACATGCAGAGTGCGAGCGAGATTCTCAAACATCGGAACTTCCTCGCGTTCGCCCAGCAGGCCGACAGCGAATACGACGTGGTGCTGATCGACGCGCCGCCGATTCTGCCGGTAGCCGACTCGGGCATCGTGGCATCTCTCGCCGGCATGGTGTTCGTGATTGCGCGACACGGCGTGACGACGGTTGAAGAGCTGCGCGAATCCGCGCGCAGGTTCGAGCAGATCGGCGTGCCGATTCGCGGCGTGATTTTCAACGACGCGATGCCGACGAGGCCAGGCCGCTACGGAAGGGCGTATACCACCTACGGCTACGCCAGCCATGGCAATGACGTGCCGACGTAGGGTTGACTGATTCGCAAGTGAAAACCGCCGCGCGAGACGCGGCGGTTGCACTTTCAGGTGCTAACTTGGCAGGTGCTCAGGTTCCCGGTGTATTCGCCGGTGTGATTTCGAGCAGAATGACATGATCGGGTACATCCACGGTGAGTTGGCGCAGGTCGCGATGGCTTGCGCCCGGCGTTGCCGAAACGAGTGGATCGTAGACGTCGATACGGCTTACCTGCGCGCCGAGGTCCAGTTCGACGCTGGCGGGTGGGCTGGTGAGCGGCTTTCCCTTCTCCCGGTTCCAGATCGGCGTTTCGTTCCATAGCGCCAGCACGAAGCGACCATCCTTTTTCTGCAGCAACAGGCTGTTGGCCGATACCGGCATTCCCTGGAGCGTATACGCGAGCGTGCCTTGCGATGCGCCGTTGGCACGGTGCGGCGCGCCGTCGTTCAGGATCGACGTGAGATTGCGGATCGCCTCGGCCACCGGCTTGGGACTGTTGTCGTTGCGAAAGAGGCCGTAGTGCATCTCGCCGCTCTTGCTGTCCGGGTCGGGCTTTTCGTCGAGCAGTTCGTAGACGTAGGTCCGCTTCACGCCCGCCGCCGCTGCGTCCATGTAGCCGTTGAGAATGCCTTTGGCCTGGGTCCGCTCGTCGACGCCGATCATGTACCAGCCCGCCTGAGGCATCGAGAAGTAGCCGAACTCGGTGATGACGAGCGGTAGATGGTACTTCTTGACGACATCGATGGCCGAGCCCATCCACCTGTCGCCGTTCGCGTTATAGGTGGGTTGTTCGCCGTTTTGCGGGTAGACGTGCTGATTCGCGTAATCGGCCGAATCCGCGCGTGTGTCGACCGTCTTTTCGTCGTAGCCCGTGAGATCGTAGACGGGTACGCCCTTGAGCTCAGGCGTAGCGTGTACGCGTGTAAAGATCTCGCGCTGCACGGCCAGTCCGGCGGCCGTGCCCGTGAGGCCGTGATAAGGGATGGGCCAGTTGTTGATCTCGTTGAAACCTTCGACGGCCGCGACGCTGCCAGGCACGGCGGCGTTCAGCTTCGCCGCTTGCCCGATCGCTTCCACGAACTTCGAGCCCGTCAGGAAGTTGAATTTGACGCCGCGTTGCGCGAGATAGACATAAGTCGAAAACGGCGGCGAGTCGCCGGGTGCATAGTCGCGAACGTAGTGGATCCCGAGCCATGCCAGATCGTCGGCGACGTTGTGCACATTGACGTAGGCGCCATCGGTGTAGTTCACGTGCGTGATGACAGCGAGCGTTTCGATGAAGGCGTCGGTTGGCATGGCGTGCACGGCATCGGCGGCTTGCACCGTCGATGCGCATGCGAGCGCGCAGAGGCTGGCTGCGAGGCTTGCGGCGGTGCGCACGCCAAACGCCCTGTAGGGCCTTTCCCGTCTCGCGTGTCGCGCGCCGGGAGGGGCGGCTGGGCTGGCGAGCACGTTATGGGCGGTTGCTGCGGAATGCTTCACGGGGACTCCTTGCGCGGGAAGGTTGCCGGTTCCGCGCGCTTTGCGCCATGCCGGCAGCTCGATGGGTTCACCTAGTATGGAGGCGTATTCATCGATCATTTTGATGCGTGGTGGCGTGCTTCGTGTGTGGGGCGGCGAACGGATAGGGCGCCCCCTCTGAAAACTGGCGTTGCATGAGCGACGGCGAACATTTTTCTGGCGGTGGGTCGGTCACACTCTGGGCCATAAGACCTGTATCACATGGTCTGCCGAATCTGGTTGTGTGTCGCGGTGACTTTGCGCACGCGTAACGACGTACTTTGAGCGATGCCCGGAACCCGCCGATGAAATCCCTGCATATTCCGAATCTGGTAATCAATGGCCGATTTCTGGGCCGACGCGCGACGGGCGTCGATCGCTTTGCATTCGAGACCATTCGGGCGCTCGACCAGATGATCGAAGTGGGCGATCCGCTCGTCGCCGGACTGAGGACCGAGATCGTCGTGCCCGAAGCACTGGCCGATATGGCCAATCCGTTCAGGCACGTCGGACTGCGGGCGAGCGGTAAAGGCGGCGGTCTGCGTTGGGAACAGCTGGCGTTGCCGAAGGCCGCATCCGGACGGTTGCTGGTCAATCTCTGCAACTCCGGGCCGCTGCTGTACGGCCGCCAGGTGACGGTGCTGCACGACGCGGCGCCCGCGCGCGTGCCGGACAGCTACAGCCGCTCCTTTGTCGCCTGGTACCGCCTGATGGCGCCGCGCATCGGCCAGGTATCGCGCCGCGTGCTGACCGTGTCGGAATTCTCGCGGCGCGAGTTGAGCGACGCTTACCGGATTCCTGCCGGCAAGATTGGCGTCGTGCCCGAGAGCGGCGAGCACATGTTGCGCGTCCAGCAGGAGCAAGGCGCCGTGAAGGCCACGCTGAACGGACGTCCGTTCGTGCTTGCGGTGGGAAGCCTCAACCGGCATAAGAATTTTCGTCTCGTGGCCGAGGCCGCGCGCCTTATTAACGATGCGCAGTTCGACATCGTGGTGGTGGGCGGCGGCGATGCGCGGGTGTATGGAGCGGGCCAGAATGCCTTGCCCGAATTCGTGAAGCACCTCGGTTACGTGAGCGACGGCGAACTGGCAGCGCTCTACCAGCGTGCGGCCTGTTTTGTGTATCCGTCGCTTTACGAGGGTTTCGGGCTTCCGCCGGTCGAAGCGCTGGCGCTCGGTTGTCCCGTCATCGCCTCGAGGTTGCCGGCCGTGATGGAAGCGTGCGGCGATGCCGTGCTTTATACCTCACCGGACGATCCCGCGGAACTGGCGCGCCTGCTTGAACAGATCACCGGCGACGCTGCGTTGCGCGCGAGCCTGCGTGAGCGGGGCCGCGCGCGTACCGCGGAACTGACCTGGCGTGCCACCGCAGTCAAACTGATCGAGGAGATCTCGCCGTGGCTAATGTAACGCTTGCCGCAACCCTTGCAAGCGACACACGTCGTTTCGGCCGGGTCGCCCTTGTGCACGACTGGCTCGCTGCATACGCGGGTTCGGAAAAGGTGGTGGAACAGATTCTGCAACTGTTTCCCCATGCCGATCTCTACAGCATCGTCGACTTCTTCCCGGAGTCGCAGCGCAGTGTGCTGGGCGGCAAGCGCGCCCATACTTCATTCATTCAACACTTGCCGCGGGCGCGCAAATCGTTTCGCGCTTATCTCCCGCTCATGCCGCTGGCGATCGAGCAGTTCGATCTCTCGTCTTACGACCTCGTGATTTCGTCGAGCCATGCCGTGGCCAAGGGCGTGCTGACCGGACCGCATCAGGTGCATGTGAGCTATGTGCATTCGCCGATTCGCTATGCGTGGGATCTGCAGCATCAATATCTGGCCGAAGCCGGCATGCAACGTGGAATGAAGAGCTGGATCGTGCGCCTGCTGCTGCATTACATGCGTATCTGGGACCAGCGCACCGCTCACGGCGTGGACGCTTTCGTCGCCAATTCGGCCTTCGTCGGAAGGCGCATCCGCAAGGCTTATGGTAGCGACGCCACCGTCGTCTACCCGCCGGTCGATGTCGAGCGATTCGAGCTTGGCACCCAGCATGAGGACTTCTATCTGATTGCCTCGCGCATGGTGCCGTACAAGCGGATTCCGCTGATCGTCGAGGCCTTTGCGGCGATGCCCTCGCGGCGTCTCGTGGTAATCGGCGACGGCACTGATTTCGCGCGCGCCAAAGCGAGCGCGACGCCCAACGTGACGCTGCTCGGCTATCAGCCCGATGCGGTGCTGGTGGACTACATGCAGCGCGCGCGTGCCTTCGTTTTCGCCGCGGAAGAGGATTTTGGCATTTCGGTGGTCGAGGCACAGGCCTGCGGCACTCCGGTGATCGCTTTGGGCCGCGGCGGTGTACGGGAGATCGTCGTCGATTCGGCGGATCCCGAGCGCGGCACCGGGCTGTTCTTCGAAGAACAGACTGTGGCGTCCATCGTCGATGCGGTGGAGCGTTTCGAGCAGCGCCCGGCGTTTCGCGGGGAAGTCTGCCGTCGCAATGCGTTGCGCTTTACAGCGGAACGGTTCAAACACGAATTCATGGATGTCGTGGAACGCGCGATGCATGACAACAAGGGGTTCGCCGATGCACAGCCGGCGCTCCAGTACCGACGCTCCGCATAAGACGGTGCAGCAACAGGATCGTTCGCGCATGAGCGTGCGGTGAACGGATAGGGGTTCAAGCAAGTGGAACTGACGGTATTTGGGATCCTGGTGATCGTCACCGGCATGGTGGCGCTCTACACGTCGCATAGCGGCGTGGTGTACGGAATGGCGGTGTACTCGCTGTTCGGTTGTGCGCTCGCGCTCGGATTGGGCGGAATCGGCATCCTGCCCCCGCAGCTCTTTCTCGCATTCTTCGTCCTGAAGGCCTTCCAGATGGGGGGCGGGAAGAAGATTAACGAGGCGTTCTCGATGGATCAGCCGGGCTTCTGGCTGCTGTGCAACTGCGTGTGGGCAAGCGTGGGCGCCATGCTGCTGCCGCGCCTGTTGCTCGGTACGACGCTCGTGTTTCCCGTCGATCGCAGTACCACGGAAATTCTGCTGAAGCCGCTCGCTCCCGTCTCGGGCAATCTGTCCCAAGCGGTGTATTGCATTGGCGACGTGCTGGTGTATTGCTGCATGTATGCGTTTCTGAAGTGGCGTGGCACGTACAGGACGCTCGCCAACGCTCTCCTTCTGCTGACCCTGCTCGACGTGGTCGCGGGCGTGCTCGATGCCGTGTCGCACATCGCCGGCATGGACATTCTTTCGTCCGTCAAGACTGCCCAGTTCGCCGACCTGAGCGGCGAGGAACTGGGTGGACTGGTGCGCATCAGCGGCACGTTCAGCGAGACGTCCGCATTCTCGACCTTCACGCTGCCGTTGTTTGTCTTTTGCCTGAACCTGTGGCTGGTCGGGTGGCGTCAGAAACTGGCTGGCGCGCTGGCTGTTGCGACGGGGATACTGATGTTGCTGTCCACGTCGGGGAGCGCCTATGTCGGGATGGCCGGGTATCTGGTCGTGCTGGTGTTCAGCCGGCCCGGTCTCGTCACGCGTGACGCCGCCGCACGCAAGCAGCGCATGTGGCTCATCTCGGCCTGCCTCGGCATGCTCGGAGTGATCTATGTCATGCTTTTCCTGCCGGCTGTGGTAACGACGATTGGCGATTTTGTCGACGCCGCGATCCTGAGTAAAGCGGGCAGCTCCTCCGGCGTCGAACGGATGGGGTGGAACAATCAGGGCATCACCAACTTCTTCGATACCTATGGGATAGGCGTTGGATTGGGCAGCATCCGGGCATCGAGCTTCCTGGTGGTCTTGCTGGGGAGCCTGGGTGTGGTGGGTGTGGTCTGCTACGGGATATTCGTGGGCAAGTCTTTGCTGTCGCCCATGCCAACCCATTACTCGTTCACGGAGCGCGCCGTCTGCTACGCGTCCCGGCACGCCATGATCGCAGCATTGATCGTGGCTTCGACTTCGGCCGGGGTGTTCGAGCTTGGCTCGTGTTTCTACCTGTTTGCGGCCGCTGCGGGCGCACTCTCGCCGCTTGCATCGACGGGCGTGTCGAGGCGCCAGACACGGGTTGCATCTGCGGCCTATGTCTGGCCCAGTCACAACGCGGAACCCGTCATGCACGCAGAAGCTGCGAACGTAGAAACGGTGAACGTGGAAAATGTCGAAGTGGTGATGGAGCCGCGGCGCGGCCGCAAGCGTTCTGTCGAAGAGAAGCTTGCGAGAGTGCGCCGGACCTTTTAGGACCTTTTGGTCCGGCGCGTCTGAGTTACAGCTTGGCCGCGCGTTCGGGCGTCAGCCTTCCGCGCAGAAAGTCCCACAGGCCGATCAGATTGCCGCTCAGACGGCCCCGACGGTCGACCCAAGGCTCCGGCGCAACGCTTCGCACAATATTGCTGCCCACGTTACGCAGAACATGGTCAAGCGCATCGCGCAACGGCATCGTATTCTTTCTCACCAGATAGAGCGGATTGATAACCTGCGAATAGCCGAACTTGCGCCCAGATACTCTTCCGCGCTTGACGCCCAGGTGCACCCCGAGCGCAGTATTGATGCGAACCACGCGGCTGCCCAGATTCCAGATCTGGCCTCCAAAGTCGCGGTCCTCCTGCCAGCCATAGAGAACCAGGCGCTCGTCGAAGCGAAGGCCTGCAATGCTGCGCGCCCGGAATGCCATATTGCATCCATAGGGACCGCCCGTCGAAGTGATGGATAACCTCTCCGGAATTTCATTCGTCCTGGCGAGGATTGCCCGTCCCTCTTCGAAAGAATAACCCGGTCCATGGATGCCATCCGCGATGACGGTTCCAGTCACGCAGGCAATCGAGGGGTCGCTGTCCATGACCTTGAGGACTTCCTGAATCCATGTGCCATGCATCAGGAAATCATCGTCCAGAAAGATCACGACATCGAAGCCGTCCGGCACATGGTTCAACGCATTGTTACGTTGCGCGGGGAGGCCGGGCTTCCCCTTGATCACGAGTATTCCGGGGTGGCTGGCCACGTTGCCCACATCCTCATCCGACACGCAGGAGACAATGGTCAGGTCCGGCTTGACAGTCTGCAAATCGACGAAGGCGATGACATGCTCAAGGAGTTCGGCGCGGCCCCGCGTGGCGAAGATCAGGCAGATTCTTGATCGTTTGCCGGGAGAGGAGCCTTTGTCGGGGCTTATTTTCACAGTTTCCATCCTCAGTTCCTATGCTGGAGCCAACTTCCGCGGTCTGGTCTCGGGCTGAAAATCCCAGATGCCACAAGCAACGCCAGCCCGCATATAGGAGGGCATGGTATGGGTGACGCAGATACAACACTGCTGCCTACCGCACACGCAAGCGCACGCGTCTCGAGCGGGGGCCGCGGTGAGTGTGTTCCGCATGGAATGTGCCGAAAGGACGCTGCCTGAGCATGAAGGATGGTTGCGCTTACGTGGGGTAGGTCGCAGTACGCGTACTGGCGAGCCGATACTATTCAGGGACAAACTGACCGGCGCTGCGTCGCGCGTCGTCATCGAGCGGACCAGCCATTGGCCAGGCCCGCAGTCAAAAGAATGATTGGGGGAATTCCCGGTGAGCGTCACATTACGCAGGCCCGTGGCCGGCTATCGGCCGGACATTGATGGATTACGCGCGGTCGCGGTTATCTCAGTCGTCATTTTTCATGCGTTCCCGACAGTGTTGGCCGGTGGCTTCGCCGGTGTGGACATCTTCTTCGCGATCTCCGGCTACCTGATTTCGCAGCACATCATCGAGACGCTCGATCAGGGACGTTTCAGCCTGATTGACTTCTACGTACGGCGGATCAAGCGCATCTATCCGGCGCTCATCACCGTGATGGTCGCCACGCTTGCGGCGGGCATCGCGCTGATGGCCTCGGGCGAACTCAGGCAGCTCGCCGCGGATGCGCTCGCGAGCGTCGCGTTCGTCGCGAACATCTATTTTTATATGACGCGCGACTACTTTTCGCAGGGCGCGTCGGCAAGCCCGCTATTGCATCTGTGGTCGCTCGGCGTGGAGGAGCAGTACTACATCATCTGGCCGGTAGCGCTGTTCGTGCTCTGGCGATTCACGAGCCGGCGCGTGGCGACGTTTGCGATCGCGGCGGCCATCTTGCTCTCGCTTGCCTGCAGTATCGTGCTGAGCAGGACGCACGCTATCGCAGCGTTCTATCTGCCGCTCACGCGCTTCTGGGAATTGCTGTTCGGTTCCGCGCTCGCATGGGCGCAGTTTCATTCCGCCAAACGCGCCGCCATGCCTGCAGGCGACACGGTGCAGGCAGGCCGCCTGACGCTGCGCGATCTGGCCTCGGCGGCAGGCGCGATTCTCCTTGCCACGAGCTTCGCGCTGTTCGATCCGGGTACGGTGTTTCCGGGCTGGCGTGCGGCACTGCCTGCCGGCGGCGCTACGCTCATCATTGCCGCGGGTCCGGCGGCGTGGTTCAACCGGCGCGTGCTTTCCGTCAAGCCGATGACCTACATCGGACTCGTCAGCTACCCGCTCTATCTCTGGCATTGGCCGATACTGGTCTTTGTGCGTCTGTTGAGCAGCGATACGCCAACCGTTGCCATGCTGGTCGCCGCCATCGTCGTCGCCTTTGCGTTGTCATCCATCACATTCAGGTTTATCGAGAGGCCTGTGCGCTACAGCCGCGTGGTGCAATGGTATCCGCTGCGCGCAGCGTGCGTTCTCGTCGCGATGATGATGGGCATCGGCCTGTCCAGCTACGCGATCTCGCGCGACAACGGCTTGCCCGGCCGTTTCCCCGATGCGAACTTTGGTGCGAATCCGGAACACTGGGCATCCACCGATGCGTGCAAGAAGGCCTTCCCGGCCTCCGAGCTATGTGTAATGCCCGCGCCCAACGGCCGTCCCGAGATTGCCTTGCTCGGCGACAGTCACGCCAATCACTTTTACGATGGGCTGCAACCGGCATTGGCATCCGACGGGGATAGCCTCTTTGCGGTCGGCGCCGGCAATTGCCCACCGTTCTCCGACGTCGACATTTATCTTGATAAACACGTCAAGCATTGCTCGGAGCTGTTCCGCAGCGTGCTCGATTACGTTGTGAATTCGCCCGACGTCCATTCGGTGATCCTGTCGAGCTATGCCATTTCGACGATCGCGGGTGGCCTCGACTATGGCGAGGGCGACACCATCCGTCTGCTGACAGCGGACAGCGGCCGGGCGGGTCTGACGACGGTAGGTCAGAGCGACGGGAGCAACCTGAGCGTCTATCTCGCGGGTCTCGAACACACCCTGACCCGGCTCACTGCCGCAGGTAAGCGCGTGGTGTTCGTGCTCGACACGCCGGAGCTGGATTTCGATCCCAGCACCTGCGTACGCCGTCCTGTGCAATTTTCGCTGCGCTCACCCTGCGCGGTCCCACGCGCGAAAGTCGAGCGTCGACTGACGCGCGCGGAAACGCGCATCCTCGCGGTGCTGGCGAGGTATCCCGGTGTAAAGGTGTTCAATCCGCTGCCGTTCCTGTGCGATGCGCAGAATTGCTACGCGCGGCGGGGCGGCGAGTTCATGTACGCGGACCGGGATCACCTGACGCCTGACGGTTCACGCTACGTCGGCAAGTGGCTCGCGCAAGACGTCGAAGACGCAGACGGGACCTGAGCCAGTCAGATCGCGTCCTGTTTGACGGACACGTTGCGTGCCGGGACGTCATGGGCAGCCATGACCGGCTGGTTGATTACCGCGTGCCTCGTTCCATGCCGCGGCATCTTCATTAGCCGGTGCAACAGCCGGCGCGCGCCGGTGTGCAGTGGCTTGTCGACGAACCAGTAGAGCATGCCGCCCACGGCGGTCGCCACGACGATGATGGTCGCCACCCCGATGGGCGACGTGACGTCAAAACCGTGGATCGCCTTTGGCAACAGTTTGCGCGCGGCTTCGACGCAGTAGGGATGGCTCAGGTAGACGGCATAGCTGGCATTGCCAACGAATATCGCGCCACGGGTCAGCGGGTCGGAACCGATCATCGATTCGAGACTCAGGCTGCCGAAGACCATCAGAAACGCCGGAATGCCGAAATACAGCAGCGGCGCATCGGCCATCTGGTGCCAGTCGACGAACGCCATCCACACGTAACATCCTGCCACCGTGCAGGCGGCGAGGACCGGATTGATCCGGATCCCACGCTTCCAGAGCCACCAGGCCGTGAAGCCGAGCGGGAACTCAAAGACACGCTCGTGAGAGTAGAACGTGGCAATCGCGCCGTGCGAGCCGGATGCCCTGACTACGCAAAAGATCGCGAGAATCAACGCCGATGCGAATAGCAGCCGATGGCGGCGCATCAGTATCAACGACACGGCGGCGACCATGTAAAACATCATTTCGTAGTTCAGCGTCCAGCCGACGAACAACATCGGGAAGATTTCGCCGCTTTCCTTGCGGTAGGGAATGAAAAGCAGTGACTTGAGCAGGTTCCCGAGATTGGCCGTGGTTGAATTGAACAATGACGGGGCGATCAGGGTGGCGGCGAACACGCTGAAGGTCAGCAGCCAGTAGAGCGGCACGATCCGGGCAATGCGGTCGGCGAGGAAGTGCCGTGCGGTCATGCCGGGGCTATCCAGCACGAGTGCGATCACAAAGCCGCTCAGCACGAAGAAAATGTCCACACCGAATCCGCCGAACGTGTGGCCGGTCGGCGCGAGGGTGTGAAAGAAAATCACCGTCGTGGCTGCGATGGCGCGCAGCACGGTTAGCGAGTGGAGCTTGTTCGTCATGGGCGGCTCATTGGCTACTTTGCGCCCAGCGGCGCGTGTAGTTGCGCATCGACGCGACCAGTTCGAGCAAACGCGCGTAGGCCCGTGGTTCGGTGCGCGCGCTCCATGCAAGCGCAACGGCTGTCGTGCCGAGCCAGACCACGATAGCGGGCCACGTGAGTGGAGCGAAGACGAGTGTGCCGACATACGCGAGCGCGATGATCAGCGCCGGCACGGCCAGCATGCGCGTTGGCCGGGCATCGAGGCGCGCGGCATGGAGCAGCAGCACGCCATCGAGCAGGCAGCGCGCGCTCCATGCGAGCGCAGCGCCCAGTACGCCGAAGTGTTGCAGCATCCACCACAGCAGGGCGAAGAACGGCAACATTTCGTAGGCCTGGAAACGCGCGACGATGCCGGGCTTGCCGATTGCCTGCAGGTGACAGGCAGCGAGCGATGCAATCGAGGTGAGCCAGATGCCGACGAGAATCGTTTCACCCACCGACGCGGCCCGTGCGGCGAAGTCCTGGCCCACCCACAGCGAGAGAAACGGATGCATCAGGAATATGCCGAACACGGTCATCGGCGTGAGTGCGGCGGCGAGGCCCCGTATCGAACTGGAGGAGAGCGCTGCGGCGCTCGCGGCGTCGAGCGCAGAGAGGCGCGGAAATAGCGTCCGGACAATGACCGAGGGAAAGATCCGCACACGGCCGGCGAGATTGAAAGGCACCTGATAGTAGGTGACCGCCTGCGGTCCGAGCGCGTGGCCGATCATGAGGCGGTCGGCGGTCTCCAGCAGAGGCTGCGCGAGGCTGGTCACGCTGATCCAGGCGCCGTACGAGAAGAGTTTGCCGACCAGGTCGCGGCGCGGGCCGGCGGCGAGGCGCAGCGGAAAGACGCGCCACACCGCGAACGCGGTCACCAGCAGCGCCGCGATCCCGGCCACTAGCGTGCCGTACACCAGATACCGCAGGTTCGGGCCGAAGAGAAGCGCCGCCCCAAGCGGCACGAGCTGGTACATCAGGGTGACCGGAAGCGTGACGACGTTGAGCGTGCCAAAACGCTCGCGCCCCACCAGTGCGCCGTTGAAAACGGAAATGAGGTTCGAGAGCGGCACGAGGCAGGCCACGCAGGGCAGCGCGGGCAACAACTCGTTACGCAGGTCCGGACCCATGTCGAAGTACGAGAGCAGAACGTGCATGAGCCCATACAGTGCGACGCCGCCCGCGAGACCCAGTGCGGCGTTGAGGATCAACGCGGTCCACAGGACGGCCTCGCGCTCGCGGTGCGGCTCTTCGCCGAGTTGCGCGATGCGGTTGGACGTCGCGGATGACAGCCCCAGATCGAGAAAGCCGAAATAGCCCTGCACCATCCAGACGATGGCGAGCACACCGTAGCGTGCTGCGCCGATGTAGTGCAGATAAATGGGCGTCGTCACCAGCGCGACGAACATGGGCAAGATTCCGCCGATGAAGTTGAGCGTGGCGCTGCGTTTGAGGCTGGGTCTAGCTGTCATGTGGTACTCCAATGCGCGACTTGCACATTCTGGCCGAGGCGGCCCGGAGCGTTTGTGTGTCGGCGCACGGTGGGGTGGGCTTTGCATTATTAAAATTCGCCTGCACCGCGGGGCAACGCGGTGACGGGCGTTTGCGTGCCGCAGCGGCATGCATGTTGCATGCTGCAGTTGCGTGCTGCAGTTGCGTGCGGTAGGCAGCAGTGCCGCGTTTTGTGCGCCGATAACCTGTCTTCTTGAGAAAACTGCTTGGTCCTGCGTGATGTCGTCACATCCGGTCGTCCGCAACATCGTGCGCACTATTGCGAAGAACATTCACGCGTGAGCGTACGGAAAGGCTATGAAAACGATCGCATCGAAAACGATAGCGTTCAACGGCAAGTTCTTCGGAGCGGCGCCGACGGGCGTGCACAGGGTTGCGGAGCAACTGGTCGCCGCAACGGATGCCCTGATCGCCGGGCAGGGCGGTAACGGCGTGAACTACGCCGTGGTAGTCAGAGATCGGGTCGAGATTCCGCCTTACCGCAATATTTCGTGCGTTCGCGAGAGTCATTGGGCTCGCAAGATCCACAGGATCGCGTGGGAACAAGGCTATCTTCCTTTCGCGCGCAGGAAGGATTTCATTCTCAATCTCTGCAATCTTGGGCCGCTGCTTCATCGCAATTCGGCGACGATGATTCACGACGCCCAGGTGTATTCCGCACCCGAATCCTATTCCCGGGGTTTTCGGACGTGGTACAAGTTTCTGTTCTTTTTCATCGGCAAGCGGCACAAGATCATTTTTACCGTTTCGGAGTTCTCCAAACAGGAACTCGTACGTTACGGCGTTGCCAGTGCCGACAAGATCGTCGTCGTACACAACGGTTGCGACCATGTTTTGCAGGTTGTGCCGGACGAGGGGCAACTCGCGGCATTGCGCCTCACGCCGCGACGCTATGTGCTTGCGCTCGCGAATACCCAGAAGCACAAAAACATCGGTGTCCTGCTCAAGGCCTTCGCCGATGCGGAGCTGCGGGGCGTCGAGCTCGTGCTGTTCGGTGGCGCGACACAGGCCGATTTCGAAAATCTGGGGCACGTGGTACCGCCCAACGTGCGATTTGCCGGCCGCATTAGCGATCCGGAGCTCGTTGGACTGATGATTAATGCCGGCGCGCTCGCCTTTCCGTCGCTAACGGAAGGGTTTGGTTTGCCGCCGCTGGAAGCGATGGCGCTGGGCTGTCCGGTTGTGGCCGCGCCGTTCGGCGCACTTCCTGAGGTGTGCGGCGAGGCCGCGCTGTTTGCGGACCCTTTCAGCCCGGACGCGTGGCGTCTGAATATTCTGAAGGCGCTCGACAACGAAGCCGTGCGGCACTACCTGATATCCGCCGGACGCCGGCAGGCTGACGGCTTCACCTGGAAACAGGCGGCGCGCAACCTGTGCGACGCCCTGAGGGCCGCGAACCGCTAACTTGCCTGAAGACAGAGATATTTGGAGTAAACAATGTCGATTGATGTTGATTTCTCATTGGCGCTGAATGATCGTACCGGGAAGCTTTTTTTGGGGAGGGACATTATTTCCTCGCTCGGTCACCGGATCGCGAAGGTCCGCTACGGGCGCTTTCACGGATTTCCGCCCAATAATTTCATGCGCCGTGTGGTGGGTCGCCTGACCCACAAGGAAACCATCGCGAGGGTGTATAGGCCCCGGTTGGCTTCGTTCATGCCGGTCATTCGTACGCCCCGTCCTACGTTGCATCTCGATCCGCTCAGCGTCGTGCGTCATCGCCTGGAGGCGAGGGACATCGTGCTCTGTCACGACGTCGGTCCAATCACGCATCCGCAATACTTTGCCCCGGGCGTGAATGATCTGTACAGCCAGGCTTATGAGCAGATCCGTCGAACCAGGCCTCACATGGTGTTTGTCAGCAAGACGTCCCAGCGGGAATTTCATCGGCTCTACGGCGACGATTTTGCTTCGTCGAATGTCATCTACATTCCGACCCGCTTGGGGGTAACGGAGGGCGAAGGGCGCCCGGTGGATGGACTGCAGTCCCCCTTTATCCTGACCGTGGGAAGTATCGGTGACCGTAAAAACCAGGCCCGTTGTATCGAGGCCTTCGCGGCAAGCGGGCTGGCGGAGAAAGGGTGGCGGTATGTGATCGTCGGTGGGCGCGAGCCCGGTGCGGATAACGCTATCCAGCTGGCGAAGCAAACCCCCGGGGTTGTGATGCCGGGATATACGACTGATGAGGAGCTTCGCTGGCTCTACCGTAACGCATCCGGTTTTGTGCTGATGAGTCTGCTGGAAGGATTCGGAATGCCGGTTGTCGAAGCAACGGAGCATGATTTGCCGTGCCTCGTTTCCAGCTCCAGTATTTTGACGGAGATAGGTGGGGAGGCGATGCTGGACGCCGATCCGCTTGATCCTGAATCGATCGCATCGGGTATGCGGCTGCTGGCCGACATGCCGGATGAGGAACGTGCCCGGCGAATTTCCCAGGCCCGCTCGCATCTCCTGAATTTTGCCCGCGAACCCATCCTCGCCAGCTGGAGAGAGCTGATCGAGAGGGTGAGCTGAAGCGGACAGGAAAATTACGACTGTGATGCGGGATTAGCGGACCCGCTCCAGATTGCGAACGATACGCCTGCGCACGGGAACGACAACCTTCATCACCGATGACTTCGCATTGTCGGTGCCGGGGTTCGTACCGGGCGGCTGGGGAGTGACACCGAGTTTGCGCAGGAAGTGATTGGCGGCAAAGATACGGCCACGGGCCCGGCTCGCGTCGGTCTCGTAGACGAACGCATAGGACACGCTACGTTCCGCGCCGGTTTGAACCCAATGGGGCGCGTCCTGCGGCTGATGAAAGCCATTACCGGGCACGAGGTCGAAGACGTGTTCGAGGCTCTTGTCGCGCGTGGCGAGATCCACCTGGCCGATCTCTATTTTGCCCTGCACGTAGAAATCCTCGAGTTCATCTTCCCGAACCGCACTCGGACGATAGACGTGGTATTGCTTGCCGCCCTCGATCTGAAAGAAGTGATTGATTTCCGGATCGAAATGAAACGGTGTGGTCGAGGAGGCGGAGCTGATGAAGATGGCCGATTCGAGCCGCACGATCTTTTCACCGTTGAGACCGCCGCGCAGTTCGGCCACTCTTGCAAACAGTGTGTCCAGCAGTTCTCGAAAGCCGGCGTCATAATTTTCGGGCCGCTTCAAAAGCACGCGCGTCGGCCCCATGGCAAGCTGGGCGAGCGCTTCATCCGGTTTCGACGGTTTTGCCTTGACATCGAAGAACCTGGTCCCTGGCGTGGGGGCCGAGTTGGAGACGTAATAATCCGCGGGTTTCTCACGATACTTCTTTGCCAGCTCCGTCAATGCCTCCGGCTGGAACATCGGCAGCTGATGCAGATAGTGTTTGAAACTGAACGGCGTATTGTTGAACGCGGTCTTGTAGACAGCGGGATCAACGGTCAGTAGAGCATCGGCAGAAGGTAGCATTATTGTCAATCCGGACTAGGTGAAACAACTTCTCAAACGCGGCAGAAACCGATGCCCATTCATCCAACTCCGCGTTCTGCGGCACTAACCGCCTCTGCGCAAAGCCGACCTGGCAGCTTCGCGAACGGCCTTCGCTGTCCCAAACGCCATAGCCTTGGCGCGATCCTTCACCGGGCTTTGTCCGGGTGGAGTGGGATTGATTCCAAGCTTCCTGAGGTGATGGTTGGCCCGATAGATATCCGCTCGCACGGAGTCGATAAACTGGAAGTTCACGCTCAAAGTCACAGAGATGTTGTCGGCGTTCTTCAACCAGTGGGGACAGTTGACAGGAACGTGAACGCCATTTCCGGGAGCCAGTTTGTACAGGCGCGCGCGGTCCTGCAGTTCGGGTCTGTAGTTCGGCGCGTTGTTGTCCACCGCCCAGAATTCCTCGATTTCCTCCTCTGGAAGAATTTGCCGGTCTTGACGATCGAAGACGTACAGATCCTTTTCCCCTTGGAGCTGAAGAATGAAATTGCATTCACGATCGATGTGATAGGCCGTCACCCGCTTCGGCGACGTCACGAAGATGATGATGTCTTCCCTGCTGATCTGGGGTTCGATGTGGCGTCCGACCAGATCCTTGACCTCTTCCATCGCTTGTCTGTACAGCTCGGTATAGAGCGGATCTCGTTGCGCACTTCTGAAAATGAACCAGGCGTCTGACTCTTCCAGCTGGGTTAGCGCGTTCAGTGGTGAGAACGCGCGATTCGTATCGCGCCATTTTTGACCAGGTGCGACGTTGCCCATGTCGTAGTAGAGATCAAATGGGCGCGTCTTTAGGGTTCGCTCCGCCAGGCCCATCAATTGAGGGAGTTGAAACAGCGGATGGCCCGCCAGATGGTGGGCGACCTCGAAGCTCTTCCGCTCGAAATTCTCGCGGAACAGCGAAGAGTCCGAGTCGATCCATTTGTCAGGCAATGTCGCTTCAAGTACTGGGGGAACCGTGGACATGTCCATGCGATCGCTCCTTGCAGTCTGATCAGGAAGCCGTCTCATCCAGCCGCTCGCTTGGCGGCACTGGTATTAAAATCTTTATCTATAAAACGGTACTATTTCAGGGGTTTCGAATAAACCGCTTTGTTGCAACTGGCTCATATGGCCTGAAGTGTGGTCCGTGTTTGCCCCGGCGAATGTGCGCCGTCGCTCATGTCATGCTATTTGGTTAAAGGTGTGAGTAGTGGCGCGTCTGCGCGCGTGCTTGCAGTGAAGCTCGGCTGCAGAAAGCCGAACACCTCGGCATCCGTGACCGGTTTGAGATGCAATCCGAACGCAGTGTTCAGGGAAGTGACAAGGTGTTGCGTCCAGAGGGTATTCCAGACTACGCCGGCATGTCCGTCGGCAAGGACAGCGTTGTGCGGATCATCGCCGGATGCATTGGTGATTGCCCAGCCAGGCGACAGATGCACGGTCTTGTACAGCGGACGGCCCTGGTCGTCGCGGGTGCCCCACAGACTCCTGAACCAGGCGCGATCATCGAGAAAGTGGACATGTCGATCCGCCGCGGCCAACTTGCGCAAGCCGTTGTCGAAGCGATCAAGGCCTGCGTCGATATTGGCTATCTGTCCGGCCGATTGCCAATTGTCGAACTTGATCGACCAGTCCGCATTGCTGAGCACACCCACCAGCACGATATTCGTATCCGGGTGTTTTCTGCGGATCAGAGCGACGCTCTCGGCGATTGCGCCAATGCAGGCGTTGATCGCGGCCCCGGGGCGCGAAGCATTCGGATCACGGGAGAGCTCGTCGAGGATGTCTTGCGCACCGAGATCGTTGATGCCAATCCGGATCAGCACGATGCCGCCTCGCCAGGCTTGTGGCTCGGTGTCCATCAGGTCGACGAGGCGGGGCGTCTCGCGCAACGGATGGCCCATCAGTTGATTGCAGGTAGCGCCGCTGACGGCAAAATTGTAGCGATAGTCGTCCTTGCGAGGCGCCCGGGCGAGAGCACCGAAAGCCTCGTCGAAATAGGCGCGATACTTGCCGGTGCCCCACGTCCCCCAGTCGCCGAGGTCGATCTGGTTGCCCCGCAGCCGGGCGAGGACTTCGGTCCACTGCCAGGTGGTTGCGCGCCGGGGGCCGCCTCGCATGTTCGGGTCTCCCAACATCCGCGTGTCATGGTAGGACTGGCTATCGGAATCGCCGAGCACTGCAAGTCGTATCCTGTCAGACGGCATCGGCAAGCCGGCAGCAAGGGCGGTGGGCGGCCGGCGGAACAGGTAAGGCATGGCGAGCGTGACAAAGATCAGGCCGGCCACGGTCAGTGCACCCAGAAACGCTGCCAATAGCACTCTACGCAAACGGGACATAACCCAGCCGCCTTGTCGAGTCACGTCCCGTTCTGGCGCAAAGGACTATTTTTGAAGCCACTTCTGATCTAGGCCTCGGCACGGCTCAGCAATGCTGCCGGGGCGTCCTGCTCACCCGAACTGGCTGCAACCCTGTTCGCTCCGATTCCGCCCAGGCGTTCACGCAATTGCTTGCCGATCACCGCAGAGCCGGCGGGGCGGAAAATCTGATCGTGCATGCCCGGCACCTCGGTGACGACCAGCCTGTTCCCGACCACCGGTTGCCATCCCAGGTCCCACGCGAACAGACGCCCTTTGAGCACCTGACCACTGCGGAAGATCTGGACGTCGCCGTCATAGGGTGCCGGACGGTAGCGGGCCTGCTGAGCCAGCAAATACTCGATGTACCAGCGATTCTCAGAAACCATATGCTCCGACGCATTACCCTTGATGAGGCCGAGCCTGAGAGCAAGGTCCGCGATGCCGAGCCAGCGCACGATCCGATACTGCTTGAGGAAGGTGACCATGGAGGTTTCGCCGCGCATGGCCTTGCGGAAGTCGCGCGGAATGTTGTCCGCACGCACCTGCATCTTGCGCAATTTCTGATCGTACCAGGGCATCGACTCGCGATAACCCGGGCACCATGAATCGTTGAGAACGACGAGCTCCACCGTTTCGCCCTCGCGCCGCAGCTGATGGGCCGCCTCCAGCGATAGCGAACCCAGCACGCAATGTCCCATGAGGATGTAGGGACCTGTTGGCCGGGCCAGCCTGATCAGGCGTACGGCGTCCGCGGCGATATCCTGGAAGGCCCGCGGCGGGAACTCGCGCGGCGGCCCTTCGGGCACCATCGGAATGTCGATGATGGGCCGGTCGGTGCCAATCTGCCGGGCCAGTTCGTAGAATACGGCCGTGTTGTTGAGCACGATGATCGGCGTGCCCGGCGCGTTCTCGTTGAAGCGCACGATGTTGCGCACTTTTGCCTCGATCTCGGCCTGACTCATGAAACCGCTGGCGCCGACGCCTGCCGTGAGTTTCACCGTCTCTTTCGCGGGTGCGGGTGCTGGCGAGCGCTGCGTGACGATTTCAACGGTTTCCAGCACCTCACGCCACTTCGCCAGATGACGGTCGATCGTCTCGACGTCGTAGAGGTCCGTGTCGCCTTCGCAGGAGATGCGCCAGCCATCCGGGCGCCGCACCATAAAGAAGTTGAGATCGTAGAGCGCGCCCGCGTTGAACGAGGGCGAGGTCGTCGCGGCGAAATCCTGGCGGCGAACCTCGTCGCCCATGCCGACGAAGCTTTGCTGCAGGGCGAAGTTCACCGAGCAAAGCGGCGGGCGATCTACGCCGGAAACCTCGCCGGCCATCTGCATCATCTCTTCGAACGGCAAGTGCAGATGTTCGATGGCGTCGCTAAGCTTGGCGCCACACTGCGCGATTATGGAGGCAACGGTGCTGCCTTCCGGAACATCGAGGCGCAGGATCACCGTGTTGATGAGCGGTCCGACGACGCCCTCGAGTTCCTGTTGATCGCGCACCGACATCTGCGTGCTGATCGCTACCCTGGTCTGGCCGGCCGCCGTTTGCAGCGCCATCGCGAGGCCCGCAGCCGCCACGCTGAACAGCGTCACGCCCTGGGCCTTGGCGGCCGCTATCAGGCGATCGCTCAGCGCAGCGGGCAACAGAATGGAGCGAATGACGCCCTGGAAGCGCCGCTCCTGCGGCCGGGGACGATCGCCAGGAACGTCGAAGCGGCTGAAACCCTGAAGCTCCTGACGCCAATGGGTGCGGGCGCGATCGAGCGCGCCGCTGGTCAGGAACGCTTCCTTCCACAACGCGTAGTCGCCATGATGAAGGTCGACTTCGGGAAATTCGGCGTCATGGCCGGCATGCAATGCGGCAAGGCCTTCCACTAGCTCGCGCGTGAGGATTGCGAAGGACCAGCCGTCCATCACAAGCGAGTGGAAGGTCAGCTGCAATTCGCCCTGCGTGTTCGACCGTGGCAACCACACGGCGCGGAAGAAGGAGGGGGACGACAATGCGAAAGGCGTGCGAGCCTGCTGTCTGCCGACACGTTCGTCCTCGGCAAGAGCAGCCTTCTCGTCGAAACCGGCAAGGTCGACCACTTCGAGCTGGAAGGGCGCGAAGCTCCAGACCTGCTGCTGCAGCCCCGCACCCGTCATCAGGAAGCCAGTGCGTAATATCTCGTGCCGTGCAACCAGTTCGCTGAGTACGCGTTCGATCCTCGCGGCATTCAGCGGCCCGGACAACTGCAGCCGGAAGGCGATATTGAGCGCGGACGCCTTCGGCGATGCGTTCTGTTCATGCCAGAACCGCACCTGGCAGGCGGTCGCCGGGAACAAGGCGAAGCTGGCTTCGCTCTCGTCGGTCTCGGCGATCCTTAAGGCTATCCCGTTCATTGCTCAGATCCCCCCCGCGTTCTTGCGCTTGAAGTTCAGGATCGATGGCCGGTTCACCGCAGGAGCCTCCATCGATTCGTTCTCCTGCGTGCCGTCAAGGCTTGCCGCCAATTCGGCGATCGTGACATTCTTCATGAGCTGACGGGCATCCACGCCCAGTCCGCGCTCGTTCATTCGCGCGACGATGCGGAACAGCTGCAGGCTGTCTGCGCCGAGGCTGAAGAACTGCTGGTCGATGCCGACATGCTGCAGGCCGAGCACGTCTGCCCAGATCGCCGCGAGGGTAGCCTGGGTCGGCGTCATCGCTGCTGGTTTGACCACGATGAGTTCGGGCTCCGCCGGTTCCATCGCGGCTGGTTCCACTGGCGTGGAGGCAGGCTGAACCACCTTGAGCGCAGCGTGTGATTGACGTACAGGCGCCGCCACCATATCCGCCGTCGGTACCGGCAGCGCTTTACGGTCGAGCTTGCCGTTGCTGGTCTGCGGCAGCGCGTCGAGCGTCATCCACAGAGTCGGCACCATGTAGGCCGGCAGTTGCGCGGCAACGTGTGCTGCGACCGCGCCCTGGTCGGTCTTGTCCGAGGCCGTCTCGACGATGTAGGCCGCGAGGCGAGGGCTGCCGTTGACCGTATGCAGGGCCACGGCTGCCGCAGCGACGCCAGGCGCCTTGCGCAGGGCAGCTTCGATATCCTCGATCTCGATGCGGAAGCCGCGCAGCTTGATCTGCTGGTCGCGACGGCCGAGGTGTTGCAACGAGCCGTCGGCGAGCCGTTTTGCGAGGTCGCCCGTGCGGTAGAGCCGGCTCGGCGCAGCGCCCTCGATGGCCACCTGCCTGAAGGCGGCGTCGGTGAGATCGGTACGGTTGAAATAGCCCTTTGCGAGGCCTTCACCGCCGATCCACAGTTCGCCGCTGACACCTTGCGGCGCCAGACGCAGGTCGTCTGTCAGCACATGCAGTTGCGTATTGGCGAGCGGGGCGCCGATCACCACCGGTCCGTTGGCAACGACACGCGAGGCCGCAGACCAGATCGTCGTTTCGGTCGGACCGTAGAGGTTCCAAACCTGCGCGCCGGTCGCCAGCAGGTCGTCGGCGAGATCGCGCGGCAAGCCTTCACCGCCGCACAGGATCTTGAAGCTCTCCGGTGCCTTGAAGCCCGCTTCCAGCAGCATGCGCCAGAGCGACGGGGTTGCCTGAAGCGCGGTGGCGTTCTGCTCCTTCAGCCGGGTCACCAGCTCGAAGCCGGTGCGTACTTCCTCATGACCTGCAATGAAGGTCTGTCCACCGACGATGAGCGGCAGGAACAGTTCGAGACCGGAAATATCGAAGGAGAAGGTAGTAACCGCGATGATGCGGTCGCCAGCCGTGAAGCCTGGCGCTTCCTTCATCGACAACAGGAAGTTGCTCAGGCCGCGATGGGGAATATCCACGCCCTTGGGCTGGCCGGTCGAGCCCGACGTGAAGATCACGTAGGCCGAATCGGTATCCGGCACGAGGGGCAAAGACACGGCCGCGTCGTCGCGTTGCGCAAGCAGAGCCTCGAGTTCCAGCACGCGATGTTCGCCCGCTTCCAGCACGGTGCGGCTTGCGCTATCGCTGAGGATGGCGGCAATGCCGGCACCGTCGAGAATCTGGCGCAGGCGCGCAGGCGGCATCGTCATGTCGAGCGGCACGTAGGCGCAACCGGCACGCCACACGCCGATCATGGCGGCCACGGTCATCGCCGTGCGGTCCATTGCGATGGCGATGCGTCCGCGCGGTGCGATACCCGCCGCCACGAGTCTGCGGGCGATCTGGCTGGCGCGTGCATCGAGCGCGCCATACGTCAGGCGCGTCGTCTCGTCCGACACGGCTGCGGCGTCGGGGGTCTGGCGGGCCTGCGCGGCGATCAGCGCGGCGGTCGTCTGCGAGAGATCGTAGGCACGGCCGGAAGCGTTCAACTCGTCGCGCAGGTGGCGGATTTCGCCATCGTTGAGCAGAGGCAGTGCCGCAACCGGCGTTTCGGGATCGTGGGCGATCGCCGTCAGCAAGGTTTCGTAGTGGCCGAGCCAGCGCTGGATCGTCGCCTCGTCATAGACGTCGGTGTTGAAGTCGCAATCCAGACGAAGTCCCTGCGCCGATTCGATGACGTTCAGGAACAGATCGAAGTTGCTATAGGCCTTTGCGTTCGGCGCAAAGCGCGTGGTGACGCCGGCCATGTCGAGCTGCCCGTCGACCTTCTCCAGATTGAACTGCAGATCGGTCAGCGGAAGCCGGTTGAAGTCACGCTTGATACCGAGCTCGCGCACCAGCGCGCCGTAGGTGTAGTTCTGCCGGTCGCCGGCGTCGAAGAGGTGATCGCGCACCGCCTTCATGTGCGCGGCGAAAGGCTTGTCGCCATCGAACCTGACGCGCAATGGCAGGAAGTTGACGCAGTGCCCGACCAGCAGCGCTTCGCCGGCTTGCGACTGACCTGCCATCGGTGCGGCGATGACGACATCGTCCCTGCCGGACAGACGGCCGAACAGTACTTGAGCGGCGCCGAACAGGGCGGCAAACAGCGAGCAGCCCTGCTTCGACGCAGCGGTTTTGACCTGCTTGAGGAGATCGGCACCCAGATGACGTGTCGTCGATGCACCGTTGAAGGTCTTCACCTCTGGGCGTGCGCGGTCGCCGGGCAAGTCGAGTTGCGGAGCGGGCTCGCGATGAAGGTTCAGCCAGAACTCGCGCGTCTCCTTGTCGATGCCGGCCTCGTCCTGATCCTTGGCAAAGGCGAGAAAGCTCTGCACTTCGTCGAGCTCAGGCGCTTGGCCTGAAATTTCGGCCGAGTAGAGCGCTTGCAGATCGCGCAGGACGATGTTGATCGACCAGCCGTCGCAGACGATGTGGTGCGCGGTGAACACGAACGCCCACTTCTGGCTTTCCAGACGGATCAACGCGGCACGCACGAGCGGAGCGCGGGTGAGATCGAACACCTCACGCGCTTCCGCATCGACGAGGGCCTTGAGATCGCCGGCTGCATCGGCGTGGCCGGAGAAGTCGATCCTTTCCAGTGGCACGGTCGTCGCTGCATCCACGAACATCGTATCGCCGACGCGTGAGAAGTGAGCGCGCAACGCATCGTGACGGGCAATCGTCGCCGCGAAGGCGCGTTCGAAAGCCGCTTCGTTCAGGTTGCCCATGAGCTCGAGCGTGAAGGACTCATTGAACGCGAGCGATGCTTCGTGGCCGAGCTGGGCCGACATCCAGATCTCTTTCTGCGGCTCGGTGAGCGGCGACTGCGTGAGTGGCTTCGCTTCGACCGGAGCCGTGAGAGACGGTGCTTCCTGCGTGCTTCCGAGAATGCCGACGCTCTGGAGTGCGCGAATGCTTTCGACGAAGGCATCGCCGATCTTGCGAATGTCCTCATCCGAATGGCTGGTGGTCAGGAAGCAGGGGAAGCCTTCCATGATGTGCACGCCAAGGTAACGCATGTAGGCATAGAACAGACTGCCCAGACGATCCTCGCCTGCGAAGCTGATATAGAACCAGCTCGAGAAGGATTCCGCCCGCGTGGTGATGCCGACTTTTTCCAGATGCGTGTTGATGCGCTGTACGAGGCCCTCCATGCGTGCACCGAGCGATTCCTGCAGCGCCGGACCGGCCTCCTTGAGATGCAGGAGAACGGCTTTCATCGCGGCCAGCACGACCGGGTGGCGCACGAAGGTGCCTGCGAAGAAGGTCGGCGGGACTTCGGGAACCGACGCGTCGCCGAATTGCCACTGGCCGCCGTCGAGCGCATCCATGTACTGGGCGCTGCCGGCGAGCACGCCGACGGGCAGACCGCCGCCGACCACCTTGCCGTACGTCGCCATGTCGCCCTTGATGCCCCAGTAGCCTTGCATGCCGGCCGGGTGCACGCGAAAACCCGTCACAACCTCGTCGACGATCAGCGCGGACTCGTTGGCCGCGGTGACCTCGCGCAATTGCTGAACGAATTCCTTCGGCCGCAGATTGGGATGGCGCGACTGCACAGGCTCGATCAGGACCGCGGCGATATCGTCGATGTTGGCCTTGATCCACTCGAGGCTTTCGGACCTGGCGTAGGGCAGCACGACCATGTTGCCCACGGAGCTCTGCGGGATGCCGGGTGCGAGCGGGAACGCACGCGGCACGCCGGCTTCGCTGCCCGGCTTGACGAGCACTTCGTCGAACTGGCCGTGATAGTCGCCGTCGAAGCAGACGACCTTCTCCTTGCCCGTCACGGTACGCGCGAGACGCATTGCTGCCATCACGGCTTCCGAGCCGGTATTGCAGAAGGTGACGCGCTCATGGCCGGTCATCTCGGCGAACATCTGGGCGACCTCGCCCGCAAGCGGCGACTGCGGTCCGATGGCGAAGCCTTCCGCCATCTGCGCGTTCACCGCTTCGACCACGAAATCCGGCGTATGGCCAAACGCGGTCTGGCCGTAGCCGTTGACCACGTCGATATATTCATTGCCGTCGACGTCCCAGATCTTCGAACCTTTGGAACGCTGGGCGACGATCGGGTAGACGAGTTCCTTCCATTCCTCGCGGAAGCCGCTCGCGGTGCGCGGATCGGCGAGCACTGCACGATAGGTCTGCGTACGAGCTTTGGAGGTGGCTGTTTTGGCCGAGTAGCGGACCGACAGGTCGGCGATGAACGCCGTCTGCGCATCCGTGATCTGCGCCGAGCTGGATGCGCCCGGCTTGTACGCGGTGAAGCGCGTCGGCCGGTTCTCCTCGAACTTGATCTCGGGGGCAGCGGCCCGCGCGGGCACTGCGGCTGGCCTTGGAGCCACGGCCGGTGCCGGCGCGGCAGGGGCCTGCGTGGCCACAACAGTCGCTGCCACAGGCTGCTGGACGGCTGCCGGTGCGCCTTGCAGCAGGTCGAGCTGACGCGACATCAGCGACTGCATCGCCGCGAGCTGATCGCGGAACACCGATTGAATGTCGCCCGTGGCCGGGGTAGCCGCAAACGGAGCGGCCGCTGCCACAACAGTGACCGGTGCGGCCACGCTGGGCGCGCTCGGCGCTGCAACGGCAACTGCCACTGCGGCAGGCGCGGCCTCGGCCACGACCGGCGCGACCTCCGGTTCCGGGTCAGGCGGCAATGCGCCATCGAGGAATTGCGCCAGGGCGGGCAGCGTCGGGTAGTCGCTCATGATCTGCCGGAAGCTGATCGTGACATCGTAGCGGCGGCGAAGCTGGCGGGACACCTGTCCCATGAACAGAGAGTCGTAACCGAGATCCCAGAAGGTCACGTCCGGATTGGACGTATCCGGCGCCTCGCCGGACATCTCGGCGAGCAGTGATGCCAGTTCGGCAATGAGACGCGGTTTGCGGTCGATTTGGTCAGTATGGGCCATGGCGGTCTGAGGAATGTCGGTTATGACGTCGGACGAAGCTGGAGCGGCGAGCGCCGCGGCGGGCATCGTCGTGTGATGTGAAGAAGCGGTTGCAGGGGCATCGATCCAATGCCGTTCCGGTTCGAACGGATAGGTCGGTAGCGAAATGCGGTGGCCGGCTTCGGCCCGGACGGTTTGCCAGTTCGGCGTGACCCCGTTCAGCCACAGTCGCCCGGTCGCTTCGGCGAGGACTGGGAGTTCACGGTCGCGCATGGCGAAATCAGGCAGCGAGGCAATCGCGCCCAGATGCCGGTCCTTGGGCAACCCCTGCATGACGAAGGTCGACAGTGTCCGGCCGGGACCGATTTCGAGAAGCAGCGGTTTGCCCTCGGCGGTCACCGTAGCCAGTGCATCGCTGAAGCGCACGACATTGCGGCAATGACTGGCCCAGTAATGTCCCGGCACCGGCTGATCCATCGACGCCCACTGTCCGGTCACCGAGGACACGTACGGGATCTTCGGCCTTGCGAAAGAAAGACTGTCCGCGAGCTTCGCGAGATCGTCCACCACACCGGACATCATGCGCGAGTGGAAGGCATGAGACGTATGCAGCCGTCGATGGTCGATATCGCCCGCTTTCAGCGTGGCTTCGAAAGCCTCGATCGCGGCGAAGGGGCCCGCTACGACGCTGAGCGATGGCGCATTGACTGCGGCCAGATCGACGTCGGCGGGCAGAAGGGGGACGAGGTCCGTCTCGGACAGGCGTACCACCAGCATCGCGCCCGGTTCGGCCGACTGCATGAGCGCACCGCGCCTGGCGATCAGGTACAGCGCATCCTCGAAGGTGATCGCCTCGGCCACGCAGGCCGCGACCAGTTCGCCGATGCTATGGCCGATCATGGCCGTCGGCTTGATGCCGCGCGACATCCACAGTTGCGCCAGCGCGTATTCGACCAGGAACAGGGCCGGCTGCGCGTAGAGCGTCGAACGGATGGGATGCGGGGTATCGTCGCCTTCCGGGGAGTCGCTCAACAGCAGGGTGCGGATATCCAGGCCCACATGCGGAGCCAACGCTTCGGCACCCTTGTCGATCCACTGGCGATAGACCGGCTCGGTGCGATAGAGCGCTTGTCCCATGCCCGGGTACTGCGCGCCCTGGCCAGGAAACATGAACACAACCGGAGGCGTGGCTTGAGGGGCCTGTGCTTCGATCGCTCCTTTGACGAGCCGGGCCTGAGCCTGGTCGACACTGTCCGCGATGACGACGGCGCGATGCGCGAAGTCACGGCGACCCGTTTGCAGCGTCGCGGCCACGTCTGTGAGCGAGACGCCGGGGTTGGCGGCCAGATGCCCGGCGAGATTGGCCTTGGCCCGTTCGAGCGCTGCCGCGCTCCGTGCCGAGAGCGGCAAAATCTGCAGCGCTTCTGGTGGCTTTTCTTGCGGCTCACATGCGGCGTCGACACGGCGCGGCGCTTCTTCCAGCACCACGTGCACATTCGTGCCGCCGACGCCGAACGAACTCACGCCGGCGCGACGCGGCGTCGCGCCGGCAGCCCAGGCGTTCGCGCCGACGTTGAAAAAGAAGGGGCTGTTAGCGACATCGATGCCCAGGTTGGCTGAACGGAAATGCAGGAGAGGCGGCAAGACCCGGTCGCGCAGTGCGAGCGATGCAGCGATGAAGCCCGTCACGCCGGCGGCCGCGTCGAGGTGGCCGACATTGGCCTTCGCCGAGCCAAGGGCGCAGAACTGGCCGCCTTCGACGCCGCCGAGACGAAATGCCTGCACGAGGCCGGCGAATTCGATCGGGTCGCCGAGCGGCGTCGCCGTACCATGAGCCTCGACATAGCCAATGGAGGCTGCATCGACACCGGCTTCGGCGTGCGCGATCGCAATAGCGCGAGCCTGGGCATCGACGCTAGGCGCCGTGAAGCCGACCTTGTCGGAGCCGTCGTTGTTGATGCCGACACCACGGATCACGGCATAGATCGGATCCTCGTCGGCGATCGCGTCCTCGAGACGTTTCAGCAGGACAACCCCAGCGCCGCTGCCGAATACCGTGCCCTTGGCCTCGGCATCGAACGGGCGGCACACGCCGTCGGGCGCGCCCATCCCGCCTTCTTCATAGTAATAGCCGCGCTTTTGCGGGAAGGTGATTGACACACCGCCGGCCAATGCCATGTCACAGCGGCCCGAGCGCAGGTTCTCTACGGCAAGACCAATTGCAGTCAGCGAGGTCGAGCAGGCCGTCTGCACTGAGAGAGCTGGTCCCTTGAGACCCAGCTTGTACGCGGTGCGCGTGGCGACGAAGTCACCGGCCCCGACCAGCTTTTGATACTCGCCGATCTGGAACTGGCTCGTGAACTCGTCGATGACGCCACGGTCCGTCAGCACATGCTTGAGGAAGTAGGTGTTCATCGAGGTGCCGGCGAATACGCCGACGGCGCCAGCGATCGTCGCCGGATCGTAGCCGGCATCTTCGAACGCCTCCCAGGCGATCTCGAGGAACAGGCGCTGTTGCGGGTCGGTCAGCGCTGCCTCGCGCGCGAGCATCCCGAAGAAGCCTGCATCGAAGCGGTCGACGTCGGGGAGTATCGGCCGTGCCTTGACATAACTGACGTCGCGGCGCGAGCTCTCGTCGAAACTGTCTTCCAGTTCCGCCACGTCGAAATGGGTGATGCAGTCGCGTCCCGCGAGGATGTTGGCCCACAGCTCGGAGACATTGCGCGCGCCCGGAAACCGTCCGGACATGCCGATGACGGCGATTGCCCCGCCCTGGGCATCCCGGCGTTGCCGGATTGCCTCGTTCTTTACCGCTCCGAGGGTGGTGCGCAGGTGCGCGGCCAGCGCCTCGACATTGGGATGGCGAAACAGATCCACTAGCGCCATCTTTGCCGCTACATCGCGCGCGATGATGGCGTGGGCCCGCATCAGATCCAGCGAGCGCAGTCCAAGGTCGAAGAAGTTCGCGCGGCGATCCACGGGGTTGCCGAGAATTCCCTCGAACACGGCTGCCAGCTTGCCGGCGATATCGTCGTCCACCTGCTGCGCCGCAGCTGATGCGGCTGCACGCGCATCGGCCTGCGCGAGTTCCTCGAGCAACGCTTTGCGGTTGACCTTGCCGTTGGGCGTAAGAGGAAAGGCCGACAGGACACGCAACTCCGTCGGCACCATGTAGTCGGGCAATGCAGTCTTGAGGTAAGCGCGTAGCCCGGCGAGGAAGACTTCAGACTCCGCCGCATCGGCCTTCACGAAGCCGGCGATGGACTTGCCTCTGCGGCCATCGAATGCCGCCACCGCCGCATCGGCGACGCCGGGAGCCGCACGCAGGGCATGTTCGATTTCATCGAGCTCGATACGTTTGCCGGCGATCTTGATCTGCCGGTCGTTGCGACCCAAGAAATCGATCGCACCGTCCGGGCGTCGGCGCACCAGGTCGCCGGTGCGATAGAGCTTGCCGCTGGGGCTGAAGACGTCGTCGACGAACTTCTCCGCGCTCAGTTCGGGGCGATTGAGGTAGCCGAGCGCCACGCCGTCACCGCCCACGACGAGCTCACCGACTTCTCCTTCGACAACCGGCACGAGCTTCTCGTCCACGATATAGACGCGCGTGCCCGCGATGGCGTCGCCGATCGGAATGGCGTCGCCATTTGCCAGGGCTTCGCCACTGCGCGGAATGCGGTAGCAGCAGGAGAAGGTCGTGTTCTCGGTCGGGCCGTAGCCATTGATGATCTGCAGCTCGGGATGCGCCTCCATGACCTTGCGGATATGGACGGGCGACAGCACGTCGCCGCCGGTCAGCGCCTCCTTGAGCGGAAGAAAGGCTTCCGGCCGATAGTCGGCGAGCGCATTGAAAAGGCCGGCTGTGAACCAGGCGCCGGTCGCGCCGAGTCGCGCAATCTCGGAGGCGATCGTGTCGAGTGAGGGCTGAACCTCGTTGATGATCGCAGCGCACCCGCCGTTCAGCAGCGGACCCCAGATCTCCAGCGTACTGGCATCGAAAGCGAGCGGCGCCAGGTTGAGGAAGCGCGTCTGCGGCGACAGCTCAGCGAAGCTCTGGCCATGCACGAGACGCAGAATCGCGCGGTGCGGCACGATCACGCCCTTGGGTTTGCCGGTCGAGCCGGAGGTGTACATGATGTAGGCGGGGTCGTCGCGGCCGCAAGCCTGGAGCGGAGCGGGATCCACCGTCTCCGCCGATGTCACGATATCCGACAGATCGACCGCCGCGCCATTCAGGTCGCCGACGCTGGCGAGAGCCGCCCCTTCCGCGATGATGAGCTTGGGCGAGCAATCGGCCACGATGAAATCGAGTTGTGCGCGGGGATAGGCCGGATCCAGCGGCACGTAGACGGCGCCGACGCGCAGGATCGCCAGCATCAGGGCCAGCGTGTCGCGACTGCGTGGAACCATGATGGCGCAGCGCTCGCCTCGTTCCAGTCCCATGCGGGACAGGACGGTGGCAAGGCGGGCCGACCGTTCGCCGAGGTCGGCATAACGCTCTTCACCCGTTGCGTCGATCACAGCAAGATGATCGCGAAACTCTGCACATACGACATCGAAGCACGCTGCCACGCCAGGTACATGACCTGCCCCGTTCGGCAAGTCGCCTGGATAGTTGTCTCTGTGTGACATTTGCCGCTCTCTAATAATTTAGATGAAGGCCTTGTACTGAGCTACGCCTGGCCATTAGCGCGCAGCTAGCGCACATAACGGCGGCCGGTCCCGGCAGGCGCAAGCAGCACGAGGCTCTCTGCACCTGACCCGTGTCTCAAGCGCGAAAGATGCTGTAAGTGAAAGTTAATCTTTCGCGGACCACCTCTCCGTACGCCTTCGCACACACGAGCGATTCAACAACACATCAGCTCGACGAGATTGCGTGTTCAGAGCGTGTCAGGCGCCCGCGCTAAAGCCTGGAATCTGACGGGAGAACAGACCGCACGACGTTGAAGCAGACGCCGTCCGTCAATTCATTTCGACAATCGACCAGTCCGTGCTTCGGGCCGCTACTGCTCCCGCGCAGGTCGAACTGGGTGACAGGGCACAGATGCGCCATTGGGTTGCTTCCTCTGCCTCGCCGCCGACTAGGCGCGGTGTCGTGTCGCCGCGAATGGACAGATCGAACTCGAAATGGGCCGGGGGCAGGGTAAAGCCGGTGCCGAGCGCTTTCAGGCAGGCTTCTTTGCGCGCCCAGCTTTCGAAGAAGACCTCTTGCCGTTCTTCATCCGGCAACGCGCTGAATTCCGCGCACTCCTGTATGGAGAACACTTCGAGTGGCACACACTCTTCGATCGGTCGAACGTTTTCTACGTCGATGCCGACTTCGAAGCCGTTCGAGATGGCGAGAGCCGCCGCACTCTCGCTGTGGCTGAGGTTGAAGCAGACCGTCCATCCGACAGGCTGGAGGTTGCAGAACGGTTTGCCGTCGGGACCATAGTCGAGGGCGACCTGTCGCGGCGATAAGCCGAGATAGCGGCTCAGGAGTTCCCTGAGTTCGCCTCGACCTGCCACATAGCGACGGCGATGCCGTTCGAAGCGGAACTTGTCGGCGCGCTCGCGCTCTTGCGTCGACAGCATGGCCCAGTGCCGATCGAAATCGTCACCGCAGACATCGAGATCCCACTGCCAGACATGCACTTCCTGTGCAGAGGGCGGTGTGAGGAGAGAAGAGGACATTGAAAAACCTGGATTCGACTGGCAGCGACACCCACGCGTCGCGGCGCACAGGACAGCAAACCGGCGTTCAGGAGGACGCCGGCTTTATCACGCGCCCTTCGGCGCCTTTTTGGGATTCGCGTTTTCGCGAATCGTGCCGCCAGAGTTCAACGAACTGGCGTAAGGACGCTCTCGAAGGCAGCGCGATGCTTCTTCTATTACTGCAACTGCGCGAACGAAGGTGAAGGCTTAGCTGACCGTGTCGGCCTGACGCATACGCGGCAGCAACCGGTCGAACTCACGCTTCACGAGGCCGTAGCATTCGCATGCACGCGATTCCAGCGCCTTGCGGTCGAGTACCTTGATATGGCCACGGCTGTGATGAATCAGGCCGTCGTCATGCAACTTGCCCGCGGCTTCGGTGATGCCCTCGCGGCGTACGCCGAGCATGTCCGCGATCAGTTGCTGTGTGACCGTCAGCTCGTTCGAGGCGACGCGATCGATCTCGATCAGCAGCCAGCGGCACAGCTGTTTGTTCAGCGAGTGATGGCGGTTGCATGCCGCGGTCTGTGCAACCTGCGTGAGCAGAGCATGCATATAGAGCATCAGCAGGCGGCGCAGAAAGTCGGAGCGCGCGAACTGCTGGCTGAGGGCTTGCGCCGTCATGCGATAGGCGAAACCGGCGCTTTGCACCTGCACTCGGTTAGGCATGGTCTCGCCGCCCGTCAATACCGGAACGCCCGTCATGCCTTCGCGTCCAACTGCGGCGATCTCAACCGAGCTGCCGTCTTCCATCGTCGACAACATCGAGATGATCGCGGTAGTCGGAAAATAAACGTGATGAATACGTTGTCCGGAATCGCACAGAAGCTGTTCAGTGCGCAGATGGACGAGTTCGAGGTGAGGGGCGATGGCTTGCCACTCATGGGAGGGCAGTGCGCCAAGCAAATGATTGCCGTGCAGATCGGATTGAAGCGTAAGCATGATTCGGTCCTCGCGTGGAGCCGCGTGAGGCAGCTCCTTGTTTTTTCTACCCGTCCCTGCATCCGTCTTGCGTTGCCGCCTGGCGAGCGGTCATGGATTTGCAGTGCGGGCCCCGTATGGCTGTTGCGCGCCAGCGTTATTTTTGGGTTGTGTACATCGGCGCTGGTGTTGCGCTTCTCATTTAGCGAGGACTGTGCCAGCTTGTCCGGAATGAGTACTGGTGCGACGCAGCGAAGAGGTCAATGGGGGTTTGCGCTGCAAAATGTGCGTTTTTGTTTCAATTTTGTACCAGGGGCCTCCCTGGTCATGGCCGCGCCCGAAGCATTTGTTTTTGACTCAAGTCTTTGATCGGATTGCGTTAGTTCGTGTCGGACAGGCGGCGGAGCAAGGCGAATCGACGCCGAAATGCTAGCTGGGCGGGACCATACACCGCCGTCCAAGATGACTCAGAAATGATTCACATGTGGTTAGCGGATTGCGTGGGCTGGCGCACGGAAGTGGTTTTTGACGACCAGTTCGATGTCGACGTAACCTTCTCGAACTCGCTACAACGAAATGCGTAGAGTGAGGTTCCATGCGCGCTGTGGGGCAGTCAGGTGATCCAGCGGATCGCGTCAGCGCTAAAAAAACGGTGCTTCAGTATTAATTCTGCATACCTCGGGCTCAAGTGCGGCATCTGTATCGTTCGCGTTAAACGGCACCTGGTGAATCGTTCATGAACAGTTGGACGACACGATGGAACATGCGCGAGCAGGCTTGTCCAGTTGACGGATTGCGAAGTGCCGCGTGCATCACGTCATGCGTGTGCGGGCCGAAGCGATGTGCATAGATGAAGTCGACGAGTCGTCCACGACAGTCGGCGGCGTACATGCGCTGCACGATGTGTGACTTGTGTGTGGCCGATGCGTGGCGCGAGTTGAAGCACGCGATTTTCGATGCAATCTTGACTCCTGAGTCGTTGAGGCAGATATGCCGAGGTTGTGCCTGCAACGACTTACTGGTGTCATGGATCAGGTGTAGTTCGAGGCCGTTCTGTCCTTCCCGGTTGTTCGCATTTGACTGCTTGTGACGTCTTGTCGTCGGTGCGCTTGCGCACCGAGTTCGAAAGGAGCGTCGGCGTACCTTGCGTGCATGGCAATGACCAGGTCCTGTCGAATAAATCGCAGGAGGGGACGCGCGATGAACTGGAAGACGCTCGAATTCGAGCAATGCACGGTACGTGAGTTGTATCTGATCATGCGCGCACGCAGCGCCGTATTCGTCGTCGAACAGTCGCACCTGTGTCTCGACGCCGATGGCCGCGACGAATACGCGCTGCACGTTTTCGCGGCCGAAGACATGTCTCACGCAATGCCGATCATGGCGTATGCGCGGATTCGGCGCGTCGATACGAAGCATCCGCAAGTGGTGCTCGACAAGGTCTTGACAAGCCCGGCGAGGCGCGGCGACGGCACGGCCGAGGAACTGATCGAGCGGGTTCTGTGGGCGACGGCGGAGCGCTGGCCGGGAATCCTCGTGCGAGTGACTGCGCCAGTAGGCATGCGTGCCTTCTATGAGCAGTTCGGCTTTCGCAAGGTGGAGGGGCCATTCCTCGACCATGGCGCGCTATCTGTCGGTTTGACGTGCCGCACGCGTAACGTCCGGGCGCCGATGGCCTTTGCCCGGCGCGAGCGCAGCATCATGTCGGGTGCGGGTACGTTCGAAAATCTGTGAGCACATCGGCGTGGGCCCCGAATCGCCGCGTGCTGCCAGAGATGGCATCCATTCGCGAGTTATCTGTCGGCGAAGAACGTTAATTATTTCGGTATTCTAATCGTTATAACCACATGAACGGCAATGGCGTCGGTACGTCTTTCCGGCTTTGGCGCCTATGAACCCGTAGAGACAGATCGAAGGCCGCCTGGCCCGTGAGGCAGTGTGTGGGTACGAACAGAGACGGGCTGCCTGAGCATGCTCCAATCAAACTATCACGCCTATTGTGTCGGATTCAATCAGGGTCGCGGGGGCTCTGGGGGTGTGCATTGGAGAGGCTCGAATGAACAATTTCAATTTGAACGAATTTGCATCGCCGGCTGCGCAGCCAGCACTGGCACGCGAGGCAATGGAAGACTGCGTCGTGCAGCCCGTGATTCTCGCGGGTGGCTCAGGCACGCGGCTGTGGCCGTTGTCGCGCGAGCAAAGCCCCAAGCAGCTGATCAACCTGTTCGGCGATGAGTCGCTGCTCGAATCGACAATTCATCGGCTCGAGCGCCTGTTTGCCGGCGAGCGCCAGTCTCAGGGTGCACCGGGCTTCGTGCGGGCTGCGCCGATCGTCGTATGCGGCGGCGATCTGCATCTGGCCACGCTTGAGCGGCTCAAGCGCTGCGGCGGCGTGCCGCGTGTTCTGGTCGAACCGTCGCCGCGCAATACCGCGCCGGCACTGACGCTCGCCGCGCTTGCCGCGCAGGCCGATCTGCCCGACGGCCCGGATCCGGTACTGATCGTCGTGCCTGCCGATCATCTGATTGCCGACAACGAGGCGTTCGTCGCGGCGCTTGCGCAAGCGGTGCTGCATGCCGCGCAGGGTGCCATCGTGACGCTGGGCGTGCCGCCCGAGCGGGCAGAGACGGGCTATGGCTATATCCGGATCGGCGCGCCGGTCGGGCTGCAAGGGGCGTGTGCAATCGACGGCTTCGTCGAGAAGCCGGATCGGGAACTGGCCGAACGCTACGTCGAGAGCGGCGGGTATTGGTGGAATAGCGGCATTTTCGTGGTGCGCGCGTCGGTGTGGCTCGCCGCCATTGCGCGTTGCCGTCCCTCGATCGCGTCGACGTGCGTGGAGTCGTTTGCGCGGGCGTCGCTCGACAGCACCGGCGCACGCCAGTTCGATCAGTCGGCTTTCGCAGCCTGTCCTTCCGATTCGATCGACTATGCGGTGATGGAACAGGTCGGTGCCGAGGCGGGTCTCGCCGGCGTGGTCGTGCCGCTTGTCGCGGGCTGGTCCGATGTCGGCGCCTGGGATGCGGTCTGGGAAGCGTCGGGCAAGGACGCCGATGGCAATGTTGGCCGCGGCCGGGTGCTGTTCGAAGGTTCGAGCGACAGTTTCGCGCATTCGGATGGCCGGCTGGTCGCATGCGTCGGCCTGTCGGGCGTGGTGGTGGTCGAAACCGCCGATGCGGTGCTGGTCGCCGCCAAGGACCGTGTCCAGGACGTGCGCGCGATCGTCAGCCGCCTCAAGACCGAGCGCGGCCCGGAAGTGCAGGAGCATCGCAAGGTCCAGCGGCCGTGGGGTTTCTACGATTCGATCGACCGCGGCGAGCGCTTCCAGGTGAAGCGCATCGTGGTGAACCCGGGCGGCCGTCTGTCGCTGCAGATGCATCATCACCGCGCGGAACATTGGGTGGTCGTGCGCGGCACGGCACGCGTCACGCGCGGCGAGGAGACTTTCCTGATGTCGGAGAACCAGTCGACCTATATTCCGCTCGGCGTGACGCACCGGCTCGAGAATCCGGGCAAGACACCGCTCGAAATCATCGAGGTGCAATCGGGCGGCTATCTCGGCGAGGACGATATCGTGCGCTTCGACGATCAATATGGCCGTGCCCCGGAGGCGGCACATGAGAGTAGCGACACTTCGGGTCGCTGAACCGTCCGCTACCGGAGCCAGGTTGTGCGCTGTCGGACACAAGCTGTTGTAGATCCGCCAATCGACGACGCTGCGTGCGTCGTCGCACGATGCAATCTGTGAGGCCCGCGCACGCTTATCACGCAAGCTTGGCGCGCTTCTTCGGCCAGCGCGTTACATGAACGAAACAATTCTTCAGAGGGATAACCCTGTCAGGACGTTTCCCAACTGGCGCATCTGTTTTTAAGCTAGCACCGTATCGATTAATACAACAACAAACAATACAAAACGACACACGAGGGCCGCTTGATCAACAGGCTACGCGGGGGGATAACCCGCTTTCGGGGAGAGTGTCATGGAACAGGGAAACAAGGATCGTTCGTTGGTCAGCAAGGTCATGGACGGGCTCGTCACGGGCATCGTCGAAGAAAAATATGGCGCTGTGCTGCCACCGCAGGATGTGTTGTCCAAAGAGTTCGATGTGAGTCGAACTGTGATGCGTGAAGCGCTGTCGATGCTGCTCGCGCGCGATATGCTCGATGTGCGGCCGAAGATAGGCACGCGCATCAGGCCGATGCGCGACTGGCGGATGATCGATGAGGATGTGGTGAGTTGGCGTTTTCGTGCAAAGCCCGATCCGGTGTTTCTGCGCGATGTGATTGAGTTTCGCATCCTGATCGAACCGCGTGCGTGCGCTCAGGCGGCGGCGCGCGGCAGTGCGGCGGATATTGCCGGGATTCGCGATGCCTACGACGCGTTCCGCACCATCCGCCCGGGCGAGGCCGGCTATCAGGCGGCCGACGAGCTGCTGCATACGCGCATCGTGGTGGCGAGCGGCAACCAGTTCTTCCAGCAGATGGCTGCGATCATCCGCGGTGCGCTGGCGGCTGCCAATCCCATCGTGACGGCCAGGCCGGGCGCGTGGGAGACCGTGGTGGCGAACCACGGGCGCGTGGTCGCGGCGATCGAGCGGCGCGATGCGAAGGAAGCGGAAGCGGCTTCGCTCGCGTTGATCGATTTCACAGCGGAAGAGATCGGCAGCACGTTTTCGGCTTAGTTGGCGGTTCGCGGTTGCGTGCGATCGGGGAGACCTGGGCGACAATGGCGCCTGGTCTCTACCGCACCGGAACTCGAACGCCACATGAACAACGCTCTGGAAGCCGTCCCCGGAGGGGACGCGCCTGAACACTTATCCTCTGTGAACCCCACCGTGATTCGCTGGGGCATCGTCGGCACGGGGCGTATCGCCCGCCGCTTTGCCCAGGGCCTCGCGCATGTCGAAGCCGCGCAACTGACCGCGCTCTGGTCGCGCCGCGCCGAACCGGCGGCGGCTTTTGCCGCGGAGTTTGGCGGCACGGCGTGCGCGAGCTTCGACGCGCTGCTCGCCAGCGGTATCGACGCGCTCTATATCGCCACGCTGCAGGACAGCCACGTGGACTACGCGATCGCGGCGCTCGAGGCAGGCCTGCACGTGCTGTGCGAAAAGCCGGCCACGATCAATGCCGCCCAGCTCGAACGCGTGCTGACGGCCGCGCGCGGTGCGCGACGGCTTTTCATGGAGGCGATGAAGCCGCCTTTCTATCCACTGTATCGGGCTTTGCGCGCCCATCTGGCTGACGACCCCATCGGCGAAATCGGCCTTGTGCGGGCCGGCTGTTCGGCGGCGAACGTGCCGCCCGATCATCCGTCGTTTTCCTTCGAACACGCGGGCGGCGCGCTGCTCGACATCGGCATCTACGAGATGTTCCTGGCCGTCGACTGGCTCGGTGCGCCGCTCGAGGTGCAGACGCTCGGCCGGCTCGGGCCGACCGGCGTCGATATTTTTGCGAGCCTCAATAGCCAGCACGAGCGCGGCATCTCGCAACTGTTCTGCGGGCTCGACCTGCATGGCAAGGGCGATGCGCTGCTGTTGGCGGCGGGCGGACACGTCACGATCCACGAGAACTGGTGGAACCCGGCCCGCGCCACGATCCGCTATGCCGATGGGCGCGTCGTCGAACTGGATGTGCCGTTCGAAGGCGGAGGCCTCAACTATGAAACCGCGCATTTCTGCGAGCTGATCCGGGCGGGGCAACTGGAGAGTCCGGTGATGCCGCACGCGAAGTCATTGCAGATGATTGCGATGACCGACGCGGCGCGGTCCGCACTAGGACTGCGTTTCGCGGGAGAGTGAGCCGCGCGAAGGGCGGTGTGGGCAGTGCTGCGCTGCGGGCACCCGTGACGCGCACGGTGTGCCGCGGTGGTACGATTTGCGCGGACGCGGTGCCCAGGCGCCGCCGAAGCTTTCGATTACCTTCCGCAGGAGCCGCTTTCGATGCGCATGCTTGGAAAATTGTGGCGCGACAACAAGAGCCTTGTCGCGTTTATTGTGTTGATGGTGCTGTTCCGTAGTGCGATCGCCGACTGGAACGTGGTGCCGAGCGGCTCGATGCTGCCGACCATTCGCGAGGGCGACCGCATCCTCGTCGACAAGATGGCGTATGACCTGCGCGTGCCGCTCACGCATATCGCGATCGCGCATCTGCACGATCCGCAGCGTGGCGACATCGTCACGATCGAGTCGTCGGCGGCCCACGAACTGCTCGTCAAGCGGCTGATCGGCTTGCCGGGCGACAGCGTGGCGATGCGCGACAACGTGCTGTATGTGAACGGCGTGCGCGCGGCCTATCAACCGCTCAAGTTCGGGCCGCTGCCGGGCGATGCGTCGTCGCCGGGCGACTATCTGACTGAGCGTTTCGACGGTGTGTCGCATATCGTGCGGCTTTCGCCGGATTCGCCGAGCCCGCGCAATTCGTTTGGGCCGGTGGTCGTGCCGCCGGGCCAGTATCTGATGCTTGGCGATAACCGCGACAACAGCGCGGATTCACGCTACTTCGGCTTTTTCCCGCGCACGGAACTGATGGGCCGCACGCGTCGCGTCGCGTTCTCGCTCGACCCCGATCATTACTACGAGCCGCGCTTCAGCCGCTTCGGGGCGCCGCTGGATGCGCCGCTGGCGGCGCGCTGAGCGCTCGCCGATCAGGTTCGCTTGCGCTCACGCTGCGAGGCGGGGGCACGCCGCACGCCTCGCCTCACACGTGACTCAGTGCCGCGTGGGTAGTGCGAGGCGCTGTTCGTACCAGTGCTGGACCCATTCGAGCACCTGGCACAGCACCCAGTAGATGGCCGCCGCAGCGAGGTAAAGCGGCAGCGGCTGATAGGTCGACGCAATTACTTCCTGCGCGCTGCGCAACAGCTCGGTCACGGTGATCACCGACACCAGCGAAGTGTCCTTGATCAGGCTGATCAGACTGTTCGACAAACTTGGCACGGCGATGCGCAGTGCCTGCGGTGCCACCACATACCGCAGCGTCTGACGCCGCGACAGACCTAAGCTGTAAGCCGCGAGCCACTGGCCACTCGGAATGCCGAGGATGGCGCCGCGCATGCTCTCCGACAGATACGCCGCGACATTAGCCGACAGCGCGATCACACCCGCAGGCGTCGGATCGAGCGAGATGCCGAGGCTCGGCAAGCCGTAGTAAATCACGAAGATCTGCACCAGCAACGGTGTGCCGCGCATCAGGCTCACGTAGACGCGTGCGATCCAGTTCAACACGCGGTTGTGACTGATGCCCATCACGGCGATGACGCTGGCGGCAAGCAGTCCGAAGATCATCGACAGGACCGCGAACTTGACCGTCAGAATGGCGCCCTGAGCGAGCACCGGAAGCGATTGGACGAGCAGGGAAGTGGTGGACATGGGCGATGAGTGATGTGCGCAGCAAAGCGCACATCATAAACGCTCAGTGGGGCTCAGTTCGCGATGGGCTTCGTGACGTCGATGCCGAACCACTTCTCGGAGATCTTCGTGAAGGTGCCATCCGCTTCGAGCTGGGTCATTGCATCGTCGATCGCCTTGGCGAACTTCGGATTGCCCTTCTTGAACGGAATGCCCGACGGCGTGCCGGTGCCGACCATCGCACCAGTGCGCAGCGGCAGCGGCGAAGTCTTCAGCAGATAGGCCAGCATCAGACGGTCGTTGAGCGCGGCGTCGAGACGGCCGGCGGCGAGGTCAGCCAGATACTCAGGCGCGCCCGGATAGGTCTTGACGTCGATGCCCGGCACCGACTTCGCCATATCCATGTAGTTCGTGCCGAGGCCCACGCCGAGCTTCTTGCCCTTCAGGTCGTCGAGCGACTTGAACTCGCGCGAGTCGTCCTTGCGCTGGATCAGCTGGGCCGCGGAGAACGTGTAGCCGGGCGAAAAATCGAGCACCTGTTTGCGCGCGTCCGTGATGCCGACCTGGTTGACGATCACATCGAACTTGCCGGCCTGCAGACCCGCGATGATGCCGCTCCATTCGGTCGTCACGAACACCGGCTTCACGCCGAGCTTCTGCGCGACCGCTTTGGCGATATCCACGTCAAACCCGACCAGCTCACCCGACGGCGCCTTGGAGTCGAACGGCGGGAACGTACCTTCGAGGCCGATGCGCAGCGTGCCGCTTTGCTTGACCTGATCGAGCAGGTCTGCTGCGTGGGCGGCTACGGCGGTGAACGAGGCGCCGATCAGACCAGCCACGAGGAGTTTTTTCAGCAAGCGAGATTTCATCGTCTTCCTTTATTCGTTTTTTTGCCCAGACGGGCGGTTAGAACATCGGAAAGGATAACAAAGCAGACTATCAATACTCAAATACTGTTTGTTTATGCCTATATAACGTGGCCGGGCGTTGCCCGGGCAGGCATAGCCTTAGTTTAAGCCAGCGCCTGCGCGCATTCGGCTACCAGCGCCGGGCCGCGGTAAATGAAGCCCGTGTAAAGCTGGACCAGCGCCGCGCCGGCGGCGAGTTTAGCGCGCGCGTCTGCGCCGGAAAAGATGCCGCCGACGCCGATGATCGGCACGGTCTCGCCGACTTCGGCGCGCAGTTTGCGGATCACTTCATTGGAGGCATCGAATACCGGCTTGCCCGACAGGCCGCCGGTTTCCTCGGCATGCGGCAGACCCGTGACCGCCGTACGCGAAAGCGTCGTATTGGTGGCGATCACGCCTTCGAAGCGATGACGCAGCAGCGTGTCGGCAATCGATTTGATCTGCTCGTCGTCGAGGTCCGGGGCGATCTTCAGTGCGAGCGGCACCAGCTTGCCGTGCAGATCCGCGAGACGCTGCTGCTTGTCCTTCAGCGCGGCGAGCAGGGCGTCGAGTTCGCCGGCACCCTGCAACTGGCGCAGGTTCTTCGTGTTCGGCGACGAGATGTTGACCGTCACGTAGCTCGCGAACGGATAGACGCGCTCGAGACAGTACAGATAGTCCTCGGCGGCGCGCTCGATCGGCGTATCGGCGTTCTTGCCGATGTTCAGTCCCAGCGGACCGCGATAGCGCGCGGCCTGCACGTTCTTCACGAACTGGTCGACCCCGGCGTTGTTGAAGCCCATCCGGTTGATCACAGCGTTCGCCTGCGGCAGGCGGAACATGCGCGGCCGCGGATTGCCAGGCTGCGCGCGTGGCGTGACCGTACCTACCTCGATAAAACCGAAGCCCAGCGCGGCCAGCCCGTCGATGCACGCGCCGTCCTTGTCGAGTCCGGCTGCAAGTCCCACCGGGTTGCGGAACGTCAGCCCCATCACGGTGCGCGGCGCGTCGGGCACGCGCGGCGCGAGCGCGCTTGCGACGCCCGTGCGGCCGGCCGCGCCGAGCAGGCGCAAGGTCAGGTGGTGAGCGTCTTCCGCGTCCATGCGAAAGAGTTGGGCGCGTACGAGCGGGTAGAGGGAACTGAACACGGGGCGGAGCCGGACGGCTGGAAATGGGAACCCGGTATTTTACCGGCTTTAACGGGATGGCAGGGCGCAGAGGCGGGGGAGAGTTCGCCGCGCTGGCAATCGGCAGGGAGGTTCAGCGGGGCAGCTTGACGGGGCCGCGCCGGCCCTGAATCGCGGCGTCGACAGGCGCCAGCTCGAGGCTTTGCGGATCGAGCGTGCGCCATGTGCTGTCAACGAGGCCTTCCAGCGGTCGGAAGTTGGCCTTGTACGCCATTTTCTGGCTCTCGCGGATCCAGTAGCCAAGGTAGACGTAAGGCAGACGCAGGCTGCGCGCCTGTTCTATCTGCCAGTAGATGTTGTAGGTGCCGAAGCTGCTGTGCGCGAGATCCGGTTCGAAGAAGGTATAGACCGACGAGAGCCCGTCGCCGAGGATGTCGATCATGCTGATCATGCGCAGCACGCCCGGCGCGTCAGGGTGTCCCGCGAGCGGCTCGCGGAATTCGACCAGCCGCGAGTTGATCCGGCTTTGCAGCAGGAACTGCTCGTACTGATCGCGGCTGTCGCGATCCATGCCGCCGCCGGCGTGCCGTGCCGACTGATAGCGCATGTAGAGCGCGTAATGTTCTTCGTCGTAGTGCAGCGGTGCAACCGTGGCGACGAGACCGCCGTGTTTTTTCCACACCTTGCGCTGGGTGCGGTTCGGCTCGAACTGGTCGACCGGCACGCGCACCGGCACGCAGGCGCGGCAGCCGTCGCAATACGGGCGGTAGGTGAACACGCCCGAGCGCCGGAAGCCCGCCTTGACCAGGTCGGTGTAGACGTCGGAATTAATCAGATGGCTTGGCGTGGCGACTTGCGAGCGTGCCACGCGCCCCTCCAGATAGCTGCAAGGATACGGCGCCGTTGCATAGAATTGCAGCGCGGAAAGGGGTGAAAGCGGCAGCTCGTTGGGGTGCGTCACGTTGGCAGCTCTCGAAGCGTCTCTGAGTATTTCAAACCCGTTTTACCAACAACGGGCCCGGCTATGCTCGCTACGCCGCAGGCGCGACGACATCGAGCAGGACCGTCTTGTCGAAGCGCCAGGGGATGGGCGCGGCATCGACAGACGCGCGGACATGCGCGATGAACGCCTTGCGCGCTATCTCGCGACCGCCCAGCGACGCCAGATGCGACGTGTTCTGCTGGCAGTCTATCATTTCTATTTTGTGACGTCGCAAGTGTCCGATGAGCGCGGAGAGCGCCATTTTCGACGCATCCGTGACCTCCGCGAACATCGACTCGCCGAAGAACATGTGCCCGAACGACACGCCATACAAACCGCCTACGCGCTCGCCTTCGAACCAGGTTTCGATGCTGTGCGCATCGCCCGTGCGATGCAGCGACGTGTAGGCATCGACGACGTCCGCGGTGATCCACGTGCCGCGCTGGCCGCGGCGCGGCGCCTGGGCGCAGGCGCGCATCACAGCGGGGAAATCGTGGTCGACGCGGATTTCCCAGGCGTCCTCGCGCAAGACCCGCTTCAAGGTCTTGCGTAGCGACGGGGATACCTTGAATTCGGCCGGACGCAGGATCATGCGCGGATCCGGGCTCCACCAGAGCACCGGCTGACCGTCTGAATACCACGGGAAAATGCCGCGCCGGTAGGCGTCGATCAGGCGCGAGGGCAGCAGGTCCGCACTGGCGGCAAGCAGGCCCGGCGCGCCGCTGGCCGCACCGAGCGCACGCTCCACGGCAGGGAACGGATCGTCGGGTCCGAGCCAGGGAACCATGCCGGGACGCTCAGCCTTCGCGCAGCGAACGGAAGATGTCGCCGGTGTGCAGGCCGTAACTGCCGGTCTGACGGTCAGCGAAATAGAAGCGCAAGGTCTGGCCGACGGTGGGAAACGCGATGTCGTCCCACGGAATCTCGTGTTCCTCGAACAGCTTTACTTCGAGGCTTTCTTCGCCGGCATCCACGTCGAGATCGAGCAGCCGCGCGAGGTAGAAAATATGCACCTGATGCACATGCGGCACGTTGAGCAGCGAGAACAGGTTTTGCACCTCGACGCGCGCGCCGGCTTCCTCCAGCGTTTCGCGGGATGCCCCTTCGGAGGTCGTCTCACCCATTTCCATGAAGCCGGCGGGCAAGGTCCAGTAACCGTAGCGCGGCTCGATCGCGCGGCGGCAAAGCAGCACCTTGTTGTCCCAGACGGGGATGGTGCCGACCACGTTGCGCGGATTCTGATAGTGCACGGTACCGCAACTGGCGCAGACAAAACGCTCGCGATTGTCGCCCGGCGGAATGCTCAGGCTGACCGGGTGACCGCAGACAGAACAGAATTTCATAGGAAGGGGACGAAGAATGGTGATAGGAGTTTATCACCAGGGCGAGCTTTGAAGATGGGAGCGATTGAGTTGGAGAAAAGCAGGAGCGCGGAGCAGTAGCGCTGGCCCTGGCCGGATGGCTAATCCGAAAGAATCGCTTAGCAAGGGGTGAGCGATTGCGTTAGGATTGCTACTCTATTTGGTTGCCCTCGTAAGGGCACTTGTCACGCAGTGGGGGAAGGGCATTATGCGCAAGTGGAAAATCTTTGAACAGCTTCGGTTTATCTTCGGTTGTGGGGTGATTGGCGGGGTCACGGCCAGCATGTTCTTTGGCTGGATCGACCGGTCGGTTGATATGCAGACAATAGGCATTGTGATTGGCGCAGGAGCGGCGACGCTCACAGAATTTGATATCGTCTGAGCATGGCGCTACAAGTTGGCATAACTCTGTTCGGACTACAGATTGATGGAGGTTGGGTTGATGAATTTTCCTACTTGATGGCGGTTGCGTGGTCGTGGGCCCGCTATGTCAAACGCGTGTGCTTGCCGACGCGGCGTTCTGCGAGGCGGGTGCATCCAATGCGGGCGTTTTTCTGCAAAATGACTGCGGCGGACTTTTTCGGCGGCCTCGGTCTTTTCCCGCTGTGTGTACTGGCCGTGTCGGTGTTTTCAAGTTCGCTGGTGCAGGCGCTGCTGTCGGGTAACCGTTTGCTTTTGAGTGCGGCTGGAATCATCGCGCTATATGCGATGCTCGAGAATTTTTAGCGAAGCCGCGAAGGAAGAAAAGCTGTGGGGCGCAAAGCAAGAAGAAGAGGGAAGCAGGCAGAAGAGACGCAAACAAAAAAGGCCTGCCGGTTTGGCAAGCCCTTGATGTTGTTCGACGTGAGTTACTTGGTTGCGGGGGTAGGATTTGAACCTACGACCTTCGGGTTATGAGCCCGACGAGCTGCCAGACTGCTCCACCCCGCGTCCGTCGAAGAAAAGATTATAGCGGAACCAGGTTGTCCGTGCAATACCTTTTTAAGAATCGACTTCAACGCACAGATGATGGCGGTGCTGTTACGTGCTCGCGAAGTGGCTTGTTGCAGCTAGAATCCGTGTTCCATCTGCGTTGCCGCTCCGTTGATCTTCGTCGGTCATCGGCAAGTGATTGCAGCGTGTCCTTCCTTCATTCCTTTCCCGCTCATGGACATCGTTCACGATCTGCAGTCGATTGTCGCTCAGGAAAACGCGCTGGTGTTTCCTCAATTCGATGCCGACCGTGCGTGGCAACTCGGCGCTTATTTGCACGAGCTTGCCAATGCGCGCGGACTCGCGCTGGCCATCGACATACGCACGTTCGGTCAGCCGCTGTTCTTCAACCTGCTCCCCGGTGCGACACCTGACAATGTCGACTGGGTGCGCCGCAAGGGCAACACCGTTGCGCATTTCCGGCGCAGCTCTTATGCAATCGGTTTGCGTATGCAGCAGGCGGGCAGCACGCTCGCCGAAAAGCACGGCTTGTCGCTCAACGAGTATGCGTCGCATGGCGGTGCGTTTCCGTTGACTGTCGCCGGTGCCGGTGTGATCGGTTCGGTGACGGTGTCGGGCTTGCCGCAGCGATCGGATCACGAACTGGTCGTGGAGGCGTTGTGCGCGCACCTCGGTCACGACTACAGCAAGCTCGCGCTTGCGAAGGCCTGAACCGATGCGCTTGCCACCGTATGTGCTGCTCGCCATTGCCATCGTCGCCGAAGTGATTGCCACTTCCGCACTACGCGCCTCGGAGGGCTTCTCGCGTCTTTTACCCGCAGTCGTCGTGGTGCTGGGTTACGGCGTGGCGTTCTACTGTCTTTCGTTGACGCTCAGAAGCATTCCCGTCGGCATCGTCTATGCGATCTGGTCGGGCGTCGGCATTGTTCTGATTACGCTGGTTGCCGTGGTGCTCTACGGTCAGGTGCCCGACTGGCCCGCCATTTTCGGACTTGGGCTCATCATCTGCGGCGTCGTCGTGCTCAACCTGTTCTCGAAGATGCAGGCGCACTGACGCCTCGCGTTTTATTTGCAGCGGACGATCATCGAACGGTTTTTCACATTCGCCGTAACGACGTTGGTGACGCCGCCGCCTGTCGGGCCGCCCTGGTCGTTGTCTTTGGAGATGATGTCGTAGCCGGTGGCGCCGCATGCCTGGCCCGCTTGCACGTAGCACGATGCCCAGCTCGAGTCGGCGTCCGCGCCGCTGCAGTTAACCGCGAAGCCGGTTTCTCCGTTTGGCAGGTTGATCAGCGAGGTTGTATTTGACGACGCACATGCGCTGAGACCGACAGTGGCCAGCACGGCGAGGGGCAGCGCAGCGTAGCGCGCAAGGCCGCGGCGGGTGCCGCATGCGGCGATGGCGGCCAGGCGTCGGCTAAACGGGAGACAGCCCCGCGTAAGTAGCTTCATGGTGTTTCCTTTTTAGACGGATGACGACGGAAGTCTAAAAACATTCTCCCATATCGCCGATTCAAGGTTCGTGTGGGCCGACGCACAGATCGTACCCGACCCCAGGATGCGTCCGCGCTGCGCTTGGGGATCGTGCGTTGTCCGTAAGGCAACAGCATGTTCTCGCGCGCAGAACTTATTGGGCTCAAAAGCGACTTATACCTTAGAGGAACACCTCGGCGCGCAACGATGCGCGCCCGCCGGTCTGCGCCGAACGTGGTGGACCCGCGAAAATTAACGAGGAGAACGCATATGGCAGAACGTGTGAGCGGTCCGTACCGCGGTTACTTCATCAGTGCCGCTGCGCGCCTCGTTGTCACATATGAGGCAGCGGAGGCGAACGCGCCCGACGCGATTTACGTGGGCTCGGTGAGCCTCTCGCAGCGTGGTCCGGATGATTCGCATCGTATCGAGACGTTGCTTGACCTTGGCGGCGAACATCGCTTCGCTACAGAAGCAGAGGCGCTCGAACACGTCGAGCAGTCTGCGAGAGCTTACATCGACCGGTTGATCGAGCATGATTGAAGCAAGTGCTCCCGGTGTCGACTGTAGGGAGTGGACCACATTCCGTTCGGGCGAGTACCATAAGCGCGACACCCGAACGCGCGGGACTGCGTGTTCCGATGCCTGCTTTTCCGACGGATTCTTCTGATGAGGCAACCATGGAAATTCGGTTTCCCGCGGACGCGCCCGCTTACCGCGATTCCAATCTGACTGTCGTATTCCGCGCGCTGGTCGACGGCGAGACCGTGCCGTGCGCGATCTCGGTCGAAGCGCTCGAGGACCATTTCGGCGCGCGCTCTGAAGATCTCGAAGGCTGGATGCGCGCATTCGATGCCGGGCGCGGCCGTATTGAAGAAGTGGCGCGCGAGCATTTGCAGATCAGCAACGGCACCCCGGTGTTGCTGAAGAGCGGTCACTTTCCGCCAGGCAACGTCGCCGGACTGTGAGGCTGCCGGCCAAGCGTCAAACCGCGCGTCTTTAGTGCCTGTTCGGTTGTGGCTGCGAACTGGCCCCTGCCAACGCGATGCGGATCCCATCGTCATAGGAGGTCTTGCGGATCGGACCGATCAACGTTTGCAGCGCGCTGTCGTCGAGCACAAGCGGCTCGCTCATCAGGTAGTTCATCTCCACCAGTTCGCGCATGATCGGATTGAAGAGACCGAGCACGCGCAGCATCGGCTTGCCGGCCACCATCATCTTGAGCTTATGTCCGGCTAGTGCGTACGCTTTCTCGGCAACCTCACGCTGCGTAATCGTGCCGGGGCCGGCGAGGTGCAGCCAGCGCCCGTAGGCCTCAGGGGTACGCGTGAGCGTCTCGACTACCGGGCCTACATCCGGCACGAACACGAATTCGTGCCGCACATCGATGGGGCCGACCATCTGCGCGCGCGTGCCATGCGCCGCGCCTTCGAAGGCGCCATTCAGAACGCTGCGTTCGATACCCGGGCCGTAGAAGTCCGGCAGGCGCAGCACGAGCGTCGACAGTCCCTTGCGACCGTGCGCCTCGAGCACCAGATTTTCCTGGGCGAGCCGCATCTTTCCTTTGAAAGTGTGCGGCTCACGTGGATGCTTCTCCGTCACGAATTCGCTGCGTGCGCGACCATAGGGATAGACCGTGCCGATCAGGATCAGGCGCTCGACGCCCGCTGCGTTCAGGCCGGCCAAAGTTTTTTCCATCAGCGGCGGATGCTTCTCGAACTGGTTATAGGGCACCCCGACCAGATATACCGCGGTCTGCAGACCTTGGGCCGCGGCTGTAACCGACGCCGGATCTTCCGGGTTCCAGGTGACGATTTCCGCATACGGATCGTGGCCGAAGGCCGCCTCGAGCGCACTGCGCGAGCGTCCGATGACCCGGTAGTGACGGCCGGCCGCGGCGAGCGCGACAGCAATGCTTTGCCCGATAGCGCCCGCGGCGCCGAACAGCCCGACTTTTCCTGCATTCTCCATGACGACTCCTTGAACAGGTGGCTGCCGGACACTACCCTTGAGTGGCCGGTCAAAATTTTATGAACGATGTTCAGTAAACGGTGTTCAGTTTAATTTGACTTTTCAGTTTGTCAACCGGAAAATGCATGCCATGGGAATCACAGAAAGAAAGACTCGCCAGAAGCAGGCGCTACGCGAACGCATCCTCGATGCGGCGCGGCGCATCGTGGTGCGCGAAGGCTTCGCTGCGCTGTCGATGCGCAAGATTGCCGACGCCATCGAATATTCACCGGCCACGCTCTACCTGTACTTCGCAAGCCGCGACGAGATTGCGCGCGCGTTGTGCACCGAAGGGTATGCGCAGCTTCTTGCCACGTTCGAGCCGCTCGCGCAGATTGCCGATCCGGCAGAGCGCCTCAAGGCGATGGCGCACGCCTATGTGGGGTTCGGCGTCGCGCATCCGCAGACATACCGGCTGATCTTCATGGAAGATCCAACGTATATGGGTGCCGCGCTCGGGGCGGCGTCCGAAGCGGAACAGTGCGCCGGCAGCGAGCCTGACAAAGGGGCGGATAAAGGGGCGGATAAAGCGGCTGACAAGCACCCCGAAAGTCATACTCAGGCCGTGGCCGCCTTGATCAACCCGGCGGCGTCCGACGACTCGAGCGACGCAGCGATGCGTCTCATGGTCAGCGCGCTCGACGAATTGAAAGCGGCAGGGCGCCTGCGCACGTCGGCGGAAGGTGCGGTATTTTCCCAGGTGTTGTGGGCCACGCTGCACGGTATCGTCGCGCTCAATCTCACGTGCCCGGTGTTTCCGACTGCACCGCTCGGAACCATCATCGACGCCGCGCTGGACGCCTGGTTCGGCGAGCGGGAGCCGCCGGCGGCGTCCCGGGATGCGCCAGTGGTTGTCGCGACCGCGGCCAACGACATCCCGGCCGATGGCCCGGCCGCACCAGCCACCCCATCTGCAACGGCACCGCGCGCACGGCGCCCCGCCGCAAAGCGTAAAGCGGCGGGTGCGTGATAACGTTCACCCTTCCCATCCATCGGTCTTTTCACCTGTCACGTCATGTCAATTTCTGAAGCCGCCGCCGTCAGCGAAGAAGTCACCACCTACATTGCCAACCGGATCGGTTTTATCGAGCTCGAACGCCCGAAAGCGTTGAATGCACTGTCGACCGGCATGATTCGCGCGATCCAGGCCGCTCTCGATGCGTGGCGCGAGGAACCCGGTGTGCTCGCCGTCGTGGTGCGCAGCCAGCATCCGCGCGCGTTCTGCGCGGGCGGCGATATCCGCTTCCTGTACGAGTCCGTTCAGCGCGGGGATGGGGCGGCGCGCGATACGTTCTTCATCGAGGAATACCGTCTCAATCACAGCATCTTCACCTATCCGAAGCCTTACATTGCGCTGATGAACGGCGTGGTGATGGGCGGTGGGATGGGCATTTCGCAAGGGGCGCATCGTACGGGCGGCCTGCGCGTGGTGACCCAGTCGACCCGTATGGCGATGCCGGAAACCCGCATCGGGCTCTTTCCCGACGTCGGCGCGGGCTGGTTCCTGGCCCGCACACCGGGCGCGCTCGGCCGCTATCTGGCCGTGACCGGTGAGACGATCGGGGCGGCCGATGCCCTGTACGCAGGTCTCGCCGATACCTACATCGACGATGAAGCCTTGCCCGCGCTCGTCGAAACGTTG